>NZ_AOIN01000092.1:137565-155762 GCF_000337135.1 Natrialba chahannaoensis JCM 10990
CCATCAGAGATGTGTATAAGAGACAGACCTACGCGCACGCGAGCGCATCGCCCGCGTATCGCACGCACACCCGCGCAGTCTGCCGATTTTGGCGAAAGCGTTATCAAATCCTCAGTCGTAGCCAGCGAGTATGACCGAGACTCGACCAGTCGGACTCGAGTACACCGCGCCTGATCGAGGGGGTGATCGGCGGTGGAGCTGATTATTACGGAGAAGGACAACGCCGCGCGGCGGATTGCGGATATCCTCTCTGGCGGAACGTACGATTCGAGCCGCGAAAACGGCGTCAACGTCTACGAGTGGGGCGGCAAGCGCTGCGTGGGCCTCTCGGGCCACGTCGTCGGCGTCGACTTCCCGTCCGAATACTCGGACTGGCGGGACGTCGAACCCGTGGAACTCATCGATGCGAGCATCGAGAAGACGGCGACGAAGGAGAACATCGTCGCCACGCTCCGCATCCTCTCGCGGAAGGCGACCCGCGTCACTATCGCGACTGACTACGACCGGGAGGGTGAACTCATCGGGAAGGAGGCCTACGACATCGTCCGCGAGGTCGACGAAGAGGTGCCAATCCACCGCGTTCGGTTCTCCTCGATTACGGAGAACGAGGTGCAGGACGCGTTCGACGAGCCAGACGAACTCGACTTCGACCTGGCCGCGGCGGGCGAAGCGCGTCAGATCATCGACCTTGTCTGGGGGGCTGCACTCACGCGTTTCCTCTCGCTCTCTGCGGGCCAGCTTGGAAACGACTTCATCTCGGTTGGCCGTGTGCAGTCGCCGACGCTCAAGCTGATGGTTGACCGCGAGCGCGAGATTGAGGCGTTCGATCCGGAGGACTACTGGGAGCTTGTGGCTGACGTAGCCAAGGGTGAGGAAGCGTTCGAGGCCCAGTACTTCTACCGCGACGAGGACGGTAACGAGGCCGAGCGCGTCTGGGAGGAAGCCGTCGCCGAGGACGTCTTCGAGACGCTCTCCCAGCGCGACACGGCGACCGTGGTCGACGTCAACCGGCGCACCCGAACCGACTCGCCGCCCGCGCCGTTCAACACGACCCAGTTCATCCGGGCGGCCAGTGCGCTCGGCTACTCCGCGAAACGCGCCATGTCCATCGCGGAGGACCTCTACACTGCGGGCTACATCACGTACCCGCGAACGGACAACACCGTCTACCCAGACGATCTCGACCCCGAGGAACTGCTCGACGACTTCGTCGGCCACCCGACGCTCGGCGAGTCTGCCGAGTCGCTCCTCGAGGCCGACGAGATCGAACCCACAGAAGGTGACGAGGAGACGACCGACCACCCGCCAATTCATCCGACCGGCGAGATTCCCTCCCGCGGCGACGTGAGCGACGACGAGTGGGAGGTCTTCGAACTCGTCGTCCGTCGATTCTACGCGACGGTTGCCGAAGCCGCCATCTGGGAGCACCTCAAGGTCGTCGCCGAGGTCGCAGCCCACCGGCTCAAGGCAAACGGCAAGCGCCTCGACAAAGCTGGCTACCACGACGTCTACCCGTACTTCAGCACCACGGAGAACTACGTCCCCGACGTCTCGGAAGGCGAGGAGATCACGATCACGGACGTCGAACTCGAGGACAAACAGACCCAGCCACCCCGACGGTACGGCCAGTCGCGGCTCATCGAGACCATGGAGGACATGGGCATCGGGACGAAGTCGACTCGCCACGAGACGATTCAGAAGCTCTACGACCGGGGCTACATCGAGAGCGATCCGCCGCGGCCGACCAAGCTCGCGATGGCCGTCGTCGAGGCCGCCGAGAACTACGCCGACCGCGTCGTCTCGGAGGACATGACGGCTCAGCTCGAACAGGACATGGACGCCATCGCTTCGGGCGAGGCCGGACTCGAGGACGTGACCGACGAGTCCCGCGAGATGCTCGCGGAAATCTTCGCGAATCTTGCGGACTCGCGCGACGAGATCGGTGACCACCTCCGGAAGTCGCTCAAGGACGACAAGCGACTTGGTCCGTGTCCGGAGTGTGGGGAGGACCTTCTCGTCCGCCGGAGTCGCCACGGCTCGTACTTCATCGGCTGTGACGGCTATCCCGACTGTGAGAACACGCTACCGCTGCCCTCGACGGGGAAGCCGCTCATCCTCGACGAGGAGTGTGCAGACCACGGCCTGAACGAGGTCAAGATGCTCGCCGGCCGGCAGACGTTCGTTCACGGCTGCCCACTGTGTAAGGCCGAAGACGCTGGCGAGGGGCCGGTGCTCGGCGACTGCCCAGAATGCGGGGACGAACACGGCGGCGAACTCGCTGTCAAGACACTCCAGAGTGGCTCTCGACTCGTCGGCTGTACGCGTTACCCCGACTGTGAGTACTCGCTGCCGCTGCCCCGCCGCGGCGAGATCGAGGTCACCGAGGAGTACTGTGGCGAGCACGACCTGCCCGAACTGGTTATCCACAGTGGCGACGAACCGTGGGAACTCGGCTGTCCGATCTGTAACTACCAGGAGTTCCAGGCACGCGAGAGCGAGAGCGGCTCCGATCTCGAGTCGCTTGACGGCGTCGGTGCGAAAACAGTCGAGAAACTCGCAGCAGCGGGTATTGAGAGTCTCGACGACCTGACCGATGCCGATCCCGATTCGATCGCCGAAGACGTCGACGGCGTCAGCGCAGACCGAATCAGAAACTGGCAGGCGAGCGCGTAAGTGGCCGGTTGCCTGCGGCCGCGCTAGTCGTCTGTTTCTTTTCCCTCGACACCGTCGGTCTCTTCATTTTCCAGACTATCCTCGCTCTCATCGACCTCGTCTGTGGTCTCATCTTCACTATCCTCGCTGTCCGATTCCTCGCCGTCCGACTCCTCCACCTCCGAATCCGTCCCTGACGGCTCCTCTTCGGCATCGTCAGCACCATCGGCCGCCTGTGTCCGCTCTTGGTACTCGTCGAGCACCGGTGCAGCGCCGTAGTAGATCCGCCTCGCGCCAAGGACACCGTTCTTGTGCCAGTGTTTCTCCCCGTTCTCGTCGATGACGATGATCACCGGATAGCCGGCCACCCGGTAGGTCACGCCGAGTGTCCGTCCCGGGTCGTGGCCGAGGTACCAGTTGCCGTCGTGTTCGTCCCACCACTCGCGTAACTCGTCTTCCGATCGGTTCGAGGTGATCGAAACGACGGTAACGTCGTCGCCGTACTCTTCGTGCAGCTGATCGCTCGCCTCCCGAAGGTTCGGCATTAACGCCTGACAGTTGCCACAGCTCGGCGCGAAGAACATCGCGACGGTGACGCCATCGTTTGGCACCTCGAGTGTTCCCTCCTCGCTGCCAGTCGCGTCAATTGTCTCGAGTACGATCGGGCCGCCGCTGTCGTCGGAATCTGTGTCACCGCTCGAATCCGCCGCTGGCGGTTCGTCTCTGACAGGAAGGCCGCGCCAGAGAACGCCGACAGCGCCGGCGAGGATGCCGAGACTGCCGACGCCTGCGATGAGATCACGCCGGCGCATTCGTTCTCACCTCCAGAGCTTGTGAGTTCGATGGCGAGTTCGAGATCGAGCCGACTCGAGAGGGACGACTGAATCGGTGCGGGGAGTGAGCGTATCCCAGCGCGGCGGACCGCCGGGTCATCATAGGCGACAGTACGGGTTCCAGGAAAATGGGTGCACTGGTTTGGGCGACGAATTCCGGCTTGCAATCGTTCTGGCGTGTCTGGTCCGTGATGTCGTCTTCGAAAGCACCGTTCTCTGTACTGAATTCGGCCCTGCCAGCCCTCCACCAGCTGGCCCGGCCTTGCCAGCATTACTCGTCCGCCTCGAGTGCCGATCGTGCTGCGCTCACGTAGCTCCCAGTCGCTGTCCCACCGTTGTTCTCCCACTGAGCCTCGCCCGCGCTGTCGATGATTCGGGTGGCTGGGGCGCTCCGAACATCGTAGTAGTCAAAGAGTGCTCCGTCCGCATCGATGCCGACCGTCCAGTTGCCGTCGTGTTCGGCCCACCACTCGCCGAGTTCCGCCTCAGTCGGTGTTGCCCCTGACACACCACTGACGACTGAGATGACAGTGAGTTCCTCGCCTCGGCCGACGGTGTACTCGAGTTGGGACGCAGTTTCGGTGCCGTCCTCGCTGTTGCTGTCGCTAGCGCTGTCGGTGTCGCTATCACCGTTGGTTCCGTTTTCGGCGTCGTCTGAACTCGAGTCAGTGTCTCCACCTGCGTCCGGGTCCGCATCGTCTGCCTCCTCGTTGTCACTCTCGGCGAGCAAGCGCTCGCGGGCGTTTCCGATCGTCTCGAGGAGCCCCTCACTGGTCGGACAGTGGAGTCGGGTGAAGTTGATGAGGACGACACCGTCAGTGGGGATCGTCAGGGTTCCAGCCTCGCTGCCAGGGCCGTCGGCGGTCGTGATGTCGATTGGGAGTGATGGTGAATCTGTGCCAGCGGCGGGAGGATCATCATCAGTCGGCTCATCGGAGTCCTGGCCGTCGAGACAGCCTGAGAGGGTCGCCATTACGAGTCCTGCCGTTCCAGCGGTGAGCTCACGGCGCGTTGGCGTTTCTGTCATCGCTGTGGCCCACCATCCGTTCGTGCGGGATCGAACTGTCGCCCTGACCAGTCGTCGTCGGCTCCATCGAGCGGTGGCCGTCGGTACATAGCTGGCAATAGGTCAGCGATAGGCAAAGAGTCGTGGGTTCGAACTGTGGCGTGTAAACTCGCGGTGCAGTGTGTGAACCCGTGAAATGGTGCTACCGGTCAGGTGCGTGGGCCACGCACGTGTAGGTTTCCAGGCGGTCGGTCGCCCGCCGGATCGAAAATCCGGCGTCCTGTAGCTGCGAGACCGCATCGCCAAGGGCGAATCGCTCCGTTAGCGGCGGGCCGGATGCCTGCTCCCCGGTTGCAGACCAGTCGACTGTGACGAGGCGGCCGCCGGGTTTGAGCACTCGGGCGAGTTCGGATAGACTGTCGTCGCTCGCGAACTCGTGGTACGTATCGACCGAGAAGGCAGCGTCGAGGCTGTCGTCGGCAAGTGGGAGGTCGTCGGTGTTCGCGTGGAGTGTGTCGACGTTCTCGGGAAGGCCCTTCTCACGGTAGAACTCGTGCATCTCGGCCTGTACGTCGATCGCGTAGAGCGTGTCGACGTACGGGGCAACGTCGTCGGCGAAGAACCCCGTTCCGCTACCGAGATCGGCAACGACGTGTTTGTCGCATGGTTCGAGCAGCGAGAGCAGTTCCTCGCGTGAACACCAGCGGTAGCGACTCGCGTCCTCGAGTGCAGGTGCGCGCTCGGGGTCGAAGGTATGAAAACCCATACCTCTCGTTCGCGGGTGGAAGGTATGATTGCTGTGGCGCGGACTTGTGTTCAGTGGTTGGCCGGTCGGGGTGGAGCACTCACTCTCGCTCGTCGAGGTTCACTGTGATCGTCTTCGTCTGCAAGTACGAGTCGAGCGCCTCGAGTCCCTTCTCACGGCCGATCCCGCTCGTTTTCATCCCACCGAACGGTGTCTCGACCGACCCGCCGAACCACTCGTTGACGTAGACGTTGCCAGCCTCGACCCGGCGAGCCATCGACAGCGCCTGTTTTACGTCGTTCGAGAAGACGCCCCCAGTCAGCCCGAAGTCAACGCCGTTCGCGATCTCGATCGCCTCCTCGCGGTCGGCGAACGGAATCACCGTCAGCACCGGCCCGAAGATCTCTTCCTGGGCGATCCGAGACTGTGGATCGACATCAGTGAAGATCGTCGGCTCGACGAAATAGCCGTCGACCTCGAGTGACTCGCCACCCGCCGCGAGTGTCGCGTCTGACTCGCGGGCCACGTCGATGTACTCGAGTACCGACTCGTAGTGGGCCTTGTGATTGAGCGGGCCCATGTCGGGGTCGTCGACGCCGGGGCCGAGGTCGGTTGACTCGGCACGGTCGACGAGACGGTCGACGATCTCGTCGTAGACGGATTCGTGGACGAGCGCGCGGTCAGTTGCCGAGCAGATCTGCCCCGCGTTGGTGAAGATACCCGTTCCGATCCAGAAGGCGGCCTCGTCGAGGTCGGCATCGGGCATCACGATGGCTGGGTTCTTCCCGCCGAGTTCGAGCGTGACGGGTGTAATGGTCTTTGCAGCGGACTCCATGACCGCCTGGCCGGTGGCGACGCTGCCAGTGAACGTGAGCGCGTCGACATCCTCGTGTGCGGAGAGAGCCGCGCCGGGTTCGCTGCCGCCGGGGACGACATTGAATACGCCGTCCGGGAGACCGGCCTCGCGGCACAGTTCGGCGAGGTGGAGTGCCGAAAGCGGCGTTGTGGGGGCGGGTTTTGCGACGACGGTGTTACCCGCGACGATGGCTGGCGCGACGCCGCGAGCGGTCAGGTTCAGCGGGAAGTTCCACGGGATGATCTGGCCGCTGACGCCGTAGGGCTCGCGCGAGGTGACGATGAGCGAGTCCTCATCGGTTGGAACCTGGCTGCCCTCGAGTTTGTCTGCCGCGCCGGCGTAGTACTCGAAAAACCGGGCTGCACCCTCGACATCGCTACGGGCCTGGGCGAGTGGCTTGCCCTGATCGGAGCTCTCGAGTTGTGCGAGGTCGTCGGCATTGTCACGGATGATGTTGGCGATGCGGGTTGCGATCCGTCCGCGTTCGTCTGGGGCGGTCGAGCGCCATTCGGTGGCTGCCTTGCAGGCGGCTGCAACGGCCTGGTCGACGTCGTCGGCGCTGGCTGCATCGATCGTCGTGATCGGGTCGTCCGTCGCGGGATCAGTGGTCGTGAACTGGTCGTCGCCCGCCGAGCGGACGAACTCGCCGCCGATGTGCGGGCCGTAGCTGTCGTACAGGATCGAGTCGGGTGCTGGTGTCATGGGTGTCGTCTGTCGGTCGGTGTGCACTGGCTCGCGACGGAGTATTACGTCGGCTGAGCCGTCGTCTCTAGGATGGGTGACGGGTTACATAATTGCTGGTGTGTGATTTCGGAGAGAATAACCAGATATGGTTTCATTCCTGGGGAGAAATCGATCAATGTCACTTAGTATGGTTACGTCATCGCGGACACCAACCCTGTTCTCAGCGCTCGGTTCCCCGGTTCGGTAGCAGTAGTAGTGCTGGTAGACATTCTGTCCGGAATACTGTCAGCAGTTGCTGCCCTCTCCTGTCTCACGATGTCAACCGTCATTACACTGGGATTAACGGTTGCAATTCTTCAGTGTGCAATCAACACGATTGTAGCAACGACATTTGTGTTTACATTGCCTGTTGCCAGCGAGTGAACCAACGAGGAGGCTATAGTAGCCACTGAACGTCAGTGCACACCCAATCGCACGGAGGCTGCGCGATTGGTGTGTACACAGTTTCAGTTGTTACTATATAGAGAAACGGCACGATTGCGTCACGGACCGCGTGGACCGTCGTGTGCCAGTATGGCTGCTGAGCAAAACAGTTATCCACAATCCCACCATAGGTGGGAATATGGTGACGGTAGATACGAAAGGGCGGATCGTCCTCCCACAGAAACTGCGAGAACGGCTTGGGATTACGCCGGGAAGCGAGGTCGAAATTCGCGAAGAGGACGGTGACCTGATTGTCGAACCGGAGGACAATCCCGAACAGATTATCGAGCGGATGGAACAACTCGTTGCGGAGACAGCATCCGAACACGGCGAGACGACGCCACTTGACGAGGGTGTCGATCCAGTGGCCAAAAAGCACAGAGATGTGGTCCGCCGGGGTGCGGAGCGAGAGTGCGATGAGTGACGCGGGTGGACCGTATCTGTTTGACGTTGGCGTCATTGCCCTCGCGCACACGGACGCCCCAGTTCGCGAAGCTGCACTCTCGTACGTTCGAGACGCAATCGCTGGCGAAATCGACGCTATCGTCCCGTACCCTGCGCTGTTCGGTGCACACACTGTACTCACGACATACTACGGACGGTCGAACGCGGAAGCCTCCCGGCTGTTAGAAAATTTGCTGGACGCGAAGCGAATTCACTGGTATGACCGGTTACCAGAGGGAGTTGTCCGTGGCGGATTTGAGCGTGCACGCGCGGCGAATATCAATGGCTGGGACGGCTACTACGCGCAGGTAGCGATTGCGGAAGGAGCGAACACGATCGTAACGATCGACCACGATTTCGAGCAGTTCGATGCGTTTGAGACCGAGATTATTCTCTCACCCGCCGAGTTCCGTGAACTGAATCGGTTTCTCGAGGGGTGACGCAATGCGCGTCACCACAGTGGTTCTCGGGAGGCAGCCATACGCCGGGTCATTCCAATAGTGCGTTCAGTACCGGTGGCGCTGCTGCACGGTTCGAACCTCGTGCTGGAAGTGACCCGCCTCAGAGAGACTCTTCCGTGACAGTGCCGTTGGAGTAGTGAACCGGGCGCTCTTCGTGCAAGGCGGCGCAGCCGGGCTCGGGATCACTGGTTGAATAGCCGCAGCCTCGGAACTCGTGGTCGAGGTACCGTTCGGTCCGCATCGCATCTGCTGCATCAGGATACGGGGTGTCGAACTCCACTCTGTAGATGATTCGGCCGGGACACTCGTCGGATTCGATCGTCGTATTGTGCGTTTCGACCCATACCCGGTATGCCGCGACGGTCGCATCCTCCGGTGTGGTCCGGCGTATTTCGGCCGAGACTTCGGTGTCTATCGAGGTGTCGTTGATTGTGCTGACCCACACCCCAGCACTGCTCGATTTCGAGTATGCGGACACGTCGTCGTGACACCCCGCCTTGAGAATTTCGACGGACTCTATCTCGGGATCTGGTGGTGTCTCGTCCAGAATCGACAGTCCGCCGACAGCGAGAGCGCCGAGGGCAAAACTACCGACGATTGCGACACCCAGCAGGAAGGGTAGTGGAACAGATCCGCCCCACCTGGATAGCCTCGATTCTGTGGGATCCTCCCAGTCGGTTTCGTGTGTGTTTTCTTTCCTCCCGGAAACGTCCATTGTGTTACCGACATCGGTGGGAAATTAAAAGACCACCGTTTAGTTCTCGTTTCAGCAGATATGCGGTTTTACTGGAATAGTTGATGAGGGACGTTGCATCACGTTGTCTCATCGTCTGTCTCTGCTGGCTCGGCAAGTGCTTCTCGCTGTCGTGTGGAAAGCCCCGTGCTTGTCTGGCTCCGAGAGCTCTCGACGATCTGTTCGAGTTCGTCGGCTTCGTTGTCGGGGAGTGCTCCAGACCACTCACGCGAATTGACAGTCGTTTCCTCAAGGAGGCGGAGCACGAGGTCGCTAACGCTTTCATCCTCTCGTTTCCGAGCTTCCAGTTGTTCGTATACGTCCTCTCGAAGACTGATCGTCTTCGTCTCCACGTTCTTTGTAGTCAACAGCTACTAGTACAAATCCGTTGTTGCTGATTTCGCCCCTGGACTGTCGAAACGGTACCCCAACTACTGTGAGAGAGTCACAGCGGTTCGCTTGGTGGTGACCGCAAAAACTCCACACAAGGTTGTCTCGAAGTTATATTCGGACGAACAGTACTCGAGTGCTCGCGAATGTTGTACCGACGATAGACGTAGTGGGCACCTGCCCCCTCTAGTTGAATAGTTGATATAAGACGTCACAGGCCAACAATTAGAACGGAAGGCACCAATAAGGGTACGAAAACCCCGGATGGTGATGACATTCGAGGCATGGCTTCTAAGCCACCTGGCTTCGTTACCATGATTGCACACATTCTACCGGGATATAAACGTCCTGCACGACAGCGGAATCGCCATACTACGTCTCCAACGCAGACAGTGCTGACTGTCTCGTTCGACGTGTCCAACGTGCTTGTGGGTGAGACCGATGTGTGAGCAGTCGGACGAGGACGACACCACCACCACTAACGCCACTACCACCGCCAGCAACGGCGACACCAACGCCGACACTGATCCACCCAACACACTCACACCCTGCCCGCGCTGTGACACACCCGTCACCACCGTCAGCGCCATCGGCCCTACCGACGCCATCGTCGGCCCTGCGGCTGTCGCGTCGCGCCCGGACTGCTCGCACGGAAGCGAGAGGAGCGACGGAAACGACGGGAACGGCGACGCAAGCGAGGCCAGCACGATCAACAGGACCCACACAACCACACGACCAACGGGACTAGCGAGTCCACCCTCTGCGAGACCCAACACCGCAAGGGTACTCGAGTCCCGTCGGTCAGCCGGACTCTCGGGTGTGGCGACAGTCTCCGGTCCCCGGAACCACCACAATTCGGGACCGCCTTCGCATCACCACCGATCACAACCACCACCACGACGCCCATCCTACTCCGTCGACACTGATATCGACGGTGGGAGACCGGCCCAAAAACGGGACTTGAGTGAGACTGCAAAATCACGAGCGGAATCGGGTGGCCTCAACCAGAGGCTGTCGTGGAGATTCGGACGCTAAATTTAGTGTACCAACGCTTATACAGACGCGGGTGTAACACGCTCGTATGTCGAGTACAGATACAAACAACGGGGAAGACCCAGACAAGACAAATATTAACATCCGGCTCACCGAGACGTTTCTCGAAGATATCGACGCCACGTGGACGGATGAGGGATACAACAGCCGAAGCGAATTCATTCGCGACGCACTTCGGGATGCGGTCCGACACCCGGAGCTAACACGACAGAGTTGGAAGGAAATCGCAGCCGTCGAACACGCACGGCGAACGGGCGATAGCGAGACGTTTAGCCGAGACGAGATTCGTGGTGACGAGGAGTAGGAATGAGTAGCGAGGACCGGCAGTGGCAATTTCAGAGACCCGCGAAACGAACATACGACGATCTCGAAACGCATGCACAGGACCGTATTGTAGACAAACTCGACGAAATCATAACCGATCAGTGGCGTGACCCCGACGATTATCTCGAGCCACTGACCGGCGTCCCACATTCAAAACTTCGGATCGGTCAATTTCGGCTCGGGGTAGAGTGCAATCACACCGAGAAGCTGCTGGATATCTACACCATCGAACGACGGAGCGGTGCGTACAAACCCGGTGACGACTGAGGCTAGCCGTAAAACGATTTCCGGAGCCCGAATTCTAATTCCTACTCAGAGAATCTGCTCCAGAACCGACGCCAGTTCTGTCTCGAGTTCAGACGCCTGCAAAATCGTGATCTCGTTATCCGACTGCGCAGCGAGCGGCTGCGTCTGTGCGTCCAGATCCTGCACGACGAGCAGGCCGTTCCACCCAGTCCCGAAATACGACCCGTCGTCGTCAGTTCCGAACACAAACTCGTCGTCAACCCGTAGGAAGGCGAGGTACTCGAGTGTCTCTTTGATCCCGCGACGAATCGTATCGGTGTTCGTGCTGTTTTTGACCTCGGTGATGAGGTACTCGTGTTCATTGGTCTCCTCAGAGATTATCTCGAGAACGATCACGTCAGGCCGTCCGGTGTGGTTCTCGAACTCCTTGCCGAGGTAGTCACCGGCAACATCCTGTGCGACTCGCTGGACCGTATCCGAGCGCCCGAGTTCTTCCCGGTCTGCATCCGGTTCGGAGATGAACGAAAGGTTGCGGTCTCGTGCCGAGTTGTCGTGGTAGAGGACGAACTCTTTCGACCCGTCGATGCGAGCGACTTCCTGTCGATCGGAGGCGATCGTCTTGAACTGGGCTTGCTCGTTTCGGAGCTGCTCTAGTGTTGCGACGAATTGGAAGAGCACGTAGAGTTCGAACAGCGCGTGCTCGTCGTCCGGCGTGATCGCCGTCTCGTCGAGCAGTGACCGGATCTCCTCAGTATCGCCCTGGAAGATGTTGGTCCGACTCCGAAGCAGCGAAGCCGCCTCGCGGTAAATCTCCTGGCGCGACTGCGACGCAGTCGTGAGCATGCGCTCGGTTGGCTCGTAGGCTTTTGGCTCCCGAATACGGCGAACGTGGACGTTACGCTCGACGACCCGTTGCAGGTCATCGATCAACTGCTCGTTGTCGCCCCAGGTCTCCTGAACCCAGGTGTAGTTATCCTTGAGAAGTGGGTCTGCCTCTCGAAGCGTGCGGTGAATTATCGCCAGCAACTTCTTGAGGACGAGGTTCTCGGGGATGTCGTAGTTCTCAGAGCGGTTATCGCAGACGAACAGTGATCCATCTCGTGGGTTCTGGGTGTGGCGCTTCTTGATCGTCCGCCCCCAGTTGACGTGCCCGTTCACGGTCCCTCGATGTGTTTGTGACACGGTGCTCGTCTCCGTACGGATGCTGCGGAGTCGTCTGGGAAGTTTTTGGACGAATTCGATGACATCCGATTTGAGAATGAAGTGCAGGTCAAGCAGTAGTTCGTAGTCCTCGAATCGCTCGTCTAGCTGCGAGGGCGAGATCGTCTGCGCGAGTTCGCGCTCGGGAAACGCCCCCTGCATCACGTACGTGAGGATGTCCTCCGACAGTTCGTCGAGGAGTTCGTCCCTGTTCATACCGGCTCGGACTCGGTGAGCGTCACTTGAAGCATATCACGCGCAGCAGTCCCGAGCAAGTCCTCATCGATCTCACCGACTGACGCAAGTTGCCGAACGATCTGTTCGCGTTTCGGCACGCCCTCGAGTTGCGGGAAGACGTAGCTAATGACTGCCTGCGTCAGCGCCGTCGAGAGTGAGCCGTTCGCGTGTCGACTCACGTGCTGGTAGAGGTCTTTGACGATTGCCGGGCCAATCGACCGGTCGTCGATCGTCGTGTTCGTCGTCCGCCAGACTCGGGCAACTGCCATCGCCTCTCTGCGGTCCCACTCGAGACCCCACGTCCCGACGTACGCGTGCATGAGCCGTTCGAGTTCATCGATTGCATCACCCGACTCGCCTTCAGGAAGCGCCGGAACCGGAATACGGATGAAGGCGAACCGGCGCATGAACGCGTAGCTCATCTCGTAGAGCGAGGTTTTGTCGTAGGTGTTCATCGTGGCTAGCAGTCGCCAGGAACGAGGCATCACGTATTCGTTCGAGGCCAGTTCACGGGCACCGGTGTACTGCTCGGCAGGCAACACACGAACCTCTCGGTCGTCCTGTTCGAACGGAAGTTGCACTTCCTGGCCCGAGAAGACCGTAAACAGCTGTCCGAACGCCTTGTCGATGTCGGCGCGATTGATCTCGTCGATGACCAGCACCTCGTTTCGCTGTTCGTCGTTTCGCTTGAACCGACGAAGCACCAGCCCTGGTCTGAATTCGAGTTCGCCAGAGCCAGTCGACGACGGCATGTGTCCGCCGACAGTATCGAAGGTCGACCAGTCGGCTGTCGCCGTGGATATTTTGGAGCCGGTGACTTCATCGTGCGTGTCTACGAGCGCCTGTCCAACGTTCTGCGCGATTTCCGTTTTTCCGGTCCCCGGTGGCCCCGTAAAGATGACGTGCTTCCCGGCGTCGAGTGCGGCGGTGACGTCTTCGACGATCGACCTCGCGAGTTCGTCCGGGAAGTGTAGATCAGCGAGAACGTCCTCCTGTGAGAGATCGATCGTTGGCGACGACTCGACAAGTGTACGCTCTCGCTCGCGGTCGTGAGCGTGTAGCTTCTCGAGGAGTTTCTGACCGTTCGACTGGCTTGGCCCCCACATATTGATATCGTTGAACGACACCCAGTCGAGATGATCAGCGGCGGCTTCGACAGGCAGCATATTCTGCAGAATAGCCTCGCATTCGATGGTGAGTTGTTCCGCTGACTTGCGGTGCTCTGGCCGGTTCTGGATGACCTGCTGATCACCCAGACAGAACGTCTCCTTGAATCCGAAGACGTGTTCGTAGACCACTTCCTCGTTGCTGTGTTCGTCGCGCCACCAGTATTCGGATTTCGTCGCCTTGTAGTCGCCGACGACACCGTAGCCGATGAGTCCCCAGTCTTTGTCCTCCTCGCCCTTCCCGTGTGAGCGGAAGAAGATTATGTCGTCTTCCTCGAGATCAGCCCACGTTCCACGCAGGTTGTCCGTGTTTCGAACACCCCAGACGTTTCGCCGGTAGGCCGTCAGGAAGTTCACTGGTTCCGAAAGTGCAACGTAGAACTCCCGCTCCGAAGACGATCCGAACAGTTCGTCGGGGTCCCGTGCGACGATGACATCGTCCCGACCGCTCAGACAATCGAGCAGGGCTGTAAACTCGTCGCGAGTCACGTGGTACTCCTGTATCGTCTGAGTGAGATCGTACAGACTCGCCTCTCCGTGACCATCGGCATCACGTCCGAACCGTTTCGGAAGCGATCGAAGTGCGACGCCACCGGCACTCGCGCTTTTTACGACGAATTCGATCGGCCGCTGGTAGGTGTGCGACGATGCACTCGAGAGCCCCGAGGAATTGTATTCCAATTCACCAACCTGTGCAATGGCCTCGACGGATGCATCGCCAAGAATAACGACGAAGTCACCCGCGCTCATGTGCGTCGTCCGGCCACCGACGAAGTAGCGGAGTTGTCCGGCTGTCGCCCCCTCATCGCTTTCGTACGCGCGTGAGACTCGACGCTTCACCGCCGATTTGTCGCTGAAATCGACTTCTGACGGTCCCCCGATGTCCCACCCGATCGTGACGACCGCCGGTGAGCGCTCGGCCCACTCCGCCCAGAGCCGCCCACGTTCTCCCGCCCGAAGAAGCCAGTAGTTCGCCATTGACACGCTGTTTACAGACAGCTGAGAAGAGTCTTTTTAGATGCGACTACATTAGACATTGAATTTGAGTCATGTTCAGGGGTGTCTGCCTTTCTGTCCGACCGCCGTACCAAGTTCGCTGTCCTTTTCACATTTCTACCCCTACTAGAACATGACTACACGTGCTCACTCTCGCAGGAACGCTCTTGGCGGGCGTCGTCTTCGGTATCGCCCTCGCAGCCCCGCCAGGACCGATGAACGCCATCATCGCCGAGGAGAGCGTCGTCCGCGGCTGGGCCGCCGGCTTCTGGGCCGGCCTCGGGGCCATGCTCGCCGACGTGCTCTTCTTCGTCCTCGTGCTCGCTGGCGTCGTCACTGTCATTGACCAGTACCCCGCCATCAGACCCGCACTCTACCTCGTTGGCGGAGTCCTCATGTGCTACTTCGCCGTCGGCGCGATCGAGGAAGCCAGAGCCGCCACCTCGTTCACCGACGGCGGTACCACCACCGCCAAGGGCTTCCGGAAAACGTTCGTCCTCTCGCTGACCAATCCCTACCAGATTGGCTTCTGGCTCACCGTTGGCGTGGGCCTTCTCCAGCCTGGCAGCCTCGACGTCTTCGCACACGTCCCCGCGATTGACTCCGCCCTCGCGGGCACCCTCGTCGTCCAGACCGGCTCACCCGCACTCTTACTCGGCTTCTTCAGCGGCATCGCGGTCTGGATCGTCGCCTACCCTGCGGGACTGGTTGCGGCGGGTCGCCGAGTCGACGCCCTTGCACCGACGATCGCAACGCTCAGCGCGGTCGTACTGGCGGGGTTCGGTGCGCTCTTTCTCGGTATCGGGGCGCTGAGTTTCCTGTAACCGCCGACGCTACTGCTTGACGTACTTCGGATCACGTCACCATGGGTACTCAAGTGCTGTTGCATGATTGCTGTGCGGTGGCTGTGTGGTAGCTGCATGGTCGCGTGGCTACTGCCGATAGTGGCCAGTAGTCGGATCGTAGTATCGTAGTAGCTGACCCCGGCTAGAACCGATCAGACACGAGTGTAGGTGCTGACGGCCAGAACAGTGCCGGAGGAGTTGCGAATCACCGCGCCAACTAGCCCATCCCGGCGATTTCGTCTTCGAGCCACTCGCTGAACCACTTTACGCGCTTCAGTCGTTGGTGAGCGATACCTTCGGCAGTCTCACTCTCGACGCGTGCGGCCGCACTGTAGCCGCGCTCGAGGACTCGGTCGACCATCTCGTCTGAGTCCATGTGCGTTCGAGCTTCGTAGCCCATCCGCAACAACATCAGGGCCGTGCCGTTCGCACCGACCTTATCGAGCAGATCGGCCTCGATCAGACACTGCGTCTCGAGTGCCACGTCGCTCAGGTCGCCCTGGTAGGAGTGTTGTTCGACGGCGCGACACACCTGTTGGATGAACGATTCGGGGTACTCACCGCGCGATTCTAGATACTCACGGGCAACGCGGGCACCGGCTTCGGCGTGGAGTTCCTGGTCGGTTTCGAGTTTCGCCACATCGTGAAAGAGGGCGGCGACGCGGGTGACGTCGACATCCGCGCCCTCTTTCTGGGCGATTTCGGTCGCGAGGTCGACCACGTTGAGGATGTGGTTGTGTCGGTACTCGGCAGAGTGCCATGGGTACCAACGCATCCGGCCACCCTCCTCTTCTTTCTCGACGCTAGCAGCAAGATACTCGAAGACGAACTGCTTCATCTCCTCGAACTCCGCGTCAGTAACCCTGCGTTCTTTTATTTCGACGCCCACGAGAGATCCCTCCGCAAGAGACGAACGATAGTCATTGACAGAATGTTCGGTCGTTTCGCTCTTTAGCCTTTGGTTCGGGAGAGAGACACATTCGCAGACGAGTGTGAGACCGATCAGTACCTGTTCCCTTCGGTGGTGTCCGATTCCGTCTCCGCTGCTCCGATCAGCTGACCACCGTTTCTCCCGCCCCCTCTTTCATCACCATCTCCGAGCTGTATAACAGTCCATCGGCAGTTAATTCCCTCCAATCACAGTCACAACAGTCACGGTGGTTGATTTTTCCACCAAGGATAGTAACTAGAAATATCCGATAATTATATCACCAATATCGTTATTGTAGTATTATGTATTCAGCATATGTGAAATACTAGATATCGTATGTATATTGGTGGAACGGTGCCACACACGCTGTGTGAACGGTGAAATAAATACAATCAAAGACAACTACCTAATGACAAACACACGGGAACAACTGACTGCCGTCTTGCTCACCGCCCTCATGGTGCTTTCGCTCGTCGCGATCGCTGGCACCGGGCTGGCAGGAGGTGCAGCCGCAGCTGACGGAATCGACACGCAAGCAGTCGACGATGAGACTCCAGCAACGATCGACCCCGCACTTGAGGAGGCGACCGGAACCGAACAAGTGTATGTCGTCCTTGATCAGTACGAGGGCGACCTGAGTGCCGATCGCGAACGCGCGATCGCACAACTCCAGGAGCATGCCGAGATGTCGCAGGCGTCCGTTACGGCGTCGCTCGACACCATGGCGAACGTGGACGTGATCAACGACTACTGGATCACGAACGCAATTCGCGCCGAAGTCGACGCGTCGGAAGTCGACACGGCCGAACTCGCCTCGATCGAGGGCGTCCAGTCGGTCGAGCTCCGACCCGACTATGAAGTCCCAGAACCGGAGCCATCCGTCGAGCCTGCCCTCGAATCTGACGACGATGAGTACACGTACGGTCTCGATCAGGTCAACGCCTCCGAGACCTGGGCAGACTTCGACACCCAGGGTGAGGACGTGAAGGTCGCTGTCCTTGATNGATGAGTACACGTACGGTCTCGATCAGGTCAACGCCTCCGAGACCTGGGCAGACTTCGACACCCAGGGTGAGGACGTGAAGGTCGCTGTCCTTGATACTGGCTTCGACGTCAGTCACCAGGATCTGGACCTCTACACCGAGGACCCGGACGATCCGACCTACCCAGGTGGCTGGGTCGAGATCGGCCCGGACGGTGAGCCGATCGAGGACTCGGAACCGCACGACACGCACTACCANGACGATCCGACCTACCCAGGTGGCTGGGTCGAGATCGGCCCGGACGGTGAGCCGATCGAGGACTCGGAACCGCACGACACGCACTACCACGGCACGCACGTCGGTGGCACGGTCGGCGCAGCCGCACCGGCTGACGACGACACGCCCGCCTACGGCGTCGCACCGAACGTCGACCTCCAGCACGGTCTCGTGCTGCCGGATGGTTCGGGCGCAGANGCCGCACCGGCTGACGACGACACGCCCGCCTACGGCGTCGCACCGAACGTCGACCTCCAGCACGGTCTCGTGCTGCCGGATGGTTCGGGCGCAGACTCCGACACCATCGCTGGCTTCGAGTACGCGGTCGAAGAGATGGACTCGGACGTAGTCAGCATGAGCTTCGGTGCCGGCTGTGGCCTCTTCGGTCCAGTCTACGAGGACGCCTGGATTCCCGCAATCCAGAACGCTAACGACATGGACGTCGTCGCAGTCACCTCCTCGGGTAACTCCGGCGAGGGCTGTGTCGGCTCGCCAGCGAACACCTACGACTCGTTCAGCATCGGTGCCTCGAACGAAGCCGGAGAGATCGCTGACTTCTCCAGCGGCAACACTATCGCCGCCGACAACTGGGACAACCCTGACCCAGCATGGCCCGACGAGTGGGTCAAACCAGACGTCTCCGCACCCGGCGA
>NZ_AOIN01000093.1 GCF_000337135.1 Natrialba chahannaoensis JCM 10990
GGGTGCAGTCGAGGAGGTTGCGCTTTACCTGAACGACGCTGACGACCCAGCCGCAACCGAAGCCGTCGACATGGCAGCACCTGGCGTCGACGAGCCGATTGATCACCCAGCAGAGACGACGATCACGTTCGACCTCGACGCGAGCGACCTCGACGGCGGTGACCACACTGTCACCGTCACGACCGAAGACGACGACGCGAGCGACGTGTTCACCGTCCTCGCCTCGAACTTCGAGATCACGGGTCTCGACGCACCCGATAAAGCCGACCGCGGTGACGAAATCACCGTCAGCGCAGACGTTGCAAACACAGGCAACGTCGACGACACCCAGTCCGTCGAGTATCGTTTCGACGACCTCGGCGACGAACTGTACGCACAGAACGTCACGCTCGAACCCGACGAGGAGACGACGGTCACGTTCGATGTCGACACGGAGAACATCGCTGAAGGAACCTACGACCACGGTGTCTTCACCGAGGATGATGAGGCGACCGCCGCAATCGACATCCTCGAGCCGTTCTTCAGTGTCGATCTCACTGACGCACCCGACGAACTCGCACCGGGCGACGCCTACAGCGTCAATGCAACCGTCGAGAACACCGGCGACGCGCCGGACGAGCAGACGGTCGCCTACGAACTCGGTGACGGCGGCGGCGACATTGCGGTCGTCGATGTCGCAGCCGACACGAGTCAGGGTGATGGCGTCGCCAGCGTGCTCGATGAGCGACTCAACGACGACACCTTCGACGTCGACGTGGTCGTTGCAGACGACCTGCTCGACGTGATGGACGACTACGACACGTTCGTCGTACAGCGATTCGGCAGCGACGCACTCGCTGCTGACTTCCTCGACGAACTCGAGAGCACCCAGAGTGCGGTCTACCTCGACTCACACCAGGGTAGCACCGCAGAGACGTACGCAGACGGAATTTACCGGCTCAACACCGTCAGTGAGGATCCCGCGGAACGTGATTCCGAGGGAATCGGCACATCTGACGAGCCGGTAACGCTCGACATCGAACAGAACCACCCAATCTTCACCGGCGTCGGTGACGTCGGTGACGAGGTCGAGCTGTTCACCGGCACCACGACCTGGGGAAGCTGGTTCGACGACTACAGCGGCACCACGCTCGCGGATGCCGACTTCGGCGACGGCTACGCCGGCCCGTCGGTTGCCGTCAGCGACGACGGTAGTGAACTGCTGCTCACGGCGACTGCACGCGACTTCTTCACCGACGAAGAGGACTTCACTGAGGAAGCGAACCTGCTGCTCGCAAACACTGTCGAGTTCGCTACGACGGGGAGCGTGACGGCAGACGCGGCGACCGCTGACAGTTCGTCCGTCGTCCACCTCGAACCGGGCGAGAGCGAGGAGCTGACGTTCTCCGATGTCGTTCCGGCAGACGCCGAAGCCGGTGACGCGAGCCACATCGTCGCCAGCGAGGACGAACAGGACTTCGCCCCAGTTACGATCACCGGTGATGAAACGAACTGGAACGTTAAGGGAACTGTCTCTGACGACGCCACTGGCGAACCGATCGCAAACGCCAGTATCGACCTCGAGGCTAACAACGAAACGTTCACCAACGTGACTGACGCCGACGGCGAGTACGGTCTCGCGAATGTCCCCGCTGGCGAGCACGACCTCACGGTCAACGCCGAGGGCTTCGCGAGCCACACTGAATCCGTCGACGTTCCAGAAGACGACACCGTCACGGTCAACGTTTCCCTGGAGCAGGCTGCAGGAACGATTAGCGGCGACGTGACGGCAAGTGACGACGACGCACCAATCGAGAACGCAACCATCGTTGCTGAGAACGACGACGGTGAGGTCTACGAGGCGACGACCGACGAGAACGGCTCGTACGAACTCGACGGCGTCTCGGCAGGCACGTACGTCGTCAACGTCGTCGATACGCCACCGGGCTACGAACTCGACAAGATCGTTTCCGTCGCACCCGGTGAACACGTTGACGATGTGAACTTCGTCGTCGACCGCACCGCTGGCTCGATCGAAGGCACCGTCACGAACGCCGCTGGCGTCCCAATTGCTGACGCGAACGTGGTTGACGCCGATGACGGCGCGTTCAACGTGACGACCGCCGAGGACGGCTCCTACGANAACGCCGCTGGCGTCCCAATTGCTGACGCGAACGTGGTTGACGCCGATGACGGCGCGTTCAACGTGACGACCGCCGAGGACGGCTCCTACGAAATCGAGGACGTCACGCCTGGAACGAACGCGCTCCGCGCGATCGCTGACGGCTACGACGACTCGAACATCGAGTTCGTCGAGGTCGAAACCGGCGAGACGACGACCGCAAACCTCACGCTCGGCACCTACTTCGAGGTCGANGTTACGAACACCGGCGAGCAGGCAGACACTCGAACGGCGTTCTACTTCCCGCCGGGCACTGACTTCGGCACTGACGTTATCGACTACCAGCCTGAACTGACCGAGACGGTCACACTCGAGGGCGGCGAGTCGACGACGGTCGAGTTTACCTACGAAGTCCCGGCGGACGATGAGCCAGGCGAGTACGAACACGGTATCTCGGCCGACGAGGTCGAGTCGACGACGATCACGATCGAGGCTGCTGACGACGGTAACGCCAGTATCGCACACGACGTGACCGGCGTTGCTGGACCGAACGCGAATCAGCCGGGCGCTGCGTCTGCCTGATTCCGGAGCCACGAGTGACCACGATTTGACACCGATTTTTTGACTCCCTGCTCGGTGGCCAGCACACGCTGGATAGTGATGCACCTCTCATAGCCACCTGACTCCATTCTCACAAACGCCGACCAGTCCGACCACACAACCTCCAGAAACTTCCGTTAAAGTCAAACATGCGGCCACGGAAGGGACGGGTATGAGCAGCGAACAGGACGAGGAGTCGCAGTCACAGCCACAATCGCACGGTCAGGGCGAGGGACGGTCGATCCGCTGTCTCGTTGCCAAAGTGGGCCTCGACGGCCACGACCGCGGCGCACACGTCATCTCGCGAGCGTTCCGCGACGCCGGCTTCGAGGTCATCTACTCGGGGCTGCACAAGGCACCCGACGAGATCGTCCAGGCTGCAGTCCAGGAGGACGTCGACGTCCTCGGCATCTCGATCCTCTCGGGCGCACACGACACCCTCGTCCCGAAGATCATGAGCGGACTCGAGGAGTACGGTGCGCGCGAGGACACCCTCGTCCTCGTCGGCGGCGTCATCCCCGAGGAAGACCGACCGGAACTCAAAGAAGAGGGCGTCGCCGCCATCTTCGGCCCCGGCACCTCGATTGAAGAGACCATCGAGTTCGTCCGCGAGAACGCACCCGAGCGATGAACGCTGACGATCAGGACCTCCTGGACGCCCTCCTTGAGGGGCACCACCGCGCGCTCGCCCGAATCATTTCGAAGATCGAGAACCGCGCGCCAGGCTACCGCGACCTGGTGTCAGAGCTCTACGCGCACACGGGCAACGCCGACGTGATCGGGATCACCGGCAGCCCCGGCGCGGGCAAGTCGACGCTGGTAGACAAGCTTGCCGAAACCTACCGCGAGCGCGGCGAGACGGTCGGGATTATCGCGATTGATCCTTCCTCTCCCTTCACAGGTGGAGCCGTTCTCGGAGACCGTATCCGGATGGCTTCGACGATCGGCGATATGGACGTTTTCGTCCGGTCGATGAGCGCCCGCGGCACGCTCGGTGGGCTCTCGACGGCGACGGCGGACGCGGTCAAGGCGATGGACGCCTTTGGCAAGGACAAGATCATCATCGAGACCGTCGGCGCGGGCCAGAACGAGGTCGACATTGTCCGCACGGCAGACACTGTCGCCGTGCTTGTTCCGCCGGGTTCGGGTGACTCCGTCCAGACGCTGAAGGCCGGTATTCTCGAAATCGCGGACGTGTTCGTCGTAAACAAGGCCGACCGCGACGGTGCAGACCGCACCGTCCAGGAACTCCAGGAGATGCTTCACATCGGAGCGGATGTTGGCTTTGGCGGGTCGGGACACCACGGTGCGGATGCAATGGCCGGCACTGATGGTGACAGCACCGACGACACTGACACTGAAACCGACTCCAACGATCTCGACGACTGGATGCCACCAATCGTCGAAACCGTCGCCACAAAAGGCACCGGCGTCGACACCTTCATCGACGAACTCGCCGCCCACAAGTCGTTCCTCGTCGACTCCGGCACCCACGCCAAGAAAGTCCGCCAGCGCTACGCCGAGGAGATCCGGACCCTCCTTCGCGAAGACATCAACGCCTTGCTCGAGGATGAACTCGAGTCCGCCGGCGGCGTCGACGAGTTAGCCGAGGCGGTTCGGATGGGCGAGACCAACCCGTACGCGATCGCAGACGACGTGCTGACGCCGGTCGAAGACTGTCTCTCCGAAGCGGATATCGAGGCTGTGCAAGCGGAGTTCGACTCGTAGTAGCCTGCTCTGGAACAGTAGCTGCCTCTGTTGTCTCGTGCTCGAGCGATCAAGACACTGGATGCATGCATCGCGAATCCCGGTGTGTGAGATCACTGTCGGGGTAAAGTGGAAGACGGTGCTGGTTCCGCAGAGAGGGTTTTCGCATCGATTACTTCGGACTTGGGTGGACTTCGCTTCCGTATGGATTCGATTCATTCGTTGAGGGAGGACGAATCGGTCCGTATAGTGTAGCTGCTCTCGAGAGTACGTCAGAAAGACACGGCTACAACCAACGTCTGTGTCCCAGATAGTTGTGTGCAGATCATCACCGTTGGGTTGCGCGCACGATTTCTCTCCGTCGGAATGGGATACATCGTTATAACAGTCCGGGTCAACCACGGACGAAGTCAGTCGTGCTTCTCTCCTTTGGCTCTAATTTCGCTAAACAACCACTCGGAGAACGTATCGGCAACTATAGTAGAGATTAGAAATAATTGCTCACTTTTGGTATAGAGAGTTGGTCAAGAGCTGTATCAATCGCCGTTGTAAGATCGTTGAGTGACTCAAAGANAGTGTGTAACTATAGTAGAGATTAGAAATAATTGCTCACTTTTGGTATAGAGAGTTGGTCAAGAGCTGTATCAATCGCCGTTGTAAGATCGTTGAGTGACTCAAAGAAGCGGTTGCTGAGAGCGGCTTGGAGTTGTCTCCAGCACTCCTCGACAGGATTTAGTTCTGGTGAGTATGCCGGTAATGTGACGAAGGCGAGGTCGTCACGGGCCGCCAGGTCCGTGACGGCCGATGCCTGAAAATACGGCGCTCCATCCAGTACAATGAGCAAATCATCTTCGAACTCTTTGCATAATGCAAGAATGAAATGTCTGGCGTGTTCGGCGGTTACGTACTCTTCGAATCGAGCGAAAAAGCGATCACCGTCTTCTGTGATCGCGCCCAAGAGACACGTCCAGTCGCGTTGACCGGATAATTCAACAGACGGCCGCGTGCCGCGAGGAAACCACGCGGCACGCGGCTCGACTTGCACGGATTTCTTGGTTTGATCGATACAGACTACTGTGGCGTCCATCTCCCACCGCTTTTTTTGATCTCTTCGCGGAACGTTTCTTGCTCGTCAGCATCGGATTCGGCAGCTGTACGGCGTGGTTTTTGATAGCTCAATCCCGCTTCTTTGAGCAACCGCCGACAACTCGGGATTGAGTATTCGACATCGTAAGTCTCGTCAAGATACTGCTGGACGAGCGCCGGCGTCCATGCCGGCGCGTCAAGCCCAACCTTCTCAGGTGGTTCGTGGACAGTTGCTTCGAATTGTTCTTGCTCTTCTTCCGAGAGCTTTCGGTTTCTCCCAGATCGGTGAGCATCAGAAACAGCCTGCTCAAGCGACTCATCAGTATCGAGTCGCTTGAGCCAACTATAGATCGTCCGTCGCTCTACGCCGTACCACTCGGCTAGTTCAGTCTGCTGAACGCCGTTTTTGTACGCTATTGCGGCTAAGAGCCGTTGTGTCGGCTTCTTTCCGTCCACCTTGTCGAGAGCATCTTGCAACTCTTCGACTGAAATCTCTTCGAGGTGATCCACTGCCTGTTGCAACAATCTACGAGTAAATAACTCTAATGGATACTATAGTTNTCTTGCAACTCTTCGACTGAAATCTCTTCGAGGTGATCCACTGCCTGTTGCAACAATCTACGAGTAAATAACTCTAATGGATACTATAGTTCTGGTTTCGAATCCTCCATGTAGAGATAAACCGGTGGATCTTCCCCTTCTTCGGTGTTGAAAAACCAGAAAGATGACCCCTGTAGACCACGAAAGACGAAATCGGTTTCCTCGAGTGAGAAGTCGAGTTCGTCCCACCGCTCGATGCAGTCTTCGGCGAATTCCCGCTGATACTTCGGGGCGGGATAAGTGAATTCACTCCCTCGAAGAAATCCATTGGTTCCGTTTCCGATGTATCGCATACAAGATTTGTACGCCGCTGGGAGTTCAACGCCGAATTCATCTTCCAGGTGTGCGATTTCCTCCTCAGTACAGTCTTCAATCTCTGTTTTCGGTCCATAGCCGTACTCGACCAGCAATTCCAGCGCTCGTTCACCGACTTCGTTTGTCCCTTCTGATATCTTAGTTACCCTCCATATCTGGATCATAACTCACGTTCACGTTGACACCAGGGTATTCGGACTCAAATAGCTCGATGAGTTTCTCACACCCTGCATCACATGGAAGACGTTCCGTAAAGAGGAGGATTTCTCCTTCGGTTGTTTCAGGATCATACTCTTGAGCCACGTGTTCGAGGAGTTTGGGTTCGGTACACCACATTGCGGCAGGGCCCATACTATTGTCATTGCTGCGATGGTCGTAGTGGCGTTCGTTTTTGTAGGGCCCCGGTAATAACGGATTCTGCTCTTCGTCCTCGTTTGATCGGCGTTTTCCGCTCGCAACGGCTACTGTCAACGTCGATTCGTTTGAACGGAGGATAGCACACCTAGCGCGAGACAACCCCAGTTCTAAGAGCGTTCCCGCCGTACCCCTCTCGTATGAAAGCCCGAACAGTCCTCGGTACAGCCCTCGGAACCGTCGGCGCGGCCATCGTCGGCAACCGCCTCCTTACACGTCGCGCTGGCAACCTCGAGAACCCCTTCACTGGTGTCGAACGAACCTACCGCTGGCGCGGCATCGAAATCGCATACACCGTCGCTGGCGACCCTAACGACCCTGACATGCTGCTCTGTCACGGCCTCCACGCCGGCGCGAGCAGCCACGAGTTCGCGGCCATCTTCGAACGACTCGCCGAGGACTATCATGTCTACGCCGTTGACCTCCCCGGCTTCGGACGCACGGACCGGCCACCACTGGTCTACTCGCCGACGCTCTACGCCGAGTGCATCCGCGACTTCGCGAACGATGTCACCGACGAGCCGATCGTCGTCGCTTCCTCGCTCACCGGCTCGCTCGCCGTCCAGGCCGCCGACGAGACGGATATCTCGGAACTCGTCCTGATCTGTCCAACCGACGATACCGGCGCGACGCGACCCTGGGTCCAGCGCCTGCTTCGTGCTCCCATCGTCGGGACGACGCTGTTCAACCTCCTCGCAAGCAAGCCCTCGATCCGGTACTTCTACGACCGCGACGGCTACTACGATTCCGACCGGATCGACGACTCGGATGTCGAGTACGCCTGGCGCAGCGCCCACCAGCCGGGGGCGCGGTATGCGCCGGCGTCGTTCGCGGCGGGGATGCTTGACCCAGGAGCCGGCGCTGAGAGCGGCGCGTCCGGGGAGGAACACGACGCCGATCACACCGTCGAGGAGTTCGATCTCGCGACCGAACTCGCGGCGCTCGACGTACCGACGACGCTCATCTGGGGCCGCGACGCCGAACTCGTCCCGCTGCGTGACGGTCGGGACCTGGCCGAAGCGGCAGACCTCGATCTGGTCGCCATCGACTACGCGACGCAGTTGCCCCACGCCGAACATCCCGACGAGTTCGTCGCGTATCTCACGGCAGAGCTACTCGAGGGCGGGACTGGCGATGCGGATATCGATGTGGGCGACAGGTAGCCAGTTCACTCCCTAAAAGAGTGGCTGTGGGACAGCCGGCGGCGTCCGTTTGTGATCGCTCTTCTCGTGCATCGTTTCGACGTGTGCAACGTCCTCGACCGTCGTGTCGGTGAGCCGTGCGACGACCGACTTCGGCAGGTTCCCGTCGATCGAGAGCGCGAGCACCGCATCCAGCGTGTCGTAGTCGAGGCCGAGTTCCTCCTCGTCGCTCTCGTAGTCGACCATGCCGCCAGTCGGTGTCTTCTGGACGATCTCCTCGGAGACACCGAGATGAGCCGCCACCTGCCGCACCTGCTGTTTGTAGAGGTTCCCGAGCGGGTTGCAGTCGACGCCGCCGTCGCCGTACTTCGTCACGTACCCTGTCGCGAGTTCAGCCCGGTTGCCGGTCCCGAGCACGACCCGATTCTCGCGGTTGGCGAGCAGGTACGTGATCGTCATCCGCACGCGAGCGCTCGTGTTGCCGACATACCGACCTTCCCAGCGGTCCTCCGATTTGTTCTGGTTCTCGGCGTCGGCGAGCCCGAGTACCTGGTCCATGATCGGGTCGATCTCGATCACGTCGTACTCGAGTCCGAGTGCTTCGGCGACGCGTTCGGCGTCGCTCATGTTCGCAGCTTCGTTGACTGCCTTCGGGAGCGTGATCGCGTGGACGTTGTCAGCGCCGAGCGCCTCGACGGCGAGGGTGGCCATTGTAGTGCTGTCGATACCGCCGGAGAGCGCGATCTCGGTCCCGTCTGCGTCTGCGGCGTCGACACGGTCGCGAATGAACTGGGTGAGGTGATCGACCTGCGCTTCGAGTTCGTCTGCGTCGAATCGGAGGTCGAGGGGATTGATGTCGTCCTGCATCTGCTCGTGGAGATTGGCCATGTGAACGACCGTGG
The DNA here is from genome assembly GCF_000337135.1 of Natrialba chahannaoensis JCM 10990. Taxonomy (GTDB): domain Archaea; phylum Halobacteriota; class Halobacteria; order Halobacteriales; family Natrialbaceae; genus Natrialba; species Natrialba chahannaoensis. The sequence continues at coordinate 8,868 of NZ_AOIN01000093.1, forward strand.
TAGCGGCAGCTGCGGAAAAAGTCGTCTGCCTTCGTACGCATTGTCTCCGACGGGTGCGATGGACTGGCAGTTGTTTCCTTCGATCCCTTGACCTACTGATCAGACCGACGTGAACCCGATAACGCGCTCGTCCGTCGTCTCAGAGCGGCTGATCTCGAGTGCAACCGTCTGGCCGGTTTCGACCTCGTCCGGGTCGTGGTCGACGACCTGTCCGGTGACGCGAATCGGACCGAAGTCGACGATGGCGGTCGCGTAGGGTGCGTCGTCCTCGAAGGCGGGCGTCGGGACGTGCGTGACGGTGAACGTCGCTATTTCGCCGGTGTCAGGGAGGGGCTGTTCGGTGAGGTCCGTCGAGCCGCATTCCGGACAGAGGCGGCGCGGTGGTAGCGAGGTGTGACCCTCGGGACACTCGAGGTAGTAGGCCTCCCCGTCTTCGGCGGCGTCGAGCCAGTCGTCGAAGCCGGCGTCGCGGACGGTGTTTTCGTCTGGGTCGCTCATGGGTCCACCTCCTCGAGAACGTGAACCGTCGCACTGGCGACCGTTCCACCCGCGTTGTGTGCGAGACCGGTCGTCGCGTCGGCGACGTGCTCGCTGTTCGGGTGCGTGCCCGCCAGTAACTTTGTAACCTCGGCGATCTGCGACGCACCGGTCGCGCCGACCGGGTGGCCCTTCGCCTTGAGGCCGCCCGAGAGGTTGATCGGCACGTCGCCGTCCGCGGTCGTTCGGCCGGTACGGGCGGCCGAGATTCCCTCGCCGATCTGAGCGAGGTCGAGCGCCTCGATGGCGAGCACCTCGGCGATCGTAAAGCAGTCGTGGACCTCGGCGAGATCCACGTCGCTGGCGTCGACGCCGGCGTCCGCGTACGCCTCTGCACCGGCGTCGCGGGCGGCGGGCGAGCGCGCGAGGTGGTCGCGGTCGTGCAGCGCCATCCGGTCGCCGCCCTGCCCGGTGCCGGTGATCGCGACTGGGGCGTCGAGGTCGTGTTCGTCGGCGTACTCCTCACTCGTAAGGATGAGTGCTGCTGCGCCATCCGAGAGGGGACACGAGTCGTAGAGACCGAGGGGACTCGAGACGGTCGGCGCGTCGAGGGCTTCCTCGACGGAGATCGTCTTCTGGTACTGGGCCTTTTCGTTGGTTAAGGCGTTTTTGTGGTTCTTGACTGCGACGTTTGCTAAGTCCTCGCGACTGCCGCCGAACTCGTCGAAGTACGCCTGGGCCATCAGTGCGTACGCGCCGGGGAAGGTCATCCCGGCACGGACTTCCCAGAGGTCGTCGGCGGCGATGGCGAGCGCTTCCGTCGCGCCGGCGGTGCCAAGGTTCGTCATCCGTTCTGCGCCGCCGACGAGGACGACGTCGTGCTCGCCGTTTCGGACGCGCATCACGGCGTCGCGAATCGCCATCCCGCTTGAGGCGCAGGCCGATTCGTACCGCGTCGCTGGTGCCTGGACGCCCGCGGCTTCGGCCATCAGCGGTCCCTGATGGCCTTGGTGCTCTGCCAGTTCGCCCATGAAGTTTCCGTAAAACACTGCTTCGACGTCCGCTCGTGGAACGTCGCTCACATCGAACGCGGTCTGTGTCGCTTCGGCGAAGAGGTCTCTGCTCGTTCGTTCGGGGACGTTTCCGAACGGTGTCAATCCCGTTCCGGCGACGCGTACGCCACTCATACGCATTCGTACTTCGTCGTCCCGTTAATACTCCGCGGTTACACCGAGACTGGTCGACGGGGTCAAAACCGTTGTCAAATACGCTAGGTAATAACCAATGAAAATACACGGGGGACGCTTTCCACGCGTTTATAACCGTCTCGTACCGACGTGCGACTATGTCTCTCACTGACGATACCGTGCCGTTCGATGTCGAGCTTCTGACAGAGCTTACTGAAACCAGCGGTGTCCCCGGCTACGAGGATCGCGTCCGCGAACTGGTGGTCGAGGAACTCGAATCAAGCGTCGACGAGGTCCAGACCGACGCGATGGGGAACGTCGTCGGCACCCTCGACGGTGACTCCGAGTATTCGGTCGCCGTCGCCGCGCACATGGACGAAATCGGCTTCATGGTTCGTCACGTCAGCGGGAAGGAAGGCGAGTTCGGCTTCGTCGAACTCGACCCGCTCGGTGGCTGGGACGCACGCGTACTCAAGGCCCAGCGCGTCACGATCCACACCGAGGACGGCGACCTGCCGGGAGTCATCGGCTCGCCGCCACCACACACACTGGACGAGGAGGAACGCACGAAGACCCCGGAAGTGGAGGACACCTACGTCGATGTCGGCCTGCCATACGAGGATGTCGACGAACGTGTCTCGCCCGGCGACCTCGTGACGATGGACCAGTCGACCGAACTCGTCGGTGAAACGGTCACGGGCAAGGCGCTCGACGACCGCATCTGCCTGTTCGCGATGCTCGAGGCCGCCCGCCGACTCGAGAACCCCGACGTGACAATTCACTTCTGTGCAACCGCCCAGGAGGAAGTCGGCCTGCGCGGCGCGAACGCGCTCGGCGTCGACGTCGACCCCGACCTCGCTATCGCTCTTGACGTGACCGTCGCGAACGACGTGCCCGGTTTTGAGGACGGCGAGCACGTCACCGAACTCGGTGACGGGACCGCGATCAAACTCAAGGACTCGAGTGTCATCACGAATCCGAAGGTCCACCGTCGTCTCCAATCGGTCGCCGACGAGAAGGAAATCGAGTCCCAACTCGAGATCCTTCCGGCTGGCGGCACCGACACGGCTGGGTTCCAGAATACGGCAGGTGCGAAACCGGTGGGTGCGATTTCGATTCCGACGCGATACCTGCATACGGTGACGGAGACGGCCCACGTCGAGGACGTGGCGTCGACGATCGACCTGTTGGAGGCGTTCCTCGCGAGTGAGGACGGCGAGCACGACTACACACTGTGAACTGAGCGTGCAAGTTCGGCGTGACGAGTATTAACACACGGATCACCAGTAATTTTCCACCGGCTCGTCTCATCAGATCACCAGTAATAGCTCCAGGTCTCCCTCTCAAATCATCGCCGAGACCGCATCCAACACCGCCGTTTCGACGAAAATAACCACGTGGTCCCCCGTCTCGAGTACCGTCTCGCCGCGCGGGGTAATCAATTCGCCATCGCGTGTGATCGCACCGACGACGACGCCGTCTGGAAGCTCAGCCATCGTTTCACGCAGGCGAGCGCCGAGGAGAGCGCTGTCCTCATTGATCTCGATCTCGAGGACCTCGGCCCGGTCGTGGTCCAACATTGCGAGGTTCTCGGTCCGCTGCTCACGGGTGAACCGTGTGATCTCTTCGGCGGTTACCAGCCGCGGATTGATCGCAACGTCCATCCCCACGGTCTCGAAGAGGTCCACGTACTCACCGTACTCGACGACCCCGAGCGTGCGCTCGACACCGATCCGCTTTGCAAGTAAGGAGACGAGCAAATTCTTCTCGTCGCTTTCGAGTGCGGCGATGACGATGTCCGCGTCGGCGACGTGCTCACGGACGAGAAAGTCGATGTCTGTCGCGTCGCTTTCGAGGACGAGCGTACCCGGGAGCCGTTCTGCCAGTTCGCGTGCGCGGCGTGGATTACGCTCGACGAGTCGCGGGTCGAGTCCGTCCGCCTCGAGGAGACGAGCCGTCTGGTAGCCAATTTCGCTCCCGCCGATGATTACCACCTCGCTCGCCTGTTCGACGGTCGGGAACGGTGTCAACTCGCCAGCGAACTCGCGGGTGTGTTCGACGGAACCGATGACAACCAGTTCGTCGCCCGCTTCGATGACCGTCTCGCCGGTCGGGATGACGACCTCCTCCTCGCGGATGAGTGCTGCGAACGTCAGCGACTCGAAGCGATCGGCCTCGGAGACGGTTTCGCCGGCGATCGGGCTGTCCGCGTCGATGCTGAACTCGGCCATTTGAACGAGTCCGTTCGCGAAAGTGTCGACATCGCGCGCGCCTGGTAGGTTGACGATGTCGACGATCGTCTCGGCGGTGTAAAGGTCCGTACAGACCATCACGTCGACGCCAAAAGCCTCCTCCGTTCGTTCCCAGGTCCGCAGGAGGTTGGTCTTCTTCACCCGCGCAATCGTGAACGGGTCGTCGACAGTCTTGGCCGCGCCGCAGACGACGATGTTCGTCTCGTCGCCGTCCGTACTCGCGATGACGAGATCCGTTTCCTCGATGCCGGCTTCCTCGAGTACCACGCCCGAGGTTCCGTCGCCCCTGATTGCCATGACATCGTACTCGTAAGTGATCTCGTCGACGCGGTCCTCGTCCGTATCGATGACGACGACTTCGTGGTCATCGTCGAGGTTGCCCGCGATGTTCGATCCGACTTCACCGGCACCGACGACGATGATTCGCATCCGTTACTCACCAGTCCGTAGTACGGGAACGAGACGCAAGAATGAGTGGCCGGCAGATGGGAGTGAGTTGTTGGCTGCGGACCGACCGGTGAGCAGTGCAGAGTGGACACGCAGGAGCGATGAAGCGGTGGACAGCACACAGTCAGCAGCGAGACCAGGCATACAGCGGTTACAGAGATACAGATACAGATACAGACACAGACGCAGACACAGCCCCATATAGAAGCAGAACACACAGCTACCCCATCACGGCAACTCGTGAATCGTCAACTCCACCTCTCGGGGCTCGCCCTCGATATCCGCCACCAGCCGCCTGACAACCCCCTTCGCTTCGTCGAGTAACCGCGGCTTGACCTTTCCGATCACCCAGTCGAGCGAGACGAACCGCGGTAGCGAAATCGCGCTCGGATCCGCCGAGTGCGGATCGTACACCGCCTCGAAGTAGATCCGGCTCGCTGTCTCCTTCCCTGGCGGCGCAGCCGACGGCTCCGCCTCCACCCGCCACTCCCCGCGCGCATCGAGATGATTCTGCAGGTGCCACTCGAGTGACTCGGGACTCTCGATACCGGTCACCTTCGAGCGGGCGGTGTAGCTGAGTTTCCACCACGAGAGTCGCAGGTCGTAGACTGTGCCAACGCCGCCGTCGCCGTGTGCGCGGACGTCGGTCAGGTGTTCCGTGTAGCGAGGGTAGTCGGCAAAGGATTGCACGTACGGAAAGACCTCCTCGGGTGGGCGGTACACAACGGTGCTGAGGAGAATTCTGTCCACGGCGAGGAGTATGAGTGGTTTCACTGTAAGGATTCCCATCAGGTTCGGCCTCGATTCCACCAAGCAGCCGACGAACAACTTCTATACGCGGGCCTCCGAACGCACGGACATGCGAGACGTCTGTATCATCGGCGGCGGCGTCGCCGGCCTCGCCGCATCGATCTTCACCGCACGTGCAGGGATGGACACACTCGTCATCGACGGTGGCGAATCCATCCTCGCCCGAAACGCGAGCCTCGAGAACTACCCTGGCTTCCCGGACGGCGTCGATGCCCGCCGGTACTTGCAACTGGCCCGCGACCAGGCCCGAAACGCCGGTGTGACGTTCGAACTCGGACTCGTGACGAGCGCCAAGCTGCGAGAGGATACCGATCCTGAGGCAGGGTTCATACTCGAGACGGACGGTGGCGAGCCGATCGAAGCGCGGCGAATCGTCGCGGCGTCGTGGTCTGACAGCGAGTACCTCGTCCCGCTCGATGTTGGTCGCACGCAGCGCGGGAGCAAGCACTTCGTCGCGGTCGACGATGCTGGTCGGACGGCCGTCGACGGCGTCTATGCCGCGGGTCGACTCGCCGGTGAGCCACACCAGTCGATCGTTGCGGCCGGCCACGGTTCGAAGGTGGGACTTGCGGTTATCCACGACTCCGATGTCAACTTCTACCACGACTGGGTCGTCCCAGCGGGATACTTCACTGGACGCGACCGCGAGGTGCCACCTGGCTGTGAGGAGATCGACGACGAGGAACGGCGCGCACGCGACGAGCGAGCCCGCGAAACGATGCTCGAGGCGTTCGCGGAGCCACTCGACGAGCAGCCGACGATGCATCCGAGCGTCGAGCAGGACTGACGCGAGCGCAGGCGAACCGTCGGACGAGGGAGGGATGGAGTGGGACGGGAACAGGACTGAAGGTGGACACGGACAGTACGGGGCAGCGGGCAAGTACAGAAAGGGGGTTGTGGTGAGTTAGACGCTCGCTCGCTTCGCTCTGGTATCGCGCCGGAACAGCGTGGACGTACCCGCGCGCGAGTACTCCGCAGTCACGACGAACGCGACTGCCCAGAGGATAGCCAGGATGCTCCACGTCGTACTCGTCGCGCCCACCTGCGCAGGGAACGAGAGCGACAGCAGACCGTAGTACGCCATCGGGAGCGCGGCGAGCCACGAGGCGAGTCGCCAGCCGGTGAAGCCGAGTGCGGCGAAGACGCCGTACGCGAGCGGGGCGAGCGCGAGACCAGCCATCATCACGTAGTGTCCGTCGACGGCGTGTGGGTCGGCCAGATTCGTCGTGAGACTCAGTTGTGTCGCGACGAACGCGAGGATCGGAATCGCGGCGACGACGACCAGTGCGAGGAGCACCGGACTGTACGAGTTCCCGCGGCGGAGCAATCCTCGTCCCGCAGGGTGGGTCACGAGCGCAACGGTCGTGACCAGCAAGAACGGGAGCACCTCCTCGGGGCGACCGACACCGAACACGACGGTGCCGATGCTGACGACGAGAATGCTTACGAACGCACCCCACATCGACGCGATGCGCTCGAGCGGACGGAACGCCTGCGAGAAGAGTCCAAGCAGGAACACGCCCACAACTGCAGCGATTCCCATCACGTGCAGTCGGTGAATGCCGAGTTCCGCTCCAGCTTCGGCGGTCCAGCCCGTCACGAGGAGCACGAGCAAGTCGGGAAGAAACAGGACGGTCATCACCGCGGCCAGGACGAGTGAGAGAGTAAAGAGGCCAGTGCGGATCATTCTGGTCCAGGAGCCGGCGCTCTCTGTGGCATCGGATTCACGGTCGGTACTGGTGTTTTCTGGTGAGTTACTGTGTGTCTCCATCAGTCCTCAAAAGAACTTACGCGTCGAGCGGAGATAGACTTAGCTACACTGACACGGTTTCCGGAGCGTCCGGTCATCGGTCATAACCGGCTGTTGTGGGGCACGACGTCGCGAGAATGCGGGCGAAATCGAGACGAAAGCGGAACGATAAACGAACTGTATCACTAGGTGCCATACCCCCGTCAAGTTATCCCGGCAGCCGTTGGAGTTCGTTCCTCGTGAGGCGACCATGACCGGACCGAACCGACGGACGAACACACCGTTCGCGACGAGTGCCGAACGGGACGCCCTCGGCGCGGCGACCTGGTACGTCCGCACTCACCGTCGACAGGAAACCGAAGACGACCCACCCTCTGGTATTGCCACTGCGGCTGAGGACGACTACCTCGACGCACTCGAGTACGCCCGTCGCGAGATTACCCGACGACTCGTTCACGGGGTGCTCCGCGGGCGTCCGGACGGCGTTCCCGACGCACACGTCGTAGACCGTGAGTCGCCCGCAGTTCCGGACGCGGCCGGGGACACGAGTCGAACGCTCGACGGATCAAGTCTTCTCGCAGCCGTCGAACCGCTGCCCGAATCGTGTCGGCTACTCGCCCTACAGCCCTTTCCGAGTTCCGAGACGCTGCTGGTCGTACCGATTGCACGCCGCCACGGCTACGACCGGTTTCGACTCGTCGGACGGATTTCGCGGCTCTCGATGGCGGCGAACGCGACCGAGCACGGCGAGACGACCAGTGACACCCTCAGCCATCCCGGTTCGGTTCTGGCACTACTCGAGTCGGACGGGGCAGTGTGTGACGCCGAACAGGCGGATCGCCTCCTCGAGGAAGTGACAGAGAGCGTCGTCAGCCTCGCACTCGCGCAACTTGCAAAACCGGTGCAGGCGCGATCCGTCGCGAAACGGGTCGGGTCAGCGGGCGGCACAGATACCGGTACCAGCGGTGACTCGGTGTTCGAGTCTGTCACCAGCGGTATCCCCGCCGCCGATTCGGCTGCCGCCTTCGAACGCATCGTCACCGACGGGCACCCGTTTCATCCCGCTGGCAAGATTCGGCGAGGAATGGGTGCCGCAGACGGGCTCGCGTACGCGCCAGCGTTCACCGACCGGATCGAGCTCCGGTTCGTCGCGATCGATCGGACGTACGCACTCGAGACGCAGGCGGCGACGACCGACGAGAGTCTCACCGCTCGCCTACTCGCGATGGTCGATGGACTCGAGAGTGCACTCAAGCGAGCGCTGCCTGCAGCAGAGGATCCCAATGCCTACGCCGTCGTTCCGGTCCACCCGTTCCAGTTCTATCACACGATTCTCGACCGGTACGCTGCCCAGTGTGCTGACGGGCGGGTCGTTCCCATCCCCGACTGTACACAGCCTGTGACGCCGCTGCTCAACCTCAGGACGGTGGTCCCCGTTGAGACCGAGTCTACTGCGATCACAGCGGCCGCTGCCGCTGGCGACACCAACGGCACCAACGGCACCGGCGACACCGACAACACCGCGAGCGCCCCGCATCCACACCTCAAACTGCCACTCGCTGTCCAGACCACGAACGTCGTGCGAACACTCTCGCCACAGGCTGTCACGAACGGCCCTCGAGTCACGGCCCTGCTGAACGCGATCACAGAGCGGACGGAACTCGAGTCCCTCGGCGTACTCGCCGAGTCGGCGGCAACAGCGTACTACGCGCCGGGCGACTCCCAGCCCCACACCGAGGGTGAGGCGTTCGATGACGCGCGCCACCTCGCCGGACTGCTCCGGACGAATCCGCTCGCCCACTCGCTGGTGACAGAGGCAGACGACGCCGTGCCGGTCGTCGCCTCGAGCCTGCTCGCCGACTCACCGGCAACCGGTCGGCCGCTCGTCTGCGATCTGGTCGAACGCTATGCCGCCGCGACGGACACGACAGAGACGGCCGCGGCGGCACTCTCGTTCGTCGACGCCTACGCGGACGCGGTCGTTCCCGACCAGTTAGTCCTCATGAGCGGCTACGGCGTCGCACTCGAGAGCCACCTGCAAAACAGTCTCATTGTCTTCGAACGCGAAACCGCACGACCGGTCGGCACGGTGGTCCGAGACCTTGGCGGCATTCGGGTCCATAGCGGTCGCCTTGAGAATCACGGGTTGTCGTTTTCGCCGTATCCTGACTCGGACCTCGACACCGACGACGAGCGTGAGCTCTATCGGAAACTGTACTACGCGCTCTTTCAGAACCACCTTGCCGAACTCGTTGTGACACTCGTCGTTGAGACCGGCGTCGACGAGCGCAAGTGCTGGCGGGTGATTCGCAACCACTGCGAGCAGGGGTTCGATCGCGCTCGCATGGAGACGGCCGGGAACGAGCTTGACACGCAGATCCGCCGCGACGAGCGTGCGCTGTTCGCACCGCAGGCGACGCACAAGGCGTTGACGGCGATGCGATTGCAGGGGAAGCGCCACGAGTACGTGACGAGTCAGGTATCGAACCCGCTCGGACACATTGATCGAGAGACAATCAATTTCTGATATAATTAGGTCGCGGTCGCCAGGGGGCATAGAACACGCCCAGTCAACGACATCGTCGAGGGACCGCTGAGGGTGACGGGATCAAACGTGTGGCATCGACTGATCACCGCTAGTGACCAGACGCCAAACCAGTGTTCCACAGACTCGTGTGAAAGTTTTATCACTTACAGCAGTGTGCGATCACTGCCGATGAAGGAACTCATCGTACTCGCGTTCGACTCCATGGACGGCGCGAAGGATGTCCGTGACGAGCTCTACGAACTACAGAAACAGGAGTTGTTACAGCTCGACGACGCAGCCGTTGTCGTTCGAAAAGAAGACGGCCACGTCAAAGTAAAACAAGCACGAAGTCTGGTCGGTTCGGGGGCACTTGGCGGAGCCTTCTGGGGACTGCTTATCGGCATCATTTTCTGGATGCCGTGGCTCGGTCTCGCGGTTGGTGCCGCAAGCGGTGCACTCGCTGGAAAGTTCGCTAATGTTGGTGTCGATGACGAGTTCATCGATGAGGTGGCCGACACGATCGAACCCGGCCACTCCGCGCTGTTCATGCTTGCCCACGACATCTCTGAGGAACGTGTCGTCGAGGACCTCGCGTCGTACGACCCTGAGGTCATCAGAACGAACCTCTCGCCCTCGGACGAAGACACTCTTCGACAACTGTTTGCAGCTGAGGAGGTTGCAGCCTAGCTACTTCTGACACGCTTTAGGCCGTGTTCTAATCCCGGGCTTTCACGTCCGGACACTGAACAGTCCCATTTTTAGACAACCAGGTCGTTGTGGCTGAGACAACCGCTATGAAGCTACGGGACCAGCAACCTCGCTACGCTTAACACACTCCCGTGAGAAGAACAGACGAATGCTCGAGGGAGTTAACGTTGCACTCGGGGTGACGGGCTCGATCGCGGCCGTCAAGACGGTCGAACTGGCCCACGAGTTGCGACGACGCGGTGCCACCGTTCGCGGCGTGATGACCGGCAGTGCCCAGGGAATCATCCACCCCTGGGCCGTGGAATTTGCTACGGACAACGACGTGGTCACGGAGATCACGGGCAGCGTTGAGCACGTCGACCTCTGTGGCTACGACGGCTGGGCCGACGTGTTCCTGATCGCGCCAGCGACGGCCAACACGGTCGGCAAGATCGCCAGTGCAGTCGACGACACACCGGTGACGACGTGCGCGACGACTGCGCTCGGAGCCGACACACCCGTCGTCATCGCTCCGGCGATGCACGAACCGATGTACGATCACCCCGGCGTACTTGAGGCCATTGACATGGTCTCCGAGTGGGGCGTCGACTTTGTCGACCCGCGGATCGAGGAGGGGAAGGCCAAAATCGCGAGTGAAGAGGCAATCGTCTGCGACGTGGCACGCGCGGCGGGCGAGCGCCCACTCGCGGGTGAGCACGTCGTCGTCACCAGTGGCGCGACGAGCGAGTCGATCGACCCGGTTCGGGTCCTGACGAACCGCTCCTCGGGGAAGATGGGCCGTGCCGTCGCCGCCGCCTGCTACGTCCGCGGCGCGGACGTGACACTGGTCCACGATGGGCCGTCCCTCCCCTATGCCGATATCCGAGCAGTCGAGAGCGCCGAAGAGATGCTCACCGCAACACAAGAAGCCTGTGCTGATGCGGACGTACTTGTCTCGGCAGCCGCAATCAGCGACTACACCGTGGACGCCAGCGACGAGAAGATCCGGTCGGGCCAAGAGCTAACGCTCGAACTCGAGTCCACCCCGAAGCTGATCGACGAGATTCGCACGGCCCATCCCAACCTGCCGATCGTTGGCTTCAAGACCGAAACGTCGGGTGAGGATGAGCAGATGATCACCAAGGCACGAGAGATGCGAGCGCGTGCGGAGCTCGCGTTTGTCGTCGCGAACGATGCAAGCGTAATGGGCGGCGACGAGACGCGAGCGCTGCTCGTCCACGCCGCCGACGTTGCGCAATTTTCGGGCACCAAATCGGCACTCGCCGACGAAATTGCGGCTTCGATCGCGGCCATGCTCTCAGACTGGTTAGATGAGTGACTTTTTCAAAGCGGGTCAGGAGAGTTATATAGGTGGCGTTCATCCCATCGAACCAACCCATTAGCGCGCCGATTGGATTCGGAAATGGACGGGGATCGAGGTGATCCGGAGTGGCCCAGGAACAACGAAACGACAGTATCGAACCGCAGCCGACAGCAGATACCAACGCGGACAACACGGACAGCGACGCGAACGCAGTGGATGTGACTGAGACAGCTAGCGACAAGACGGATATCTCGGAGGAGACAACAGCCGTCGCCGAACCGGAGCCACTCTCGAAGGGCGAAGTGTTCGAAGTCCTCCGCAACCAGCGTCGTCGCTACGTCCTTCACTTCCTCAAACAGGACGGCCGTCCGGTCGAACTCGGTGACCTCGCCCAGCAGTTGGCTGCCTGGGAGTATGACACGACACTCGAGGGCGTCACGCCAGCGCAGCGAAAGCGTGTCTACACGACGCTGCAGCAAACGCACCTGCCGAAGATGGACGAAGCCGGCATTCTCCATTTTGACTCCGATCGGGGTGTGATCCGCGCGACCGACCGGACGCGGGATATCAGCGTTTATCTCGAGATTGTCCCCGGTCGCGAGTTCGCCTGGCGGGAACTGTACCTCTCACTCGGGGCGATCAGCACCGCACTGGTCGCAGCGCTCTGGCTCGAAATTCACCCGCTGACAATGCTATCGAATCTGGCCTGGATGGCGCTCATCTCCGTCGTCGTGACGCTGACAGCCGTCGTTCACATCTATCACGAGCGACATATGCGTCTCGGGCACGGCGATCAGCCGCCGGAACTGAGTTACGGATCAGGTGACTGATCAGCTGGTAACTGCTCTCGTCGCCGCCACCTCGTCACGTCGACTCACTGCTCACACGTATCGTCAACTTTTACTCCGCTACCGCCCGACCCACGACATGGATCAGTTGCAGCAGTCGCTCCTCGAGGCACCGATCATCGAAAAGAACGGCTATCACTACTTCGTACACCCGATCAGTGACGGCGTCCCGAAACTCGACCCAACACTTCTTCGTGAAATCGTCATCCGAATCATCCGCAAGGCCGAACTCCAGGATGTCGACCGAATCGTCACGCCAGCCGCGATGGGAATCCACATCTCGACCGCTGTCTCGCTGATGACCGACATTCCGCTGACCGTCATCCGCAAGCGCAAGTACGGGCTCGAAGACGAGGTCGCAATCTCCCAGCAGACCGGCTACTCCGAGAACGAGATGTACATCAACGACGTTCGCGAGGGCGAGCGCGTCCTCGTTCTGGACGACGTGCTTTCGACCGGCGGCACGCTCGCATCGGTCCTCGAAGCGCTCGACAGTATCGGTGCAGAAGTCATCGACACCGTCGCCGTGATCAAGAAGGTCGGCGGCGAGAACAAGGTCGACGACGCCGGCTACGACGTCAAGACACTCATCAACGTTGACGTCGTCGACGGCGAAGTCGTCATCATCGACGAACACGGCGATTCCTGAACGGCTACGCCAAGTCTCGCTTTCGTTTGTCCGCGCTCAGGACGCAGCCTCACACTCGACGAGCAGTGCCACGGCACAACGAAACAAAATGAAAGGTAACTCGGGATACCCGATACTCGACACCCGACACCTGATACCTGATACCTGATACTCTGAGACGCGTTACTCCGACGTGTCACCGATCGGCTCGATGGTGTCGGGGACGAGTGGCTCGTACTCATCTCCTTCGTGTTCGAACGAGCCAAGAAGTGTTCCGTTGAGCGTTTTTGCGTGCGTATAGAGTACGCCCTCGTCGGTGGCAGCGGAGAGCATCCCGCCGACGTGGCGTCGTTCGTACTGTCCGGCGAGGAGGATTGCAGTCTCGGTGTCGGGGTCGAGGTACTCGACGACGAGGAAGACAGCCCCACTCACCTCGTTTCGGTACGCTTGGAATCGTGGGAACTCGCCCCGTTCGAACGCCTCCGAGAACGAGTCGGCATAGTTGTCCGGGACGACGAAGACGATTCCAAATCGTTCGTTGTGTTTCGACCCGGCGTCTCGGCTGACCGCGGCCGTCTGGATTGCCGGAATTGCGACGGTGTCCCAGCCGTTCTCACGACGCTGCTCGGCGAGTACCTCCAGTTCGTCGGTCGTCTGCGCCCAGGCGTCTTTGATTGCGGTCGTGCTGACTCGTTCGACTTGTTCAGCACTGTCGTCGTTCCCAATCCGTGCCATACGAAGGGGTGGGCACAGGAGTCGGATAACTCTTTTCACGCTGACTCAAGTGTCGAACTCGTGGTTGGTGGAGACTGGTGGTCGCTGGTGTTCGCTGGTGTTCGCTGGCTGACTTGCGTTCGTCGTTCGTGGTTCGTATAGTGTCGTGTGCGTGCGTAGTACCGAAGATAGAGCGATTATAGCGGGGATAACGGGGATAGCGGGTGAATAGCAGAACAACTACGAACGGACCTATGAACGATACCTGAGCGCTGGGTAGTCGGGTGCGACTCAGATCCCGAACACCGTCTCCATCAGAAAGGACACGAGCAACACTGCGATACTCCCGAGGAGGAGCTTTCCCGGGGTTCGAATACGAGCTTCCGGTGGGGGTGACTGGACCCATCGGAGTGGTGGCAGCTGCTGGACGAATGCCTGAAACCGTGTCTGGTCTGCAACTTCTGGGATCGAGTCGCCTTCGACGCCGGCGAGTTCGGTATGGGTGTCCAGATCGCTCGGTGTGGACGGCCACAGTCGCACTGTCGCATAGCCGAGCAGGAGAAAACCGACGATAAAGAGGGTGAACTTCGCCTGCGAGGGGCCGCCGCCGGTGACGAGACCGAGGAGGAGTGCAATGAGGGTTACGAGAGTGGTAATCGCGGTGGCGTAGGTGATCGCATCGATCCAGACGGAGAGTCGGACGTGGAACGAATTCCCGTGGTGATCAGTGGTCATGGAATCGGCGTGGAGATTGTCGTAGTGGTCGTGGTGTTCGTAGTGGCCGTCACGTTCGTCGTCACCGTCATTGTTACGGTAACCATCATCGCTATCACTGTAACGGCTGCCCAACGAACCAGCCAGTTAGGGCTGTCTCGTCGCAGGTGTCGATGTAGTGAGTACTACTCAAAGCGGGCAGAAATGGACTTCGATTGCCACCCTTTCACCCGGGTCAGTGCCAGTCGAACACAGCAAAGCAGTAACTGCGATGATGAGAAGTGCGTGGATCGACTGCGTGAAACGGCCACGAGCGGCCGCATTTAGAGACAGCCAGTCACCACTCGTCTGTGACGTTAATGACGCTCGTCGAGTACCTGATCGGGTTCTGCGTGGTTTGTGCTCGGATTGTGGCGGTGACAGAGGCTGCGTCGTCCCGAGGGACTGACTGTGTAGTACTCGGGTGCAACCGGTTCGTCAGCGTCTTCGCTCTCGCCGTCGCTCTCAGGGCCGTATCCCTCACAGACACTGCCGAACTCTTCCCCGAGCCGGTCAAGTGCAGCAATCTCGCCTTCTTCACGCGCGAGATCCGCCGTCTCATCGAGAATCTCCTGTACATCGGCCGGAACGTCGTGCTTGTCGAACAGTTCGCCATAGATTCCTTCGATCGTTCCGAACCGCGGCTCCTTGCCGAGCAGTTCCCGAATGCGGTCAGTAACCGATTTCTCCGCGCGGTCGCGCTCGCGTAACACTTCACGAAGCGTATCGAGCTGGACCCAGAGATCGTTATCTAAGTCTTCGTACTCCGGGGGACGGATCCGAGCCGGACAGCGCGTGCTGAACGGACAGCCATCCGGCGGAAATCGCGGACTCGGTGGCGTTCCATGAAGCGTGATCCGGTCCTTGTGGGCCGAGGGATCGGGTTCCGGAATCGCCGATAGCAGCGAGTGTGTGTAGGGATTCGCCGGATCGGTGAATAGCTCCTCAGTCGGACCGATCTCCATGATGTTACCGAGGTACATCACAGCGACACGATCACAGATGTGCCGGACGACCGAGAGGTCGTGGGCGATAAAGAGGTAGGTCAGGCCGAACTCCTCCTGGAGGTCCTCGAGCAGATTGATGACCTCTGCCTGGACACTCACGTCGAGTGCCGAAACCGGTTCGTCGAGCACGATGAACTCTGGCTCGAGTGTCAGCGTTCGCGCGATGCCGATTCGCTGGCGCTGCCCACCAGAGAACTGGTGGGGGTAACGGTAGTAGTGCTCGCGCTGAAGCCCGACCGTGTCGAGCAGTTCTTTCACGTGCTGCCGACGCTCACGCGGCGTCTTCCAGTCGTGGACATCGAGCGGTTCGCGGACGATTTCCCCGATCGTCATCCGGTCGTTGAGACTCGAGTCTGGATCCTGGAACACCATCTGGGCGTTCCGACGCCACTTTTTGAGTTCCGCACCCGACAGCGTCGTGATGTCGGTGCCGTCGAATCGAATCTCGCCACCTGTTGCGGACTCGAGTTGGATGAGCGTTCGCCCGAGCGTACTTTTCCCACAACCAGATTCACCGACCAGTCCAAGCGTTTCGCCGCGCTTGATGTCGAAGGTGACGCCGTCAACAGCCTTGACTGGCGTCCCGCCGAAGAGGCCGTTCCCTTCGTAGTAGGTCCGCAGGTCACGAACCTTGACCATGACATCCTTGTCCTGGGACGACCCTGCCTGTGGCTCCGTCTCAGTTGCGTTTGCTTCGATAGCGTTCTGGCTCATCAGTCGTCACCTCCGTGTGTGTCGGCGTTTGTTTGCGATTGTGCCTGCGTCTGTGTCTGTACCTGTGCACCAGTCTCCGTCCGAACGTGATTGTTCACGTATTTATCGATATAGAGAAGGCATGCTGCCGTGTGGTCAGTCTGTTCGTCCTCGCCCGCATCGCCAACCGGAACCGTATCCGGATGGACCGCCTCACACTCTTCGAACGCCTTCGGGCACCGCGGTGCGAACCGACAGTACGTCGCCGGCTCGTTCGGCGTCGGCACGTTGCCTTCGATCGTCTGCAGTCGCTCGCCATCCTGGCGACCCGGAATGGACTCGAGTAGCCCCTGCGTGTAGGGGTGTTTCGGGTCGTCGAACAGCGAGTGGACGCCCGCCGTCTCGACGACCTCGCCCGCGTACATGACGTTCACGCGGTGGGTGATCTCAGCGATGACACCCATGTCGTGGGTGATGAACATGATTCCCAGGTTGCGCTCTTCCTGAAGCTCTCGCAGCAGATCCAGAATCTGGGCCTGAATGGTCACGTCGAGTGCCGTCGTCGGCTCGTCACAGATCAACAGGTCAGGGTCACAGGCGAGCGCCATCGCAATGACTGCACGCTGGCGCATCCCGCCCGAGAACTGGTGGGGATACTCCGTTACGCGCCGACGCGCGTCCGGAATCCCGACCGCCTCGAGCAGGCTGATCGCTTCCTGGGTTGCCTCTTGTCCCGACAGATCCTGGTGCAGCCGCAGTGCCTCCTTGATCTGGTTGCCAACCGTGTACACCGGATTGAGGCTCGTCAGCGGATCCTGAAAGACCATCGCGATCCGCCCACCGCGCATCGCCCGCAGGATCTCACCAGTACAGCGAGTGAGTTCGACGAATCCGCCGGTGATCGACTCCGGATCGTTCGGACCGCCACCTCTGACGAAAACACAGTCGTCGTCACCGACGAACTCGAGCTCTTCGCCGTAGGCACCGACGAAGTCTTCGATCGTCGCTTCCTCGCGGTCGTCGTAGTCGAACGTCCGCGGTGTCACGTCGATTTCGGGGTGGTCGAACAGCGAGGCCGGGTCGTGTTCTGCCTCAAGGTCGTCGAGGCTGACGGTTCGATCGGCGAACTTCGTGGCGAACGCCTGGAGCGTCTCGACGTGGTTGAAGCGAATGCTGCTTCCCGGCATGATCCGGCCGGGCGAGTCGACGAGTCCCATGATCGAACGGGCGGTGACACTCTTTCCGGAACCACTCTCGCCGACGATTCCGACGGTTTCGCCGGGTCGGATGTCAAAGCTTACCCCGTCGACTGCACGGATGACCTCCTTGTCCGTGAAGAAGGAGGTCTGGAGGTTTCGGACAGTGAGGATCGGCTCTGAGTGGGTTGCCTGTCCGGCCGTCGTTGTCGATTCAGCTGTTGTCGTCGCTGTAGATGTACTTGGAGAGTCTGAGTCCATAGACATTATCCACCACCTCCGGAAGCACCAGCGGCACCGTCGCTGGCCTCGCTCTGTGGATCGATTGCGTCGCGGATACCGTCACCAAGGGCGTTGAACCCGGTAACGAGTAACACGACGAGGATACCCGGTAAGGTTGCGATGTGCCACGAGGGCGAGTCGATATGGGACCGTCCCTCGTAGACTGCACGGCCCCACTCAGGCGTCGGTGCCTGCACACCGAAGCCGAGGAACGAGAGTGCAGCGACGCCGATAATGACCCCACCGAGCGACAGCGAGGCGTAGATGAGCATGTAGCCGGCGATGTACGGCGCCATGTGTTTTCGCATGGTTGCTGCCGGACTCTGACCATAGCTCTTTGCGGCGTCGATCCACTCCTGTTCGGAGACCTGGAGTGCCGGACCACGGACCGCCCGCCACAGGAGTGGCCAGCCGGTCCCGGCAAAGATTAACGCCAGTAGCAAGCCTCCGTCGTATATCTCCGCGACCGGGTGATTGGCCTGCATGAACAGCACGGAGAGCAACAGGACCAGTAAGAATCGTGGTAAGGAGATAATCGAGTCACTGGCCACGATCGTTACCAGGTCAGCGACACCCTTGTAGTAGGCCGTAATGAGCGCGAGTGCCGTTGCGATGACTGCCATCAAGACGGTTGCGAGCAGTCCGATGACGAGCGAGACCTGTGCTCCATACGCCAAGAAGGTAAAGAGATCCTTCCCGTCGGTATTCGTTCCGAACGGATGGAACCGGTCGTAGTCGTCATAGCTCATTACACTGACGTAAGTATGAGATCCCTGTGAGCGGCTATCGAAGTTTGCGTCACCGTGGCTAATCGTTTCGACCCCATCGTCGCCATAGTACTCGAACTCGTGTTCGTATGGCTGGTACAGGTTGGCTTCCGCTGTTGCAGGACTTACTGCCGGTGCCCACAGCGCCATCACGAGGAACATGATGACGACAATGAGACCGAACATCCCCCAGTAGTGGTTCCGGAAGCGATTGATACTGTCGTCGCGAGGCGTCCAGTCTGCTTCACGGTAGTGTTCGCGGAACGTTTCGTAGCCGCGCCAGAGCCAGGCGAGCCAGACCAGTGCGTACGCGTAGACGACCGCGACACGAAGCGCCCACGCAACTGCAGGCGAGAGCCCGAGGAAGGTCCCTTCCCAGCTACCATCTGGCTGCTGGTATCCTTCGTTTGGGATGAGTTCGCGGCTCGTAATCGTCGGAAGTGAGCCAACCCATTCGACGCCGCGGGTCAGTGCGCTCACGGCCATTTCGAGGACGCCACCGACTGGAGTCAGGACGACGAGCGCCGCGGCAACGACGAGTAGACCGGTGACGATGACGCGTTCAACGATGTCCTTTACCCCGGTGCTTGCCTCGATGCCGAGGCGGTCGACCAGTGTCCAGGGGATCAACAGCCACTTGACGAGAATGGCTGCGATGCCGAGTAACACGAGCACCGTGAGACCGAACGCGACGAGTCCTGCAATCCCACCGAGTGTACTCGCGACGGATTCTTCGACCGATCCCGGGACCGATGCGATCCCGCCGAGTACAAACCGGGTGGTTTCGCCGACTTGCACAATCCCGGATGCGAGTCGCCCCAACTCGAGGACAACCAGCACGAGCGCACCGGCCAACCAGGCAAGCGCCGGTTGTGGGTTTTTGGCGATTCGTTCTCGCAGCGTCTTGTCGTCGAATTCGTTCATGCTCATCTATTCGTACCCCACGCGTGGATCCAGAACGGTGTAGAGGAAGTCCTGGAGGATGTTTATCGAGACAATCAGGATGATGAAGACGAACATCAGTGAACCAACCAGCGGGAGGTCACCCTCAGTGGCTGCCTGGAAGAACAGGTAGCCAATACCGTTGATACCGAAGATGACTTCGACGATGACCGAGCCGCCGATCAGGATAAACGCCTCGTTCGTGATGATCGGGACGAGCGGAACCATCGCGTTCCGGAAGACGTGCTTCCAGACGATGACGCGGTCACGAAGCCCCTTGGCCTTTGCCGTCTCGACGTAGTTCGAGTTGATCGTTTCGAGCACTGCCGTTCGACCGATTCGCATTTCGTTCCCCATCGCAGCCGAGCCAAGCACGATCGCAGCGGGCATGACCTGTTTGATCGATGCGATGAGTGTTTCGAACGAGAAGTACAACCCGACCGGGATACTGATCATTCCGATCGTGACCCAGTCAGTGAACGCGATGAAGTCGAGTGGTGGTTGTCCGATGAGGGCACTATCGACGCCAAGTGACTGCCAGTTCAGTCCGAAGAAGAACCGTTCGGACTGGCGAAGGACGGCGAGGATGATGATCGCAAGCCAGAAGTTAGGCATTGCGCGCCAGACGATCCCGCCGAACGATGCGAGGTAGTCACTCTTCGTGTTCGGGTTCAGTCCGGCGTAGAAGCCGAGCGGGACCCCGATACAGATCGCGATCAGGACTGACCAGAACCCGAGCCAAAGTGTTCGTGGCGCGTAGGTCATCAGCAGGCTTTCGACGCTTCGACCTGGCTGAATAACCCACGACTGACCGAGGTTGAACGTCAGCATATCAACCATGAAGTCGATATACTGTTGCCAGAGCGGTTCGTTCAACCCGAGTCGTTCTTCGATACGTCCGCGACTTGCGCCTCCCCCTTCAGGACCAACAATGGCGGCGACAGGGTCGATGGGGCCCATTCGTACGATGACGAACGTAATCGTGAGCCCAAAGAGAACGACAGGGACCGATAGGAGCAACCGGCGGAAGAAGTACCGCCAGCGGCTCACGAATGATCACCCGTCTGCAACGTCTGCATCATATCTCGTACTATAGGTTGTTCGAGCATTCCTTGATTATAAACCTCCCTATTATCGTTGAACGCACGTGCAGTTGGTCCGGGTAGGGAGAACTCCCGGACCCCGTCTATACCGCGGTGTGATTCGACGACAGAACGTCGTTACTCGTCCAGCGTGACGTGGTTGTACCGCTGCAGGTAGTCACCCATCGTGCCGAACGGTTCGATGTCGACGTGCTTGTAGTGGAACTGCTCCTGAATCTCGTGGTACAGCGGCAGCATGATCGCGTCGTCCCAGACGGCCTGCTCCATATCGATGTACGCCTCGTTGCGAACCTCTTGTCCCTCTTCAGGCTCTGGGTTCGCCTCGACTGTTTCCCAGGCTTCCTGGGCCATTGCCGACGCGTCGGAGTCCTCTTCATGCCAGTCGAGGTAGTAACCGTCTGCATCCCCTGGCATTAGGGATGTATTCGTGTTCTCGGGTTCGAAGCCGAACATTCCGTAGTCTGCTGCTGGCCAGCTCCAGGTCCAGCCAAGGGAGAAGAATTCGAGGTTGCCGTTTTCTCCCTGTTCCTGCAACGTCGCGAACGGCGTCTCCTCGAGCTGGAGGTCGACACCGAGTCCGGCAAGGTTGTCACGGAGGTAACGACCGGCCTCCTGGAAGACCTCACTCTCGTAGGTTGTCAGGGTCAATTCGTACGGATCGTCGTCGTCGTAGCCGGCTTCCTCAATGAGGTCACGTGCGGCCTCACGGTCCCTTTCGAACAGTCCGTACGGGTAGTCCTCGATGAACTCATCACGACGTTCTGGACCGCCTGGGAACGCACCTGGCGGCGTGAACGTCACTGCTTCTTCACCACGTCCCATGAAGATATCCTGAATGAGGTCCTCGCGGTTGAGAACGTATGCAATGGCTTGTCGAATCTCGAGTGGGACAGACGGTGCATTGAACGCGAAGTAGAACGTCGAGAGCTGTGGCACACCAATGTAGTTGACCATGTCGCCGTTTTCGATGGGGCCGTACTCGCCGATTTCGCGCCCTTCGTCGTCCGTTTCTGCGTCGATTAAATCCGATTCGTAATTGGGCGTCGGAATCTCGAAAAGGTCCGCACTCCGATCCATTGCGTACGTGAATCGTGCAGTGTCGTCTTCGAGGATCTGCCAGTGGACGCCGTCAATATTTGCCACACTCCCGTGATAGTCTTCGAACGTGGAGACTTCGACTTCTGCGTCTGGATCCCACAGGTCGAATTCGAATGGGCCAGTACCGACTGCGACTTGGTTCGCGAGCTCGCTCTGCTCGTACTCGCCGTCGTAGCCCTCGATGTCGCCAACGATTCCCTCTGGAATTGCGGAGAAGGAGTCGTAGGTCAACAGTGCAAGCGCGTTCGGGTTCGCTGAACTGAGCGTGATCTCGAGCGTTCGGTCGTCGACCGCTTCGGCAGCAATCGAATCCGGAACGACCCCACCATCGTCGTCCGTCTCATGTTCGATTGCGAGGAAGATGTCGCCGAGGATGAAGTTTGCGCGTTCGCTGTGTTCGGATTCAGCAAGACGACGGAACGCGTACACGAAGTCGTCGGCAGTCAGCTCGCTGCCATCGTGGAACTGTGCTTCCTTTAGCGTGAACGTGTACGTCAGCAGGTCGTCTGAAATATTGACTTCTTCTGCGAGGAGGTTCTCGACTTCCGAGCCACCGTTCGGGAAGTAGGTCAGTCCCTCGTAGATCTGATTGACGACCTCACCGGAGGCCGTGTCGGTCGACTGAATCGGATCAAGCGACGTCATCGTCGAGTTGACCCGGTTCAGGATACCCTCGTCCCCACCTTCGTCTTCGGAAGGATCTTCGTCCGTAATGCACCCAGCAAACGTTGCCACCGCCGCACCCGCCCCAGCAGTCTTCAGGAAAGTCCGCCGGGACTGATCGATTTCATTCGCCATTCGACTGGGACGAGACACTCATGTCCCATAAATTTTTGTTTTGGATTCGGTGTGCTACCATTACTTGTACACAATATTGTATTGTGCGACAATTGTGGACAATACACCCTGATTAGTGGCAACATCTATTTCTTAGAATAGAGACGCTGCAGGCAGGGTAGGCCACAGGTATAAGCGAGTTTCGAGTTAGATAACTACCACAATTATCAGTCGTTACAGTTAAACACTGTTTAACCAGCTTCCCGATACGGGCCACCCTGATGCATGCGTTGGTGATACAACGCAGTTGCTGGCCAACCGGGTCTTATAAATACCCCGATTAGGGAGAGGTTCTAACCACAACATATTGTCTGTTTATTCCAGTGTATACACCCATATCCGAACAGACACTGTTGTCAATACCATATTACAGAACAGGCGTTGGGCAAACACAGGGTACGGGCCCCTGGTAATATCTTATTGAACCAGGAACAACAATCTATTTATACTTGTACTAACACCGTGATTTCATGGTGGAGAATAACAAGCGATACCGTACTGGTATCAAGCGACGCCGTGTCCTCCAAGGACTTACTGCAGCGGGTGTGGTTGGGGCTGCTGGCTGTCTGGATGGTCTTGGTGGCGACGACGAAACTGGCGATACCTACACCGTCGCCGACGGAACGGACGCCGAATCGATGAACTTCATTCAGGTGTCCGACGACAACACGAACAACCGACTCGCACTGGTGATGGACAGCGCGTACACGATCACCACTGACAACGAGATTTTCCCACTGTGGATGGACATCGAGGATACCGGTGACGCGCAGGTGTACGTTGCAACCCTCCGCGACAACCTCCAGTGGGGCAATGACTACGGGCAGATGACCGCCTCGGACTGGGTCTACATGATCCAGGAGGTTCACCAGGGCGAAGGCAACTGGGCACTCTCCGAAGCAGCCGGCAACTGGGCTGGAACACACGTCGAAGAAACCGGTGAACTCGAGTTCCAGATCGAACTCGAAAACCCGAACGCCGACTGGCCGCTCGAGCCAGACCTCTGGGGATCGTACTGTATGCCACAGGGGCTGCTTGAGCCGTACGTCGACGAGCAGGACGGTCAGGGTCTCGATCAGGACGCAGAAGTACAGGAACTCGCCTACGGTGGGAACCTTGGTCCATACACCTTCGAGCGCTGGGACCGCGACTCCGAGTTCGTTGCCGTCAAGAACGACGAGTACTACATGAACGACCTCGATGCGGATGACTTCCCAGACTACATCACCGAGGAGCAGGTCGAAGCCTGGCAAAACGCACCAAACTTCGAGGAGTTTTCCTATCAGGCGATCGATGAGGAAAGCACTCGGTTGAGTGCGCTCGGGCGGGGAGAGATCGAGGAGACCAACATTCCGTCGACTCGCGTCGAGCGGTTCGAGGGCCGGCCGGACGTCGACGTCATGGAGGTTCCGTACCCGTACCTGACCATCATGGCGTACAACCAGCGGATGAACGGCTGGGAGGAACTCCGCACGCGTGAGGTTCGCCAGGCACTCTCGATGGCGATCGACAAGGTCGAGATTTCGGAGAATATTCTCCGTGGCTACGCAGAGGTCGCACACACGTTCCAGCCCCAGTGGTCCGAATGGTACGATGAATCCGAAGTGACTCGATTCGGCGAGGGAGATACCTACGATCCGGACGCTGCGCGAGACCTTCTCGAAGCGAACCTGAGCTCGGGGTACGGGTACGACAGCGACGGAACGCTCCTCGATCCAGACGGTGAGCAGGTCACGCTGACGATGGTCTACTCGCGTGGCACCGGAACGACTGAAACCACAGCTGAGTTTATGGGCGACGAGCTGGGGGAACTCGGCATTGAGGTCGAGTTCGAGTCGGTGACGTTCGACCAGATGATCCCGAACTACGTGCAGAACTCCTGGCAGGGCGACGAAGATGATCAGCCGTGGACCGGTGGCCCGAACAACGACGGTCCCCGTGATAACTCCGCAAGTACAGAAGACTGGGACCTGATGTACGGAATTAACTTCAACACCTATCCACGAACACCGGCGGCAACCGACGCGTTCTGGACGGAGGAGGCACCGACGAACTACTTCGGCTACGTCCCGGATGCTGACATGGAGTCGCTGTTTAGCACTGTCCGCACCAGCACAGACCAGAGCGAACGCGAGGAGACACTCGCAGAAATTTTTGGTGTCCTGAGTGAGGATCAGCCGGTCAACTTCGTCGCCATGAGCGACGATATCATCGGCTACCAGGGCTACGTCGATGGGCCCGAAGAGGTGTTCGGTCAGGCGTGGGACCGCCACACCTGGGTGTTCGACGAAGCATAATCTCGCTGACCGACACCCAACTCGTGCGATAGCATCAACCTTAACGTAACCGAGAACGACAAAATCGAAATTCAACCGTGTTGCTACCTTTCAGATTCTTATTGGAATGCAGTGGTGATGGCGTATGAGCATGACAACATACATTCTGCGTCGAGTTGCGTGGGCAGTCGTCGCGTCACTGATCGTCTTGACGCTGACGTTTATGCTCCTGTACTTTACGCCGGATACACAGCTTGCCGAAATGCAGTTCCAGGCCGCACAGGCCGGTGAAGACCCGCAAGAGATCGGAGACGCATACGAGAGCTACTACGGATACGACCAGCCGCTTCACGTCCAGTACGTCGACTTTATGGGGAACATGCTCTCACTCGACTGGGGATGGTCTGAAACACGTTCACAGCCGGTAACGACAGCGATAGCTGACGCAATACCGTACTCGATGATGTACGGGGTTCCCTCGATCATCATCTCGACGATCCTCGGTATCGCAATCGGGCTGTACTCTGCGACCAACCAGTACACCCGGAGTGACTACGCGGCGACGTTCTTTGCCTTCTTCGGGCTAAGTATTCCGGACTTCTGGTTCGCAATTATCCTGCTCGTGATCTTCGGGGTGATGCTCGGCTGGGTGCCGATCCTGTTCGATACGAACGTAGCCATCTTCTCGTTAGAGAACGCCCAACAGCTGATACTCCCCATAATCGTGCTCACACTGAGCTCGATTGCGAGCCTGATGCGCTACTCGCGTGCAGAAGCACTCGAGTACGTCGAAGCTGAGTTCGTCAAGACGGCGAAGGCAAAGGGTGTTGAGGGGCGTCGAATCCTGACGCATCACATCTTCCGTCCAGCGTCGGTTCCGCTCGCGACGATTCTCGTGGGTGACCTCCTGGGAATTATCCTAGTGTCGTCATACCTGATCGAAGTGGTCTACGGCATTCCGGGACTTGGCATGCTCAGTTTCCGGGCAATTGTCAATCAGGATACGCCGCTAGTAATGGGGACAGTCCTGTTACCGGCGTTCCTGACGATTATCGGAAACCTGGCACAGGATGTCGCCTACACAGTGCTCGATCCGCGGATCGACTACGGTGATTCCTGATGTCGGTCGATACTGACACGCATGGGTCGACCGGCACTGAGACCGGAAGTCAAGAGACGTTCGAAGATGTCGACTGGGAGAGGGTCGACGACGCACGTCGATCGCTGTCGCTCAAGGCGGTCCTCATCGCGAGCATCTACATCGTCTTTACCGCCGGTGTCATCTACGATTACGTCATCAAGACGCCGGGGACCGACACCATCGGAACGCTCGGTGTCAACCTGCAGGCACTCGACTGGCTGTACATTCTGACGCTGCTGTCGATCCTGTGTTTCGTCGTCGTGCCGCTGTACGAGAACAAGCGGATGACGAAGTACTACTGGCGACAGTTCCGCAAGAACAAGGCGGCCGTTGTCAGCCTGATTTACCTGGGAGTGATCTTCGTCATCGGCTCAATCGGACCGCGATTCCTTGATCGGCCGGCCGTCGAACCCAGCAACGCCTACCAGCCGCCAGTGTTCATGTCGGTCGAAGAGTGGATGCCGGTCGAGTGTGCCGGTGAGGTCTCGGGTGGCCGCTGTCACGGTACCTGGGCCCACCCACTTGGGACGACCCACGAAGGGAAGGACATCCTCGTCTCGGTCATCTACGGGATGGAAGTCAGTATGCAAGTCGGCCTGATCGCCGCGATGATCACGATCACGATCGCGGCGATCGTCGGCGTGAGTGCCGCCTACTTCGGCGGCTGGATCGACGCCGTCCTCATGCGCTACGTCGACATCCAGATCACGTTCCCGACGTTCTTCCTGTACCTAATGATCGTCTACCTCTACGGGGGAAGCCTGTTCAGCATGATCGTGATCTTCGGCCTACTCGGCTGGGGCGGCATTGCACGCATCGTCCGGAGTGAGGCACTCCAACGCCGTGAAGAGGAGTACGTCCTCGCCGCGAAGAACGCGGGCGCAAGTAGTTTCTGGACGATGCGTCGGCATCTCCTGCCGAACGTCTCGAACAGCGTCATCACTGCGGTAACGCTGTTGATCCCCGGACTCATCCTCTTCGAGGCGAGTCTGGCGTTCCTCGGCCTCGGTGACCCAACAGTCCCATCATGGGGTGAGGTCATTGCATCCGGTCGGGACGACCTGGAGTACGCCTGGTGGATCTCGACGATTCCGGGGGTCTTCCTGTTCTTCACGATCCTCGCGTTCAACTTCATCGGCGACGCGCTTCGTGACGCACTCGACCCACGCTCGGAGGGAAGTGGCGAATGACGCCGACACCAACACCACCGTCCTCGCCGAGTCCTGACCGCGTCCGTGGGAACGAGAGTGAGCACGAAGACGGAACCGAACCCGGTCACAAAGCCGGAGACGCATCTGACACAGGACCAACTCAATCCACCGCCACATCCACAACGACTACCCCCAACGAGTCGACCATGAATACCACTACGCAAGCCCGCACTGACACCAGAAGCGGCGACCCGCTGCTCACCGTCGAAAACCTCCGAACGGTGTTCGACACCGACGACGGACAGGTACAGGCAGTTGACGGCGTCGACTTCTCCGTCCACCGCGGCGAAACCGTCTGTATCGTCGGCGAAAGCGGCTCCGGAAAGACGGTGACGAGCGAATCGATTACGCAACTGTTCAAGAGCCCACCCGGCTCGATCGCAGACGGCTCCGTCGTCTTCGACGGCGACGATCTGGCTGCTCGCTCTGCGGAGGAACTCACCCACATCCGTGGCGCACGAATCAGCCACATCTTCCAGAACCCACAGGGCGCACTCAACCCGGTCTACACTGTCGGTTGGCAACTCATCGAGGCGATTCAGCTCCACCAGGACATCAAGAAAGACGACGCCCGCGAGGAAGCCGTTGACCTCCTCAGCCGGGTCGGCATCCCCGAGGCCAGTGCCCGCCTCGATGATTACCCACACGAACTCTCCGGCGGCATGAAACAGCGCGTGATGATCGCAATGGCGCTCGCGTGCCAGCCCGACCTGCTCATCGCCGACGAGCCCACGACGGCACTCGACGTGACCATTCAGGCCCAGATCCTCAGACTCCTGCGCGACCTCCAGGCGGAGTTCGAGATGGGCATCATCTTCATCACCCACGACCTCGGCGTCGTCGCCGAAATCGCAGACCGCGTCGTCGTCATGTACGCCGGCAAGGTGATGGAACGAGGCAGCGTCTACGACGTCTTCGAGTCGCCCTCTCACCCCTACACGAAGGCGCTACTCGAGTGCCTGCCGGGCCATGGCTCATTGGGTGGCATTCCGGGATCGTTACCGGACCCGATCGACCCGCCCGAGGGCTGTCGGTTCGCAGACCGGTGTCCGTACGCGATGGAGGAGTGTCGAACCGGCGCACAGCCGGCTTTCGAGTCCGCTGCCGGGGATGGGCACGAGGTGTCGTGTGTCCACTACCAGACTGCGGACGACCCGTCGGTACTCGAGCGAGTCGGTGCCGACGCTGCGGTTGGCAGCGGTGAGCAGCGGTCCGGTCGGACGGATGGCGGGACGGATGATGGACAGGAGCGGACGAACGGAGGTGATCACCGTGAGTAACCGATCAGCTGGCCGCCGTCGTGGCAACACCGGCAGTGACGAGCCGTTGCTCTCCGTCCGAAACCTGAAGAAACACTATCCGATCACGGAGGGAATTCTCTCGAAGGAAGTCGGCCGCGTTCGCGCTGTCGACGGAATCGACTTCGACGTCTATCCCGGCGAGACGGTTGGAATCGTCGGCGAAAGTGGCTGCGGGAAATCCACCGCTGCGAGTTCGCTCATCCGCCTCGAAGAGCCAACCGAGGGGACGGTCCGGTTCGATGGTGAGGATATCACCGAATACGACAGCGGGGAGATGAAGGCGTTTAGACGCCGCGTCCAGATGATCTTTCAGGATCCAGAGTCGAGTTTCGACCCACGGATGAGCATCGGTGATGCGATCGCCGAGCCGCTGACGGTACAGGGGCTGACTGACAAGCCCCGTCGAAACGAGATTGTGGCCGATCTGTTAGAACGGGTTGGCCTCTCCGAATCGGATGCCGACCGCTACCCACACGAGTTGAGCGGTGGGCAGAAACAGCGCGTCGGCCTTGCGCGGGCGCTCTCGATGAACCCCGACATGATTATCGCAGACGAGCCGGTGTCGGCGCTCGACGTCTCGATCCAGTCCGAGATTCTGGCACTGATGAACGACCTCCAGAAGAATTTCGGACTCAGTATCCTGATCATCAGTCACAACCTGGCTGTTATTCGCCAGATTTGTGACCGCGTCGCCGTCATGTACCTCGGGGAAGTCGTCGAACTCGGACGGACGGACGAGGTCTTCGCGAATCCGCAACATCCCTACACGCGGGCGTTGCTGGCCTCGATCCCGACCGCCGATCCGACCGATCGTGGTATGGGTGTCGAACTCACTGGCGACGTGCCGAGTCCGTCGAACCCACCGTCGGGCTGTCGGTTCCACACGCGATGTCCCGAGGTCATCCAACCAGAGGGCTACGAGTTCGACCAGCAAACCTGGCGGCGTGTGATGGATCTCCGCCAGAAACTCGACGACAGCGCGCTCAACGTCGAGGCAATCCGCGAGATGCTCATCACCGAGGTCGACGAGTACGAAACGACTGAAGAAGTGACGACCGCCGAAACGAAGGCCCGACTGCGCGATGAGTTCGATATTCCGAAGCCGCTCTCGGACCCACAAGCGGAGGCCGTTCTCGAGTCGGCGATCGAAAATATCGTGACTGACAACGAGGACGATGCTCGCGACTTACTCGCTACCGAGTTCGCGACGCCGTGTGAGACGCAGTCGCCCGCACTCGAGGAGACCGATGCCGGACAGACTGCGTCCTGTCTTCGTATCGAGAACGAACTGCCGCCGACGGAACTCGACCAGACGGTTCGATCGGACTGACCGACGCGGGTCGACTCGCTAGCAATCTGTCCGCCGCTATTCTGGTTTTGACTCGGCTTCGCTGAGATGCGATGCTCGGTGTTCGCTTCTCGGTGTTCAGTGTGACGCGATTAGTCGCTTACCAGTACTCCGTCCCGAACGTCACGACGAGAACCAGGCCGCCAGCGAGCAAAAATCGAACGCCGCGTGACAAGCGCTCGGATTCCGTAAGGGGATTCGAACTGTTCAGTAGTGATGCCAGGCGCTCCTGATGTGGTGTCGGCGTCTCTGCATCGGACTCGAGTTGGGGTCGTGTTTCGTCGTCGTCTTCCAGTTCGCGTTTGACTCGTGGGCGGACGCCGGGTCGGGTAAGGATGGTTCCGAACGTCAGGAGGAGGATGCCGATGACGAACATTGCTTCACGGACTGTCGTCCAGTTGCCGCCGCGGATCACCGAGACGACGAGTCCAATCACGGCTACGGCGGCGGTGATGAGTAGTGCAGAGACCAGCGCATCGGCGGTGCGGAGGAGCCGACGGGACTCCTGTGTCATGTCGCTATCTGAGTGGGGGGTCTACTTCTAGTGTCTGGTTTGTGTTATCCGTGCACAGATGCTGGACGAGCCAGTGGTGAGTTATTATAGGATCCGGTGGGTATCCGGTTGCTACTTGTGTTCGCCCCGAACCGTATCGGGAGGTGGATTTGAACTACGCCAACTTCGGTCGCTTCGCTCCCTCGTTGTCTACTTCAAATCCACTCTAAACCATTTTCACGATCCTGGACCCACACCTTGCTCCGCTCGGTGTTCGTCATTGAATTCGTGAAACATAACGGGAGGTAGATTTGAACCACGGCGAGACATGCTCGCTAGCGCTGTGCGTGTCTCGTTTGGTTCGAACAACCACATGCTATGGGTGACGCTCACGAATTTGTTCACGCCAAAACATAGCGGGAGGTAGATTTGAACTACCGGTCTGCGGGTTATGAGCCCGCCGGAATCTCCTGGCTATCCCATCCCGCTACCATATCGTAACCCGGTGTGCTAGTTAAGGGTTGTGTTTCGGACGCCGTGTGCGGGTTTCTACCGTCCGTCTCGGTGTACCTTCCACGTGTAGAGGCTCTCACAGGTGTAGTTCACGAAGAACCCAATCCCAATTCCAACCAGGTTTGCGATAACATAGTTGACGTCGTACCAGTTGACCAACACTGCAAGTACCGTCAGCGTCACCAGAAATCCACCGAACCGGACCGCGTTGGACCGCAGAAATCGCTTTCCGAACGCCCACGTGCTCACCTTGCCGTGGCTGGCGAACGTCCAGTACTCGTTCAAAATGAAAATGACGATAATCGAGAGCTCCCAGGAGATGACCTTCGCGAACACCGGATTCAGGCTAGCCAGTTCGACCAATGCAATGAGTCCAACGTTGTCAACCGTCGCACCGACGAATCCAACGCTGGCGAACTGACTGAATCGACTCGTCGAGAGCAACGCACGCCCACGCGTTCGAATCGCATCAATAAGTGACTCAGCCATCTGGACTCCGTGCTTGACTTTCAGACGTGTTGACCGACCGGACTCGAGTACAGCTGAACTGTGGGGTGGGTGCTAACAGCTGCGTCCGGTGTCGATCGTGCGGTTGTGAGATTGTGAAATCGTGAGTGACAGGGTGGCTTCTGAGCCACGTGTTGAGAGTGTGTTTCGATGGGGTAGATCGAAAGAGAGTCGAAAACGATGCCCTGACGTGTTACACTGCGAGGTCTCCCTGGGGACGGACAACGTCGACGGCGTCGGCGTCGACGCGTTCGACATCAAGGAAGTGTGGAATGTAGTTCTGGTGTTCGAAGTCCTCGTACTCCGAGTCGGCACCGACGATACACCACAGCTGGACCTCTTCGGGACCGTGCCACTCGCCATTGCGGTTGATCCCGAAGCAGACGAGTTCCTCACCGTCGTGTTCGATGATTGCCCCTTTTCGGATGCCGGGGTCCCCGTGGATGATGAGCCGCTTCATACGACACAGTTCTCAGGAGAGCGGATTAAACGCTTCGAACACCTGTGGCTGGGAGCCGGTGCTGTCGACGACGGTGTAGCCGATACTGCCGACAGGAAATGACGACGATAGTGGCGGCGGTTGCCATATACGACGATGTTGCCATACATGATGAAACGCGCGCTCGCGCGAGAATCGCTCTTGCCGCCGACGACGAACCAAACGGGTTTTAAACAGCGCTGTCTTAGCCCACGTCAAGTGAGATAACCATGCAGATGCCACGCCGATTCAATACGTACTGCCCGCACTGTAACGAACACCACGAACACGAAGTCGAGAAGTCCCGATCAGGGCGTTCCTCCGGTATGAAGTGGGACGCTCGCCGAACCCGACGCAACACCGCCTCGATCGGTAACTCCGGTCGTTTCTCGAAGGTTCCCGGTGGCGAGAAGCCAACCAAGAAGACCGACCTCAAGTACCGTTGCAACGAGTGTGGCAAAGCCCACCTCCGCGAGGGATGGCGCGCCGGCCGACTCGAGTTCCAGGAGTGATTTCAATGGCAGGAAATTTCTACAGCGTTCGATGCAGTGACTGCGAGAACGAACAGACCGTCTTCGGCAAGGCCTCCACGGAAGTCGCCTGTGCCGTCTGTGGTACGACGCTCGCGCGACCGACCGGTGGCAAAGCCGAGATCGAACACGAGATCGTCGAAACCGTCGAGTCACGATGAAGTACAGCGGCTGGCCCGACCCCGGCGAACTCGTCGTCGGCAAGATCGACGAGATCGAAGATTTCGGTGTCTTCGTCGATCTCGAGGAGTATGAGGACAAACGCGGCCTGATCCATATCTCCGAGGTCGCCAGCGGATGGATCAAGAACGTCCGCGATCACGTCCGTGAGGGCCAGATCGTCGTCTGCAAGGTCCTAGACGTCGACGAGGAGTCCCAGCAGATCGACCTCTCGCTCAAGGACGTCAACGACCACCAGCGCTCGGAGAAGATCCAGCAGTGGAAAAACGAGCAGAAGGCCGACAACTGGATGGATCTGGCGACCGGCGACGATGTTGGTGACGAGGAGTTCACTGCCATCGCAAACGAACTCATCGGCGCACACGGCAGTCTCTATGAAGGCTTCAAGCAGGCTGCGATCCACGGCCGTGAAGCACTCGAGAGCACCGAGCTCACGGACGACGAGATCGAATCGCTCGTCGAAACCGCTCGCGAGAACGTCTCGGTGCCGTACGTCAACGTCACCGGCTACGTCGATCTCGAGAACCCATCGGCAACCGGTGTCGACGGCATCCGCGAGGCACTGGAGGCCGCCGAAGGAAACGGCGAGGTGCCGGAGGAAGTCGACCTCGAAGTCACCTACGTCGGCGCACCCGAGTACCGAATTCGGGTTCAGGCACCGAACTACAAGACTGCCGAGGCCCAACTCGAGGAGAGTGCTGATCGCGCGATCGCTGCGATTCAGGACCACGATGGCGATGGCGAGTACCACCGCGAGCGGCGGACTGACGAGGAGTAGCCGACTGAAACGGCAATCCCCGCTTCACCAACAATACTACCAATGAAATCTGATATCCGGGTGTGTTCGGCGTGGCGCGAGCGACACGACCGCCCGCGATATTCCCTTTCTGCAACGTGTCCGGACTGTGGCGCTGACACCGAAAACAGCGCCCCGGCACCCTTCGATCCCGAAGATCCCTACGGCGAGTACCGACGCGCTCTTAAACGTCGCCATCGCTGCTAGGGTATATGGACGAACTCGACATCGACGCGGTCGCCGAACTCGAACTGGACGACCCCGTACTCGTCGAGGGGTTGCCGGGTGTCGGACACGTTGGGAAACTCGCCGTCGACCACCTGCTGGAGGAGCTCGAAGGCGAGAGTACGCTCGTTCGACGGGTGTACTCCCGCGAGTTCCCGCCACAGGTGACCGTCGAAGACGGCGTCTCGGAACTCACCTGTGCCGAAATCTACGCGGTATCCCCGCCGGAGGGGCGCGATTTGCTCTTGCTGACCGGCGATCATCAGGCGCAGACGAACGATGGCCACTACGTGCTGACGAGTGCGTTCCTCGACATCGCCGAGGAGTTCGGCGCGTCCGAGGCGTTCGCACTCGGGGGTATTCCGACGGGCGAGCTCATCGACGAGTACGCCGTCGTGGGGGCCATGACAGCGGAGTCGATGCGCGAGGATCTCGAGGAGGCCGGCGTCGAGTTCAGAGAGGACGAGCCGGCGGGCGGTATCGTCGGTGTCTCGGGTCTACTGCTCGGCCTCGGCGCGCGTCGCGAGTTCGAGGTGGCGTGTCTGATGGGCGAGACGAGCGGTTACCTCGTCGATCCGAAAAGTGCCCGCGCCGTGCTCGAGGTGTTAGAAGCAGTACTCGAGATCGACCTGGATTACGAGACGCTCGATGAGCGTGCTGAGGAGATGGAAGACGTTATCGGGAAGATTCAGGAGATGGAACAGCAACAGCAGATGGACGTGCCGACGGACGACGACCTGCGGTATATCGGCTGAGTCGGCGAACAGATTTCCTCTTTTCCTGTTTTCTTGTGCTCTTGTTTGTAGACGGGTTCCGAAAATGAGTTATAATGCACAGGTTGAACGGTGACTACTCACCAGTTTGATGACTATTTCGCAGCTCGACGAGTCAGTGAATTACGCTATTCTATCAGACACTTGGGAAATTTTGAGGACATCGATGGCCTCGTCGAGAACGACCCAGTTGAAGATGTGCTGAGGAGAGTGTCGTGCGTCTCGACTCGCGTTAGTACTCGTCACGATCGAAGTTCCCTTTTGGTTTGCCGTATCCCTCGATGTCGTACTGTTTGGGCGGTATTTCACCCATGTTCCGGTACACGTCTCTGATCTGGCAGATGAGGTTGTTGATCAGAAATCCCCGGAAGTCCTCGGGGTAGACGAAGTCCTCGGGCACTTCTACGAACGGAGGCACCATCGGGGTGATCTGTGTGGTTCCCTCCGAACAGCTCGCTGGCGTCCCAGTCGTGTAAGTCTCCTCGATGTCCTCCTTCGAATAGTAGATGTACATGTCCGGGAGGACTTCGACAACTTCGTTCTCGTCGTTGATACAGAACCCCTTCATGATCAGGGCGATCCGAGGTTCTCCCTCGAATTCGACTCTGCCTTCGGTTATCCCGTACTCCTGTTTAGTTCGTTCTGGATTAATCAGCGCGTGGTAGTACTCTCGGAAGGCCTCGTCGAACTGGTCGAGCGGCATCTTCTCGAGGGCGTCGATCCCACGTCGCAACNTGGTAGTACTCTCGGAAGGCCTCGTCGAACTGGTCGAGCGGCATCTTCTCGAGGGCGTCGATCCCACGTCGCAACTGTCGTGGGTCCCAGTCAGAGAGTAGTATATCGTAATTGGTGTTTATATGTGCTTCAAAACGAGCTCGAGCAAAAACTTGGTTCATAAGACGTTCTTGATCCTCAGTACGCTCCTCAGAGCTGTGTGGGTAGGCATTTTGTCCATGATAGTCGCTTGCCTCATCGTTATCAACTGGTATCTCGATAATATGCTGATTCCCACGTGGATCTATAACCTCGACTCCAATGACACCATCTTCAATCCCAATTATTTTTGCTTTCATAAGTCTATTTGGTTGAATGTTCAAAAGACTCGATTTTGGTATCGTGAATGCCCACTCCGTCGATCTGATATTCTCTGGGTGGCTGACTGGCTTGCATATAGTAGAGGTCTCGAATCTGGCATTTAAGCTGGTGAACGATAAGATCTCGGAAGGCATGATCACAGGCAAATGGGCGTGTGAGTGGTGAGATCGTCACGTACACGTCGGGTTCACGCTCGAGGCTAACCGGTGTGTGAACAAGATCCTGATCCTCGAAATAGAACGTCACGGGATCAGCCTGGTCAATCAGTTCCTTGTTCGCATCATCCAGATGGAGGTACAAGGCGGTGAATTCCACGTTATCAACGGGAGGATCTTGAATTGCTTCGAGAAAGTCCATGAAGTGCTCCATGATGGCTGATTGGTCCAGGCTCTCGAGAACATCGATGGCCTCGTCGAGAACCACCCAGTCGAAGATGGGGCTGAGGAGTTCTGCATCAGTTTCGTGATGCCCGACATTGCGTGCGCGAAACCGAAGCGCTCGAGTATTTTCGCAGGCTGGAGATCGGTCTGATCCTCCGCTGTAAATCGTTCTTGAACGTGACCAATGAGTTCACCATCCCAGTCAAACAGCAGGTGATGGGGATAGACACGGAACTCAGAACTCATCTGGGTCGAAATTACCGGCAGGCTTTCCAAATCCTTCGAGATCAACGTTTGCAGGCGGCTCCTCGCCCATATTTCGGTAGATATCACGGATTTGGCAGACCAAATTATTGATTACCGAGGCGCGAAAGTCCTCTGGATAGTTGAAGTCATCAGAGATGCTCACGAACGGTGGCAGCATCACTGTAAGTTGTGTCGTCTCATCCGAACAGCTAGCCGACGTCCCCGCAGTGTACGTCTGTTCGGTTTGGTCATTCGTGTAGTAAATATACATATCTGGTAATACATTCACGACTTCGTTCTGCTCGTCGATACAGAACCCTTTCATAATCAATACGATCTGGGGTTTGCCGGGAAACTCAACCGATCCTTCGGTAATCCCGTACTCTTCTCTGGTCTTTTCAGGATTGATTAGCGCGTGATAATACTCGCGGAAGTTGTCACCAAACACTTTGAGAGACATGTTTTCGAGGGCCTCAATACCACGATGTAGTTGTCTTGGATCCCAATCCGGCAACAGAATATCGTGTTCTGTGGCTATATGAGCCTCATATCTGGCTCGTGCCCGGACCTGATACATAATCTGATTTTGTTCAGCAGTTCTTTCTGTTGGATCGTTCGGGTATGATTCCTGAGCATGGAGGTCTTCAGTATCCTCGTTTTCAACATCAATCTCAACGAGGTGGATATTTCCACGCGGGTCGATGACTTGGACGCCAATGATATCGTCTTCGGTTCCGATGATTTTTGCTTTCATAGGTCTATTTCGCTTGTTCGTCGAAAGGGACAATTCCAGGTTCGTCGAGTCCTCGTCCTTCAATTCGATATCGTTCGGGAGGCTGGCGACCTTGCTTGTAGTAGAGGTCTCTTACCTGACACTCGAGATGACGAACGATAAGATCGCGAAACTGTTTATCACAGGCGAAACAGTGTTCGAGAGGCGGAATAGTAATGTGGACATCCGGCTCTTTCCGGAGAGTTACATCAGTATTGACGAGCTCTCCGTTTTCCTGATAGAACGTAATCGGATCAGACTGGCCAACAAGTTCGTCTCTGGAATCGTTTAAGGAGAGGAACAGTGCAGTGAACGCAACGACTTCTCTGTCAACGGGCGGTGAACGAATTGTATTGAAGAACGGCTCAAAGTGGTCCATTATCTGGCGAATATCGAGAGCTTCGAGGACAGTAATGGCATCCTCGATAACATCTATATTGACGATCGACCCAAGACAGTGAGCATCCGTCTCGCGGTGAGCTTCGTACCGTGCACGAAATTGGACGCGCTTGAGAATTCGACTCGGTTCGGGATCAGTCTGCGTTTCCTCTGTATATCGTTCGTGGACGTGCCCAATGAGGTTCCCATCCCAATCGAACAACACGTGATGCGTGTACTTTTCATTCATCCGATGAATACTACAATTAGTATCACCGATCAAAGTTCCCGTGGGGCTTTCCGAAGCCGTCGATATCGTACTGCTTCGGCGGACGCTCACCCATATTGCGATAAACGTCTCTAATTTGGCAGATGAGATTATTGATCATCAGGCCTCTGAAGTCCTCTGGATAGACGAAGTCTTCTGGTGCGTCTTTGAACGGCGGGAGCATCGACGGGATTTCAGTAGTACCACTGGGACAGTCGGGATCCGGACCAGCCGTATAATTTTTGTCGGCCTGTTCGCTCGAGTAGAAGACGAACAGAGGTAAATCGTTCACAATCTCATTTTGATCGTCGATACAGAAGCTCTTGATCACGAGTGCGATCCGAGGGTCCCCCTCGACTTCGGCAGTGTCTGGACCGATATCGTACTCGTCTTTGAGGCCCGTCGGATCGTGCAACGCCATGTAATACTCGTAGAAGAGGTCGTCGAATTCGTCGTCTGAAATGCGCTCGAGAGCGTCGATGCCCCGGCGTAACTGGGTCGGGTCCCACCCCGAACGGAGGATGTCGTACTCCGTTTGTGTATGGGCCTCAAACCGAGCGCGAGCGAAGACCTGATTCATTAAACGCTCTTCTTCATTGTCCCGTTCTCCGGAGCTGTGTGGGTAAGTGTCCTGGCCGTGAAAGTCATCCGCATCTTCGTTATCCACAGCTAATTCGATGAGATGAGAATTACCACGTGGATCGATAACCTCCACACCAATAACACCTTCTTTAATTCCGATTACGTTTGCTTGCATGGTTCTATTGTGCTTGATGTTCGAATGGGACGAGTTCAGTATCGTGAAGACCGATCCCATTGACTTGGTACTGTTCCGGTGGCTGCCCACCCTGCCTGTAGTAGAGATCTCGAATCTGGCATTTGAGCTGNTTCAGTATCGTGAAGACCGATCCCATTGACTTGGTACTGTTCCGGTGGCTGCCCACCCTGCCTGTAGTAGAGATCTCGAATCTGGCATTTGAGCTGATGGACGATGAGATCTCGAAAGGTGTGATCGCAGGCGAAGGGTCTTTTGAGCGGTGAAATCGTCACGTACACATCTGGCTCACGTTCGAGGTTAACTGGTGTGTGAACGAGGTCCTGATCGTCGAAATAAAACGTCACGGGATCGGACTGATCGATCAGTTCTTCGTTCGCATCATCCAGATGGAGGTACAAGGCGGTGAACTCCACGTCATCAACGGGGGGATCTCGAATTGCTTCGAGAAAGTCCATGAAGTGTTCCATAATCGATAATTGGTCCAAACCCTGGAGGACATCGATGGCCTCGTCGAGAACGACCCAGTCGAAGATGGGGCTGAGGAGTTTCGCGTCAGTCTCGTGATGTCCGACGTTACGTGCGCGAAACCGAACGCGATTGAGTATTTTCGCAGGTTGGAGATCAGTCTGGACCTCTTCTGTAAATCGGTCTTGAACATGACCAATGAGTTCACCGTCCCAGTCGAACAGCAGGTGATGGGTATAGTCGCGGTGATCGATCACCTGGATAGCTACCCCTGGGCTATCNGACCAATGAGTTCACCGTCCCAGTCGAACAGCAGGTGATGGGTATAGTCGCGGTGATCGATCACCTGGATAGCTACCCCTGGGCTATCCAGTCCGATAACGTCTGCTTCCATTCGGGACGGTGGCACGTTACCCATGATAATGTTCCTCCAATAGGTCCTCCTCATCTAATACGTGTAAGAGCGCATGGACCAGTTCGTCGTACTCCTGTGAGGAGTCAAGGCCGGCAGCCCGCTCTCTGCGAATCCCTTTGACGTGTTTGGCGAATCGGTCTTCGAGGGCGTCACCAACTGCTGTGAGTTTCCCTCTCGTCCCAGACTCTTCCAGGCTGAGTTTTGTCAAAACCGTAGCAACACCTTTCACATCCTCTTTAAATCTGAATTTACACTGCCGATTCCAAGACCGAGGTCGTTTCACCTTTCCTGAAAGCTGCTGTGTAACCTAGGTATATTTTCATTCTCATTTCAAGAAGAATTTAATATTGATTTCATTCGTGAGTGTCAAGATGGCTCAGGAAAACTATAGGTTATTTCCACGGTAGATATTGGTCATAATCGAAATTACCGGTCCCTTTCCCAAACCCTTGAATGTTGTATTGTTCTGGTGGATTTTCACCCATATTCAGATAAACATCTCTAATTTGGCAGATGAGGTTATGGATCATGAACCCTCGGAAATCCTCAGGGTAGACGAAATCATCATCATCATCATCAGGTGGTTCTTTGAACGGTGGAATCATTGGCGTTATCTGTGTCAAATTATCCGAACAACTTGCAAATGTTCCTGTCGTATAATTCATCTCCGCATTCTCATTTGAGTAGTAAATACAGAAATCAGAAAGGACGTTCACAACTTTGTTCGACTCATTAATACAGAATCCTTTCATAATCAGCGAGACCTGGGGTTCACCAGGAAATTCGACTGAGTCTTCAGTAATGCCGTACTCTTCCTTGGTTTTCTCCGGATTGATGAGTGCGTGGTAATACTCACGGAACGCTTCATCAAACTCCTCCGCTGGCATGTTCTCGAGAGCGTCAATCCCCCGTCGTAGTTGTCGAGGGTCCCAGCCGTCCCGAAGGATCTCATATTCCGTCTGAGTATGGGCTTCGAACCTGGCTCGTGCAAAGACTTGATTCATCAGACGCTCTTGTTCTTCGGTTCGCTCAGACGAGCTATGTGGATAGACGTCTTGGCCATGATAATCATTTTCCTCTTCATTATCGACGGCAAGATCGACCAAATGTGAATTCCCGTTCGGATCAATAACCTCTACGCCAATAACACCCTCTTTGATTCCGATTATTTCAGCTTTCATGAATCTATTTTGCCTGTTCGTTGAAAGGAACAATTTCAGAATCGTTGACCCCTAACCCGTCGACCCGATACTTCTCTGGAGGCTGACACCCTTGCATGTAGTGGAGGTCTCTTATTCTACATTTAAGCTGGTGGATAATAAGGTCCCGGAACCGCTTATCACAGGCGAATATCTCCTCGAGCGGCGGGATTGTAACATAAGCGTCGGGATCGCGCTCGAAAGAAAACTCAGTATGAGTGAGGCCATCGTTTTCGTGATAGAACGTTACTGTATCAGATTGTCTAACAAGTTCATCACGACCATCGTTCAGGAAGAGGAACAGTGCAGTATAGGCAACGTTTTCGACGGGTGGATCCTGAATCGCTTCATAAAAGTCTTCGAAGTGTTCCATAATCTGTGGAACATCGAACGATTCGAGTACGCCGATGGTGTCTTCAATGACGGTCCAGTCGAGGATGGGAAAGAGAAGATCGGCTTCACTCTGGCGATGAGCCTCGTTTCGTGCCCGGAACTGTACCCGTCTGAGTATTCGGGATGGCTCTGGATCAGTTTGGGTTGCTTCTGTGAATCGTTCGTGTACGTGACCAATGAGTTCCCCATCCCGGTCGAATAACACGNATTCGGGATGGCTCTGGATCAGTTTGGGTTGCTTCTGTGAATCGTTCGTGTACGTGACCAATGAGTTCCCCATCCCGGTCGAATAACACGTGGTTCGTGTATCCTTTGCAGTCAGTTACTTCGACTGCGATTCCCACGGAGTCTTCTCCGATAATATGTGCGTCCATCGATTCGTATCCGTTATTGGCCATAATCCTCGAAACGCTCCTCCTCATCCAATATTCTAATTAGTTCGACGACGAGTTCGTCGTATGCTTCCTTCGAATCCTGCGTCTGTTCTGGCTGGGATTTGATTCCTT
The DNA here is from genome assembly GCF_000337135.1 of Natrialba chahannaoensis JCM 10990. Classification (GTDB taxonomy): domain Archaea; phylum Halobacteriota; class Halobacteria; order Halobacteriales; family Natrialbaceae; genus Natrialba; species Natrialba chahannaoensis. Next base: position 49,864 of record NZ_AOIN01000093.1, read on the forward strand.
TCACAGCTTTCAGAAGGTCTTCCTCTATTCTGTCTCCTACCGCTTTGATTTTTTCTCCAGTGCCAAGCCGCTCGGCAGCGATCTTCGTGAGGATTGTTGCAAAGCCTTTGATGCTCCCCTTCGCTGCTCCGATTGACAGTGCCTCTATTGGATCTGTGCTGCCCGAGTCGACAGTATTGGTCCCTGCCTTCTGTACCGTACCCGCTGTTCCTGATACTCCAGCACTCGATACACCCTCTTTTGCATACTCAACGGGATTCGGTCGATCGATATTCTCCGGATCGACCGATGCCATCGTGCCGACGAGCACACGCGACATCAAAAGTAACACTTCCATGTCATATAAATTTTCATTTAGTCACTCCATGGAAGATACTCGTCGCGGTCAAAGTTTCCTTTTGGCTTGCCATACCCGTCGATATCGTACTGCTCCGGCGGTTCTTCCCCCATATTACGATAGATGTCTCTGATCTGGCAAATTATATTGTGGATTAGAAAACCACGGAAGTCGTCGGGGTAAGTAAAATCGCTCGGGACATTCCTGAATGGTGGCACCATTGGTGTAATTTGTGTCGTCTCGCTGGAACAACTCGCAGCGTGCCCTGTTGCATACATCTCCTCGATAGCTTCGTTCGAATAATAAACATACATCTCAGGTAATACGTTCACAACCTCGTTCTGCTCATCAATGCAGAACCCTTTCACCAGTAACGCAATCTCCGGTTCAGCATCGAATTCGACCGACTCTCTGGTAATTCCGTACTCTTTTTTTGTCTGTTCTGGATTGATAAGTGCGTGATAATACTCGCGAAATGCCTCGTCGAACTCTTCTATCGGCATGGTTTCAAGCGCATCGATTCCTCGTCGTAGTTGTCGAGGGTCCCAGTCGGAAAGAAGAATCTCGTGTTCTGTCTGTGTATGTGCCTCAAACCTAGCCCGTGCCCGGACCTGATACATAGTACGGTTTTGTTCCGACGTTCTGTCAGATGGATTGCGAGGATAGGACTCCTGTGCGTGAAAATCCTCTGCATCTTCATCTTCGATATCAATCTCAACTAAATGTGGGTTACCCTGATGATCGATAACTTTCACGCCAATAATTCCATTTTTGAATCCAATTATTTCGGCTTTCATTGTTCTACTTAGATTGTTATCGGAAGAATTAATAATTTATTTATGGTTTTTAAATCGATTTAATATTCGTCGCGATCGAAGTTTCCGTGGGGTTTCCCGAAGCCGTTGATATCATACTGGTCTGGCGGTTGTTCTCCCATATTTCGATAGATATCTCTAATCTGGCAGATGAGATTATTAATAAGCAATCCTCTAAAATCTTCAGGGTAAATCAGGTCTTCTGGATAGCCATCGAATGGGGGAAGCATCACGGGGATTTCTGTGGTCCTATCGGAGCACGTGGGATCGGGGCCTGCGGTGTAATTCACGTCGAGATCCTCGGCAGTGTAGAATATAAATAGCGGATGATCGGTCACGTATTCGTTATGTTCATCGATACAGATACTTTTGATTACAAGTGCGACTCGTGGCTCGCCATCGAACTCGGTCGAATCATCTGTGATCCCGTATTCATCTCGAAGCGCGGTTGGATCGAGGAGTGATTTGTAGTACTCATAAAAGAGTGTATCAAACTTCTCGACAGACATCGTCTCGATTGCGTCGATTCCCCGCCGAAGTGCCCGAGGGTCCCAGCCAGAACGAAGAATGTCGTACTCTGTTTGCGTATGCACTTCGAACCGTGCCCGAGCGAAGACCTGATTCATAATTCGTTCCTGTTCTCCACTGCGATCTGACGGATTGGTCGGAAACACGTCTTGACCGTGGAAGTCATCGGCAGTGTCATTATCTACGGCAAGTTCGATGAGATGTGGATTGCCCTGTGGATCAACTACTTCGACGCCGATAACACCCTCTCTGATTCCAATTATTTCTGATTTCATGACGCTATTCTACCGTCAATAAACGAGTTGAGACAAAAAGGCGGAACTCAAACCTCATCTGGGTCGAAATTCCCTTTTGGTTTTCCATATCCCTCGATGTCGTACTGTTTGGGCGGTGTTTCACCCATATTCCGGTATATGTCTCTAATCTGGCAGATAAGATTGTTGATGAGGAAGCCCCGGAAATCCTCTGGGTAAATGAAATCCTCGGGCACTTCTATGAACGGAGGTACCATCGGAGTTACCTGTGTCGTATCCTCCGAACAACTTGCCGGTGTTCCAGTCGTGTAAGTCTCCTCGATGTCCTCTTTCGAATAATAAATATACATATCCGGTAGGACATCAACGACCTCGTTTTTATCGTTGATACAGAAACCTTTCATCACCAGTGCGATCCGAGGTTCCCCCTCAAATTCAACTGCGCCTTCGGTTATTCCATATTCCTGTTTAGTTCGCTCTGGATTGATCAATGCATGATAATACTCCCGAAAGGCATCGTCGAACTGGTCGAGTGGCATCTTCTCCAAGGCATCAATCCCACGCCGCAACTGTCGTGGGTCCCAGTCAGAGAGTAGTATATCGTAACTTGTCTGTGTGTGCGCCTCGAATCTGGCGCGGGCTTCAACTTGGTTCATTATGCGCTGTTGTTCTTCAGTTTGGTTTTTCGGATCTAAAGGGTAGGATTCTTGCGCGTGAGTATGATTAGCCCCCTCTTCTTCAATATCAATTTCTACAAGATGCAAATTACCCCGTGGGTCAACTACTTTCACACCAATAATTCCATTTCTGATTCCAATGATTTCTGCTTTCATGGTTCTATAGTGCTTGATCATTATACGGGACGATTTCTTGTTTATTGATTCCAAGTCCCTTGACCTGATATTCTGATGGAGGCTGAAGCCCTTGCATGTAATGGAGATCTCTTATACGACATTTGAGGTGATGAACCAATATATCTCTGAACCCTTTATCGCAGGCTACCGGCCTTTCGAACGGTGGAATCGTCAGGTAGGCATCGGGCTCCTCCTCGTAACGGAAATGAGTGTGCAGGAGGGTTTCGTCCTCAAAGTAGAAGGATAGCGGATCCGACCGATTAACGATCGCGTCACGCTTGTCGTTTAGTGAAAGAAAGAGTGCAGTGAAAGCGAGGTCATCCACAGGTGGGGATTGAATGGCATCGTAAAAGTCTCCGAACTGCTCCATGATTTGTTGAATATCAAATGATTCAAGGATCGCAATGGTATCTTCGATGACTTGCCAGTCGAAAACGGGCAGAAGGAGACCAGCATTAGTCTGTCGATGTGCTTCGTTTCTAGCATGGAACTGCACGCGTTTGAGAATCCGGGAGGGTTCTGGGTCAGTTTGACTCGATTCTGAAAACCGTTCGTGAACGTGACCGATCAGTTCACCATCTCGACCGAACAATACGTGATTCGTGTATCCCTTTCGATCAGCCACTTCGACGGCAATACCCATTTCATCTTGTCCGATAACGTGTGCATCCATCGGTTTGTGATCAGTGTCAGTCATAGTGTTCGTCGAATAGTGCTTCTTCATCTAGGATTCTAACCAGCTCGACAACAAGCTCGTCGTACGAGTCTGTTGACTTCTCCGTCTGTTCTGGCTGCTGATGAATTCCTTTCACGTATTTCAAGACATCGGCTTCCAGTTTGTCCCCAATTTCAGTGAGCTTCTTTTTAGTACCAAGTTGATCGGCAGCAAGTGCTGTGATAACCGTTGCAATGCCTTTCAGGCCGCCTCTCGTTGTCCCGGTCGCGATCGAACCAATCAGGTCGATATTTTCTCCAGTCACGGCATTCTTCCCGGCGCTCCCCGATGTAGTAGCTGTACCTGAAACTCCAGCACTTCTCGCACCGTCTTTCGCGTATTCAACGGGATCCGGTCGATCGATATTCTCCGGATCAACCGATGCCATCGTGCCGACGAGCACACGCGACATCAAAAGTAACACTTCCATGGCATATAAATTTTCATTTAGTCACTCTATGGAAGATACTCGTCGCGGTCAAAGTTCCCTTTTGGCTTGCCATACCCGTCGATATCGTACTGCTCCGGCGCTTTCTCGCCCATATTCCGATATACATCTCTAATTTGGCATATTATGTTATGGATTAGAAAGCCTCGGAAATCTTCTGGGTAGACAAAATCAGCAGGAGGTTCCTTGAACGGTGGAATCATCGGCGTTATTTGTGTTGTGTCTGTGGAACAACTTGCGGCGTGCCCTGTTGTATATGTTTCATTAACGTGCTCATTTGAATAATAGAGATATAGGTCAGGTAGCACGTTTACAACCTCGTTCTGCTCATTAATACAGAATCCTTTCATGATCAGCACGATTTGGGGTTCGCCAGAAAATTCGACTTCACCCTCAGTGATACCGTACTCTTCTTTGGCTTTCGCTGGGTTAATCAGCGCATGATAATACTCGCGAAACGCCTCGTCAAACTCCTTGACTGGCATATTTTCGAGCGCATCGATTCCTCGTCGTAGTTGTCGTGGGACCCACCCATCTCGAAGAATCTCGTACTCTGTCTGTGTATGGGCCTCGAACCGTGCTCGGGCGGCGACCTGGTTCATAATTCGTTCCTGTTCGTCGGTTCGCTCCGACGAATCTAACGGGTATGACTCTTGAGCGTGGAGATCTTCGGTATCCTCGTTTTCAACATCGATCTCAACCAGGTGGACATTTCCACGCGGGTCAATGACTTGGACGCCAATAATATCGTCTTCGGTTCCGATGATTTTTGCTTTCATAGGTCTATTTCGCTTGTTCGTCGAAAGGAACGATTCCAGGTTCATCGAGTCCTCGCCCTTCGACTCGATATCGTTCAGGAGGCTGGCGACCTTGTTTGTAGTAGAGATCTCTAACCTGACACTCGAGATGACGAACGATAAGATCGCGAAACTGTTTATCACAGGCGAAACAGTGTTCCAGAGGCGGAATAGTAATATGGACATCCGGCTCTTTCCGGAGAGTTACATCAGTGTTGACTAGCTCTCCGTTTTCCTGATAGAACGTAATCGGATCAGATTGACCAACAAGTTCGTCTCTGCAATCGTTTAGAGAGAGGAACAGTGCAGTGAACGCAACGACTTCCTTGTCAACGGGCGGCGAACGAATTGTGTCCAAGAACGGCTCAAAGTGGTCCATTATCTGGGGAATATCGAGAGCTTCGAGGACAGTAATGGCGTCTTCGATAACGTCTATATTGACGATCGACCCGAGACAGTGGGCATCCGTCTCGCGGTGAGCTTCGTACCGTGCACGAAATTGGACGCGCTTGAGAATTCGACTCGGTTCGGGATCAGTCTGTGTTTCCTCTGTATATCGTTCGTGGACGTGCCCAATGAGGTCCCCGTCCCAATCGAACAACACGTGATGTGTGTATTCTCTGTGGTCAATTACCTGCACAACAACTCCTGGCGGATCCCGACCGACAATTTGGGCTTCCATCGATGTTGTTCCAGTATCAGTCATTGTATGCCTCCAGAAGTTCCTCCTGTTCGAGAAGCTTGATGAGTTCAACGACGAGTTCGTCGTACGAGTCCGTCGAATCATACCTCTGCTCTTGTTCCGGTTGGGGATGAACGCCTTTTACGCCTTTCAAAAGCACTTCTTCCAGCTGATCGCCGGTTCCCTTGATTTTCTTTTCAGTGTTGAAAGCCTCAGCTCCTACCTTCGTAATCGCCGTCGCGACTCCTTTTAGACTCCCGTGCCTCACGCCAGACGACACGGAACTAAATAGATCGATCGTCCCCGAATCTACGGCAGTGGTTCCTGCCTCCCGTGCTGTCGTGGCCGTTCCAGAGACCCCGCCACTTGTCGCACCATCTTTCGCGTATTCGACAGGATCCGGTCGATTAATTTGTTCCGGATCGACTGATGCCATCGTCCCGACGAGCACGCGCGACATGAGTCCTTCCTTCTGCAACGTCTTAATGTACTCTTCACGCTGGTCCTGCCCCAGATCGACCCACTCCTCGCTCTGCATCGTTCTGAGCTGCTGGAGATTGTCTTCGACCCGCTCTAGGTCTATCACCTGGTCTCCAGTATCGGGCTCTATTTCGTGTTGAATTTGATTATTGTATTTTGCATCATCAAATTGCGCCTGATTAGTTTCAGCTGTGGCTTCCTCCTCACTTTCTCCCAGGTAGTCATTATCATCTCCCCTAACTTCATTGATAGCAGCACCAAGGATCTCGAACTTTCCGTACTCTTCGTAATCCTTCGGCAGACGTTTATCGACCTGATACTCGAGTTGCGCTTTGACAGGCGCAGTAATCGCCCCCACTGCGGTTGCGATAAACGGCTGTCCGAGCGAGAAATCGACCATCGCACCGGCAGTCCCTTTCTCGACGGTCTCGTTGAGATAGTCTCCGCCGGAAAGACCTTGCCAGTGGCGTTCGATGGCTTTTCCGAACTCCGCAGCGATCTCGTCTGACTCGTTCATGAACAGCGCCAGCGTTCGTTGCTCGCGCTCGCTGAGGTCCTCGATCCCGTCTCGACTATTGAACAGGATCGAACTGGCGACCTCCTCCCAGGTCCAGTGGACTTCTCCTTTCTCACCCCAGCGCTCACTGTTTCGGAACGACGATTTGGTGAGGTCCTGAAACGTCGCGTTGTCGAACTCCCGCTCGTAAGCCCGCGTGAACGCTGGATGGCCGTTCTCGTAGCCTTCACGCAGTGCCTCCGGCAGCTTTTCGAGGATTTCTTCGGGCAGGCCATCCTCGAACTCCTCGGACAGGTCCTCCTCGAGTTCGTCGTCGAGGACCTCGAGGAGTTCGTGTTTGTGCATCCGCTGGACGGACAGCGCTGCTTGGCTCGGCGTGAGCGCCCCAACGCCCGCGTCCGATCGGAGCGCCTCACTGGCAAGCTCGTCCGCACTCGAGGAATCTCGCACCTCGAGTTCCGTTGCAGCCGGCAATCGAGTGACCTGTCCGTCCGTCTGCTGGCGAGTATGCACCAACTCGTGGGCAAGCAGGTACTTGCCTGTGGCGCNGAACGCGCGGGCGTCGATCGACTCGCAGGCGTTCGCTGCTTCCGGGCCGGTATGAATCGTGACGTCGTCGAAACGATCACCCAGACGCTCGGCTAAGTCCGACTGAGTCGCTGTATCCAGCGGCTGGCCAGGTGTGGAGAGAACTCGGCGAACAGGGTCGGGAACGGCTATTTCTCCAGACCGGTCATCATCCAGGTGAGTGTATCTGTTTCGGTGNTCAGGAGACTGCGCTTGCCGCGTTCGGAACGCAGCCATCTTCTCAGAATCACCCATTATCTCGACTGGCATCCCTTCGTCGGCCCACTGTTCAACTGTCTCACGACCTTCGGTGTTTACTACCTGCTCGAGCGTTCGCCTGAGAGACACTGTGGGTACCGAGTGGCCGAGTACCGCTTCGCAGTCGTCGGCTGAGAGCCAGATTCGATCGGCGTGTTCGCTATTGGTCTCAGCAGCAGACCGGCTACGCCGAGCAGCAGATGACTGTGAGTCGGTTGTAGTGCGGGTGGCGTTGCGGTTGGATCGACGAGCCGNTCTCAGCAGCAGACCGGCTACGCCGAGCAGCAGATGACTGTGAGTCGGTTGTAGTGCGGGTGGCGTTGCGGTTGGATCGACGAGCCGTTTTTGACGCCTTCGATGTTGGAGACACTGATGACCGAGATGATGAAGTACCTGAGTCGGATTTGGATTTCCGAGGACGGCGAAATCCCATCTATTACAGACATATACAGAAAGGAATTATATAACTTACCATTGGAAAGCAGAAGGGATTTAGCGGTTCCCGAACCCCCTCATCAATATTTTCAGCCCGGTACAAGAAAAGGGAGCTGGGTTGCTGGTATATTCTGGAGGTTTATATACGAAGCCGCGTAATTCCTGAGTAGTGACAGCACGCGCGGGACAGGCCCCAACGGGGTCACGGTGGAAGCGNCTGGTATATTCTGGAGGTTTATATACGAAGCCGCGTAATTCCTGAGTAGTGACAGCACGCGCGGGACAGGCCCCAACGGGGTCACGGTGGAAGCGGATCGGTCCACCGATGCGTCTCGACAGCGCTGGATACGAGTCCACGCCGAAAGACTACGAGGTAGAAGGGCTCTACGGCGCGGATACTGGCGAAGTTGTCGAAGCGCGGTCCTTCGACATGACGTTCCGGGAGATGGTCGATGGCGCTCTCAAAAGCTATCCGTACGAGCAACAGCACCGGTACGACCGCTCCGTCTCCCTGGAGGACCTCGTCTCGGAAATCCCAGCCTGCTACCTGCGCTTCTACGATACCTACGACCACGAACAGGGCAGTCCGAAGCCCTGGAACGCCGTTTTCCGTGCCCACGTCCTCCGCTGNTGCTACCTGCGCTTCTACGATACCTACGACCACGAACAGGGCAGTCCGAAGCCCTGGAACGCCGTTTTCCGTGCCCACGTCCTCCGCTGCGTCAAGGGCTGGAAGAACGCCACGGCCCTCTACAAGTACCTGAAGCAGAAGCCGTTCCTCTGCACGCAGCTGGGCTTCGAAGACATCCCCGACCAATCTACTCTCTGGCGGGCATGGGAAGATCGCCTCGCCGACGTACAAGAGGCCGTCCATACAGCTGCCGAGGTAGTCGTGGACATCGCCCGCTACCACGACATCCCTGCTCCCGAACCCGAGTTCTTGCCGGATCAGCCGACTGGGACGGTGACGCGGTCGAAGAGCAAAGACACGCTCGCACGCGAAAAGGCGCGTGAGGTCTGGAAGAGCGCGAAACCGATCGTTGAGGACTGCTTCTCCCTCGATCGCGGCGACAACGCTTCGATCCCCGAGGGCGCGTTCTGGGAACAGCAGTCC
>NZ_AOIN01000094.1 GCF_000337135.1 Natrialba chahannaoensis JCM 10990
AACCCTACAAAGGTTCGTCTGAAACATTTGCCGAACGCTTTCATGGTGTGAACATTGAGCTTCAACCCTACAAAGGTTCGTCTGAAACACCGACTCCAGCCAGCAGCAGCAGACCAATGATAAAGCTTCAACCCTACAAAGGTTCGTCTGAAACGGGATCGCTGATCGAAACACCAACCAGAGACCCCGGCTTCAACCCTACAAAGGTTCGTCTGAAACCATGCCGGAAATCCGGCTATGAGTCACTCATTCGACCGTTCACACAAAGTAATTTCCATCGACCCCT
>NZ_AOIN01000095.1 GCF_000337135.1 Natrialba chahannaoensis JCM 10990
GCGCGAAACCGATCGTTGAGGACTGCTTCTCCCTCGATCGCGGCGACAACGCTTCGATCCCCGAGGGCGCGTTCTGGGAACAGCAGTCCTACCTCGGAATGCGGACCGACATGCATCCGAACGACGGTGCGCAGTCGTTCGCGGAAGACTCCACGCGGGATCGAACACCGTCAGGCGACTCCCACCGACTCCAGACGAAAGAACTCGGCGTCGAGCGCATTCGGACGATGCTCCGCGAGAGTGCCCGGACGCTGGTTGCACGGGCGAAATCGACGGACACGATGGGGCGCACGCAGATGGCGGCTCTGGACCTCACGAAGGGCAACCCGTGGNCCCGGACGCTGGTTGCACGGGCGAAATCGACGGACACGATGGGGCGCACGCAGATGGCGGCTCTGGACCTCACGAAGGGCAACCCGTGGGGCGGCAAAGTCATGCGCGACAGCAACGGGAAAAACAAGGAGCCGTGGATTCTGGGGTACAAGGGCGAGAACGGGCCGTTCTTCCAGTGGGCCGTCATCAAACTCGTCGGCCACGATGTGCCGCTAATCCTTGATGCGATCCCGGTCGAACGTGGTCGAAAGCGGGCCGACATCGTGGACGATCTCCTCNCTCGTCGGCCACGATGTGCCGCTAATCCTTGATGCGATCCCGGTCGAACGTGGTCGAAAGCGGGCCGACATCGTGGACGATCTCCTCGACGGTGCAACCGACATCGTCCCCGGCTTAGACCTCGTGATGATGGACCGCGAGTTCGCCAATGACGGCGTCAAAGACGCCTGCGAGGACCACGGTGTCCACTACCTGAATCCGGGTGTGGTGCGGTCCAGCAGCGACCACGAACACCAGATTGCCAAGCTCGCCAGCGAGGACAAAGACTTCGACGTCGTCGAGCAGGAGCGACTCGACGATGGACCGACTCGGAAGGCGGTCTACCTCCCGAAGCGCGAGTGGGAACGAGAAGACGAGGCCGATGACGGCACGGACGTGACGATTCGCCAGGAACTCATNATCGGCGATACAACACCGCTCTCGGCGGATCGTGACGGCGACTCGCCGTTGAGCAATCTTCTCGATGAAGTAGCGGACGAGGAGGAGATTGACGAGCCGGCACGAGTCGAAGCGCCGACGGTGCCCTTCGAGACGAACCTGCCGTGGGTAGACACCGATCCTGCTGACGAACGGGAGATGAAGCACCAGATCGGGCGGGTAATGGCCCGGTATAAGCGGCGCTGGGGTATCGAAAACGGGTTCAAGAAGCTGAAGACGTTCCTCGCAGAGACACAGTCGCCCGACCACCGGTTTCGGT
>NZ_AOIN01000096.1 GCF_000337135.1 Natrialba chahannaoensis JCM 10990
GGACGGGCCGGCGCTCACGGCGAACTCGTTCCTGACGTTCGCCAAGAAGAATTACGGCCTCGACCCACCCGACTAACCCACTCGTTTCCGCTGGACTCTCCTCGCTCGGGAGCGCCAGCGCTGTCCTGAGCGCGGTTTCTCCAGTGGTTTCCTGAGAGCTATCCGATAGGTTTCTCAGAAGTGCGTTCTCAACGGCTCTCGGAGAGTTCTTTCAGCCTGTTTAGTCGTGAAACCTGTGCATCATAGAGGTATCTTCGCAACATCAGGTTTGTAGTCGGAGTATCGCCGATTACTGCTACTCGCGGTTCGACACCGGCCCAGCGTTATCCCTCGAGTACCTCGTACGCCACGTCCGCATCCCGAAACGCGTCCGTAACGCGTCCGACGGCATCCGTTGTCGCGATGGCAGTTACCTCGAGTCCGTGTTCAGCAGCGTCGGCCGAGACTTCGCCGACGGCGAACGTCACTGCGGGTTCGACATCTGCCTGCCGACAGGCGACGGTCGCTTCGACACCCGTCGCCACGACGAGGTCGGCGTCGTCGCAGGCGTCACGAACTGTCTCGTCGGCCATCGCGCGACTGCCGCCGGTTCGAACCGTCGGCACCTGAAGAACAGTCACGGAGCCGGGTTCGAGTTCCATCACGCCCTCGAAACTCGTGACACCGACGTCGGTGCCGGCCTCGGCGTCGGTGGTGGCGATACCGGTTGCGGGACCCTCTCCGCCTGGGGTCGCGTGAAGGAGGCCGTCCTCGAGTGTCAGTGAGACGGTGTTGCCCTCTTCGATATCATCGGCAGCGATGTAGGCGTCTTCGCTCATTGCACCGAGAACGTCACCGGTGACGTGGTCTGCGAAGCGACGCACGTCGTCTGCGGCGCGAAAGAGCCAGTCGACGCCCTCGCGGGTGACGCGGTAGCGCGACCGGCCTTCCTTTTCGACGAGGCCGTCATCGACGAGATCACGGATGTACTCGCTGACGGCCTGGCTCGTCACGCCGACTTCCTCGGCGATCTCCCCCTGGCTGACGGCGGGCTGGCGCTCGGCGATCTGTACGAGGATCCGAAATCGCGTCGCGGCCCGTTTGTTGTCGAGGACGTCGACCATACGCCCTCTTTGTTCCGAGGAGAGCAAAAAGGTACGCGGTCGACGTGCGTGGATAGGCATGACTGCTCTTCTTTTGCACGTTCATCTCATCAGTATCTCATCTGTATCTCGTCCCGGCATCTCGTCTCTGAACACCAAACACCAACCGCCAAGCATCAGCTGCCAAGCACCAAGTGAGTCGAATCCCTATCCATCACTGTCTAGCAACCTCGAACACCTGATTTTCCCTAGTGTTGGGACGGACTCGAGTCCAATCGCTCACAGCGACGACTGAACAAACTCATTAGGGTTCGAGAGAGTCACACGAGTATGACCGACCGCTACGACGTGGTGATCGCCGGTGCCGGGCCGGCGGGTGCCCAATGTGCCCGTGACCTCGCGACGCGCGGATACGACGTCGTCGTCCTCGAAACCGAGTCCGAGGACGAGTTCCCGCGACAGAGTAACAAATCGACCGCCGGAACGTTCCCCTCGATGATGGCTTCGTTCGGCATTCCCGACGACGTCGTCATGCAGTACACCGACAGCGTCGTCCTCGAGTCGCCGACCGACCACTACGTGAAAGAACAGCCCGGCGCAGTACTCGAGTTCGCTGACTTCAAGCGCTATCTCGTTGAGGACGGCCAGAAGGCGGGTGCGGAGTACTATTTCGAGTCGCGCGCGACCGCGCCGATTATGGAGGACGGTGAGATCGTCGGCATGACCTACAACGGCGATCAGGAGGTCTACGGCGACGTGATGATCGATGCGACAGGGCCGGCAGCGCCGATCGCGAAGAAACTCGGTGTGAGCGACTTGGAGCGCAAGAACCACGCTATTGGCATCGAGTACGAGTTCGAGGGAATCGACATCGATCGCCCTGGGTTTGCAGATCTCCACGACGCGATGATGCTGCGCCTGGATCACGAAATCGCGCCAGGGGGCTACTCGTGGATCTTCCACACTGGCGAAGATACAGCCAAGATCGGTCTCTGTTACATCCAGAACAACGGCCATGACCGATACGCACGCGATGGGTTCGCGATCGACGACTACCTCGACCACTGGCTCGACACCGACCCGCGGTTCCAGAACGCGACGCGGATCGAGGGCAAGCAACACCGCGGCTCGGCCCACATCCAGATGCCTGGGAAAATGCACACCGATCGATTCATGGCCATCGGTGACACGGTTCCGACGGTCGACCCGCTCTGGGGGGAGGGAATCAACAAGTGCATGCAGTCCGGCCGGATGGCAGCAGCAGCAGTTGATAGCTGTCTCAAACACGGAAACATCGAGCCGTCCGCAGAGAACCTCGAGGTTTACGACACGCTCTGGCACCGTGAGGTCGCGCCGAACATGCAAAAGCGCCTCTGGATGACGAAGCTGCTCTACCTCGCAGAGAACGAGCGCTACGATGAGTTCATGCAGAATCTGCGCCAACTCGACGACGATACGCTGGCAAAGGCAAATCGCGGGAACGTCCGCGCGATTGCAAACCTGTTCAGTCCGGGCGACATTCCGTTGCTCGCACGCTTTGCGAAACAGGAGTTTGGCTTCGGAGCCGGGTTCTAAGCGGAGCGGGCGTTTCTTGCATCGGCGCGCTCAAACGTGCTCCGGTAACCAGCCACCGTCGACTTCGATATTCTCGCCGCTGATATACCCCGAACTGGGATCGAGGAAGAACAACAGCGGCTGCGCCAGATCGTCGAAGCTCGCTGGGCGGCCACGTGGCAATTCCACGGGGAACTCGTCCGAGTTCTCGACGACGTACGGAGAAATCGCGTTGACAGTCACGTCGTCTTCCTGCGTATCCGCAGCCAGCATCCGGGTAAACATCAACACGCCCGCCTTTGCGACGAAGTACGGGAAATTCACCGGGCTCACTAGCCCCTTTTCGCTCGAGGCGTAGCCGATATTGACGATACGGCCGTACTCCTCGTCTCGGTCCCCTTCACGCATCCCCGCTAGCGCCCGCTTCGAACAGAGATAGGTGCCGTTGAGATTGGTCTCTAGGACGCGATTCCACGTCTCGAACTCGAGTTCGTCCCAGTGGCTGGGCGCGAAGTCGCCGACGTTGTTCACCAGCACGTCAACGCCCCCGAGTTCGGATTCAACGGCGTTGAAGAGTCCGTCGACACTTTCGGGATCGGTGACATCAGCCTGGACCGTCATCGCTTCTGTGTCGCCGCCACCGCGGGAGCGGGCTTCCTCGGCAACCTCACGGGCCGCGTCAGCGCTCGTATGGTAGTGAACCGCGGTGTCTGCGCCGTACTCTGCCGTCGCCAGCAGGAGTTCCCGGCCGACGCCGCGTGCGCTTCCCGTCACGAGAACGGTCCGGTTCTCGAGTGCGTGCTCGTCCATACCTCTCCCTCGTCGAGAGTGGATAAAAAAGCCGCCTGGGACGCCGAACCACGACGTGTCGTCGCCACGGGAACGGCTACCGAAGTTAAGTATCCCCCCGCACATACATGGGGTATGACACTGGAAACTGTCTTGCTCGCCGTTGGACCTGGCGATGCTGACCGCAGCACCAAACTGGCAGAAACCGTCGTCGAGGTCGCCAAACCGGCCGACGCGACCGTCGTCCTCGGACACGTCTTTACCGATTCCGAGTACGACGAGGTCCTCTCCCAACTCGAGTTCGACACCGAACTCGAGGGTGTCGACCCAGACGAGGTTGCGACGCGCCACTCGACGATTCGAGAGCTTCGGGACGTGCTCGACGAGCATGAGATCGAGTACGAGACTCGCGGTGCGGTCGGCGACCACGGGCCGACGATCGTCGAGTTGGCGACTGAGGAGGATGCAGACCGTGTCGTGGTCGGTGGCCGGCGTCGTTCGCCGACAGGGAAGGCGGTGTTCGGATCGACGGCTCAGGAGGTGTTGCTGTCGGCACCGTGTCCGGTGACGTTCGTCCGGAACGACGAGGACGACGAGGCGTGAGCAGGTGTTGACCCGTATGCTGGCGGGAACGCGTCCGTTGAACGTCTGAACACGTGAGGATACACCCGCCAGCGCTGTTCGACTCCAGTTCGGCGGTCTACGGTCGACTGGGAGCCGAGCGCTACCGATTCGAGCGGTTGCTATTCCGCCACTGCATCATCCACCGCAAACGAATCGTACTCGAGTTCTCCCGCTCGGTCGTACCGGAGCAACTGGATGTCCGTATTCGACGTTTCGGTGCTCGTCTGCGCGTCCCGCACCCACTTGTCCGCTCATTTCCCTAGTCCTATCCGCTCGTCCGTTTACCCGTTCCACAGGCGGGATTTACCATTATCTTGCAGACGCCAGAGCGGACCTTGCCCTTCGTTCATCGGACACTTACCGCTCTTCGTCGGCCAGGTACTTCCACTCCCGTTCTTGCCGGCGTTCGGCAACGTGTCGCTCACCGTCCGCGAGCTCGTCCCGGACCCGGCGTTCGAGCGCAACCGTTTCCGCGAGGAGCGTCGCCTGAAAATCCTCGAGAACGTCGTAGGACCACCGGTCGTCGTCGACGACGCCGTGCGGGAGTAGATCGCGCCTGATGGCCGCTGCGAGATCGTCGTGTCCAGCCGTACGGAGGTGTGTTTCGGCCTCGTCTATGTGATCTATGCCGTGGCCCGTCGCGTGATGGAACTCGAGAAGATAACCCTGCGCACGCTGAATCCATTCGAGTCCAAGTTCGACTTCGTGGAGGGCAGCGAGTTCCTGTTCGGAGAGGGGAGGTCCGGGTGCCTGGGGCTCGTCGGTTTCTCGGTTGTGGGTGTGGGTGTGGGTGTCCTCGGTCTCGGTCTTGACCTCGTCTTTGCCCCCGGTTTCGCTTTTGGAGTTGGTTGCGTCGGTGTCTCTGCTCCCGTCCTCGCTTGTGCCATCGATCTTGGCCGGCGGATCGGTGGTTGGAGAGTCGTCAGTCGCCATGCAGAATCTATGCTATACAATGGCAAGCATGTGTCGCCGTTCGCTCGCCGACGTTCGAGACGACCTATCGAAGGAACTACTCATCGTCGAGTACAATATGTGTAGTTAAGTAACGTGACAGCGGTCATTCGAACAGGATGGTCTACTATGCGGGCGTCGATCTCGGCGCGACGAACGTCCGGGCGGCGATCGCCACGGACGACGGGACGACGATCGGCGTCAGTCGAAACGCCACACCACGCGGACCGACGGGAATCGACGTGACAGAAGGGGTCCTCCGGACGCTGCGCGAAGCCTGCGGCGACGCCGGCGTTACGCCGGAAAACGTCGTGGCCGCCGGCATCGGTTCGATCGGTCCGTTCGACCTCGCGGAAGGTGCTGTTATCGACCCAGCGAACCTGCCGGACTCGATCGACCGCATTCCACTCACTGGGCCGATCGAAAAGCTTCTCCAAACAGACGAGGTGCACCTCCACAATGACACCACTGCAGGAGTTATTGGCGAGCGCTTTCACGCCGACCGAAACCCTGACGACATGGTTTACATCACCATCTCCTCGGGCGTCGGCGCTGGCGTCTGCTGTGACGGTGAAATCCTCGACGGCTGGGACGGCAACGCCGGGGAGGTCGGTCACTGTATCGTCGACCCGCGCGGCCGACTAACCTGTGGCTGTGGCCACGACGGCCACTGGGAAGCCTACTGCTCGGGCAACGGTATCCCTGACTTTGCGCAACTGCTGGCCGACGACGACCCGACGATTGCGACTGACCTCCCACTCGAGAGCCCAGACTTCACCGCGAAGGATGTCTTCGAGTTCGCCGGCGAGGACGAACTCGCTGACTACGTCATTGACCAACTTGCCCACTGGAACGCCATCGGCGTGACGAACGTCATCCAGTCGTTCGCGCCGATCGTCGTCTCCTTCGGCGGTGCCGTTGCGCTGCACAACGAGGAACTCGTCGTCGACCCAATCCGCGAACGCGTCTCCAAGATGTTGCTCAACAACGTGCCCGAGATTCGCGTCACCGACCACGGCGACGACGTAGTTCTTGAGGGCGCGGTCGCGAGCGCATTGACGAAAGGGACCGGTGACCGGCGATATCTCGACGCCTGAGCCGGTTTGGCGAATGATTACTTTCTTGACCCGTGCGTCGCAATACCACGTATGCGCCGACGAGCCTTCCTCCGCTCCGGTCTGACCACCGGGGCCGGTCTCAGTGCCGCCCTGTCCGCGTCTTCGGTGTCCGCAACTGACGAGTGTGCTCCCTCGCACGCGACCGTCGCTACCGGTTCACAGTCGAATATCACGACCACCAACCCCGACTCGTTTTCCGACGAGCCGGTCGAATTGAGGCTACAGGACGCTTTCCCTGATTCCTACGAGCCACTCGGTCGCACGTCGATCGGCGGCGCGGCCGAAGCGGTCGTCGGCGACGACGGGGAGACTGCCTATCTCGCAACGGCGACGGGATTCACAACTGTCGACGTCTCCGACCCGACCGATCCGGAGGTACTCGCGCGCGAAGACAGTCTGACCGTCGATGACGAGCCACTGACCGAGGTCCTTGACGTTAAAGTGAGCGGTGACCGCCTGGTCGTCCCAGGCCCGGCGAACCACACTACCGCCTCCATTTTCCATGGCTTCATCTGCTACGACGTGAGCGACCCCGCCGACCCCGTCGCCGTCACCGAACCGTACGAAACCGACTACCACATTCACAACTGTTTCCTCGAGGACAATCTGCTGTACATCGTCGCGAACAGCGAGGAGCCCACCGAAAACCCGCTCGTCATCTACGATATTAGCGACGACACCGTCGAAGAGGTCGGTCGCTGGTCGCTACTCGAGTACGAGCCTGGCTGGGAGGAAGTCCACTGGCTCCTGCGATACCTCCACGATGTCTACGTGCACGACGAAATCGCGTATCTCGCCTACTGGAACGCGGGAACCTACCTGATCGACGTGAGCGATCCCACCGAACCGGGGTACATCTCCCACGTCGCCGAGACGGAGCTCGAGGAGCAACAGGACATTCCGTTCTCTGGCGTGACGGACGCCCAGCAGGGGCTGCCGGGCAACGACCACTACTCGGCCGTCGACGACACTGGCACCCTGCTCGGGGTCGGCCGCGAGGCCTGGGCGACTGGCGGCGACGACCCAGACGGCCCGGGCGGGATCGACCTCTACGACGTGAGCGATCCAAGCGAGCCGACCTACCAGGCGACGATCGAGGCACCACCTGCAGAGAACGAGGGATACAACGACGGTATGTGGACGACCGCCCACAACTTCGAACTGCGAAACGACCGGCTCTACTCCTCGTGGTACCGCGGTGGCGTACTGGTCCACGACGTCTCTGACCCGACCTCTCCCACCGCACTCGCAGGCTGGCGAGATGCCGACGAGCTCGGCTTCTGGACGGCGCGGGTACTCGAGTCCGGTGAGACGTTCGTCGCGAGCAGCACGGAGATAATTCAGAGCGCTGATACCGAGGGTGCACTGCTGGTGTTCCCGGCGCAGGTGGACGACAGTGAGTCGGGTGGCAAAGATGGGGGCGGTGACGATGACGACGGCACCGGCGGAAGTGACATGGCAGATTCCATCCCAGGATTCACGGCTGCCGGCGTTGCCGGGGCGGCCGGCGTTGCTGGCAGCGCGCTCGGATTCGAGATGGTTCGTCGACAGCGGTCTGATTCCGCAGTTGAGTCGTCACAGGAGTGACTCAGTTTGCGAGGTGATTTGCGGCTGGCTCTTCCGTGGATGTCCGCAAAACCCTCGTGATCGTTCCTGACGTTCGGTTTTGCGGTCCAAACCTATTCACCGTTCGAGTTCGTAGGCCGGGTAATGAGTAACGCCGACGCCGACACCGACGCTGACGCCGAAACGACGCTCCGAGAGCGCGTCGAGGCCTGGCTCACTCGCGAAATGCCAATCATCCAGATGCACGGCGGGACGAGTGCCGTTCGCGAGGCCGACCCCGAAACCGGTGAGGTTATCATCGAACTTGGCGGTGGCTGTAAAGGATGTTCGGTCAGCGACGTAACCACGGGGAATATCAAGGCAGAACTGATCCAGTGGCCCGAAATCGACGAGGTGACGGTTCGAGTCCCCGACGCACGCGAGAGTCTCGGCGGTCCGGAGCAGGCCGAGTCCATCATGGGAATCGACCGAACGGAGGGCGGTCGCGGTGACTGGGGCTCGTCGAACCCCGGGGAAGACCACCTTTGAGGTGGTTTGGCGAACACGTTTGTCAGTTACAGCGGCGTGTCTCACGTTGACAGGGTCGGTCAGTTTTGAGTATTCCTATATCCTTTTACGCTCGAGTTACGGAGTTAGTCACCATGACGACGTGTGGATGCCCGACCACGGGAGGTGACGGTGATGGGTAACGAACCAATCGGCGGTTCGGACAGCGACCGCGACGCTGCAGCCGACTCTGCAGTCGAAGCGACAGCCGAGACAGCAGTCGAAACCAACGCCGACACTGAAACCGATACCGATACCGATACCGATACCGAAACCGAAGCTGAAACCGAAACCGACGGCGGCGTTCGACCCTACACCGTCCGCCTCGAACTCGTCGACGAACCCGGCGAGTTGCTCCGTGCACTCTCCCCAATCTCGGACAACGGCGGCAACCTCTTGAGTATTCACCACGAACGCGGCAACATCACACCACGCGGGCACATCCCCGTCGAGGTCGATCTCGAGTGCCCGCCAGACCGCTTCGACGACATCGTCGAAGGACTGCGCGACGCCGGCGTCAACGTCATCCAGGCCGGTGCCGAGCGCTACGGCGAAGAAATCTCTATCGTCTTCGTCGGCCACCTCGTCGAGAACGACCTCTCGGAAACCCTTTCACGAATCGAGGCCGAAGCCGAGGCTGCCGTCATCGACCTCTCGCTCGCCGCCCCTGACGGCACCGACGCTACTTCCAGTGCCCGCCTTCGACTCGCTGTCGACTCCGGACGAACCGACGCCGCACTCGAGTCCATTCGATCTATCGGGGCGGACAAGGACCTCACTATCGTCGAGCCGTTGCTCGGAGGTGAGGCCTGATGGCAGCCAGCCAGCGACTCGCGATTCTCGGTGCGGGTGACGTCGGCCGCTCCGTTGCAGACCTTGCAAGTGAGTATGGCCACGAGGTCGTCGCGATCGCCGATTCGACGACAGCGACCGTCGACCCTGACGGAATCGACGTGGCAGACGCTCTCGACCGTAAACTCGGTGGTGAAGAGATCGGTGATGCCGATCCGACAGCCGTCTTCGAAACCGACTACGACGTGCTCGTCGAGGCGACGCCGACGACGCTCGGCGACGCCGACCCCGGCTTCACGCACGCGAAACGTGCACTTGAGACCGACCACCACGTCGTCCTCGCAAACAAGGGTCCCGTCGCCGAGCGCTACGGAGAACTCCGTGAACTCGAGGCCGACAGCGCAGGCTCGGTCCGCTTTGAGGCAACCGTCGGCGGTGCGATTCCCGTCCTTTCGACCATCGAAGACTCAACGTCGCAGGCCGTCACCGCCGTCCGCGGCGTTCTCAACGGTACCGCGAACTTCATCCTTACCCGGATGGCCGCCGAAGGACTTGACTACGAACACGTCCTCGCAGAGGCACAGGACCTCGGTGTGGCAGAGGCCGACCCGACGTTCGACGTCGACGGCACCGACGCCGCCCTGAAGTTCGTCATCCTCGCGAACGTGCTCGCCGACGGCGGCTTCTCACTCGAGGATGCAACCGTCGAGGGCATCCAGAACGTCCCCGGCAGCGCGCTCGACCTTGCCGCAGAGGACGGGCGCACGATCCGCCTCATCGGTGAGGCCACCCGCGACGGCGTCCGCGTCGGCCCGCGTCTCGTCCCCGAGAACGGCGCGCTCGCCGTCACCGGCACGCGAAACATCGTTCAGATCAAGACCCGAAACGCAGGCTCGTTGCACTCGAGTGGCCGCGGTGCTGGTGGCCCAGAAACGGCGACGGCGGTACTTTCTGACGTCGGGCGACTGCCGCCGCTATAGCAATCTGTGAAGGTTTCCATGGCTTGCAAGTTGCTTTCGAGTTGCTTGCAAGTTGCTTGCGAGTGATGGCCAGTTGATGGTCAAACCGTGTGTACGAGACACAAACCGCAAGCAGGCGCGGGGTTCGACAGAATAGACTTTCGAAATGGTTTTAACCGCAACGAGACAAAGAGACCGATATAAGCGCCTCTGCGCGTGAGCTACAACAATGAGCGAACGACACCAGAACCTGGCCGTAATTGGTCACGTTGACCACGGGAAAAGTACGCTCGTGGGCCGACTCCTCTACGAGACGGGGAGCGTTCCCGAGCACGTCATCGAACAGCACCGCGAAGAAGCAGAAGAGAAGGGCAAGGGCGGCTTCGAGTTCGCCTACGTGATGGACAACCTCGCCGAGGAGCGAGAGCGTGGTGTCACCATCGACATCGCCCACCAGGAGTTCACCACCGACGAGTACGACTTCACTATCGTCGACTGTCCTGGCCACCGCGACTTCGTCAAGAACATGATCACGGGCGCATCCCAGGCGGACAACGCCGTCCTCGTCGTCGCTGCTGACGACGGTGTCGCGCCCCAGACCCAGGAGCACGTCTTCCTGGCTCGTACCCTCGGTATTGACGAACTCATCATCGGCGTCAACAAGATGGACGTCGTCGACTACAAAGAGTCGACCTACGATGATGTCGTTGAGGAAGTCACACAGCTCCTCAAGCAGGTCCAGTTCAACACGGACGACGCTTCGTTCATCCCAATCTCGGCGTTCGAAGGCGACAACATCGCAGACGCCTCCGACAACACGTCGTGGTACAGCGAGGAGACCCTCCTCGAGGCACTCAACGACCTGCCAGAGCCACAGCCACCAACGGACGCCCCACTCCGACTCCCAATTCAGGACGTCTACACGATTTCCGGAATCGGTACCGTCCCAGTCGGACGTATCGAGACCGGTGTCATGAACATCGGCGACGACGTCTCCTTCCAGCCAAGCGACGTTGGCGGCGAGGTCAAGACGATCGAGATGCACCACGAAGAGGTGCCAAAGGCAGAACCCGGCGACAACGTCGGATTCAACGTCCGCGGCATCGGTAAGGACGACATCCGCCGCGGTGACGTCTGTGGCCCAGCCGACGAGCCACCAAGCGTCGCCGAGACGTTCCAGGCACAGGTCGTCGTCATGCAGCACCCATCCGTGATCACGGCTGGCTACACGCCGGTCTTCCACGCACACACCTCGCAGGTCGCCTGTACGATCGAGTCCATCGACAAGAAGATGGACCCATCCAGCGGCGAGGTCGCCGAGGAGAACCCAGACTTCATCCAGTCGGGTGACGCTGCTGTGGTCACCATCCGCCCACAGAAGCCCCTCAGCATCGAGCCATCCAGCGAGATCCCAGAACTCGGGAGCTTCGCCATCCGTGACATGGGTCAGACCATCGCGGCCGGCAAGGTCCTCGACGTCAACGAGAAATAAATGCAGCAGGCACGCGTTCGACTCGCGGGCACGAGTCCAGACGACTTAGACGACATCTGCGACGACGTCCGCGAGATTGCGAACAACACCGGCGTCAACCTCAGCGGTCCGATTCCGCTGCCGACCAAGACCCTCGAGGTGCCGACCCGGAAGTCGCCTGACGGCGAGGGCACCGCGACGTGGGAGCACTGGGAGATGCGCGTCCACAAGCGCCTGATCGATCTGGACGCCGACGAACGCGCACTCCGACAGCTCATGCGCATCCAGGTGCCAAACGACGTTTCGATCGAGATCGTCCTCGAAGACTAAGCCGGCGTCTCACTGACGTCTGCTAGTTGGAAAGCCGATCATTGATCAACTGTGACGAGATGGGATGTCCCCATCGTCGTCGCGCTGCGTTTTCACCCATCTATTTACGACCAGCACGCAGCTTTTGCAGAGCCGCTGCACTCGTCTCGGGTCATTACGTTACAGCCACTGGCCACCAAGGCTCAGCAACCGAAGTCGAACCAGCCACAGCTACTCCCAGGACAGCCAGACCAGGCGTGCAGACTTTTATCGCGTCCTACCGAAGGAACTGTATGGCCAACCGATCGCAGCCACGCCCTGGCGCACGCTCGCGTTCACGATCGGCCTCCCGCTCACCCGACACTGGTGCAAGCGCCTCTGGACCCTCCGCCAGCAACGACACGTCTAGCCCCATCTTCGAACTGCTCACCATTTTCGGACTTGTCTTTTTCATTCAGGCCATCACGGATCTCGTCGGCCTGATGACTGGCCTGTTTGTGCTCACTCTCCCACTCGTCGAGAACCCCTGGACTATCGTAACCAGTGTCTACGCCCATGGCGGCCTCTGGCACCTCCTCTCGAACAGCCTTGCACTGATCGTCTTCGGGTGGCCAGTCGCCCGCGCAACGTCGCGTGCGCGCTTTCACACGTTCGTCCTCGTCACCGGCTCGATCGCCGGCATCTCACAGGTCCTTCTCAGCGGCTTCGCGGCCGCTGCCCCGTTTATCAGCGGCGAGCCCGTCGGCGTGCTCGGCGCGAGCGGTGCTATCTTCGCACTTCTTGGTTACCTCATCACTGGCAACCGACTCTCCGCTGGCTTCGCGTCGATCATCGACGTGCCACAGTGGGTGACGATCGTCGTCTTCGTCGGTCTCGCGATCGTCGTCACCCTCACGACCGCCGCACCCGGCGTCGCTCTAATCGCTCACTTCACCGGCTTCCTGCTCGGCTTGCTCGCCGGGCGCGCTCGCGTGTTGCAGGTTCGAGGGAACTCGAGTACGCGTCGGTCTGTGGGTTGATCGAAACGGGGTGGAGATGTCTGCTGGGAGCCGTGACAGCCACGGTGTGGCAGTGACTATACGGGGACAGGCCCCTCTCAAAACACAAGCTACAAATACAGACCCGAGTTAGAAATGTGCGAGGGCTCGTAGATCAGTGGTAGATCGCTTCCTTCGCAAGGAAGAGGCCTCGGGTTCAAATCCCGACGAGTCCATCGGAGCGAGTTTTACGAGCGAGAGTGTTCGAGACGGAATTTGGAGTCCTACCAGTCGCGCGCAGCGAAAGCGAGCACGTCTGGTTTCGGGTTCAAATCCCGACGAGTCCACTTCTCTCCGCTCGTATCACTCGCATTGCGTAGCGCCCTCGTCAAACATCGCAAACCCTCCGGTTTGCTCACTCCCGGCGAGCGCATTGCGATTCTGTAACGTTTCGAATTGTTCCGATAGTCGCCGGGATAGCGACTGGCGAGAAATTATGCAGTAGCAATTTTTTCGTACAAACAACCCCTCAGAACGGAATGATTGCCAGCACGGGATTCACCCCTACGCAGTCACGCGATTTCAGCGAAGGAAGACAAGTATCGTCGGCGTGACGGTCGTACTGTGGCCGTCGGTCGACCACTCAACCTGCGAACACTGTGGTGCCCACATCACGATCGGTTCGGCACCTGGGAGTCGACTCCCCGATGTCGAGAACTGGACGTCTCTCGTTCAGCCAGCCCACCAGACGAGGGCGCTCGCCGAGCGGTCGACAACCGAGAGGTTCGAACTGACAGTGGCCACTGAATAGGACTGCTCAAATCTGGTGATCAGTTGGGATCTGGGTCAATTCCCCAGGTGATGTGATCCCACGCTCGCTCGTAAAAGTAATAGGTGAATGTCTTTGTGACGTTTGTAACGATCCCAATACTGACTGCCTCTGTCCCGTTCCCAGTGATGGCCCATGCGACGGTAATGGTAATCAAGACCATAAACAGCCGATAACAGAGTGTCTTCACGATCGCACGGGCTTGTCCCTGGTGAGGAGACCAGGTGAAGTACCGCCTCATGATAATCGATACTAGTTATCATTCTGTGGTTGAGTAACCAGTTTCGATAACCTCACTCCTTCGGCAACTGGGTCAAACGCACTTGATATTATATTCCCCACAGATGATCCCCGTGTTGGTTGGAGAAACCTGTTTTATGGATACGAGCATACTCGGCCATAATATCGGTCGGATGCGCTTCTTGTGATGTGCAGCGGGTATGCTGAATTATCGAGTGGGCCAAGAATCACTAACCGCTAGCTGTTATCGAAGGTAATAATTAAAACACAGTGTTGTGTTTGTGACGGTGTATGTCAATACCTCGTGATGGTGACGGTGACGGTGAAGAACGCGTGCGTGAGAGTGGAACGACTCGACGGCGAGTGCTTCAGACGGCCGTCGCGACCGGTGCGATAGCGGGTGCGACGATCCCAGCTGCTGCTACTGATTTCGATTCGGTCGACGCTGAACCAACGTTCAAGGACGGGCGTGCACAGCCGGTCTTCGGCGACGACGACGTGATCCGTGAAAACTACTGGGTCGAAACGTCGCTCGACACCGACGGAACCGGTGAGCCGGACCGCGTGCACGTCGAGATCGCGCGGCCAGCCTCGACAGTGAATAGTGATCTACAGTTGCCGGTCGTCATCGAACCAAGTCCGTACTACGGTGAAAGCCAGCCAGCCTGGGGATACTCTCCGAACGAGGAACTGTACGAGCCCGACAAACCGGGACGTGACCTCGATGGCGGTCCCGAGGACCGCTCACGAGCAGTGTACGACGATTACTCTCACCTTGCCGAATTCACCGGCAGTGATGGTCCCCAGATCGGTCCGTCAGCCTTCGAAGACGAACTGCTCCAGTGTGGCTTCATCTGGGCCTATGCAGCCTCGATCGGCACGGAGAAATCAACTGGCTGCCCCGACGTCGGCGGTGACACCGAAATCGAGGGGATCAGGACCGTCGTCGACTGGCTCAACGGCCGGGCGGACGCTTACGATGCACGAGAAGGCGGACAGACGGTTGAGGCGGACTGGACGACCGGCAGCGCCGGGATGATGGGAATCTCGTACAACGGCACGCTCGCAAACGGCGTCGCCGCGACCGGTGTCGACGGTCTTGAGGCAATCGTCCCCATCGTCGCGATTTCAAACTGGTACGACTACTACCGTGCGAACGGCCACGTCGCGTCCAGACTGGACATGGGTGGCCTGTTCGACTTCATCATGAGCCGCGAAGGTGGCGAACGTTGTGAATCTGCCAGAGAACTCGTCGAGAACGGGCAAGATCGGACGACCGGCAACTACAACGACTGGTGGCACGAGCGCAACTATCTCCCGGACGTCGAGAACGTCGACTGCGGCGTACTCATCTGCCACGGGCTCTACGATTTCAACGTCGAAACCTCGAACGCCTCGAAACTGGTCGAACAACTCAGAAAACACGACAAGCCCTACCGGATGTGGCTTCACCAGGGCGGCCACTCCGATCCGCTTCACCGCGGTGTCGACGACGAGGCCTGGGTTGATCTCCTCAACCGCTGGTACTCCTACTGGCTGTTTGACGTCGAAAACGACGTGATGGACGAACCGCCGATCACGGTCGAACGAGAGGCTGGCTCGCTCGCCGCTGAAGCCGACTGGCCACACACCGATACCGAGCACGTCGACCTCTCGTTCGCACCCGGCGGCCAGACGCAGGGCGGACTGACACTCGAGTCCCCCACTGGGCCGCCGGTAACGGAGTCGCTGGTCGACGACCCCAACATCTTCATCGAGACGCACGCAAACGCCGACGAGTCCGACAATCGCCTCGTCTACACGACCGAACCGCTGTCTGAAGACGTGCGACTCAGTGGGACTGTGATCCCGGACCTGACGCTGTCGTTCGACGAACCGGCCGCGAACGTGACCGCGTTGCTGGTCGAGTACGACGCGGATGGCGAGGCAGAGATCGTCAATCGGGGCTGGATGAACCCACAGAATCGGAAGTCAATGAGCGAGACGTTCGCGTTGCACCCACCAGGGCGGCCGTATCACGTCGAATTCAACCTGCAGGCGGCCGATAGAGTCTTCGATGCGGGCTCCCGGCTCGGAATCGTGTTGCTGTCGACCGATCCCGGACACGGAATGCTCCAGCCGCCGGAGACGCGCGTCGAAATCTCGGTTGATCTCTCGAAGAGTACGGTCCGTCTTCCGATCGTTGGTGGCGAGGACGCGATGTCGGCGGCGCTCTCGGAGTGACCGGCCCGCTGTTTCGATCATCTCGATGACTCGTCACGTGGATCGTCACATGCATTTTCCACGCGGGATGTGGTGTCTGGGTGTCTGGGTGATCGACGGACAGATTCTGATCGTGGTCGTGGTCGCGACGCTGACTGTGATTGGAAACTTGAGAACCCGACGACCTGTCTCTTATACACATNATGTGTATAAGAGACAGCGGTTGCGGAGTCGCCGTTCAAACACTTGGCTGGCTCTTGCTCGATGTCTCCCGGAAGTGCGTTCCTGCCTGCTAGGGCAGTTCTCGTCATCGGTTTCGTGGCGCTCGTTACGGCTGCAACGACGGTGAACACGCTGCTTACCGGCGATGGCTTCCTCGGTTAAGCGGTTTCCAGTAAAGAATCACCACAGTTCATCTGAGGAATTATCGTTCGGAGAACCCAGTGCAGCGGTTGCTCCTTTCTGTTTCGACCGGTCTTGAGAGACAGGCATCTCTTGGCGAGACGGTGCATCGAACCCAGTATCGGTTGTGGCGGCCAGAATTCAGTCGCGCCGGTCACCAGTGCGGCGAAGCACGATCGCGAGAGTGGCACCCACGACGGGGAAGGCCGCAAGTGCGGCGAACGTTTGCCAGACCGTGACGATTGAAAGAAGGAAACCGGCGATCGCCGCGCCGGCAGCACCGACGCCGAAGACACCGAGATACGTGTAGCCGTAGGAGAGACCACGCTCTCCGGGCGGGCTATACTCCGCGATAGTGGCCTGGTACATCGGCTGCAGGGAGAACAACAGGAAGCCGAGCACCGACCCAATGATGAGTAGTGGAACGAGGCCGGCCTCTGCGACGGGGACGAACAGCACGGCGACGCCGGCGAGCGAGCCGAAGATCACCGCAAGGCCGGTCTCTGTCCGGATCCGGTCGGTAAGCTTCCCGCCGACGTACTGGCCGGCCATGCCGACCATCAGGAGCCCGGCGTAGAGGTAGGAGGCAGGGTCAAACTCCTCGGCCATTGGGCTACCGGGATCGAACAACTGTAGCTGCTCGGCGACATCAGGCATGAAGTTACTCAGCACGTCCGGCAAGAAGGTCAGCGTTCCGCGGTAGAACAGCCCGTTCATCATGACGACGACCATTGCGATCGTAAAGCCGAGGGTGAACAGCGCGCGGCTGTCCGAGAGGAATCGCGAGAGCGACATCTGCCCGTCGGCCTGTTCGCCGGTTGATCCGCCGGTATCGCCGTCGGCGTCGGTGCTTTCGTCTGCCGGCTCTCGACCACCATCAGGCTGCGTCTCGACCGCAGCCTTCTCGTCGAAACTCGCCGTCACCGCGTAGAGAATCGCGAGGCCGGCCGGGACGACGAGAATTGCAGTGACGAGACGCCAGTCGAAGAACAACAGCAGAATCGCCGTCAGCAACGGTCCGAAGGCGATGCCGAAGTTGCCGGCTATCCCGTGGTAGGCGAAGCCGGTACCACGTTGCTCGACGCCGGTCGAGATCAGCGAGAGCCCCGCCGGGTGGTAGATACTCGCCGCGATTCCCCAGACACAGAGCGCTAGCGTGATCGACACGATACCCTGTGCGGCGCTCAACAGGAGGAACGAACCGCCCATCCCGGCCAGACAGACCAACACGAGTTCGCGTGAACCGAACCGATCGACCAGAATGCCGGCCGGCAGCGCACCGACGCCGAACAGGCCGTAGCCGACCGCGACCGCAGTGCCGAGAATCGCCGTGCTCACGCTGAACTCCGTGAGCCAGATCACCATTAGAATCGGAATCGAGAGCTCGTACGTGTGAACGACCGCGTGCGAGATCATCACAAATCCCGTGATCGAGCGGTCGTTGTCGCTCATCCGATCCGTCTGCGCAGTACTCATCTCTAGACACATCACTGTCTGCCCGTGGTATAACGGTTAGCAAGCCAGAGAAACTGACCGACCGAGTAGCGGGACCGCTACCGTCTTACTCCGCCATCCAGACGCTCGCCTGCGGTTCGTGTGGGTCCGTCGGAATCTCGACCAGCGTCGGCCCCTCACTCTCGATCGCTTCGGCAACCGTCTCGCGAATCTCGTCTGGCGTGCCAGCACGCATCGTCTCGAGTCCCATCCCAGACGCGATGGCATCGAAGTCAAGCGGGACATCCTGCCAGCCGTACTCGCTCGCCTCCATTCGGTAGCTGCGTTCGGCCTCCTCGCTGATGATCGCGTAATCGCTGTTGTTGAGCACGATCACAGTTACGTCTATGTCCTCGTCAGCCAGCGTGTGCAGCTCGTGGACGCACATCATCAGTCCGCCGTCGCCGGTGAGTGCAACAACGTCCTGGTCCGGATTCGCCGCCTTCGCGCCGATGGCAGAGGGCACGCCCGACCCCATCGTCGCCCACGATCCCGGATTGACATAATCGCGGGGCTCGTACGCCTCGAACATCACGAGCGACCAGAGGCGGAAGCCACCCGCGTCGGCCGCGACGACTGCCTCTCGGGGCACCGCATCTCGAATCGCCGACAGCGCACTAGGGGACGGCAGTGGCGATTCGTCGACCGCGACCAGTTCCGCGAGCCGATCCTCAACGGCCTGGCGCGTTTCTCGCGCACGTTCGTATCCATTCGATGAAGCGAGCGAACGGGTTTCGAGAGCGGACTCGAGTGCACTCATCGTTCGGCCGGCGTCTGCGACGATGCCGACCGCGGGGTCGTAGCCGACGCCGATGTCGTCGGCGTCGAGAGTGACGTGGACCAGGTCGTCTGGGACGTCGATTTCCCAGTGTTTCATCGTGACGGCATCGAGGTCGGTGCCGATACCGAGGGCCGCGTCTGCGGCGGCGATCTGGTCTTTGACGGCGCTGCCGGTGCCGCCACAGAGCACGCCCGCAAAGAGGTCGTGGTCGTCGGGGAGAACGGCCTTGCCCTTGTAGGTCGGGAAGACCGGAGCGTCGAGTGTTTCGGCGAGGGACGCGAGTTCCTCGCTCGCGTCGGACGCGCGGACGCCGCCCCCGGCGATGATAATTGGGTGTTCTGACTCGGCGAGGAGGTCAGCGGCTTCGGCGATTCGTTCGTCGGCGGGGGAGCCCACAGTTCGGGTTTCGGTTTTGCCGGGTTCGGCGAGGGGGACGTCCATCGGAAGGAAGTTCTTGGGGATGCCGACGCGGACTGGTCCCATCGGCGCGGTAAGTGCGATGTCGATCGCACGCTGGAGTTCGGCGATCGTGCTCTCGGGGGTTTCGACCGTGACGTTCTCTTTGACGACGTTGTCGTAGGTGTCTGGTGGCGTTTCGTGGATGCCGTCGCCGCCGCGGATCTCGGGTTCGGTCTCAACTGCCATGTGGACGAGTGGTGTGCAGTCGTTGAGCGCGTTCTTCAGGCCGTTCATAGCGTTCATGTCGCCGGGACCGGGGATGACGACGGTTGCGGCCAGGCCGCCGCTGGTTTCGGCGTATCCCCACGCCTGATGGGAGACAGCGGTTTCGTGGCGAGCCATGACGAAGTCGATGTCCGTGCGCTCGCTGATTGCTTCGTTCAGCGGCAGGGTCTGTTTACCGGGGATACCGAACAGGGTGTCAACCCCGTTTGCAACCAGTCGATCGATGACCGCCTCATTAATTCGCATACTGATGGGTGTGACTCACGGGAGCGTAAAGGTTCACCACTTGATCATAGGCCAGCACGTGAATTGTTAGCTTATATTGGTTGCTGGTTGACACGCATACAGATCCCCCATGCTAGTAGATAACTCATAGCAAAGTATTATATTCCTATAGGATAAGATAGTAGTATGGAAGACATCTTCGTCGGCCGCATCATGTCCACGTCACTCCACACGGTACAACGGGACACGTTGGTCGAACCTGCCGGACAGATCATGCGTGAGAACGATATCGGCTCCGTCATCGTCGTTGACTCGGACAACCATCTCGCGGGCATCCTGACGACGACTGACTTCGTTGATATCGTCGCCCAGAGTCAACCAAAGGCCGAAACGACCGTCGAACGCTACATGACCGACGACGTCGTCACCGTCTCGGCGCAAGACAGTGTCCGCGACGCAGCAGCCACCATGCTCGAACACGGCTGTCACCACCTCCCAGTCGTCGACGAGGACGAGGGCGTTATTGGCATCGTGACGACGACTGACCTCGCATCCTACCTGTCCCACAGTCGGACGCCACACAGTAGCCCGTCTATCGAAACGGCCACGTGTCGCTAGACACAGTCGCCGACCAGCAACCATCCGTCCTACTCGAGTACCATCCTCGCTCAACCACACAGTCACGGTGGAATCTCGGCTGCACTCGTCTCCAGGCGAGTTCGCTGTTCGTCTCTCTCAATTCAGCTAAACACCAGTGACGTCCTCGACCCGGCCAACCGACTCACAGTCGACAGTTCACTCGTTTTCGGTCCACGTCACTGGCCGAATGAACAGTATCCGCCACCAGCCGGCACTCGAGTACTGTCCAAACCAGTTGTGTACTGTTCGACTACCGTCCGCAAAATTCGTCGTTCAGATCAACAGAGTGCTTGTTACAGGACAACAATTAACTACCCCTGTGCCGATGAACAGTGTATGCTAGAAGAACCCACTGGCAATCAGGACGAAATCCCCACCACGATCCCACACTGGTACGACCCAGACGGGAGTCCGTTGACACTCGAATCGGGTGACGGCGCGACGGTCGTCGACGACGAGGGCGAGAAATACCTCGATTTCGCCTCGCAGCTGTACTGTGTCAACGCCGGCCACGGGAATCAGCAGATCATCGACGCGATGACCGAGCAGTTAGCACAGATCCAGTACGTCTCTTCCTCGAAGCACTCTCCAGTGCGGTCCGAACTCGGCGAACGACTGGTCGAGATCGCGCCCGGTGACTTCTCGAACGTCATGTTTTCGGTCACCGGAAGCGAAGCGAACGAACTCGCCGTCCAGATCGCGCGCAATCACACCGGTGGCTCGAAGATTCTGACCCGATGGCGGTCGTACCACGGCTCGACCTACGGTGCCGGCAGCCTCTCCGGCGACCCCGAAACGCGCGCCCTCGTCGAGAGTCACGCCGCGACGACTGGTTCGGCGAAGTTTCTCCCGCCGATGTCTCACCCGTCGCCGTTCAACGCCGACAGTCCCGAAGAACTCGCCGAACTGGCGGCCGACCATCTCGACTTCGTCATTCGCAACGAGGACCCAGATTCCATCGCCGCGATCATGATGGAGCCAGTTGCGGGCTCGAGTGGCGGCTACCCAGCCCCGCCGGGCTACTTCGCTCGCGTCCGTGAACTCTGTGACAAGTACGACATCCTGCTGATCGCAGACGAGGTCATCACCGGCTTCGGCCGCTGTGGCGAGTGGTTCGGAATCGAAACCGAGGACGTCGAACCGGACATGATCACGTTCGCAAAGGGTGTTACGAGCTCCTACGCACCGCTGGCTGGCGTGCTCGTTCGTCCTGAGCTCATTTCGGGCGTCCAGGAGGATGGCTTCGACCTCGGCCAAACGTTCGGCGGCCACCCGGTCGGCTGTGCGGCCGCCCTTGCCGCAATTGATGTCTACGAAGACAGCCAGATCGACAACGTCCGCGAGAACGCCTCGCTCTTCGAGGACGGCCTAGCGGAACTCGAGTCCCAGTACGACGTAGTCGCGGACACGAGAGGTCGTGGCTACCTCTGGGGTGTGGCCTTCGAAGATCCGGAGACGGGCGAGCCGTTCTACGACCCGCGCGTGGACAGTGACGACGAGGAAAACCCGGTCTGGGACGTCATTTCGACCCTCGAAGACCGTGGTGTTCTCGTCGGCATCGGCCGACCAGCCACCCAGATCCTGCTCTCGCCGCCGCTGTGTACGACAGCTGAGGAGATCGAGACGGTTCTCGACGCGCTGGACGCGGCGGTCGCGGACGTGTTCTGAGGTCGCAGCCACAAGCAACAATCAGCGAACAGCCGTCTTTATCTCACACGCGACGAACGAACAACCAGAGTCATCCAATGATCGAGGCGACGCTCTGTTTCGTCCTCCGAGAGTCCGAGCCCGCCGGTACCGCTGAGACCACCGAACCCGATAAGTATGGTGAGATCGCTGAAACCGCTACAACTGACACACCCGCCGAACCCAGCGAAACCGACAACACCAGCTACCCACAACCAGCCACAACCGATTCCAGCGGAGACGTCCTCCTCATCGAAAAGCGTCGCGGTCTCGGCGAAGGCTGGTACAACGGTCCCGGCGGCAAACTCGAACCCGGCGAGACGCCACGGGAATGTGCCGTCCGCGAAACCCGCGAGGAAGTCGGCCTCGAGACCGATCCCGACGCACTCGAGTACGCCGGCGAGCTCACCTTCTTGCTCGACGAGGAGGTCCACACCGTCTGTCACGTCTTCCGGACGACCGAGTTCGCCGGTGAACCGCGCCCCTCGGACGAGGCGCGTCCGGAGTGGGTACCGGTTGAAGAGGTGCCCTACGACCAGATGTGGGAGGACGACCGACTCTGGCTGCCGGGCGTCCTCGAAGGCGACACCGTCGCCGGCGAGTTCCACTTCGCGGGCGGGCCGCCCCTCGATGAGGCGGCGTTCGTGGACCACGAACTCGAGTGGGGTGTTTCGTTCGAGTCACGATAGAACGGCCAGAGTCGTATTGCTGTGTCAGAACAGAATCAGGTCGGGCACCATCTCCGAAACGGAGTGGTTGTGGTGTGCTGGCAGGAACTGGCGCAATAGCAGGAACGTTGCAGGTGTCGCCGTACTGTAAATCCGGGATTGGGTAGGAAGGGATGAGATGGGATGGTCGGGAGAGTACCAGCCTGCAGTCACTCACCGTGACACTCTAGCGCCCGAATCGGACACTCGTCGGTGGAACTGTAGTAGGAGACACCACCGCCGTGAAGTTCAGCAAGGAGACTCAGGCAGTCTGACCGATCTGCCGTTGCGAGTGTCACCCAGTCCTCGGTATCAGCGTCTCGGGTCATCACGCGTAGTGGATCGTCTGGCCAGACACAGTCGACGGAGACTGCCTCGAATCCGTCCTCAGCCGCTGGCAGTTCGTACGTCTCAGTGAAGATGACATCGTCTGTTTCGGCCTGTTCGATTCTGAGCTCGGCGACGATTGGCATGTCTCGGATATTCGCGAGGGGGAGTCGCTGTAGCGTCGCATACTCGTTCTCGTCACTACGTCCGAGTGTGTCCATGCAGCCAGCGAGCGCTCCTACGCTACAGACAGCGAGAGAACTGAGCAGCCGCCGTCGGTGCATAATATTACCATTCCTGATCGAAAATATATAGCCTTTGTCTTCGGGGACACCATCGGTGATGGTCCCCACTCCGTGCTATGCTAGGTCGAGACAGCGTATTGCTGTGGATGTTCCATCTGCAAAAGGAGGCCTCCATCCGAAGAAGTAATGCATCTGACTTGTGGAAAGTTTTAATAGTAATTATATTGGGTCATTACTATGCCAAATTCGAATGGCAAATCCACAGGTGGAAAAGACAGTCAAGAATTCGGAGAGGATCAGTCACAAAAGAGCAGTGAAGAAACGGAAACGCAGTCCGGACGAATCCACCGGCGTACGGCGCTCAAGGGGCTTGCAGGTGGTGCAATCGTACCGATTGTCGGCCAGCAGTTACCGACCGTGCGAGCCGACGAAACGGGCGTTTCATCCGACTTCGATCCGGAATTCACCGTGTCTCGGGAGAGGCGAGTGGAGAGTTTCGATGGGACTGGCGACCCCAATAACCCCACCAGCGGATTTTATCTCGCGTCGAATCAGGGGTTGACCGTTTCCCGCATCGAGTCCAATCAGATCGGTGATCAGGTCCTCCATCAGTTCGTTCTGGGAGCGTCTGCAAGCAGTGAACTCGATAGCGAACCTGACGGAAACTGGGAGCAGACAGAGAACCTCAGCGGTATTTACCTCGAAATAGAAAACGACCAGAGCAGTCACACATCCTCGATCCTGGCTCCTGATCAGGGTGATGAACGGATGGTTGGCGCGACACAGGATGATGGCGACCCAAGCATTGACTGGCGAAGCGGTATCCAGGAGTCGATTGAGGTCGCCGTCACGGAACTGAATCTCGTTGCGAACGTTGCCATCAGTTCGTACAACATCTACGATGCCTTCCGGTACGACGGAGAAGAGTTCGGGGACGGGCAACACGCAGATTACTGGTGGAAGTACAGAACATGGACGGGCGGGGCAGACCCGCGAGATGAATTGGGTGCCGCATGTCGCTTCTACGTTGAAGCGAACGAGCCAAGTGATGGATACGACATCACCGTTCGAACGGATGTTGAGTGGGATCACCCGAAAGTCGAGGTCATCAGCGAAGAGGACAACACGTATATTGGGTACGACATTTCGGCATCCGGTGACGTCACGGCAGAGAGCATGGTCTCGGTAGACGACATCACCGATCCATACGTCAGGCGAAAAGCCGAGGAAGCGGGTGTCTCCGAGGTTACTAAAGTCGCCTACAACGACACTATCGAGCCTATCGAAGCGAATCGCGAGCGAAACAGAGAAGTCGACACCGAGTAACTGGCACACTGCGTACCGGCACACGGTTACGCAACTCTTGGGCACCTCGGTTTTTTCTCACTCTTCGTACTGGCTCCCTGGCTGTCTCAATGATCTCTCCGGTCATCCCAACGACGGCGACATCCCCGACGCGTCGATCGATGTCGACGACGGAACAGAAAGTAGCGGTGCAGCGGCCGAGACCGGCGAACAAACGGAGCCAACAGCGGGCGGGCAGTTCAGAGTATAAATCACCCGATCGCTGGCAGTTCAGGGCCGTAGAACGACTTTCCCCGAACTCTTCCGGTCCTCGATATAGTGGTGTGCATCGGCCGCGTCCTCGAGTGCGAACTCCTCGCCGAGGACGACCTCGAGGTCGCCGCTGGTCAGTCCCTGTGTGAGTTCGGGGACGGCTTTCATGATCTTGCTCGGGTCGTGGTAGGAGGCCTGGCCGAGGTGGAAGCCGGAGACAGACTTGTTCTCGAAGAGGAGCCGGCGGTTCTCGGCTTCGGCTGGGACGCCGCTCGCGACCCCGTAGGTGACCATGCGGCCGAAGTGGGCCATTGCGTCGAGGCTGCGCTCGAAGACGTCGTCGCCGACGCTTTCGAGGACCAAATCGACACCCTCGCCGTCGGTTTCCTCGTCGATGACCTCTCGGAAGTCTGTCTCCGTATAGTTGATCGGATGATCACAGCCGAGATCGGCTGCGAGATCAAGTTTCTCCTGCGTGCTCGCGGTACCGAAGACCTCCGCGCCCGCGTTCGAGGCTAACTGGACGGCGGCGGTGCCGACGCCACCGGCGGCAGCCTGGATGAGTACGGTTTCGCCTTTCTCGAGTCCGCCCCACTCGAACAGACAGCTGTGAGCGGTGAGAAACTGGACGGGGAAGCCGGCGGCCTCCGCGAAGCTCATTCCCGCTGGAATCGGAAAGAGCATCTGGGCGTTCGCGGTGGCGTACTCGGCGTAGCCGCCGGTGTTGAGCATCGCAACGACGCGGTCACCCTCGTCTAGATCGACGCCCTCACCGGTGGCATCGATCGTGCCCGCGGCCTCCATACCTGGAACGTAGGTCGGCTCTGGGCCGCTCGGGTAGACGCCGCGGCGCTGCATAATGTCCGCGAAGTTGATCCCGGTGGCCTCGACCTCGATCCGGACCTCGCCCGCGTCCGGTTCGGGGAGATCGGCGTCGGTAACCTCGAGTTGCGAGCTGTCTCCGTACGCTGTTACCTCGATAGCCTGCATACGCTTCCATTTGTAACACACTCGCATAAAAGTCAGCGAACGTGGAAGAACGTGTCAATCGTTGTCGACGGGGGCGTCGCCAGTGATGGGTGAGACGGAAACCAAACGACGCGACTACTCCTCCCAGCCCTGATGGGTGGGATGAAGGTCGGTTTCGTCGTGGTTGGCTCCTTGTTCCCAGACGCCGCCACTTTCACCGCTCGGACCGCGACGGGTCTTCCACTCGAACTCGCCGGGGTCCTCGATGGTGACTTCCCAGACGTTGCCCGCTGTCCAGGTGGCCTCGATTCCGCCGCCCCAGTTCGTGAGTACGTCCGTGCTCCCGGTGACGTAGACGGACTCACCGTAGTCGACGTCAACCGTCATCTGGATCGTAATTTCGTCGGTGTCGCCGTCGTCATCATCGCCGTCTCCATTGTCCCCGTCATCTTCCTCATCAGGCGCATACATGACCCATCCCGCAGCCGGAACCGAAATTTCGACCCACCCCTCGTCGTTGGTGGTAACCGGTTGCTGCCCGCCGGCGTGATCGACGAGTGTCTCGTTCGGCCAGGACGTTTCGACCCAGTCAGTCCACTCGGTCGACTCGTGTGTATTGATGCCCGCCAACAGATTTCCGCTGCGCTCGAAGACATACGTATCGTGCTCGACGTGACGGTCGATCACCTCGCCGTAGGCGAACTCCTGGGAGACAGAGACGAGATCACGGAACGCCTCGTTGTCGAGTTCCGACCGATCCTCGGGCCCGGAACGGTACACCATCGGCATGCCAGCGTACGCGAGAACGAACGCCTCGGCGAGTTCGACCGCACGGCCCTCTGCCTCACCCTCGGTTACACCTGGACCGACGGTATCGTGATTCTGCGCGAAGGTGACCGCGACGCTTGGCTCGTGGTGTACGACGCCGTTCGCCGCGTCCTGTGAGAGCGCTTCCATGCTGCCGCCCTCGAACGCGTCGACGATGGCGTCGTACAGCGGGAAGTCGAACACAGTCATCCCGGTGTCGGCGAATTCGAGTAGCCGATCGATGTCGTAGTCCCAGATTTCACCGACGCGCCAGAGATCGAGGTCGTCTGCGAGTGCGTTGATCTCGGACTCGAAGTACCACGGCCAGACGTGACCAGCGGCGTCGTACCGGAGCCCGTCGGCACCGAGGGCGTCGATCTGCTGGATGTAGTCCTCGTGGGCCTGCTGTACAGTCGCGAGTTCGACATCGAACGACGGGAGTCCGAGGAGGTCGCACTCGTACTCCGCTGCCTCCCCGTCCAGTTGGCAGTCCTCGCCCAGCGTCCCGTTGTCGTGGAAGTGTTCGTCGCGGTCGAACTGCGGGAGTTCAACGTAGCCGTCGGGCCCGTCTGTGGCAGCCATATGGTTCAACACAACGTCGACGATGACCTCGATGTCGTGGTCGTGGCAGGTGTCGATCAGCGACTCGAGTTCGCTCTCGGTGCCGAGGGTCGAATCGAGATCCTGCAGGTCGACTGGCTGGTAGCCGACCGGTGGGTGTGGGTCCCGAAAGCCGTACGGTGAGGTCTCGTCGTAGAAGCCGTACTCGCCGTCGTAGGAGAGGTCGTCCCAATCGAGTTTGCCTCGCGCAGGCTGTTGAACCCAGATCCTATCGATGCCGGCGCTGTCGAGGCGGGGAACATCGGCCTCGATGTCGGTCCACGTCGCGTGGAAGTACTGGTAGGCAACCGTTCCATCCGCAGCGTCGGGCTGATCGGGCAGCGACTGGGCGCTCGTCACTCCGAGCGGTGAGCCGGAGACTGCGAGCGCTCCGAGGGCTGCACTGGCTTTCATGAGGGAACGTCGGTCGATCCCCACGGATTGATTCTTCCTGTGGCTGTGGTTATCTCCCATTGCAACCAGGACAATCACATGAGAAGTAATAATACATAATGAATTTACCAACAGTTCGAAAGAGTATCATTCGATGAACTGACACAGCGGATCGACGTCGCGTTCGCGAGTGAGTGTGACACTCCCCGACCCACCTTCGCATCGTTTAAGACCGCGCTGACTGCATGTCGTGGTATGAGCAACGAGAGTCAGGAACTCGGTATCACCGAGTCGAAATCGCACAAACCTGGTGAGTGGTACGCCGAGGTTGTCCAGAAGGCGAACCTCGCGGACTACGCACCGATGGGCGGATTCATCGTTACGAAACCCCGCGGCTACGCCCTCTGGGAGGGCATCCAGGACGCTCTCGACGGCTGGTTCAAGGAGACCGGCGTCGACAACGTCTACTTCCCGATGTTCATCCCTGAGAGCTTCTTAGAGCGGGAGAAGGACATCGTCGAAGGTTTCGACCCCGAGGTCGCCTGGGTCACCTACGGCGGCCACGACGAACTCGAGGAGCGCCTCGCCGTGCGCCCGACCAGTGAGTCGATCATCGCGCCGTTCATGGCAGACTGGACCCGCAGCCACCGTGACCTGCCGCTGCGACTGAACCAGTGGTGTTCGGTCGTCCGCTGGGAAGCCACGGAGACGAAGCCGTTCTTCCGCACGAAGGAGTTCATGTGGCAAGAGGGCCACACTGCCCACGCGACCGACGAGAGCGCCTGGGAGGAGGTCTGGACTCGCCTCGACCAGTACGAGAAGGTCTACGAGGAGGTCCTTGCAATCCCCGTCCTGCGCGGGAAGAAACCCGAACACGACAAGTTCCCCGGTGCGGACACCACGACCACGGTGGAGGCGTTGATGCCCGACGGCAAGTCCGTTCAGGGCGCGACCAGCCACAACCTCGGCCAGAGCTTCGCCGAGGCGTTCGACATCTCGTTCGTCGACGAAGACGAGGCGGAGCAAACCGCTTACACCACCTCGTGGGGCCTCTCCTGGCGCGCACTCGGTGCGCTCATCATGACCCACTCCGACGACCAGGGGCTCGTACTCCCACCCACCATTGCGCCCACGCAGGTTGCCATCGTCCCCATCTGGCAGGAGGACACGAAAGACGACGTACTCGAGTACTCCCAGAATATCGCGGACGAACTCGATGACGCTGGCTTCAGCGTCGAACTCGACGACCGCGACGAGCGCAATCCCGGCTTCAAGTTCAACGAACACGAACTCAACGGCGTCCCGCTTCGACTCGAGATCGGACCATACGAGGTCGAGGACGAGGAAGTCACGCTCGTTCACCGGCCCGACAACGAGGAAGCCGTCGAGGATCGTGACGGCATTGTCGATGCAGTCGACGACCATCTGGAGACGATCTTCGACAAGCTGTACGACACGGCAGCTGAGAATCTCGAGGAGAACGTTCGCGAGGCCCACAGTCCAGAGGACATCCTCGGGACGCTCGGCAAGCACGGCGGCTACGTGAAGACGCCGTGGTGTGGCGACGAAGCCTGTGAGGAGGTTATCAAGGAGAAAATCGCCGCCGAAATCGTCATGCAGCCCCTCGAGGACGAGGGCGGCACGACGGCAGGCGAGGTTCCCGAACCCGACCACGACGAGTGTGGCGTCTGTGGCGACGCAGCCGACGAGGTCGCATACTTCGCGAAATCGTACTGACACGTCACCGATTCAGTCTCCTCACTATCACGCCTCCGAGTCCGACCGACCACACGCAGGTTTTCGCTTTATCACGGCACGGTAGTGGTGAGTGTATCGTGCGTGCTCGCCTGTCTAACCGTCTGTCAGCACAAATCGCAATACTGGACGTTGATGGTGGAAGCAACGGGAGCGACCACCTGCTGCGTAACGAGTCACTCAGCAACACCTAATGGTTTAACCCAAGAGTGCTTACCAATGGCGTCAAAACTACTGGTGTGGTGTTCACTCTGATGGGTGAACACTGCGTGCCTCTGACACTTTCCTGCGCTGTTTCGGCCGCTACTGTGACCGAGACAACTCTCTAGCACAGTGGACAGTACTCGAGACCGAATACACAAACCGACGCTTCTCACTCAGCTACTGTCGAAATATATACCTTATATCCATGCATATGCGTCTATAATACACTTAGTCATTATGGAGTATCCTCTTATATCCGCTCTCGGAAGGACGCGGTATGCCACAGCCACACAGAGCACCATCCACCGGCCGTTCGCAGGGGCTCGCAGCGCCTACGGACGACCGGTCGAACTGCGGTGTCGGCGTCGTCATGGACCTCGATGGTGGGTCGAGCCACGACATCGTCGCTGAGAGTCTCGATCTCCTTGTCAACCTCGAACACCGAGGCACCACCGGCGCTGAATCGAACACCGGCGACGGGGCGGGGATCATGCTGCAGACGCCCCACGATTTCTTCGACCAGATACTCGAGACCAACCTTCCCGAACCGGGCAGCTACGCCGTTGGCTCCCTCTTCTTCCCAACCGATGACACTGCCCGCACGAGCCTCGTCTCGTTGCTTGAGGATACCTTCGAGAGCTACGACCTCGACGTGCTCGCCTGGCGTGACGTTCCCACCGAAAATGACGGCCTTGGCGCGACTGCACTCGAGTCGGAACCAGCTGTCTGGCAGGTCGTCGTCACGGCGACCGACGACGTGAGCGGCGACGAGTTCGACCGGCGACTGTACGTCGCGCGCCGGGCACTCGAGAACGCGGTTTCGGCAGCCGATATCGACGGGAGTGAGCGCTTCTACGTCTGCTCGCTCGACTCACAGACGGTCGTTTACAAGGGGCTGCTCAAGGGTGAGCAAGTTCCGTCCTACTACCTGGATCTCACCGACGAGCGCCTGGAGTCGACGTTCGCGATGGTTCACGAGCGCTTCTCGACGAACACGCTGGGGGCCTGGCAGTTGGCCCATCCGCACCGGAACGTCATCCACAACGGCGAGTTCAACACGATTCAGGGGAACATCAACTGGATGCGCGCACGGGAGACGGACATCGAGAGCGACGTGTTGTCCGACCTCGACGCCGTCAAACCGATCATTGACGACCCCGAGCAGTCAGACACCGCAAGCGTCGACAACGCACTCGAACTCCTCCTGCAGGACGGCCGCGACTTGGCCCACGCCCTTCGGATGCTCGTCCCCGAGGCCTGGCGCGGCGACGAGTCGATGCCACGAGAGCGCAGAGACTGGTACGACTTCCACGCCTCGCTGGTCGAGCCGTGGGACGGCCCCGCCCTCGTCGCGGCGACCGACGGTGATCGCATCGGAGCCGTGCTCGATCGC
Source organism: Natrialba chahannaoensis JCM 10990 (assembly GCF_000337135.1). Taxonomy (GTDB): domain Archaea; phylum Halobacteriota; class Halobacteria; order Halobacteriales; family Natrialbaceae; genus Natrialba; species Natrialba chahannaoensis. The sequence goes on from NZ_AOIN01000096.1 coordinate 30,878, forward strand.
AACGGCCTCCGTCCCTGCCGGTACGACGTGACGACGGACAACCGCCTCATCATGGCGAGTGAAGCCGGCGCGATCGAAACCGACCCCGCCGAGATTTCCGAGCGCGGCCGCCTCCAGCCGGGACAGCTCTTCCTCGCCGACCCCGAGGAGGGTCGGGTCATCCCCGACAATGAGATCTTCGCCGACCTCACTGACGAGCGTTACAGTGAGTGGGTCGCCCAGGAGCAGGTCCGCCTCGCAGACATCCGGGAGACCGAGGACAGCGTGCCCCGTGATGCCGTCTCAAACCTGCGCGACCAGCAGGTCGCGTTCGGCTACACGCACGACGAACTCGAGAACCTCCTCGAGCCGATGACGACCAAGGGCAAGGACCCGGTTGGCTCGATGGGTGACGACACACCGCTGTCGGTCCTCACCGAGTACAACCGACCGCTGTTCTCGTACTTCAAGCAGCTGTTCGCACAGGTGACGAACCCGCCCCTCGACTACATCCGTGAGGAACTCGTCACGAGCCTCGAGAGCCGGCTTGGGTACCAGCGGAACCTGCTCGACGAGTCGCCGGCTCACGCCCGCCAGCTCGTCGTCGACTCGCCCGTGCTGACCGACGCCGACCTCGCGTCGATCCGCGACTGTTCGACGAGCGGGATCACGGCGGCGACGATCGATATTACCTACGAGCCCACCTCGCCATCGGAATCCGCAGAATCCGCAGAATCCGCAGAACCCGCAGAACCCGCAAATCCTGCCGATGTGGGCGACGACCCAACCGGCGACCAGCTCCGAGAAGCCATCGAGCGCGTCCGCGAAGACGCCGTTGCAGCGATTGAGGATGGCCACGACGTGCTCATTCTCTCAGATCGCGGCGTCAACGACGAGCGGGTTGCGATTCCGAGCCTGCTCGCGACGGGCGGCGTCCACCACCACCTCGTGCGCAACGGCCTGCGAAACCACGTCGGCCTCGTCGTCGAGTCCGGCGAACCACGCACCGTCCACCAGCTCGCGACGCTCGTCGGCTACGGCGCTGGCGCGGTCAACCCGTACCTGGCCTACCAGACCATCGCCGACCTCACGGCCGGCCCCGACGGCGCGGCTACCAAAACCGCCATCGACGCCTACATCGGCGCACTCGAGAACGGCCTCCTGAAGACGATGGCCAAGATGGGTATCTCGACCGTCGAGAGCTACCAGGGAGCCCAGATCTTCGAAGCAGTGGGGCTGAATTCCGATCTCGTCGAGGAGTACTTCTCCGGCACCGAGAACCGCACCGAGGGTATCGGCCTCGCCGAAATCGAGGCGGACCTTCTCGAACGCCATGTGACGGCGTTCGGCGCAGAAGACGAGTCCGACCTCGACCGCTACGGCGAGTTCGAACACCGCTCTGACGGTCTCACCCACCAATGGAATCCAGAAACAGTCGGCACGCTCCAGCAAGCCGTTCGCTCGAACGACTACGAGCGCTACCAGGAATTTGCCGAGTTGGTCAACGACCAGAACCAGAATCTGCAGACGCTTCGGGGGCTACTCGAGTTCGACTCCGATTGCGACCCGGTCCTGATCGAGGAGGTCGAGCCGATCACAGCGATCGTCGAGCGGTTCTCGACGGCCGCGATGAGTCTGGGCTCGCTCTCGCCGGAGGCCCACGAGAACAACTCGATCGCGATGAACCGTATCGGCGGGAAGAGCAACTCGGGCGAGGGCGGCGAGCCCCCCGAGCGCTTCGGGACGGAGAAGGAGTGCAACGTCAAGCAGGTTGCCTCCGGCCGGTTCGGGGTCACTTCGACGTACCTCTCTTCGGCCGACGAACTGCAGATCAAGATGGCTCAGGGATCGAAGCCCGGCGAGGGCGGCCAGCTTCCCGGCGAGAAGGTCAACGAGATGATCGCCCACGTTCGAAAGTCGACTCCCGGCGTGGGGCTCATCTCGCCGCCGCCGCTGCACGACATCTACTCCATCGAGGACTTGAAGCAGCTGATCTTCGACCTGAAGGCGGCCAACGAGGATGCTGATATCAACGTCAAACTCGTCTCCGAAGCCGGCATCGGCACGGTCGCGGCGGGCGTCGCGAAGGCCAACGCCGACGTGGTGCACATTTCGGGTCACTCCGGCGGCACGGGTGCCTCGCCGCGCACGTCGATCAAGAACGCGGGGCTCCCGTGGGAGCTCGGGCTGGCAGAGGCGAACCAGATGCTCTGTGAAACCGGCCTGCGCGACCGCATCCGTGTCTCCGCCGACGGCGGCATGAAGACCGGCCGCGACGTGGCCGTCGCCGCCCTGCTGGGTGCGGAGGAGTACGTCTTCGGCACGGCCTCGCTCGTCACCTCGGGGTGTGTGATGGCTCGCCAGTGTCACAAGAACACCTGTCCGGTCGGCGTCGCCACCCAGCGCGAGGATCTACGCAAGCGCTTCCCCGGCGAACCCGAGCACGTCATCAACTACATGACGTTCATCGCCGAGGAACTGCGCGAGATCATGGCCGAGTTAGGGTTCAGGACCGTCGACGAAATGATCGGCCAGGTCGACGCCCTCGCCCAGCGCGACGATGTCGAGCACCCGAAGGCCCGGACCGTCGACCTCTCGGCTGTGCTTGCCGAGCCCGCCGGAGACGTACGTCGAAAGGTCTGTGAGCAGGACCACGGCCTCGACGACCAGCTCGACCGCGAGTTCATCGAGAGCGCGGCGGACGCGATCGACGGTGGGGAACCGGTCGCTCTCTCCACGGACGTAGCGAACGTCGACCGCGCAGTCGGCGCGATGCTCTCGAACCGGATCACCAGCCGCTACGGCGAGGCCGGCCTCCCGGCGGACACGATCACGGCCGATCTCGAGGGCACCGCCGGCCAGAGCTTCGGTGCGTTCCTCGCGAGCGGCGTCTCGATGCACCTGACCGGTGCCGCGAACGACTACGTCGGGAAGGGTCTCTCGGGTGGAAAAATCACCGTCCGAACACCGGAGAACGCGGCCTACGATCCGAGCCAGAACGTCGCGATCGGCAACGTCGCGCTCTACGGCGCAACCGACGGCCAGCTGTACGTCAACGGCGTCGCAGGCGAGCGCTTTGCCGTCCGCAACTCCGGCGCGAAGGCTGTCGTCGAGGGCGTCGGCGATCACGGCTGTGAGTACATGACCGGCGGCGTCGTCGCCGTCCTCGGCGAGACCGGCACGAACTTCGCAGCCGGCATGTCCGGCGGTGTCGCCTACGTCTACGACCCAGACAGCGAATTCGAACGGAAGGCAAACACCGGAATGGTTTCACTCCACGACGACCTCGAGGACGAAGATGAGGAGATGCTACGCCGCCTCGTCGAGAACCACGTCGCCTACACGGGCTCCGAACGCGGTAGCGAACTGCTCGAGGACTGGGCGTGTGCACTGGACGCCTTCGTGAAGATCATGCCCAATGCGTATCACAAGGCGATCACCGAACAGGGATCGGACGACGTTCGGGGCGAACTACCCGGGGTGCCCGAAACCGAGACTGAGTCGGACGCCGACGCAGACGCTGAATCCGCCGGATTCGCCGCGAGCGACGATTGAGCGGATCGGTGTCCTCCTTTCCGACTGGCACACCAAGGGGCTGTACACAGGGAGCCGTACTCGAGTTCGACTGCTATCTGCTTCGTTCTGCAACCGGAGACGAGGTGCCCACATACCAGCAGGTGGCATGGAAATAATCAGATGTCGGTTACGGTACCCAGTGACGACTAGAATATCCATTCTTCGACTCTGCTACTAGTAGCGTATCAGAACCACTTGTCGTGAATCCTCTCACATGAACGATCGAATCGACGAACAAATACAGGAGCTCAGTCGTCGATTAACGCGATCGCCAAGACTGACCACGTGATACTGGCGTCGCGTCACCGCAGTTTCGAGTACCGCGTCCTACCTGGCGGGTGTCGTTTGATCCTGGCACGATCTGATCCAGTCAGGGTAGTCGCGGCAAGAGTCAGTCGGCTGTTGGGTCACCGAGTTCAGGTTTTCACCTCCATTACGGCTACACCTTTTACGCCGACTAACTTAATCTTTAGCATCGTCTAATCATTTATCCGCAATCGTCAATCCCGTCCGAGCGTGTGGAATTCGTCGTTCGGTCGCATCTCAGCGAACATGGCCATCCGATTACTCAGGTTGTAAAACGCTGTCACGGCGGCAATATCCCACAGTGCTTCCTCGCTGAATCCGGCTTCCCGGAGCCGATCGAGGTCCGATTGCTCGACCTCCATCGGTCGCTCGGTGAGCGCCACGGCAACATCGAGCATCGTACGGTGAGTCTCGTTGATATCCGCGCTTCGGTAGTTCGCGACCAGCTGGTCCGCTAACTTCGGGTCCTGGGCGTATATCCGCACAAGCGCCCCGTGTGCGACGTTACAGTAGTGACAATGGTTCACACCGGAGACCGCGACGACGATCATCTCGATCTCCTCGCGCTCGAGTGCGGTGTCCTCGACGAGCGCGTCGTGGTACTGGAAGAACGCCCGGAAGTGTGAGGGCTTGTAGGCGAACGCGGAGAAGACGTTCGGCGTGAAACCAGCGCTCTCGGTTTCCTCGAGAATACGTTCCTGAAGATCCTCGGGGAGTTCTTCGAAGTCCGGGACTGGGAAATTCGCCATGGCGTCGTCTGCGAGGGCCGGCGTGGCGCTCGATGCTGCAGTTGCATCGTCGGCTGACTCCGGGTCCGTGTCTGAGTTTGTACTCGAGTCCGACTCCGTGTCGGGTGCGTCGTCTTGATCGCTCATGCACGCCGATTCACACGTCAGCGTAATAACTCACGGTCCTCACTCGCGTGTGGTGGATGGACGGCGTCTGCACAGATAGCACTGGCGAGCCGGTCGAAAAACAACGGTTACGGGATGCCGACTGCGTGTGACTCGTCTGGCCGTCGGCCGACTGCTATTGTGTCGTTATTCGGACCGGGGTCCTCACGATCTCTGTCCCGATCGTCGACCGGGTCGCGTTCGTGAACGTGGCGTCGGTTGCTCATATCGTCGTCTGCACGACGATCATTCGGCTCCTCGTCCATCCGCCGGTCTTCTTCGCCGGACGCTTCGTTCGACTGCTGGGCGTCCGACCGGTCTTCCGTCCAGCTCCCCTGCTCGCCGTTGCGCGCCCGCTGGCCCCGCGGCTCGCGCCGGTCCCGTGGCTCGCGCCGTCCCTCATCCTGTGGCCATTGCTCGCGGTCGCCGCGCGGTTGTGACCGTTGGTCGTCACGGTTCCCCTGGTCTCGTTCGCCCGCGTGCCGTCTCTCGGATTCGTTCGGTGCCTCTCGCTCGTCCGATCGTCGGCGATCGTTTCGGTTGGATCGGTCGTTCATCGTTCTGATCGCCGTCTCCGTCTGAACCGAGTGGTCGATGCGTGCGCCGCGAGAACTCTCCCGCGGCGCGATGAACTATTCGCCGACTGCAGTGCGTGCGTCCGACGGGCGTGCTACACAGATTATGCGGATAAATCCTGAGCGTGCGTAAGCGTGCACCGTCGCTGAGCGCCGTCACCAGCCGCTGAAGCCGCCGTTGCCGCGACGACCGCTTTCGACGCATCCGCTACCGTTTTCCCACACGTCCGCGATGTGCCCGTATGGACACCGCACTCGTCATCGGCGGTACGCGATTTATCGGCCGCCACCTCGTCTCGGACCTGCTGGAGCACGACTACGACGTCACCCTTCTCAACCGCGGCACCCGCGAGAACCCGTTCGCGGACGACGACCGCGTCGACCACATCGAGGGCGACCGCACCAACGACTCCGCACTCGAGGCGGCCGCCGCAACCACCAACCCTGATGCCGTCTTCGACTGCGTCGCCTACTACCCGAAGGACGTACAGGCAGCCACTCGTATTTTCGCCGACTGCGAGGCCTACGTCTATATTTCGAGCGGCGCAGCCTACGGCCGCGAAGAGATACCCAAGCGCGAAAACGAGACGCCACTCGAGTCCTGTTCGCCTGAAGAGGCGACCGACGACTCGGACGCGACCTACGGCAAGCGCAAGGCGGAGGGCGACCGCGCCATCGAGGCGGCTGCCGACCGCGGCGTGAACGCCATGTCTGTCCGTCCCTGCATCGTTTACGGACCCGACGACTACACCGAACGGCTCGATTTCTGGATCGACCGGGTGAACCAGCACGACCGCGTCGTGGTGCCGGGTGACGGCACCAACGTCTGGCACCGTGCATTTGTCGACGACGTGGCGAGCGCGCTCCGTATCGTCGCCGAGCGCGGCGAGGCCGGCGAGGCGTACAACGTCGGCGACCAGCGACTCGTGACGTTCGACGAGATGGTCGACCTGATCGCGGATGCACTGGAGACCACCGTCGACATCGTCCACGCCGGCCCGCGAGAACTCGCCGCCGGCGAGATCGACCCCACCGACTACCCACTCTACCGCGAGTACCCCCACGTCCTGTCGACGGCGAAACTCACTGCCCTCGGCTGGGAGTCGACGCCACTCGAGTCGGCCATGGAACAGTCGGCCGAAGACCATCTCGAGAGTGATCGTGACGGACGAGCGCAGGGGCCGGATCGGGAGGCGGAAGAGCGTGTGCTGGGGATACTCGAGACGCTCTGATCTCGAATCATTATCTTCAACTGGTTTTCGACGAGAGAGTGGGCGTAAGCGTTCACGGGTAAGGGTCGCCGCCACTGTTACGGTGTACCGTCGCGGTCACCACTGCACCGTCGCTGTCATTGCCGTACCGCCGCTGTCGCCCGTCCGCTACCACTGTTATCTCCGTGTCGGCGCTGTCATCGCCACGCGCCCTCGCGGCGAGACATTGTCGAGGAAAAACACGTATATCCCGGGGGTGACTCAGTCCACCTATGTTCGAGAAGTCGACGTGGATTCGGCTCCCCCGAAACGTCGTCGTCGGTCACGGCGTCCGGTCGTCGGTCGTCGAGGTCGTCGACGACCTGCACCTTCAGGGACGGCCGTTGCTGGTGACGAGTCCGACGCCGCGGCAGGTCGCCGCGGAACCGGTCGCCGCAGATTTCGAAGCGGCTGGTATCGACCCCGCGATCGTGACGATCGAATCCGCGACGTTCGACTCGGTCGAAACCGTTATCGAAACCGCAGAAGCGGAGGAGGTCTCCTACCTTATCGGCGTCGGCGGCGGCAAGGCCATCGACATCGCGAAGATGGCGAGCGACCACCTCGAGATGGGCTTTCTCTCGGTGCCGACGGCGGCGAGCCACGACGGCGTTATCAGCAATCGCGGCTCCGTCCCGGACGGAAACACCCGCCACAGCGTGGCAGCCGAGCCGCCGCTCGCGGTCGTCGCCGACACCGAAATCCTGGCCGAGGCTCCCTGGGACCTGACGACCGCCGGCTGTGCGGACATTATTTCGAACTACACCGCCGTGATGGACTGGCGACTCGCAAAACGGCTCAAGAACGTCGAGTACTCCGAGTACGCCGCCGCGCTTTCGGAGATGACCGCCGAAATTCTCGTGGACAACGCCGACCTCATTCGGCCGGGACTCGAGGAGTCCGCCTGGGTCGTCACGAAGGCGCTCATGTCCTCCGGCGTCGCGATGAGTATCGCCGACTCTTCGCGGCCGGCAAGCGGCGCGGAACACCTTTTCTCCCACCAACTCGATCGGATCGCACCTAATGCGGCACTGCATGGCCACCAGGTCGGCGTCGGCTCGATCATGACGGCCTACCTGCATGGCGGCGAGCGCGGTATCTGGCAGGATATCCGCGACGCACTCGCGAGCATCGACGCGCCGACGACCGCAGCGGAACTCGATATCGACGACGAAACAGTTATTGAGGCGCTGACGACCTGCCACGAGATTCGCGACCGCTACACGATTCTTGGCGACGGGATGGACGAGCAGGCGGCTCGCGAGGTTGCGACGAAGACGGGCGTTATTTCCTGAAAGGGTCTCTGTAACGCCGTTTTCGGTGTTCTCGAACACGTCCCAAAAAGCGCCAACAGTACCAGTAGATCGGTACCAGCTGTTTCGCGCTCAGGTGGATTTGTTTTGATATTTCCGTAGTGACGACACGCTTATTATTTGACACACTCTATACACACATATGTCGATTCCCCGTCGTGTGATGGGAGCGGTCCTCCTCGGAGTGGTAGCCGGCTGTCTCTCAATCGGTCCCGGAGCCGAAAACAGCACTGACGGCGAACACGAGGAGGTCGACGAATCGGAATCCGAAACGAACGCGGAAGACGAGAGCAATTGTCGCACCACTACGACCGAACGTGTGTACCTTCGAGGAGAGTTCGTTTCCGAGTCGGAGCGGCCCGACGACAAGCACGTGTACGACAGCGACGACGATCGGTTCGACGGCGTTGAACTGTTCGAGGTCCTCTTCAACGCGGCGAGAGAAATCACAGCGGAAGAGCGGTCCGACGGAACGAGCACAGTGACCACGATCGGCGACGGCGGACTGACAGGAGTAGCGCCAGACGATGACCGTGCAACCGCTGCTGAAGCAGCCTACCATGCGGAGCCAGCACCACCAACGGATGCGCTCTACGTCGAAGACGAAGCGTTCGTACTCAGAGTTCGGCTGCACAGAGAGCAAGACGAAGCCGAACAGTGTTGACTACCCCAAGGACTTCTGGGCGGAGATCTAACGCGGCACGGGTATCGCTCAGCCGGTCGCAGTTGCACCAAAACCGTCGTCCAGCGACCGGGTCGTGCTCAATCTGCTACTCAATTCTACTCACGGAATCGTCGCCGACGAGACACACGTATGGTCGCCGCTGAGTCGGCCCGGACGTGTTCGAAAAGCCGACGGGGACCCGTCGCCCGCGAAACGTCGTCGGCCACACCGTGATCGATAACGCCGTTGATGTCATCGATGACCGCCGCCCACAGAGGTTTGTCCGCGCTACCGCTGAAACCGCTGTGTCCCGAGCAGCGACACCGCGAGCGCGACGATACCACCGATCGCCAGGTGTGCCCAATAGGTCGTCAGCCGGTAGAGGATCGCTCCCGCCGTCGCCACATCCGCCGGAACGCCAGCCGTGGCGACGAGCAAACTCGCTAGCACGACCTCGATGCCGCCGCTCCCACCGGGCAACGGCACGACGCCGCCGAACGACGCCAGCGGCGCACAGACGAACACCAGCGCCAGCGGTACGTCGACGCCCAGCGCGACCAGCCCGAAATACAGCGGGACCGCGTTGAACACCCAACTCACGACCGCGATTCCGAACGCCGCGACGAGCGTCCGCGGCGACGCCTGAATCGCTTCTAGCGTCCCGAAGAAGCCGTCGATCCGACTCGTCAGCGCCCCCTCCAACTGTGTCAGCCGCGAGAACGGGAGCTTCCCCACGAGGGTTTCCGCGTGGCCGGCCAACTCGAGTGACACCTGTCTCGCGACGCCGCGGTGGAAGACGATGACGACGACGCTCGCGGTGAGGAGTCCGCCGCCACCGAGAACCGCGAGACTGGCACCGATCGAATCGAGCGAGCCGTCGCCGGTGAGGACGAAGATGGCTGCCCCGAGGCCGGCGATGACGAGGCTGCCGATGACGTTGAATCCCTCTGCAGCGGCGACGACGGCCAGGTTGTCCTCGAACTCGGAGTCGGAGTTGTTCGCGAGCAAGTAGGCGGTGACGGGGGTGCCAGTCGAGCGGCCCCAGGGAAGCGCGCTGCGGGCGAAGTATCCCGAGAGGTAGGCAGTCGCGAACGCGGTGCCGCGGGCTGCACCCTCGACCGGTGTGAGGAGTTGGTTGACGAGCAGGCCCCGGAGCGCGAGCATGCCGAGACCGGTGAGAAGCGCGGCGGTGAGCGCGGCGGGATGGGCCGCTCGAACGTTGTCGAGGACGGCGTCCCAGCCGACGCCGTAGATGAAGAGTCCGATGACTACGACGGCGACTGTGAGCCCGCCGGCCGCCCGCCGCCAGTGCATACCATCGGTACGCGCCTGCAGCGGGTTAACGCCAGTGAATCGGAAACGCTGGCCGTTTGTTAGCACGCGGACGTGTTCTCAGCTACACGGGTGGCTTCTCAGATATGTCCGCAACTGCGAACGGCCTGCCGATTCAGACGTGCTCGTCGAGGAACTCTGCAATCTCCGAGTAGGCCTCGATACGGTTCTCGAGCTTCGAGAAGCCATGACCCTCATCGTCGAAGAGCAGTTTGCGGACCGGCACGCCCTGCTCCGCGGCCTCCTCGGCGATCTGTTCGGCCTCACCAACCGGCACGCGCGGGTCGTTCTCACCGTGGAGCACGAACAGCGGTGCCTCGATCTGCTCGACGTTATTGATCGGGGAAATTTCTTCCAGGAACTCCCGGTCCTCTGCGAGCGAGCCGTACTCCGCCTCGCGCAGTTCACGCCGCCAGTCGCCGGTGTTCTCGAGGAAGGTGACGAAGTTGGCGATGCCGACGATGTCGATGCCGGCCGCCCAGAGCTCTGGGTACTCGGTTAGCGAGGCAAGCACCATGAAGCCGCCGTAGGAGCCGCCCTTCGCGACGATGCGATCGGGGTCGACGGCCGGGTGGTCCTGCAACCATTCTACGCAGGCCTCGATGTCTGCAACGGAGTCCATCCGCATCTCTACGTCGTCGAGCGCGGCGTAGTCTGCCCCGTAGCCCGCCGAGCCGCGGACGTTCGGTTCGAAGTAGCCGTAGCCCCGGTCAAGGAAGTACTGCTTGACGCTGGAGAAAGAAGGGCGACGTTGGCTCTCGGGGCCACCGTGGATGTCAACGATGACCGGCGCGCCGTTGTCGCTGCCAGCCTCAGTTTCGCTCTCCTCGTCCGGAAGCGTGAGAAAGCCCGGCACCTCCAGCCCGTCGAAGCTCTCGACGTGGACCAACTCGGACTCGTCAAATGTCTCGCGAGGAATCCCCGCAGTCGGCGCGCTGGTCCAGCGCTCGGCCTCACCGGTTTCGATATCGACCACGAAGACGTTCGTGTTGACCGTATCGCCTGTCGTCGATAGCGCGAAGCGCTCCGCATCGGGATCGAAGCTTACGCCACCGGAGACGCCACCCGGCAGGTCGGGTTCGGGGAACTCCTCGAATTCTGTGGGGTCGTCCGCATCGAACTCACCGACAGTCAACTCCGTATAGCCCTCCACGTTCTGCGAGTAGACGAACCGGCCCGTCTCGTCGTCCAGCGCAATGCCGTCGACGTTCCACTCGTCAGCGACGACGGACTCGAGTGCCCGCGATTCGAGATCGAGGTAGGCCAGATCAAGGGTGTCAGTGTCGCCGTGGTCGGTGACGAGGTAAATCCCCTCGCCGTCGGGTGCCCAGCTCGCGCTCTGGTAGCGGACATCGCCCTCGTGTGGCGTGAGGTGCTCGAGTGCTGGTTCGTCTGCTTCGAGATCAAGCACGTACAGATCCTGATCGAAGTTGGAGTAGGCCTGGGAGACGAGCAGTCGGGTGTCGTCGGGGCTCCAGCCGGACAAGGAGAGCCAGCCGTCGCCCTCGTAGACGAGTTCTGCTTCGTCGCCCGTTTCGTCCCGGTCTTGTACGTAGACGTCGAAGACGGCCTCATCGCGGCGGTTCGAGGTGAACGCAAACCGGTCGCCGTCGTGGCTCCAGCCGCCCCAGCGGTGTTTGGCGTCGGGCATCGCCGTCACGTTCTCGATTGTGCCGGTCTCTGCGTCGAGTCGGAACAGTTGTGCGCGCTCGTTGCCGCCCTCGTCCATGCCGAAGATCAGCTCTGAGCGCTCGGGTGACCAAGAAGCGAACGTCACCCGCTCGTCGGCGAACGTCCGTTGCTCGGGCCACTCGCGAGGACCGGTGAGCGTCCAGACTTGCGGCGTTCCAGTCGTGTCCATCAGGAACGAGAGTTCGTCGCCGTCCGGGCCGAACGAGGCTCCGTAGGCGCTGCGAACGTTGAGATAGCGTTCGATTTCGTATGCTGGCATACCAGACGCTGTGGCGTGGGTCCCGGTAGTCGTTTGGGTTGCGGCGAGGCGGGCGTCCAGTAGTCTGCAACTACTTGTTCTGGTACCGTCCCCCGGCCGTCTCGTCTGTCGGCGACACAGGATGGTGCGCTTCGCGGACAAAATTCGGCTTGATCCCACTCAGTGACAAAACTCGGCTTGATTCTGTCCGGCGTCGTGGCAATTGCTGCGCTTAACAAAGGCCGCTCGGCGGGTTCGTCCGACTGATGACAGCCGACGGCACGAATGGCTCTGACCGCACGGACCGCGCTGGCAGCGATACACCCTCTATCTCAGCCTCAGACTCTTCCTCTCCTTCCACGGTAGCCTCGAGCCCACCGGACGACCCCAACGGCGGCACCGCCATCGTCTTCCTCACGATCCTTATCGTCCTCGTTGCCTTCGGCACCACTGTTGCCGTTGTCGGTCCCGAACTGATGGGCGGCGACACCGATACCACCGCAGACAGCGGTGGCGACACACCCGGGTCCCTCGACACTGGCGACGGCAGTAGCGCGGCGGGGGACTCGAGTGCGTCGCCAGCTGGAGAGTCGGACTCGGATTCGGACTCGAACACAGACACTGGTACAGAGGCAACTGAGAACGAGTCGACGACCGACAGTGGCAACGTGGCGGAGGGTGATGTGGAGACGGATGACGCAGACGGCAACGAGAACGACAGCGACAGCAACAGCAACAGAAATGAGTCGGTGTTCAACGAGACCGACAGTGACACAGTGTCAGACGAAAGCAACGACGATCAAAACGAGACAGTTGGCGACACGGACAGTGCAACCGAGAGCAGAGGGGGTGATGAGGGAACGGCAAACGACGGTGTTGACGACGACGGTAGCTTCTTCGACGGACTGGACTCGTTCTTCGAGGAGACGTTTGGCGGCGATGGCGGCAGTGACGAGGAATCGAACGAAACCGACGAGTAGCAGAGTAACGACCGACTGACACGACAAGTCCCTGTTCAATGCCGGCCACACGACGCAGTGTCGATTGGAACCCGAGTAATGATCGATAGCAGCCGGGAAGGTCGAGTGTCGACGCTTCGAAATGGGATTCCTGTCTTCGTGAGCGCCCTCCAGCCCAGTGTTTCGTTCCCGTTGTCGGCGCTGAAACGGTTCAACAGTCACGGAGAAACGGTTGCATCGAACGAAACCACGATTTTCCCGAGTGTTTATTTCCACGCCACGATTTCGAATAGAGTGTACAGGCAGTCCTGTCTTCCTGACAATCATTACGATTGTGTCTGGTGAGCATAACAAAGAACGACTCTCTCAAGTGCTACCGTCGAGGGCCGCGTTGATGAGAGACACAGTCACACAGAAACTAGATGGACGCATAGGGCGAAAAGACACGCGAAAACGCCTATTAGCAGGCTTACTCACGATTGTCGTGGTTGTCGGACTCACCGTTGCGAGCGTCGGCGGGGCAGCAGCAGTCGGGGCGCAAGACGACGAGCCGGCGGACGCCGGGCTCGGTGATGAACTTCTGGTAACCGAAGACTGCGAGGACGACCCTCACATCTCCGTCGAGAATCCGACGGATAGCGATGCCGAACTGACGATGACCTGGACTTCCGAGTACGACCAGCTCCAGATCCAGACACAGGGAGCGCTCCTGGCGACCCTCCAGACCGAGAGTGAGGTTGCTGCCGACGGTACGGAAACCACCCACTCGCTGACCGTGACGGTTCCAGCGAACGACGAAGTAACGTTTGTCGGCCTGCCCGATGACACCTACGAGTTCTCCGCCACCGCAGACGGCGAGGATATCGCCCTCGATCAGGACGCGGTGACACTCGATTGCGACAGTGATGTCGACCCAGCCGAGTTGTCGCTGGATGAGCTTGTGGATCGGTACGGGCCGAACGTCGTTCTCGTGACGCTCGAGATGGACGACGTTGTCGACGAGATGCCAATCGACGACGATGCGCCAGTGGACGAACCAGAGAAAGACGATGAAGCACAGGTTGACAAGCCTGAAGCGGACGATGCACCAGCGAAGGACGAGGAGCCGGTGAAAGATGACGAGAAAGCTCCGGTTGAGGAACCTGAAAAAGACGAGAAAGATGACGAGAAGCCTGTGACAGACGACGAGAAGCAGGTTGACGAACCAGAGAAGGAAGAACAGGTCGATGAACCCGAGAAGGATGAGCCGGTTGGTGAGAAGGACGAGACGGAAGAGCGGGTGACTGACGAGCCGAAGAAGGACGAACCGGTGAAAGAGGAGAAAGAGACTGACAAGCCAGAGTACGCTGTTGACAAGGACGACGAGAAAAAGACTGAACCGGTCGAGAAGGACGAGAAGCCAGCGAAGGATGAGAGAGTTGACAAGACGGAGGAAGATGAAGACGAGAAGATCGAAAAAGACGACGACAAGAAGGACGCTGAACTGCTCGACGTTGAGGAAGACGATGAGAAGGATGTGAAAGAGGACAGAAAGGACAAGAAGGACAAAGCTGAGAAAGACGACAAAGAAGAGGCTGAAGTCCTTGATGTTGAGGAGGACAAGAAAGACGAGAAGGACGAGAAGAAGGAAGAGAAAGACAGGGATAAGAAAGCCGATAAGAAGGACGCTGAACCGCTCGACGTTGAGGAGGACAAGAAAGACGAGGAAGATGCAGAGGCGCTAGAGGAGCCGGACAAGAAGGACGAGAAGAAGGATAAGAAGGACAAGAAGGACGAGAAGAAGGATAAGAAGGACGAGAAGGACGAACCTGACGCTGAAGCGCTAGAGAAGCCAGATAAGAAGGATCGAGACAAGCCAACGGATGACGCTGCAGCGCTCAAGACGGACGACAAAACGAAGGCTGACGCGGGACACCAGGCCAGTGGTCCATCGTCGATGGCCGAACAGTTCTCGGATGAGATCGAACTCGCGAACGAACTGTTCGACTGACAAGTGTAGTAACAGACGACTGACGGTCGTAACGTCCTACCGGTGAACGTCCGTTCGCCGGTTGCTATGTGGTTCTTTTTCAGCAGAAATCGGCAAATGGTGGCGGCTATGCTGCTGTCAGAGCGATCGATGCTCACCGCACGAAAGAAGTGACTTTTTATCCCGTCCCTGCGTGGCGATGCTATATGCGAGTCGCGTTCGTCTCCGCTGAAACGGTTTTCCACCGCGATACTGAGACGAACCGGCGATTGCAGACCGTCCTCGAACTACTCGATAACGCTGGCCACGACGTGCACGTTTACTGTACACAGTTCTGGGACGGCGAACACGCAACGTTCGAACGCGAGGGAATCACGTACCACGGCGTTTCCGTCGAACTCGAGGCCACCGCCTCGTTTCTCGTCCGACTGCCGTTCGTCCTCGCCCGCGCTCGTCCCGATATCGTCCACGTCAGCGCACAGCGACCGGGACAGGTCATCGCGGCCAGTCTCGGTGCGACGCTGGCCAGAGCACCCGTGGTCGCCGAGTGGTACGGCATGGACGGCATCCCAACGAATCGGTGGCGCAAACTCGCCGCCCGATCTGTCGACCGAAACCTCGTCCCCTCGGAACTCGTCGCGACCTGGGTTCGCGAACTCGGCGTCGATGAGCGAGCGGTCGATCCGATTGCGAATCCAATCGATGTCGAACAGATCCGTGAAATCGAACCGGGTGACCGGGCCGACGTTATCTACGCTCGCCGTCTCGACGACGGAGCGAACCTCGAAAGCCTCCTGCTCGCGCTCGCCGAACATCGCGACCGTGAGTGGCGGGCAACCGTCGTCGGCGACGGCCCAGAACGAGAGGCGTACGAACAACTTGCGAGTGACCTCCGGATCGAAGATCGAGTCACGTTTGCCGGCGACCTCTCACTCGAGGAGCGAATCGCCGCCTACCGAGGCGCGCACGTCTTCGCCCAGACCGCAGAACACTGTGTCTTCCCGACCGAGATGCTCTGGGCGCTCGCCGCCGGCTGCGTCGGTGTCGTCGAGTACCACGTTGACTCGAGTGCCCACGAACTCGTCGAGGGCTGGGATCGGGGCTTCCGGACGACGAGCGAGGACGAACTGAGTGATGCGATTCTCGAGGCGGGTGAACTCGAGTACCGCGATGTCGATGACGAGTTCGACGAGTACGATGGGGCGGAGATTCGGGACCGGTATCTGACGATGTATCGAGCGTTGCAGGATGCGTCGGGGCTGTTGTAGCGGCTTGCTGGCACTATCTCTGTAAGACTAGCCCGGTACACACTAGCCGGCAAGCGAACAGACACCCAGGCAAACAGGTATTTAGTCGTTTACGGAGTGGTTTCGGTATGGACGATGCTGGGAGCGTAGATAGCAGCGAGGGTGGCCAGACGGACACCGAGACGACCACCGACACCGACGCGACCACCAACGCGAACTGTGACTTCTGCCAGATAAGCGCAGGTGCTGAACCTGCAGCGCTGCTCTACGAAGACGACCGAACGATCGCATTTCTCGACCAGCGACCGGCAGTCCGCGGACATACATTAATCGTGCCACGCATGCACGAGGAAGAACTGCTGCTCATGGACAAGATGGAGACCGCCGCCGTCTTCGACACCGTTCGCACCGTCGCGACGGCACTCGAGTCCACCCTGGAGCCGGACGGCTTCAGCGTCTTCCACACGAGCGGGCCGCTGGTCGGGACGGTCGATCACGCACACGTCCACCTGGTGCCGCGGTTCGAGGACGACACCGTTGGGCTCTCGCTGGCTCGCCGGGAACTCGAGTCGGGCGACGCAGCGGCGCTTGTCTCAGCAGTCCGCGAAAAACTGTAACCGGCTGAGAAGATCTGAACCGTCCCAAAATCGGTCCAGAACCGGCTCAGAGATCGAACTTCTCCGCAGCCGTCTCCATATCCTTGTCGCCGCGACCCGAGAGGTTCACCAGAATCGTTTCGTGTTCGCCTTCTTCTGCGAGTTGAATCGCGCGGGCGACGGCGTGGCTGGACTCGAGTGCCGGGATAATGCCCTCGGTCTCACTCAGTTCGCGGAAGGCTGCAAGCGCCTCCTCGTCCGTGATACCGGTGTACTCACAGCGGCCGACAGCGTGGAACATGGCGTGTTCGGGGCCGACGCCGGGGTAGTCGAGGCCGGCAGAAACCGAGTGGACCTCGACGTCGTCGTCGAGCACGCGCGTTTTCATGCCGTGGATGGTGTCGTCCTGTCCCTTGGCCAGCGGCGCGGCGTGGCGACTCGAGTCCGCCCCCTCGCCGCCACCCTCTGCGCCGTAGAAGTCGACAGGATCGTCACGGAACGCGTGAAAGAGGCCGATAGCGTTCGACCCACCGCCAACGCAGGCGACTGCGGCGTCCGGGAAGTCGCCGGTTTGCTCTAGGTCCTGGAACTGCTCGCGGGCTTCCTCGCCGATGACGGACTGGAAGTCACGAACCATTCGCGGGAACGGGTCCGGACCGACGACGCTGCCGACGAGGTAGTGCGTGTCGTCGACGTTTTCGGCGAAGTCCTCGAGTGCGGCGTCGACGGCATCGGCCAGTCCTTCACCGCCGCGGGTGACCTCGTTGACCTCCGCACCCATCAGCCGCATCCGGAAGACGTTCATCGCCTGTCGCTGGGCGTCCTTCTTACCCATGTAAATCTCCGTCTCGAGGCCGAGCAGCGCGCCGACCATCGCGGTTGCAACGCCGTGTTGGCCCGCGCCAGTCTCGGCGATGAGTCGGTCGCGACCGGCGCGTTTCGCGAGCAGCGCCTGCCCGAGACAGTTGTTGATCTTGTGTGCGCCGCCGTGAAGCAGGTCCTCGCGCTTGAGATAGATCTCTGCGCCGTAGCGTTCGCTCAGGTTCGCCGCGTGATACAGCGGCGTCGGCCGTCCTGCGAACGACTCGAGATGGTCGCGAAATTCGGCCTGGAATTCGTCGGTCGATGCGACTTCGTCGTAGGCGGCTGCGAGCTGGTCGAGCGGTTCCTGCAGCGGCTCGGGGACGTAGCGCCCGCCGTAGCCCTCGAACTCGCCTGTAGACTCTCGGTCGGTCATATATCCGGTGTGACGCCCTTCAGTGGCAAGTAAGTTCCGCGGACACAGTGATGGCGACGGGAGCGTCGCTACCGCCGCCGGCGTCGTGTGTCGCGTGTTGCGTGTCGCCTGTCGGCCGGTGTCTTATCCGGGCTGCTGTGGTACGATAGCCCTCTCCGATGACGGCTGCCACTGCCGCCCGGCGCTCGACAGCGCATCGACTCGAACCGAGTAGACAGGTCGCGACTTGTCCCGGTATCGCCGTCCAGCCCGGGGTGAGCCGACCGTGTCCCTGAGAGTCTCTCGCCTGCTGGCGGGCGAAGGCTCGACGCCGCCGGGCCTGCCGAACTTTGACTCGACAACGGTGTTCGTCCGCGCGGCGGCGAGTGCGCTTCGCGGTGAGGAGTTTCCCGCACTGGGGATGTTTCCCTCGTGGCTGCTCCCCGTCGCAGCCCGGCTCAATTCACTGCCGCGGCGGGCTTGAACCGGGATCTACACCACCGGCAGTGCGAACGAGGGCGTCTCGCCGGACGAACTGGGCAACGTCGACGTCGAGCGGTTCCGCCAGTGGGTCGTCGACCAGTATCCGGACCGCGGCTATCCCGCTGTCATCGTCGGCTCGAGCAACGGCGCGGCGGTCCATCTCGCCACGCTGCTATAGTAGCCACTGCAAGTCACTGCACACCTGATCGCACGACAGCTGTGCGACCAGTGTGTAAATAGTTGCAGTTGTTACTATAGGTGTCCCCTGGCTCCCACAGACGTTCCTCGTCCCCGTCTCGCGCTCACTCCCACCCGACGCAATCCACGCGGATCTCGAGTGGGGTGCCGAGCACGCCGAGCCGTTCCTCGCGGCCAACCCGGTCGTCACCCTCCACCAGATGCACGACCCGAACCAGGACCGGCTGATGGTCCAGAAACTGGCTTACTTCCGGACGAAATCCTGCCGTCTCGGCGACGCCTACGAGGAGTTCATCGAGACGGTGCTAGCGTCCGACGGGACGATCATCATACTCGAGTGCGAGTACGACTGGCCGGCGGTCCGGATCGACGACCGGCACACGTACCAGGTCGGCGGCCACGGCGGGCTCGAACCCGAGGACTACTACGAGGGCGACGAGGCGATTGCGGAGTTTCTCGAACAGCAGGGGGCGAACCGCGACCGGTGGTATACGCCCGAACCAGACGAACGCGTTCCAGAAGCCGAGTGGGGCTTCGAGCCAGCACTTGGCGAAGATATCGACCGCCTTGCGGACGAGAATGGCTACGACGTTCGACGGTTACAATTCGACGAACCACACGAGCTGAGCCCCTTCGTCGCCGATCGGTATCGCGAGCGCTACGCCGAACTCGGCCGACCGGTCGACCGGCTGTTCGTCCAGTCGTTCGCGCTGGTCGAGCCGTGGTGGACCCTCCGAACCGGCTCGGTGCCCTACTGGACGCCGTTCAACACCGCCCCCGACGCCGCTCAGCTAGAGTCGTATCTGGACGGCGTCGAGCCGTACGACGAAATTTGGACGACCCTGTTCGCCCATGGCGTCGACTCCGCCGGCCTGGGGTTGATCGATCGCTGGCGGTCCGTCCTCAGCCGGGCACGCGACCAGTACGGCTTCGTCGGCGTCGACGAGGCCGAGTTCCCGTACGACATCGAAACGCACGTCCGGTATCACGAGGACCTGCCGGAGACGATTCGCGCCCGCTACGCCCACCCCGCGCCGATGGCGTTCGATCGGTTCGATTCGATTGCCGACGACGCTGGATCGGTGTACGGGGTCGACTGGAACCAGCAGTGAAACATGACGGGGCAGCTACTGCTGGACTGGAGCTGGTTCGTCCCCTGCGCTCTCCTGTTGCTCGTCTGGTTTGGCACCGGAATCGGAACTGTCCGACTCCTCGAGATGCGTCGACGCACCGTGACCCGAGATGAACTCCTTCGTTCGGTCGGCCTGCGGGTTCTCGAAGAACGTCCGTGCGTCGTTAGCCTCGACGAGTTCGCCGAGGTAGAGGAAGACCACGTCGTCGGCGAGTCGTCGCGCCTGATCCATACTGTGGGTGACCATGATAATCGTGTACTCCTCTTTGAGGGACTCGAGTGTCTCCTCGACCTGCTCGGCCGAGATGGGGTCGAGCGCGGAGGTGACCTCGTCACAGAGCAGGATCTCGGGTTCGACGGCGAGCGACCGAGCGAGACAGAGGCGCTGGATCTGACCGGTCGAGAGCGCCGCGCCGGGGTCGTCGAGTCGGTCCGCGACCTCGTCCCAGAGGTTGACCTTCCGAAGACAGGTCTCGACGAGGTCGTCGAGTTCCTTGCGGGAATAGTCGCCGTGGATCTTCGGGCCGTAGGCGACGTTGTTGTAGATCGACATCGGCAGCGGCGTCGGGGTCTGTGGGACGTAGCCGATCTGGCGGCGAAGTTCCGGCAGCGGTTCGTCCGTATTGTAGACGGTCTGGTCGCCGAAGTGGACCTCACCGGAAATCTCCGCGTTCGGCTGGATCTCGTGGAGTCGGTTCAGCGATTTCAGCAGGGTCGACTTTCCACACCCCGAGGGGCCGATGATGGCCGTCAGGGCGTTCTCCGCGAAGTCGACGCTGACGCCGTCGAGCGCGGTGACTGTTCTGTTTCCGGTGTACGTTACGTCGAGATTGTCGGTGCGGAGCGCTGGCTGGTTGTTCATGACTGTCTCCCTCCTGGTGCGAACCGGGCGTAGCGCCCGGCGAGTAGTTTCGAGACGACGATCAGTGCGAGGACGGCGACGATGAGGACGAACGACGCCGCGTAGGCGTGCGAGCGGACCTCGGCGTTGAACGACGCCGCCTGCTCGAAGATGAGGATCGGCAGCGTCGTCGCCGGATCGAACGGCCCGCCGGGCATCTGCGTGCTCCGCCCGGCGGTAAACAGCACCGTCGCGGCGTCGCCGATCCCGCGGGCGAAGCCCATGATGATGCCGGCGATAACGCCCGGTAGCGCTGCACGGACGGTTACGCGAGCCGTCTCGAAGCGCGTCGCGCCGAGCCCGTAGCTCGCTTCTTTGACCGTATCCGGTGTGGCTTTGAGCGCCTCGTCGGCGTACCGGGTCATGATCGGATACTGGAAGATCGCAATCGCGATGACGCCGAAGATCAGGCTCGTCTGTGCGCCGACGGCGATGATCACCGTCAGCACGAACACACCGTAGACGATCGGCGGCGTCCCCCAGAGCACGTTGAGGAACATGTTGATGACCTCCGAGGTGCGCTCACTCGAGTAGTCACTCTGGAGGTAGATCGCCGTCGAGAGCGAGAGGACCATCGCGATGACAGTTGCCGGGACGACGATGAAGAGGCTCCCCAGCACTGCGTGGAGGAATCCCCCACCGCCGTCCAGCATGTAGCGCGAGCCGGGCGGCGTGATTGCGACTGCCGGATCCGTGAGGAAGACGCGGCCGCCGCGGTAGAGCGTCACGCCGACGACGAGCGCCAGCACGCCGACGATGAGCGCAGCGCTCGCGCGAGCGAGCAGGCCGAAAAGCCGCTGTTCGGTGTAGCGATCCATCAGTACTGCCACCTCCGTTTGAGCCGGCGTCGAACGAGCATCGCGCCGAAGTTGAACAGCCAAACGATAACGAGCAGTATGAGTCCGACCAGAATGAGCGCGGACTGCGTCAGCGGCAGGCTCATCAGTTCGCCGAAGTCGTTGACGATCAGCGTCGGCAATGTTTCACCAGCGTCGAACGGATTGTCCGGAATCGCGGTCTGGCCGCCGATGAGCATCGCCGGCACGATGGTCGCGCCGAAGACGCGCCCGAAGCCGAGCAGAATAGCCGAGAAGATTCCCGGCCCCGCGGCTCGCAGGAGGACAGAGCGGATGGTTTCCCACTTCGTTGCACCCACGCCGAGCGACGATTCGCGAAGTTCGTCGGGCAGCGCCTCGAGTGACTCGACCGACAGCGAGATCATGAACGGCGTGACGATGATCGCCATCACCAGACTCACCGTCACGATACCAAGGCCGATGCTGTGTGCGCCAAGCGCCGGCGCGAGGTAGTCGCCGACGAACGGGACGACGACGATCAGGCCGACGAGCCCGAAGATGACGCTCGGAATCGCCGCGAGCACGTCGATGAACGACGAGACGATCATCTTCGTCCGCCCCTCAGCGTACTCGGCGATGTAGATCGCCGCGAGGATCGCGATCGGCGTCCCCATCGCCATCGAGAGTACAGTCACGTAGATCGTGCCGACAATCGCCGGCAGGAAGCCGAACTCCTCCTGTGCGGGGTCCCAGTTCGAGGAGGTGACCATCTCCAGCAGGGAGTGTTCGGAGACGATCGGAATCGACTGCTGGACGAGCGTCAGGACGATGAGCCCAAACAGGGCAATCGCGAACAGGCCGGCACCGAGCAGCCAGTAGCTGCTCAGCCGTTCGATCGTCAGCCGCCACTCGAGTCGGTCCGAGCGAGCGTCGTCTGTGCTCGGTGGCGTCCCGGGAGTTCCATCCGTGCCCGCGCCGTGGTCCGTTGTCGAGGACATCTAGCCCGTCACCTCGAACTCGAGTTCGTCGTGTCGGTCCGCGAGTCGCTCCCGTTCTTCTGCGAGCCGTTCGTCACTGATCGGGGCGTAGCCGTGGTCGCGGACGTACTCCTGGCCGTCCGTGAGCACCCACTTGGCGAACTCGGCGGCTTCGTCCTCGAACTCCTCGTTGGCCGCGATAAACATCTCACGGGCCGGCGGGGCGGGGTACATATCGTCCTCGACAGCCGTGAGGAACTCGTCGCGGTTGTCATAGAAGTCCTCCTCGGGCGAGAGCGTGCCGCTGCCGTCGAGATCGAGCGGCACTGGCCGAATGTTCATCTCGAGGTCGCCCGTGTTGAAGTCGTAGACGTAGTTCAGATTGTTCAGTGAGATGCCGTGGGAGTCGTTGTTGATCGCCTGGGCGACCTGCTGGTCACCGTCGAAGTTCCCATCGGCGTAGTCCTCGAGTTCGTTCTCGGTGTGGGCGTCGTCCTCGCCACCGAGGAAGTTCCCCCACTGTTTGTAGGCTGCGGAGGAGTCAGACCGGCCGTAGACGTAGATCGGCTCGTCGACGTTCGCGTCGACCAGTTCGTTCCAGTTCGCGACCTCGTCAGTGAAGACGGACTCGAGTTGCTCGCGTGTCAGCCCGTGTTCGCGGAGCTCGTCGTAGACGGGGTTATTGACGTTGATGGTGCCGACGACGGTGTCGATGAGCATGGCCACGGCGAACAGGCCCTGCTCGAGTTCGGCCTCGTCAGGTTCGCGTCCCATCATCGCGATGTCGACCTGGTTGTTCAACACGTCGGAGACACCAACGCCGGTGCCACCGCCGGAGACATCGATGTTGACGCCGGTCTCGGACCGGTACTCGTCGGCCCAGACCTGCATCATCGGAAGCGGGCCGACGCCCCCAGAGATGCGAATCGACGTACTACCGGAATCAGCACCGGTGAGACAGCCCGCAAGGGCGAACGCCGACCCGACTCCGGCCGTCTTGAGCGCCGCTCGACGGGAAATGCCGCGTCGATCCGGTGGAGACAGTTCTCGGTTGTCCGCACGTTCCATAGTGCTGGTTCGTTGTCGGTACGCGCTTGAGTCGTTGTGCAACCCAGCAACACCTTGGTGAACAACCAGACCCCTGCAATCGTTTCCGCAGAATTTGGATGATATCACTGCTCACACATTCGCAGCCGTCGCGACAGCGGCTGGAACAGGTCCGCTGTGAGGTTAGCACAACGATCTCTGACAGCGGGACGAGTCACAGACCGGATTGGCTATGAGCGGCCGTATCGTCGGCTTCTGTCCCCCTCGACAGTGTTCACCAGATGCGGAACGTATTGCCACCACTCTCGACAGCAACTCAGGGGCCGGTCGCTGGCGTCGGCAACGCGACGGTCACTAGCAGGAGCGAGAGCGAACTCACCGCGAGCAGCGCCAGGAGGACGACGAGAGCAGGGGTGATGCCGGTCTGGCGTAGTTGCCGGATTCGAATTTTGGTTCCCAGTCCGACGAACGCGAGCAGGAACAGCCAGTTGTAAGCGTTCTCGATCGACGCCTGCTGGCCTGCCGAGAAGACACCGAGCGTCGAGAGCGCGGCCAGAGCGAGAAAGCCGAGGACGAACTTTGGAAATTCGACCCAGAGTGTGCCTAGCGTCGACCGGAGTGACCCAAAGAGGGAGGGACGGCCACCAGCTGCCGTCGTTCCCGTTTGCTCGCGGGCGTAGTAACTGGCGTAGGCGAGTACGACCACGCCGATCAGCGCGTTGCGTGCGAGTTTGGTAATCGTCGCCCACTGGCCCGCGAGTTCAGAGTGAGCGAATCCGACCGCGACGACAGGTCCCGTCGAGAACATGCTGAGGCCCGCCCAGATGCCGAACACCTGTCCCGAGAGCCCAAGCAGGTCGCCCACAAGCGGGTAGACGACGATCGTGAGCGCATCGAACAGGAGCACTGTCGCGGCCGCGTAAGCGACGTACTCCTCTCTGGCTCGAATGGCACCGGCGACGGCGACGACGGCCGAGACGCCACAGATGCCGCTGCCCGCCGCGAGCAGTGAGCCAAGTCGGTCGGCCAGGCCGAAGACGTATCGGGCAAGCAGTTCGACGAGCACCACCGTCGCCACGACGACGAGGCCGATCGCGAGCAGGACGAATCCACCCGCCTCACGCAGCGCACCGACCGAAATTGACGCGCCCATGAGCACGATTCCGGCACCGAGCCAGAGCTTGTGAGTCGCGAGTCCGGGCTCGAGGCGCGACGGAACGCCGACCGTATTCGCGAGCACAAATCCGAGCGCGATCGCGAGCAACAGGTGATTGCCGCCGATCGTGTCGGCGAACAGTCGGGCAAGTACCGCGCCGAGGCAGAGTGCAGCGATTCCAAACAGTCGTGAAGCGCCAACCATTCCGTCCGCTACCAGCTCCAGACCCAGGGAATGTGCACGTCGAGCAGCGACACGAGCGCGACAACCGTCGCGCCGACCACGACGCTCTGCCAGTCCCGCTCGAGTGCGCTCCAGCGTGAACGCACTGCGGCGAGCGATGCCAGCCGAGACTCTCCGTTCATACTTCGGTTCGGTTCGCTGGCACACTTAACGCTTGCCGATTCCGTCATTGATGTCGGAAATAGTTGCCACAACCTGTGACGAGACCGGTGGCGGGATGAGGTGCTGCATGTACGCATCGGCTGTTGTGATTCCACTCGACTTTGGCAACAGGGTGACAGCGAGTCGACGCTGCAGCGACGGCCCAGCGTCACTACACACCAACGCGGCTCCCTCCGACTCCCTATGACTCCCAGTCGAATTGCTTCGGGTCCCGCGCTGCAAGTGCCGTCCGCACCGCAGCGACGTTCTCCGGCACGTCGTGCACCCGGATGAGATCCGCACCACGATCCGCCGCAAGCGCGCTCGCCGCAACCGTCGCGTCACGTCGCTCGTCCGGTCCCTGGCCGATGTGCGCGAACATCGACTTGTGTGAGTGGCCGACGAGCACCGGATAGCCGAGCGCACGGAACTCCCCGAGTCGATCCAGAATCTCGAACGACTCTGCCGCCGACTTCCCGAAGCCGATTCCCGGGTCGACGACGATTTTCCCCGGGTCGACGCCCGCCTTCTCGGCGAGCAACAGCCGCTCTGACAGTTGCTCGATCACGTCCTCGACGACGTCGTCGTAGGTCACCTCGCGGTCGGGATCGACGATTGAGTCGATGCTGTGCATCACGATCAGCCCCGCGTCGTGCTCGGCCGCGACGAAGCGCATTTCGGGATCCTCGAGTCCCGACACGTCGTTGATGATGTCCGCACCGGCCTCGAGTGCGGCCTCGGCGACGACCGCCTTTCGTGTGTCGA
The DNA here is from genome assembly GCF_000337135.1 of Natrialba chahannaoensis JCM 10990. Taxonomy (GTDB): domain Archaea; phylum Halobacteriota; class Halobacteria; order Halobacteriales; family Natrialbaceae; genus Natrialba; species Natrialba chahannaoensis. The sequence goes on from NZ_AOIN01000096.1 coordinate 56,523, forward strand.
TCGAGATGGCGACATCGAGGTCACTGATTCGCTCGATAACGGGGACAACACGCTCGATTTCTTCCTCGACCGGAACCGGCTCTGCGCCGGGACGGGTGGACTCCCCACCGATGTCGATCACGTCCACGTCGGCCGCGACCATCGCCTCCGCGCGCTCGACAGCGTCCTCGAGTGCATCGAACTCGCCGCCGTCGTGAAAGCTGTCGGGGGTGACGTTAAGGATGCCCATGACGGCGGTGCGGTCGGCCCAGGGTGGTGTCTCAGTGCTGGTGGGTGTGGGAGTAGCGGTGTCCGACGCTGGAGCCGCATTGGAGGTCGATTCGATACCCACGGTCTCACCAATCTCACGCGCAACCGTCTCGAGTCCGTCCTCGCGGTCGACGGTCGACACTAGTTCCTCGAACTGCGCGAGCGTTCCCATCAACACGACATCGACGCGCTCGCCGTGATCGTCGTCCGCCCCCGAGACGACGCACTCGCCGCCGAGACGCACTAGCTCCGTCCGCAGTCGGTTCGCCTGCGACGACTGCAGGTTCGTCTTGACCACGCGGTGGAGCGCCTCACCGTCGAAGCGGTCGACATCGGCGTCGGAAACCTGTGCGGACTCGAGTGCATCCCGCGCGTCCGACCGGTCGCGGATTCGCTTGGTGATCCCGGTCGTCGTCCAGCGCGAGCGGGCCTCGGCGACTGCGAACAGCGAGCCCGTAACGAGGACACAGTCGTCGGGGCCGGCGTCGGCGAGCGCCTGCGAGAGCGCGTCCTGAACGTTCCGCGTCGTCTGCACCTGGGCTGTGCCGGCGTCATCGAAGACAGTCGCGAGCACGTCGCGGTCCTCGGCGCGGTCGAGGCCCGGCTCCGCCGTACGTACTGCGTCGGGTGTCGGCAGCGCCGCGGCCATCTCGCGGTGGTCCTTGTCGTGCATCGCACCGAAGACGAGGTGGAGGTCGTCGAACTCGTAGGTTCCGAGCGTGGCGGCGAGTTGTTCGCAGGCACCGGGGTTGTGCGCGCCGTCGAGGATGACGAGCGGTTCGGTCCCCATCACTTCGAAACGGCCCGGCCAGTGGGCGTTTCGCAGCCCGCGTGCGAGTTCGTCGACCGACACGTCGGCGACCTGTCGTGCGAGCGTGGCGGCGATGCCAGCATTCTCGGCCTGGTGAGTTCCCGGAAGCGGAATCTGCGTCGAGACGGACCAGTCGTCGGCATCAATGGAGACGGCAGCTTCAGTGTGGTTTGCACGTCCGCCGTACTCGACGCGAACGTCTGGAGCAGTCGTCTCGTCGTCCGTTTTCTCTTCCTTCCCCCCACCCCTCGTTCCAACTGTAACGACCTCGCCTGCAACCTCGCGAATGGACTCGAGTACCGGTCCGGTGACGCCCGTGACGAGCGGTGCATCCTCAGGCGCGACGTGGGCCTTGTCGCGGGCGATTTCGGCTTCCGTCTCGCCCAGAATTCCGGTGTGTTCGAGTGTTACGCTTGTTACCGCGCTCGCAACGGGGTCGACGACACTGGTCGCGTCGTACCGGCCGCCGATGCCGACCTCGAGGACAGCCACGTCGACGTTCTCGCGGCCGAACTGCCACAGAGCCATCGCGGTCATCGCCTCGAAGAACGTCGGCGAGTCTCCGTCGGCGGCCTGCTCCGTCAGGTAGTCGTGGACCGATTCGACGTACGCACAGACGGCTGATCGGGGAATCTTGCGGCCGTCGACACGCACACGCTCGCGGAGGTCCTCCAGGTGTGGAGAGGTGTAGAGCCCGACCGAGAGTCCCGCCTCGCGAAGCGTCTGTTCGACCATCCGTGCCGTACTGCCCTTCCCGTTCGAGCCGGCGACCTGCACGAACGCGACGTCCTCGTGTGGATCGTCGAGGGTTGCAAGTAGCTGCGCCGTCGACGCCGTCCCCGGCTTCGGCCGAAAGCGCCGCAAGCCGAAGAGAACGTCCGCCGCCTCGTGATACTCCATATCCGAACCACAGAGCCAGTCCGCTTTAGGGTGTCGGACTCGGACCTGACTCGACCGACTGGACGCCGGTATCTCCATCGTTTCCTCACGCCGACTGGCGATCTACGAACTGACCACCGTCCCAGCCGCTGAGATTCGCGCGCAACCAGTACTCGACCACTGCGGTTGCGAGCAAAAGGAGCGCGTACGGGCCGAACAGAAGGATGTGGACGGGGCTGTCCGTGGTGACGAACACCTCGACCGCGAGCGCGTACGGAACCAGGGCGAACAGGGCAATCGGAACGACCAGCCCGCGCGAAAGCAACGCTACCAGCGGAACCGCGGCGACGGCAGTCGCGACGACGAAGACGACGAACACCAACACTGCCGCCGGCCGAATCCCCGCCCGGAGCACGAGCAGCGCCGTTGCGAGGCCGACGAGTCCGGCAGCGGTGGCGACGGTCCGACCGAGACCGCTCCGCGAGAGCGGAAGCGATGGCAGGTTTCGAAGTCGTCCGTCGCCGACACCGTACCCCCGTCGAAGTCCGAACTCGACGAGCCCGGCCACGACGACCAGCGAGAGCCAGACGTACCACGTGTGGGCGTAACTCGAGACGTGCGTCGGGCCGTCGACGATCACGTAGCCACCCAGTTCGCCCCACTCGGGCAGCGGTGTCGTAAGTTCGAGGGACACTGTTCCCGCAAGAACAGCGAGAAAGCCAACGGCAGGAGTCAGTAAACGGGTATAGGACGCGATGAACAGTGCAACGAACCCCAGCGTGAACCCTGCCAATGCGAGCACTGTGAGTTGCGTGGGAGAGTCGAGTACCGGATAGCTCCCACGGGCAAAGAGTGCCAGTACGCAGGTGACGTTCAGCAGGCCACCGGTAGCACCGACGGCGAGCGAGAGCAGGGATGGTCGTCGTGGTGAGTTTGCTGCTGTCATACTGGGTCGCTTGTGGGTTCCCGCATGTACGTCGAAGCCGGGAGCAGTCTGGAACGAGACTGAAATGAGGACTGGATCGAACCCGAATCGAACTCGAACCGAATCCGCATCGAACCCAAACCAAGGCTACTCAAGTTCGGCCTCTGCAGCCAGTCCCGCCGAGTCGTCGGCCGAGTCCTTCGTAATCTCGAGGAACGCATCTTCCAGACTGCGCGTCTCAGCTGTCTCGGCGCGGGATTTCAGCGTCTCGGGGTCGTCCTGGGCGACGAGTTCGCCGTCGTGGAGCACCCCGATCCGGTCGGCCAGGTCGTCGACAACCGAGAGGATGTGCGTCGAGAGGAAAATGGTCATCTCCTGGTCGGCCAGATCGGCAATCGTCTCGCGCATCGTCCGAGCCGCACGCGGGTCCAGACCGCTCGTTGGCTCGTCGAGAAAGGCGACTGCGGGTTCGTGGAGCACCGCCTGAATGACGCCCACCTTTTGGCGCATTCCCTTCGAATAATCCGCAATGCGCTTGTCCGCGTCGTCGGTGAGGTCGAACCGCTCGAGGAGGCTCTCGATTCGCGCGCTCGCTTGCTCGTCCGGCAGGTCCCGCAGACCGGCGGCGTACTCGAGTTGCTCGCGGCCCGAGAGTTCGTCGTAGATCGGCGGCTCCTCGGGGAGGTAGCCGATGTGGGGCGTGACGGACTCGCGGTCGGTGACGGGGAAACCGGCGACGTGGGCGGTACCCGACGTGGGCTGTGTCAACGTCGTCAGCATCCGCATCGTCGTGGTCTTGCCAGCGCCGTTGGGGCCGAGAAAGCCGTAGACAGTGCCGCGTTCGACTTCGATAGTCAAGCCGGAGACCGCGGTGGTCTCGCCGTACTGCTTCGTGAGGTCGTCCGTGACGATTGCGGGAGCTGTTTCGGGCGTCGTCGCCGGTTCAGAGGACGCATCGGGGGCCATACTGCTCGTTTCGCGTGCAGGGAGTTAAATTTGTGACATACTTATCAGGGTAGCGCAGTCTCGGCGGCTCACCCATCGTGAGAGGGAATGACAACAGTCCGAATTGTTTATGCCGCTCATCGTTCAACGGTCTGTATGGCCCTTCACGTCCCCGTTTCCATCGGATTCTCGATGACATCTCCATCACGCTGGGGTGATCCCCGGTGAGTTCGCCCGCAACAGTTGTTGCGCGAACAGAAGTCAGACGGACGATCCGAACGGTCGCTGGCGATCGAATGAAACTCCTCATGATGGCGGGTATCGCCCTCGTCGCGCTCGGCCCCGTCACTGCAGTTGGGCTCTTGATCCTGCCCACCTTCGGCGAAGAGGTCGCCACCGGCACGGTCGACGAGCCAGTTGCACTCGAGATCGTTTCGGGTGTCGCTGCACTCGTCTGGCTCTTTCTCATTCTCATGGCGGGGATTCGAACGTTTACCGCCGCTGCGAACCTCGACCAGCCCGCGCTCGTGTTGCTCTCCGCGCCGCTTCGCTCGACCGTGATCGGGAACATCGTCGCAGAAATTCTGCTCTTTGCCATCTGGCTTGTGCCACCGGTCGTAGTGTTTTCGGCCGCGTTCGCGAGCGGTGCGGGAACGGTACTTCCCGCGCTCGCGATTCCATTCGTCGCCGTTCTTCTGCTCATCACCGCCGTCCCTATCGGCTTCGTCGTCGGGACCTGGGCTCGCCACCTGCTGACGGTCTACGAGCCAATTGCACAGTACCGAACGCCGGTGATCGTTCTCCTCGCACTCGCGTACTTCGGTTCGATCGCCACCGGGTGGTTCGATACGGTCGCCAGCTTCCTGTTCGACCTCGTCGGCGATGGCCCGCTTGGCTGGTTCGGCCACGTGCTCTTCCTCGGCATCCCGGCGATCGATCCCGACCCCACCGCCGTCGTCGGTGCGCTGGTCGGCTCGGCCATCCTGATCCCGGTCGCGGTCGGTATCGGTGTCGTCTCCGCTCGCGTTCACTGGTACGCCGACCCGGCGCGTATCCAGAACGGCCCGGAGCCAGTCGCGACGGGCGAGCGGACCGACCGGCTGTCCGAATTCCTTGATCACGGCTTCTCGAAGCCGGTCAGGACGATGACCGTGACGACGATCCGACGAACGAAGCGCGCACCGATCCGCCTCGCGTACGCTGCGTACCCGCTGTTCGGTGTGCTCTTTTTCGCACAGGAAATCATCGAGTCAGGGACGGTTCCTACCTCTATTGCTGTTCTCCTCTGTCTGTACGTCGTCTGGGGAACCGGCGTGCTGTTCGCGCTCAATCCACTCGGTGACTTCGGCCGGGCGCTCCCCACCGTGATGACCTCGTCAGTCGCCGGGAAGACAGCTGTCCGAAGCCGCATTATCGCGAGTGCACTCGTCGGCGTCCCACTCGCAATCATCATCTCGCTCTCGGTCGGCATCATCAGCCCGCTCTCACTCGAGGAGACTGCCATACTAGCAGCCGGGACGATTCTCGGCGCAATCGTCGCCCCGGCGCTTGCAGTGGGCGTCGGCTCGGCCTTCCCGCGGTTCGGGTCGGTCGCAATCACCAGCAACAAAGAAGCCGTCATGCCGAGCAAGCTAGCCTTCCTCGTCTACTCGGCTGGAATCATCCTACCGACGATAGCCGCTGTCGTGCTGTACACGGAGGCCGCGCCGGTGGCGGCGAAGATCGCCACTGCGCTCATCTCGATGCTCCCGGAACTCGAGTTCACGATCACTGGGGACCAGCTCACGTTGGCCGCGTGGGTCGTGTTGATCGCCGGTATTGTTGCGCCACCGGTGGCCTACCGCTACGCGGTCGAGCAGTTCGATTGGTATCGGATCGACTGAGTACTCTCACTCCTCCTTCCAATCCTCGATAAACAGCCGTGCACCCATCACCGGTATAAACAGGAAGAACGCGAGCAACATCGTGCCGACGAAGATTGCGTTTGCAAACTCCGGCGACAGTGCCGGCGGCATCATCCACGACGCCAACACGAACCCGCCGACGACGGAGATCACCACGAGGGCGTAGAGGTCGGTCCGCCGAACCGGGACTTCCTCGGACATAGTCGACAGTTGCAACTGGACCCATATAGAGTGTCGTGTCTCGGTGCTATGTCGTCGGCACACGATTGATGCTCGATCGGTCTGCTCTGGTTGTCCCGAGCACACTCAACCCAAGAACGGAGGCAGCCGAGTAATCAATCGTAATCGACGCAATCAACCGCAATCAGAAACGCTCGCGTTCAGCTCTGACATTTGTCCAGTTAACCCCAGTTCTCCTCGTGGACCGGACGGCTCGTCACCGACGCGACCGCAAGTTCACCGTCGAACGCATCGAGCGCCTCGACGTACGCCTCGGCGCTGGCTTCCGTCGAGAGGTACGGAATCTCCTCTTCGACGGCCATCTCCAGCGAGTCACGGTCACGGCTGACGACGAAGTCGACTTCGCCCTCGCGGATCGCCTGCGGAACGTCATCGAACTCGGCGATGTCGAAATGGTTCTCGAAGCCATCAACGTCGAAGTCGACAACTGCGGTGCCCTCGCTGGCGGCGTTGGAGGCCGCCTGCTGGGCCTTCCAGTAGGCCGTACCGAAGTCGCTTGCGGTACCCATCACCTCGCCAGTGGATTTCATCTCCGGGCCGAGACGCGGGTCCGAGCCCGGCAGACGGTCGAACGGCAGGACGACCTCCTTGATAGAGGTGTGGTCTGGCACCTGCTCGGTCGCCTCGAGACTCGAGAGGGTCTCGCCGGCCATCACCTTCGCGGCGAGCTTGGCGATCGGGACGCCGGTCGCCTTCGAGACGAATGGAACAGTGCGCGAGGAACGCGGGTTTGCCTCCAGGACGTAGACGGTTCCGTCCTGAACGGCGAGCTGGACGTTCATCAGGCCCTTCGTCTTCAGCGCCTCGGCGATGTCCTCCGTGACCTCGCGGACGCGAGCCAGCGTGTCGTCGTCCAGCGAACGCGGCGGGATCATACACGCCGAGTCGCCCGAGTGCACACCGGCGCTCTCGACGTGTTCCATGATGCCGCCGATGAGGACGTTGCGGCCGTCTGAGACAGCGTCCACGTCGAGTTCGACCGCGTTCTCGAGGAAGTCGTCCACCAGAATCGGTTTCTCCGGGCTGACGCGCACTGCCTCCTCGATGTAGGTCTCGAGTTCGTCGTCGTCGTAGACGACATCCATCGCGCGGCCGCCGAGCACGTAGGACGGACGGACCAGCACCGGGTAGCCGATATCGTGGGCCAACTCGAGTGCCTCCTCCTTCGAGAAGGCGGTGCCGCCCTCTGGCTGGGCGATCTCGAGTTCGTCCATGAGCGCGTTGAAGCGGTCGCGGTCCTCAGCGAGGTCCATCGCCTCGACGCTCGTGCCCATGACCTCGCAGTCGAGGCCGCGACGCTCGAGTTCGTCCTCGAGCGGTTCGCCGATGTTGACGGAGGTCTGGCCGCCGAACTGGACCATCACGCCATCAGCGCCGGTGGCGTCGGCAACGTCTGCGACCTCCTCGGCGGTGATTGGCTCGAAGAAGAGGCCGTCGGAGGTGTCGTAGTCTGTCGAGACGGTTTCCGGGTTGTTGTTTACCACGTGGGCGTCGATGCCGAGCTCTCTGAGCGCGCGGACCGCATGGACCGAACAGTAGTCGAACTCGACCCCCTGGCCGATGCGGATCGGACCGCCGCCGACGACGATCACGCTCTCGATTTCGGGATCGACCTCGAGCTCGCCCGCAACGGCCTGGCCCTCGAGTGGGCCGGACTCGAACTCGTTCTGGCGTGCGGAGTAGTAGTACGGCGTTTCGGCCTCGAACTCGCCGGCGCAGGTGTCGACCTGTTTGTACGTGCGACCGGGGACTTCCTGTTCAACGGAGCCGACGTCGGTGCCGGCAGTGGTCGCGATCGAGGCGTTCGTGTGGCCAGCGATCGCGGCCTCGGTGAAGTCACCCTCCTGTGCGGCGCGGACCGACTCTGCGATGCGGCTGTAACGCTCAGTGTACCACTCGAAGATGCCCGTCAGGGAAACAACCTCGTCGACGCTGTAGCCGCGCTCGAAGGCCTCGAACATCGCGTACGGACGGTCGGGGGATGGGCGCTCGAGATAGTGGGACTCGAGTTCCTCATCGCTCACGTCGGCCCAGTCGACATCTGGCTCGTATTCACTCGAGCGCAGCGCCTTGAGCAGCGATTCCTCGAAGCTGCGGCCGATGGCCATCGCCTCGCCGGTCGACTTCATCGCAGTCGTGAGTTCGAAGTCGACGTCGTCGAACTTGTCCTTGGGCCAGCGCGGGACCTTCGTGACGACGTAGTCGATCGCGGGCTCGAACGCGGCGGTCGTCTCGCCGGTAATCTCGTTGTCGATTTCGTGGAGGCGCTTGCCGAGGGCGACCTTCGCGGTCACGCGGGCGATCGGGTAGCCGGTCGCCTTGGAGGCCAGCGCCGAGGAACGGGAGACGCGCGGGTTGACCTCGACCACGCGGTACTCGCCGCCGGGCGTGCCGTCGTCGTGCCAGGCGAACTGGATGTTACAGCCGCCCTGGATGCCGAGTTCGCGGATGACATCGAGCGCTGCGGTACGCATCTCCTGGTGACCCTCGTCGGGGACGATCTGGGAGGGTGTGACGACCGTCGACTCCCCGGTGTGGATCCCCATCGGGTCGATGTTCTCCATGTTACAGATGATGATACAGGAGTCGTCGGCGTCGCGCATGACTTCGTACTCGTACTCGACCCAACCCGCGATGGACTCGGTGATCAGCACCTCGCTGTTGCGCGAGAGGCGAAGCCCCTTGCGAACGCGTTCGAGGAGTTCGTCCATCTCCTCGACGACGCCCGACCCGGAGCCACCAAGGGTGTACGTCGTGCGCGCGATGACTGGTAGTCCACCGACTTCCTCGACGGCGGCCTCGACTCGCTCGCGCAGGTCTGCCTCGCTCAGACCCGTGGCAGACTCGCCCTCCTCAAGTGTGATCGTCGTCGAGCCGGGAACCGGCTGCCCGATCTTCTCCATGCGCTGGCGGAAGAGGTCGCGGTCTTCGGTCGCGTAGATCGTCTCGAGTGAGGTGCCCATGATATCGACATCGAACTCCTCGAGAACCCCTTCCTCGGCAAGTTCGGCAGTGACGTTGAGGCCAGTCTGACCGCCGAGGCCGGCGATGACGCCGTCTGGGTTTTCTGTCCGGATGATCTCGGCGATGGCGTCGGTGGTGATCGGCTCGATGTAGACTTCGTCGGCCATCTCCGGGTCCGTCATAATGGTCGCCGGATTCGAGTTGACGAGGACGACGCGAGCGCCCTCCTCCTGGAGCGCCCGGCAGGCCTGTGCCCCCGAATAGTCGAATTCAGCGGCCTGCCCGATCTGGATCGGGCCGCTCCCGATCAGCAGGATCGTACGCCCGTCCCCTGAGCTCTCGTCGTGGTCCGTACTCATTGGTCTTGTCCGTTCGAAGTTCGCACATCGTAATAAGCCCCACGATACAATACGATTCTCGAAATGGTTTTTCGAAATTCGAACCGTCCGTGAAACCGACGCGACGCAACGCGTCGAACGCTCGCTCTGTGTCGGTGGCCGCCCCACTCCATGTCGGAAAGGGTGTATATTGTCGCGAATTCGAACGGCCTACCGTTCGACCCCCACGTAGTAACACGCCCGTCAGCCGGTGACACCAATGTCCGAGAATTGATATATGTGCTTGAGTGCCTACCAGATACTGCGATGAAATCAGCTACCGTGTTTGACCCTATTTGCATCCGAGTTCGCAACCAACCCCATCACAGATTCGAGGTGGGTGCCTAATGTTCGAAGCACCCGGTGCCGACGTACTTTTCGTCGTTGCACGACTGCTCTTCGGCGGCGTCCTCGCGTTCACCGGCCTGAATCACTTCCTGAACGTCGAGGAACTGTCGGGCTACGCGGAGTTCAAGGGCATTCCAGCACCCACGCTGTCGGTACTCCTCAGCGGTCTCCTGCTCGTCTTCGGTGGCGTCTCGATCGTCCTTGGGATCTTCGCTGCGGTCGGCGCTGCGGGGCTCGCCGTGTTCCTCGCCGTCTCAGCGATCACGATGCACGACTTCTGGAACGCCGACGACGCGGACGCACAGGATGAGTTCAACAACTTCCTCAAGAATATCTACGGCAGCGGTGGCGCACTGCTGTTCCTCCTCGTGAGTAGCGTCCACTGGCCCTACGCGCTGAACGTCGGGCTCTAGAGCAGTTTCACCTTACCTGTCCTCAGAGCGCGCGGTCGTGCTCGCTCTCGAAATCGCGCTGCGCTCTGTACTGCTCGACGAACTCGCTCACGTCGAACTCGAGCATCTGCGACTCGAACTCGCTCACCGCCGTGTCGTCTTCGGCGTGGCTGATCGCGTGCTCCATCAGTTCGACGACCAGTTCGACGATAATCTCGTGTAGTCGCCGCGCGTCGAAGTCCGTCACCCAGACCATCGAGTAGCCGACTGCGCCGTCGTCACTCGCGTCGTGCGTGACGACCTTCTCCGGGAACTCCTCTAACACGACGCCCATGAGATGCGGCGTGCCGAACTCGCCAAGGTCGTCCGCCGTGTCGATCGTCTCCTGAAGAATCGTCACGAGCGACTCCGGGAAGAACCGAGACGGTGGGTGGACGTCAGTGACAACCGCATGGGTTTCCCCACACGAGTCCGAATCGGGACCACCCGGACACGTGAACTCGCGCATCCCCAGATCAATATCGTGCGGATCGATCGTCGCACCGCAGGGTAACTCGAGTTGCCGTTCGTCCGCGGGACCCGGGACGCGGGGAGTTGCCATCGACGGAGGTTGGGTCGGATTGGGCATAAGGGCGACGACTTGGAGACCAGCAGGTCCCGATGGGGCCGATAAGCGACTGCGAACCGCGCTCAGAACAAGCGAGCCGACGCCTACGGCCAGTCGTCTCGAACCGGTTCGGCGTCGTCTTCTTCCTCCTCGACGTTCGTCGCGAGGATCCAGTCCGCTGCGTCCGCGGCATCGTCGACGGCGAGGTACTCCCAGTCAACGTCTTCCGCCAGTTGTTCGTCCTCGTCGTCGACGCCGATGTAGACGTAGCGTTCGGTGTCGAACTGGTCTTTGACGCCCTCGAGACTCTCGGCCTTGCCGCGCGGGCCCGAGAAGAAGTCCTGTCGGATGCGGTTCTTTCGAGTGAAGTTCGTCACGACGTAGGTCGGCTTCTCGGAGACCACGCCGATGTACTCGGTCCAGCCGCGTGCGTCCTCGAAGACACTCTCCGGCGAGGCGAACTTCTTGAGCGCCTCGAGTTCGAACGCCAGGGTCATGTCGCTACCGCCGTTCATACTGTCTCAAAACGGCGCACTGGGGAAAACGGCTTCGATACGTCTGACTCGATGGGAACGCCCACAAGCGAAACCGCAGGGCATCAGATACTGGAAGCGAACACCAGGACCGACATAGTGGCACTGGACGGACACATCGCACGCGAGGCGTCAAGTTGATAGCGAGAGAGTCCTTCGGATTCGCTTACCTATGCCGCCCGCATCAGCCGGAGCCGACGGGGTATCGGCTGCCGGTCTCGAGTTTGCAGGCGACGCTGCGGTTTCATCCGTGTTCGCGTTCGCATCGGGCACTGTGTCCGGTCCCGCGCTCGCGTCGACCCTCATCGACTCGCCGCTGACTGACGTGCTCGCGTGGCTCGCAATCGGCGCATTCCTCGCCGCGATCGTCCTCCAGTGGACCGGTGCCGTCGATCAGGCGCGCCGGCTCGCGGCGGCCGCGTGGGTCGTCTTCGGCGTCTTCTGGCTCACGATGTTCCCGTACTACTACTACGAAATGCAGAGTCCGTTGCAGACGATCCTGACGGTCGTTGCCCTCCCGCTGTGCACCTACGTCGCCTACCTGCTCTACACCGGCCGGCAGTCGCTCCTCTTACTCTCGAAAGCCGTCGCCCTTATGGGAGTGATCTACCTGCCCGTCGAGACGATTCCGGTCGTTCGCACGTGGCTGATCGAGACAACGGCAGCCCAGACCCATTACGGCATGGAACTGCTCGGCCACAGTCCGGGCATCAACGAGGGCGCGAACGGCTACCAGAGTCGATTCAACTTCGATCCAGACGAGACGGTGACCGGCCGAACGACGTACATCATCCTCGCCTGTACCGGAATCGGTAGCATGGCGATCTTCGGCGGCCTGATCGCCTCGGTCAAAGCCCCGCTCAAGCGGAAGGTCCCAGCGTTCGCGATGGCGATCGGCGTCATCTGGTTCCTCAACCTCCTCCGGAACGTCTTCATCGGCCTGGCCTCGCCGTGGGGCTGGTTCCAGCAGGACTGGCTCGTCTCGTTGATGACGACCTACATGGGCGCAGAGGCAAACCGGGTCTCGTTCCTCGTCGCGCACAACTACATCGCTCAGTCGCTGTCGGTCGTCGCGCTCATCGGGATCACCTACCTCGTCGTCAAACTCGTTCCCGAGATCCTCGCACCGCTGGAGGACGTCCTCTTCGTCCTGACGGGCAACGAGTACGATCTCTTCGAGGCGCTCGACGTTGAGGAGTATCGGCCGGCGAACGCCCCAAGTGCGCTCGACCAGTAAGGCCAGTAAACACGGCGAGATCAGCAAGGTCGACGAGACCAACGAGACCAACGAAACAAAGAAGCTACTGACCCGATCACCACCCAGCAACCTACGTACTCTAAGTACCTCAGCAACCCCAGCACCACCCAGCACTCCAGCACCTCAGCAACACTCGTTCACGCCGACACCGATCGTGACATCCCCACCTGCTCCCGGCAGCGAACCCCCATTCTCCGTTCGCTCACGCGCCGCCTTCGTTCCCGCCGCCGAGACCCTCGTCATCGCCGACCTCCACCTCGGTCGCGGCCGTTCGTCCGCCATCGACGCGCCCATTGACGCTGCCGAAAGCATTCGCTCACGGCTCACCGCACTCCTCGAACACACCGGCGCAACGACCGTCGTCGTCGCTGGCGACCTCCTGCACGCGTTCGACTACGTCCCCCAGGGCGTCACCGAGTCACTGGCGGTACTCGAGTCCACCGTCGAGTCGGCGGGTGCAGCACTGGCCGTAACGCCGGGAAATCACGACTCGATGCTGCCGTCGGTGTTCGAGGGAGAGGCACAGCCAGTGTGGGAATTCGAACACGAAGACGAAGACGAACACGAACACAAACACAAACACGAACACGAGACCACCGCAATTGCCGTCTGCCACGGACACGAGGAACCGGACCGTGAGGCCGACCTGTACGTCGTCGGCCACGATCATCCGGCGCTGTCGATCGAGGGTCGAAAGAGGCCGTGCTTTTTGTTTGGACCAGCGGCCTACGATGGGTCGGACGTGCTGATGCTGCCGGCGTTTACCGAACTTGCGGGTGGGGCGACGGTGAACGGGATGCGCGCCCGTGACTTTCAGTCGCCGCTCGTGACGGATGCGGACGCCTTCCACCCGATCGTCTGGGACGACGGCGCTGGGGAGTCGCTGTGGTTTCCGCCGCTCGGGGAGTGTCGGCGGCTGTTGTAGCACCGTAAGTGTCGACGGCTACTGTTGCCTTCGTGAGATACTGTCGCCTACGCGAACGGCACCGCGCTGAGAAACAGCACGGCATTGAACGCGCCGTGGACCAGCGCCGGGACGACGAGCGTTCCCGTCCGTTCGTAGACCACGCCGAAGATCGCCCCCATCACGGAGTAGTAAACGGTCATGTGGGCAACGACCGCAGCGGGAGCCTCGAGCAGGAGAATCGGATAGAAGTGAAAGAACGCGAAGACGCAACTCGCGAGGCCGATGGCCGCGACCGGTCCGAATACCGCACGAAGTCGCCCCTGAATCACACCCCGAAAGAGGAACTCCTCGACGGGACCGACGACGAGCAATGAGAGCACCGCACCGAGGACCAACGCCGACACCGACGAGCCACCGTACCCCGAATATGCCGTGAAATCGGGCCACAACTCGAGAGCGGGCACCACTACATCGGTACTGGCAAACGAGAGCGCCACGGCGATCAGTCCGGCCACGAGACCGCCACCGGCCAGAGCCAATTCGTCTCGAGTCGGCCACCGAACCGGTACCGTCATTCCCGGTCGGTACCACAGGTAGCCGACGCCGACAACGAGAAACGACAACTGGATTGCAAGCAGATTTCGTGCAAGGGCCAGGCTCTCGTTGCCGAAGTCGCCCATCCGCACAGTGAGGACGCTGGCTGCGGTGTTGGCGAGCACTGCTGCAAGACTGAGCGCCGCGACGACGGCCAGTGCTCGAGTGCGCCCGGAGCGGTCAGTTGGAGTGTCGGTACCACCACGTTGTTGGGCTGTCTCAGCCATATTGAGTCGTTGGAACCTGACGCAATAGTTGTTATCTGTATGACATTTAAGTTGGGTGGTTGACAGGTTCGCAACAGCTATTCGGACAGGAGACGATACGCGAGTCGTGCCTCCGGAGTATTCCGTCCCCAACGATGCGTACGCAGCCCTCGGTGACGAGACGCGACTCGAGATTCTGTTCGAACTGGCCGACCACTACGACGAGGCGTGGTCGTCCGGGTGGCTCTCCTTTACTGCACTCTGTGAGCAGGTCGGCGTCGACGACACGAGCCGATTCAGCTACCACCTCGGGAAGCTACAGGATCAGTTCGTCGTCAAGGAGCGCGAACAGTACCGGCCGACGATCGCTGCGCTCGAGGTCGTAACTGCGATCCGCGGTGGTACGTACGACGACACGACGACTCGCGAGACGACTATTGACGCGTCTTGCCCTCACTGCGACCAGTCGCTGCTCGCCCGTCACCACGACCACATGCTGACGCTTTCCTGTTCAGATCATGGCGTTGCGATGGGCTATCCCGTCCCGCCGATCGCTGCCGCCCACCACTCGCTCGAGACGGTGGTCAATCTCGTACTCCAGCGACACGCAGCCCACGTCGAGTCGCTTCGTCGCGGCGTCTGTCCGTACTGCTGGGGGCCAGCCACCCTCTCTCTGCCATACGAGGCGGTCCCCGAATTCATCCTTCAGTATGACACCGTCTACGCGACAGCAGCCTGTGAGGAGTGTTGGATGTCCTACCCGCTGCCAGTTCCCGAACTGCTCGTTTCACATCCAGCTGTCCGCGCGTTGTATGCCGCTCACGACCTCGAGCCGCCAGCGACCCACCTCGGTTCGAATTCGCTGGTGAACCTGAGCGATGTCGATCTACTCGAGGACGGCGGGGCCAAAGTCACAATCTCGCTCGAGGAGGCAACGCTCGTCGTCGAGCTCCGCGACGATGGCACCCTCGAGCAGTGGCACGAATCCTGAACGATGTCCGATCTGGATCCACGCCCTGGCAACGCTCGGGCTCCACGTGGGGACAGTCCCCCCTGATACCGAGCAGCGCGCGGGTAACCAGAAGGCTCGCCCAACCGACGGCTGAGAAGCCGTCACCACCGATCACCTCGACAGGTCCTCGAGCACCGCCCGCGCCGCCTGCCGCCCGCTCTCCATCGCCCCCTGAATCGACGACCAGCGCGTGTAATCGCCGGCGAGATACACCGGCCCCTCGGGGTCGCGCACGTCCGGCAACCGCTCGTACACGCCTGGGGGCTGGGCAAACTGGGCGAATTCAATACGGTCGGTGTGTACCGGCTCGAGTTCACCGACGGCTCGCTCTGGGTACCAGGACTCGAGTGCCGCCTGCGTTCGATCCGCGAGTTCCTGGTCGCTCTCCTCGCGGTGACCGAGGTACGTCGCGCTCAGCAGCGTCTCGTCGGGCGGTGCGTACTCGGGCGCGACTTCGCTGTGGGGGGCGACGTGGACGGGGCCGTCGTCACTGACGTTCAACAGGAGTCGACGACCAGTGTCCAACGTGGTTCGACCAGAGAGCCGATAGTACTGAGTTGTAGACGCCCGGCCCTCGGTCGGGATTGTTGACACGCCAGTGAGTGACTGGGCTGCCGGCGGATCGGCCGCTACAACGACGGCGTCGACGTCACGGTCGGTAGTCCCGCCGTCACTGTGGCTGTCGTCAAGCGAGACCGTGACGGCCCCGTCGCGCTGTCGGTGCTCGATCGCGTCCACCTCGCATCCGGTTTCGATCGTCGCACCGGCCGCTCTGGCGCGGTCTGTGAGTTGTGCCGGAATGGCACCCATCCCCGCAGCGGGAACCGCGGTCGAACCGGATGCGAGCGCCGCGAACGTGTACTCGAAGACCCGACTCGACGTCGACAGCGAGCGATCGAGGGTAATGCCGCCGTAGAAAGGGGCTACGAACCGCTCGCGGAACCGATCCGAAAATCCGCGGTCGCGAAGGAACTGGTCAATCGTACTGTCGTCGTCTCGGTCGGCTGCGAACACCGCGTCGGGATCGCGTTCGCGGCCGCGGAGCTCTCGCCACAGCGAGAGCACACGGCGCTTGTCGCCGACCGTGATGTCGGGATTGAACAGCGTGCTGAGGGCCGCGCGCGGCTCTCGGAGCGGATCCGACAGTGTCGACCGGTGACCAGGCCGAGCGATCGTCGCTCCCGGCGCGAACGCTCGCAGGTCGAGCGCCTCGAGATCGAGTTCACGCTGCACCGCAGGATAGGCGGTAAACAGCACCTGAAAGCCACGGTCGAAGCGAAAGCCGTCGCGCTCGATCGTCTGGACCCGGCCACCGACCGTGTCGCGTCGTTCGAGCAGCGAAACGGTGACGCCACCACCCGCAAGATGGCGGGCAGCGACGAGTCCGGCAAGTCCGCCGCCGACGACGAGTACCCGAGGAGTCGACTGCATCTGTCTACCTCATCATTGGACGGCCAGGGAATAAACGCTCGACCTAACGGGGGTCTCGAGTAGCGCGTCTACAGGTCTTCTCACAGATACGTGAACGTCCACAGGTCCCCTCACAGATCCGTGAAAATTCGAAGGAGAATCCCAAGAACGAGCGCGATTGGTCCCAGTGTGACGCCGATCGGCGGCACTGGCGCAACGAGGAGTACGATGCCGGCGAGGATCAGTATCGTCGACAGTCTGACCATATGAATTCCTCATCGTCCGGACGGGTAGCACTACGGCCGGCATTCCCAGCCACTGCCGTCCCGTCTGCCGGAGCCAGTACGCCTTTGGCGCTCCCGAGTGCGCAGTCTGGTATGAGTGACCAATCCACACCGAACGAAAGTGACCAATCCACACCGAACGGGACCTTCCAACCCGTCTTCGAAAACCGCGTTCGCTTCGCCGAAACCGACCTCCAGGGCATCGTCTTCTACGGCGAGTACTTCACCTTCCAGGACGAGGCCATCTCTGCGTACCTCCGGGACCTCGAGTACGGCTACGAAGAGATGGTCGACGACGGCTGGCAGATCCACGTCGTCAACGCAGAACTCAATTATCGTGACGGCGCGCAGTTCGGCGACCGACTGGTGAACGAGGCCCGCGTCGTCGAACTGGGCAACTCGAGTGTCACCTTCGAGTACCGCGTACGACGGGTAGGGCGAGACGAGGGCAGGCGTGAGCATGCGGCACTCGAGTCGGGCGACGCTGTGAGTGGTGACGCAGTGGCAAGAGGTGATACTGCGGAGGATGCAGGCGACGAGGCGGACGGAGTGGACGAGCCAATTCTCGCAGAGGGAATGGTCACGCACGTCGGCGTCGATCTCGAAACGGAGGAGCCGATCCGGATCCCGGATGCGTTCCGGGACGCCGTCGCTGCGTTTCAGGATGGAATTTGAGGACAGCGGCGTTCGACTCCCGGGTCGAGTGCTGAGTGTGCTCATACTCATACTACCGGATAGGAGTCAGTACGAAATACGAAGCCGGTCGCGTGCGTGCGGCCGTTCCGGCGTGGAGCGGTCGCAAATTCGCGACCGGTTACATAGTTCTGTCCGGCAGTATCAGTCGTCGGCCGTCACCACGTGATCGATCTCGACATCGTCTGCATCGTCGATGAGTCGATACTCGCCGTCGTCGAACTCGACGACGCCTTCGTGGCGCAGGTGATCCAGATGGGCGTAGGCCTCGCCAGGCCCGTGGACGATGTGGATCCCTTCGAGGTCACCGAACAGGTGGGCGCTGACGGTCCAGGCGTCCGCCGGGCCGTGCTCGGCGAGCACGTCGAGGACGTTCTCGGTTCGCTCACGGTGGTGCTCGGCGATAGTCAGCGCGCGATCGGTTGGCTCCTCGATCGGATCACGGTGACCGGGCCAGACGCGGTCGTAGTCGCGGTCGGCGAGTCGGCGAAGCGCCGTGAGGTACTGCTGGAGTGGCCGTTCGACGCGAACGTCCGCACCGCCCACGTTCGGGGTGTACACCGGCAGGATGGCGTCGCCGACGAACGCCTCGGCACCGTCGTCGACGGCGTCCGCATGGGCTGTCTCGGGCCCATCCCGGATTTCGTAGCAACAGAGGCCTGCTGCGTGGCCCGGCGTGTGGATCACCTCGAGTGTTCGGCCGCCGACCTCGAGTACGTCGCCGTCTTCGATCGTCGTCACGTCTGCAGGTTCGCCCTCGATTTCGGACGAGGCGTCGAGGAAGGTGAGCAGTTCGTCCTGCGACGCTGCGGGGACGCCCCACTCGTCGAGGTACGCACGTCGGCGCTCGTCGAGGTCCGCGAGCGCGTCGGGCTCCTGTTCGACCATCGGGGCGTCGGCCTCGTGGACGTAGACCGTCGCGCCGCTTTCGGCCTGAATTTCGCCGGCGAGTCCGGCGTGGTCGACGTGGAAGTGCGTGAGCACGATGTCGTCGACGTCACTGAAGTCGTAGCCGCGTTCGGCGAGGCCGTCCGCGAAGTCTGCGCGGATGTCGGGGGTCGCGATCCCGGTGTCGACGAGCGCGAGCGCGTCGCTGTCGGGGTCTGCGAGCACGTAGGCGTTGTTGTGTCCTTCGAACTCGTCGTTACCCAGCGAAATGCGATCCATATCGGGACACCACTCACCGACCAGCTATAATGTGTCGGTCGCGGACTGTGGTTTGGCTCGCCCCCAGCCGGAACCGCCCACCAGGTTTCGACTGCTCCACCAGAACCTATACGAAACTACTGTCTAACGTACACAGTATGCCGGACATCCTGACCGACGTCACTGCCAAGTATCTCACATCGATGGAGCCGTCCGCTGACACGCTCGTCGAGGAGATGGAATCCCACGCCGCCGCCGACAATATACCCATCGCCAGCCGCTCGGTCGCGGGCTTGCAGGCGATTCTCGCTCGCGGAACTGACGCCGACCGCGCACTCGAGTTCGGCACTGCGATCGGTTATTCAACGCTCCACGTCGCACGCACCGGCACCGATGTCGTTACCACCGAAATCGACAGCGACCGAATTGACGCTGCCGTCGACTATCTCGAACGCGACGGCATCGATGTTACAGTGACCGACGATCCAACAACCATTGACACCGAGCCAACCGGCGACGGAGCCGTCTTTATCGTCGAAGGGGCTGCTCTGGAGACGCTTCCCCAAATCGACGGGTCGTTCGACCTTGTCTTCCTCGACGCCATCAAGTCGGAGTACGACGAGTATCTGTCCGGCTCGCTGCCACTCCTGCGAACGGGTGGGCTCGTCGTTGCTGATAACCTCCTGCGCGGCGGTCGGGTCGCGGCCGCAGAAACAGAGACAACTCCCGCCCCATCCGACTCGGAGTACGGCTCGTCGGTCACCGCGATTCAGGCGTTCAACGAGACGTTCGTCGATCACGACGATCTCGCGGCCATCATTAGCCCACAGGGCGATGGCACCGGCATCGCCGTCAAAACGTCGTAACGGGATTCATCGTTGTCGTCGCCGACGGTTGTGGTTGTGTCGCGGACACGGTCGCGCACACACTCTCATCACTCGCGCCCTCCTCGACCCCGACCGTCACTCCGTCACTCGAGTTCAGCTCGCAGCAACTGGTTCACGTCACCCGGATCTGCACTGCCGCCGGTCTTTTGCATCACCTGGCCGACGAGGAAGTTGATCGCGCCGTCGTCACCCGACTCGTAGTCCGCCACCGCGTCGGAATTTTCGTCGATTGCCTCGACGACCGCCTGTTGGACTTTGTCCTCGTCTGTTTTGCCGAGTCCTTCCTCGGCGACGACCTCGTCCGGCGTGCGCCCGTCGTCCAGCATCGAGCGCAGCACGGTCTCGCGGGCGTTCTTCGCCGTAATCTCGTCCGTCGCGACGAGTTCGACGAGTCGGGTGACCTCGTCGAGACGGCTTTCAATCTCAGTAATCTCCATGTCGCGGTAGTTGAGTTCGCCGAGCAAGTTGTCCGCAACCCACGTCGCGGCCAGATCCGGGTCGAACTCGCTCGCAACGTCCTCGTAGAAGTCAGCCACCTGCTTCGTCGAGGTGAGCTTCGAGGCAGCCTCCTCACTCAGACTGTATTCGTCCTGGAAGCGCTCACGACGGGCCGACGGAAGCTCCGGAATCGAAATCTCGCCCTTCCAATGAGAGACCCGCAGCGGCGGCAGATCTGCCTCCTCGAAATACCGGTAGTCCTTCTCTTCTTCCTTCGAACGCATCGAGACCGTAATTCCACGGGACTCGTCCCAGTGGCGTGTCTCCTGCTCGACCGCGCGGCCGCGCTGGATGGCGTTCTTCTGTCGCGTCTCCTCATAGGCAAGCGCCTTCTCCGCACCCTTGTGACTCGAGATGTTCTTGACCTCCGTGCGGTTCGCGGCCGCCAGTGCCTCTTCACCGATCTCGGTCACGTCGTCGCTCTCGATTTCGTCCTCTGGAATGATCGAGAGGTTCGCGTCGATCCGGAGGCTGCCGTCGCGTTCTGCGTCGAAGACACCGAGGTACTCGAGTACCTCCTCGAGTTCGGCCAAAAAGGCGCGGACCTCGCCGGGGCTGCGGAAGTCGGGGGCGGTGACGACTTCCATGAGAGGTGTGCCGGCGCGGTTGTAGTTGACGAGCGTGTAGTCGGCGGAGTCGATGCCGCCACCGCCGCCGACGTGCTGGAGGCTGCCGGGGTCCTCTTCTAAGTGTGCCCGTTCGATGGTCACGGTTCGGCGCTCGCCCTCGACGGAGATTTCGAGGTCGCCGTCGGCGCAGATCGGTTCGTCGTACTGCGTGATCTGGAAGTTCTTGGGCAGGTCGGGGTAGTAGTAGTTCTTCCGGTGGAAGCGGGTCTCTTCGGGGATATCAGCGTCGATGGCCTTGCCGATTTTGACGGCGGCTTCGACGGCACCCTCGTTCAGCACCGGCAGCGCGCCGGGGAGGCCGAGACAGACGGGGCAGACGTTCTCGTTCGGTTCGTCGGTCTGGTCCGTCGAGCAGCCACAGAAGATCTTCGTGTCGGTTTCCAACTGGACGTGGACCTCGAGCCCGATGACGGTTACGAGGTCGCCCTGCTGGACGGTCTGGGCAGTCATTGAGCCACGATTCGGCCCGGTGGGGGTAAAGCGTAACGGGATAGCGCTCCCGCCACTCATGCATTCAATCGGTACCGATCCCTGGTTATCAACACTAACCGTGAGAACCCGGCTGTTGCCCGGCTAATCCTCCCACGCCACCGTCTAGTTAGTGTGGTTTGAGAAGTGAGCAGGTCGTAGAGTCGGTTTACTCATGCAGCTCGCAGACCTGTTCAGTGGGTGTTCTGCGGCGGAATTTGATGAAGCTTGGGAACGCGAGCGGACGGCGACACTCGTCAGGGTGTTCACCGCCCGTCTCCACGCAACTGGTTGTTCGCTCCGAAGGACACAAGCGGTTCTTCGCTTGACCGGCGTTGAACGCTCTCATCAAGCGGTCTGTCAGTGGAGTACATTGGCTGGCTGACAGCGTTCCAGACCCGCCGATATCGAAGCCATCGCGGGTCGCGGTTGATGAGACCGATGTCAAGATTAACGGCGACTGGTCTTGGGTGTATGCTGCAATAGGCCTTGACTCACGGATGATTCTTGATGTTGAGGTCTTCGAACGACGAGGCACGGATCCTGCTGCTTTCCTGCATCGATTAACCGAGAAACACGATCTCTCCGAGGCAGCGTTTCTGGTCGATGGCTACGATATCTGACTTCCCTCTCCCGATTAGGGTTGAGCAGTCAACTCGATTATGCTGAGAGAAACCTAATCGAAAAACTGGCATTCCAATGGCGATAGCTGTTTTGGCCGAGCGCTCAAACAGTTCGCGGCGTTC
Source organism: Natrialba chahannaoensis JCM 10990 (assembly GCF_000337135.1). Lineage (GTDB taxonomy): Archaea > Halobacteriota > Halobacteria > Halobacteriales > Natrialbaceae > Natrialba > Natrialba chahannaoensis. The sequence goes on from NZ_AOIN01000096.1 coordinate 78,435, forward strand.
ACCGACTAACTTCCCGGGATAGATATATTGTACCAGATTCAGTAAAAGAAGGACTCTAACCCGAATTCTGCCCACCGTATCTACCGACTGTTACATCGCTCCGATACTTTACCCATGGCTCGTTCGACCGCGCTGGAGGTTTACGAGACTTGCTGTTGGTCAAGCGCACGTTCTACGCATGTCATTGTTGTTTGTGCCCATTTTCTCAGATACGCCACATTTAGTTATCTTTCAATACTAAGGTCAACCCCCCAAAGAATAAAATGAATGATTAGTAGGGCATAAATGGATAGAAAATAACCCTCATATGAATATGAAACTCAATAATATATCACGTCGAAAGATGCTGAAAACCATTGGCACCAGTATTGGAATTGGTGTCACTGGAACAGAATTTACTGGCCAAGTCAGTACAGAATTAGAAACGGAAGATATCACAATCGAACTTAATGATAGTGATAGTGATCTCCGTGGTGAAGAAGAACACTGTGCAGTTAGTGAGGATATATTAGACACCCTCAACCGAAATGAGGGAGAACAGCTTCGGGTAGGGTGCGATAACTGTGCAGACTATCACTCAGGACTATACACTATTTCAAAAAGGATCGATATTTCGAACACCGTCGAAATGAGTCGTGATGCCATGGACCGTATGGGTTTTAGCGATGGTGATGAAGGCTGGGCGAAAAGAATTGGACCTCATCCCGATATCGATTCAATTGAAGAAGCTGACAATAACGATGAATACTGTGAAATTCTTGAGGACGATGGGGAAGAAGACCGTCTTGTTGCTACCGCAGTACACGGCGGCTGGATGGAGTACCCGACGCACAAGCAATCAGAGTACGTAGCTGACGAACTCGATGTGACTGAATGGACGTGTCCCGGCTTCAGCAGCGGAGGTGGGGCATTTGATCGATGGCATATTACATCAACTGACGTTCATCCCGATTCGTTTCCGGAACTCGGTAAAATTGCAGACCGAGGATTCGAACACTGTGTCAGTTTTCATGGGTTCTCAGAAGATGGAATCGCGGTTGGTGGCGACGCAGATAAGGCTGACAGGGAAGAGATGCGAGATACAATCAACGCGTACGTCGGTGATGATTACGACGTGTATCTCGCCGATCCAGACGGCCCGTACGCAGCCAATTCGCCAGAGAACTTCTGCAACTGGCTCACCAAGGACGACAATGGCATCCAGTTGGAGGTCGAGTGGGACGCACGTCAGGACGACTGGGACACGATTTCAGAGGCGGCCGTGGACTTTTATGACGTCCGCATATAACATGAATGATACGAACAATAATACCACCGTCTAAGAAAGTCTGCTGTGCCGTTGATCGATATCCAAAGGCACTGTCTAGATGAGAGTTTGAGGACTGAGCAGGTGGTAGCGAGAAGTGCTCATGCAACTCGCCAACCTGCTCAGAGAGACCGTAGACGTGGATTGTGATGAGGTTCGGGGGAACGAGCGCATCCCGACACCCGTTAGGGTGTTCGGGGTGCGTCTGCCTTCGATGTGATTGTTGGTTCGAGAGGTTGTTGCAGTACTCGAATTACTCGGTGTTGACCGTTCTCACGGCGCAATTTGGAACAGGACGCACACACTGTCGGCGGGTCGCGGTCGATGAGAAGCAGATTGAGGTGGACGGTGAGTAAAAGTGTTTGTACGCCGCGATCGATACAGAGTCGAAGCTTTGGCTGGAAATCGACGTCTTCAGCCGGCACGGGACCAATCCTGCGGCGGCGTTCCTGCACCGACTCACCGAAAAACACGATATCGACAAGACAGAATTTCTCGTCGATGCTGGCGGTTATCTGGCTGCCCTTGCTCGTCACGAATTGAGTGGTCACCTCGACTACAGCGACTGAAACCACGTCGAAAAGTGGCTTCAGACTGTCTCAATGCTGATCGACCGCTTTCACTCGTTCTGGTGGGGCAGTCCAACTAGGTGTTAGAACCAGCCGGGACTGCTAGTACACTTGCTTGCTTAAATTCGATATAGCGATCACTAGTCTCGCGTTCGGCTCGAACTTCGATGAATAATTCGTCAGAGGCAGTCTCACTCGCTCCGCAGTCGGGATAGTACTGGTAGGTCGCTCTCGTCGCTGGCGCGTTGTCGAGGTGAACCCGAACGAGATACCGGTCACTCTCTAGGAGATCCTCCTCGGTGTGCTGATCCGCGACACGGTCCTCGGGCGGCGTCTCGAGCTCGTACTGTTCTCGGAGCACGACGGCATCGCTGTGCTGGTCGGTGTCGGCTTGAAGAATTTCGACAGCGAACGTGTTCGGATCAGAGTCGAAGTTCAGGAAGTTCAGCGTGAGATATTCGGGGTCGGAGCGCAGGACGGTACAACCAGCGAGTGCCGTCGTACTCAGCGTGGCACCGAGTGCGAGTGTTTGTCGTCGAGAGAGCATCGTCACCTGTCGATTCAGAAACAACTGATTTAGTTGTTGTCGATGGAGCAATGGGAGAACGACGGCCTGAATCGATACGACAAACTGTACCGCGAATGAGGGTCGCTCAGCGAGCGGACTCGAGTGCAGTCAGTGCGTCCGGGTTTTCGATGCTGCTCATGTCGCCGAGTTCTTCACCAGTATATGTCGCCTCGATAGCGCGGCGAATGATCTTGCCCGATTGCGTTTTCGGGAACTCGTCGACAAAGAGGATTTCGCGCGGACGGAACGGCTTGCCGAGTTCCTCGCCGACCTGCCCCCGGAGCTCGTCGCGGAGGTTGTCGGTTTCGTCGACGCTGTCCTCGAGGATGACGTAGGTGACGACGGCGGTGCCGGTGGTGTCGTCCGGCGCGCCGATGGCGGCGGCCTGGTTGACCGCGTCGTGGTCGATGAGCGCGCCCTCGACTTCGGCGGGGCCGACCTTGCGGCCGGCGACGTTCAGCGCGTCGTCGGCGCGGCCGTGGAGGAACCAGAACCCGTCCTCGTCTTTCTGGGCCCAGTCGCCGTGGTCCCACATCGGCGGCTCCTCGAACGTCGACCAGTACTCGTTCAGGTAGCGTTCGTCACCCGACCAGAGCGACTTGGTCATCGAGGGACAGGAGTCGCGGGCAACGAGGAAGCCGCGTTCGTGCTCGTCCGTGACAGATTCACCGGCGGAGTCGACGATGTCGATATCCATACCAATACCCGGCCCGCCGAGCGTGCAGGGTTTGAGTGGCTCGGTCGGCATCGGCATCAGGAAGCAGCCACAGATTTCGGTCCCGCCGGAGATGTTGATGATCGGGCACTCGCCGCCGCCAACGTTCTCGTAGAACCAGCGCCAGGATTCGGGGTCCCAGGGCTCTCCGGTCGAACCGAGGATGCGCAGCGAGGAGAGGTCGTGACCCTCTAGCCGCTCGTCTCCGTGCTTTCGCAGGGCACGGATCGCGGTCGGCGAGATGCCGAACTGAGTGAGTTTGTGGCGGTCGATCATCTCCCAGAAGCGGTCCGGCTCGGGGTGGTCGGGTGCGCCCTCGTACATGAAGACGGTGCCGCCGAAGGTATGGGTCCCAATGAGGGTCCACGGCCCCATCATCCAGCCGATATCCGACACCCAGAAGAATCGGTCCGCGGGCTTCAGGTCCATCCCGAAGTAAACCTCCTTGGCACACTGGACCTGGACGCCAGCGTGGGTGTGAACGATGCCCTTCGGTTTGCCGGTGGTGCCGGAGGAGTACAGCAGCATAGACTCCTGACTCGAGGGAACCGATTTCGTCTCGTACTCGTCGGACTGCGGATCAACGGCGTCGGCCCACCACTGGTCACGCTCGTCGTTCCACGGAATCTCGTGCTCGCTGGTGTCTTCGCTCGCACCGAGGCGGTCGAAGACGATGGTGTCCTCGACGTAGCCCGCCTCCTCGATCGCGTCGTCTGCTGCGCCCTTGAGGTAAACCGGGTCGCCGCGGCGATAGAAGCCGTCGCCCGTGAAGAGGACGGAGCACTCTGAATCCGCGATGCGGGTCGCCGCAGCGTCGACGCCGAAGCCCGAGAAGATCGGGACCGCGATCGCACCGACCTTGAAACAGCCATAGAGGATCGAGACGACCTCCGGCACCATCGGCATGTAGAGCCCGACCGTATCGCCCGTTTCGATGCCGCGCTGTTCCAGCGCGTTCGCGACCTGGTTCGACTGCCGGCGGAGTTCGTGGTACGTAACCTCCCGCACGTTGCCGTCTTCGCCTTCCCAGATGGTTGCAACCTTGTTTCGGCGCTCCTCGTCGATGGCGGCGTGGCGATCGACCACGTTGTGTGCCACGTTGAGCTCACCACCCGGGTACCAGTCGGTGAACTGCGGCCCATCGCGGCTCACGGTTTCACCGTTCGCGTTTTCCGGGGCACGTTGTGCTCCGCTGTCGTCTCGGACGGCGTTGTAGTCCTCGTAGAACTCGATGTCTAGGTAGTCGACGATTTCGTCCCAGAACCAGTCGATGCCGCTTTCAGGCTCCGCTTCGAGGTCGGTCGTCGTCCGCTCGATCAGCTCCTCATACCCCCCGATCCCGTAGGCCTGCATGAACTCGGCGACGTTCGTCTCGTCGACGAACTCCTGGCTAGGTTCGTGGACGATTTCGTCGACATCGTCGAGGCTCGTGTTCGCTGTCATCGTAATCGTGACTCTCACTCGTACGTTCTCGTCACCACCCTATCAAACAACAGGTCGTCTCGCCACTCCCGGCGTACAGCAGCGAGCGCTCCTGACTGTGTCGTTGCATTTCAGGCCAGAGTTGTTCGTAACTCTCGGGCTCGCAGCAACGTGCCAAAATATGAAAGTGTGTCTGACGTACGTTTATGTGCCAGGCAACAGGCCTAGAACGTATGTCGAACAATCGCGTCGAGCAGCTCGAATCGACGGTCGCCGAACTCGAGTCGACCGTAGAGGGACTGACCGACGAACTTATCGAAGCCAAAGAGCGAATTCGCGTTCTCGAAGCCGAACTCGATACGGAGACGCCGACGCGCGTTCCCGAGCGCCGCCAGAACGAGACGGGAACGAGTGAGATCGAAGGGACGCCTGAAGCTGCACCGGAAGAAGTCGAAGAGGCGACGGCGGACGCCGACACCAGCGCGGCGGAGGACGCCCAGTCCGGTGACGAAGCGGAAGACTCAGGTAGCGACGATATTATTGTCGCATAACTGCACGGCGTACGGCGTCTCGCAGTCGGAGACCAGTAACTGAGGGCGGCCGCTTGTCGGCCGACTCGACCGCCAACGCATTGGTCGTCTCCGATTGCGAGCCCCGACGGCACGGAGGGCCCGGACAACAAATGTACATCAAGGCAGTCGTTCTGGACAAGTTCAAGAGCTTCGGTCGAAAAACGAAGATTCCGTTCTACGAGGATTTTACCGTCGTCACCGGGCCGAACGGCTCGGGCAAGTCGAACATTATCGACGCCGTCCTCTTCGCGCTCGGACTGGCACGGACCCGCGGCATCCGCGCGGAGAAACTTACTGACCTCATCTACAACCCCGGCCACGAGGACGGCTCGGACTCTGCCGGCCCGCGCGAAGCCATCGTCGAGGTCATTCTCGACAACTCCGACGAGACGCTTTCACGGTCACAGGTCGTCAACGCCGCGGGCAGCGAGGACGTTGGTGACATCGACGAGATCCGAATCCGCCGCCGGGTCAAAGAAACCGAGGACAACTACTACTCCTACTACTACCTGAACGACCGGGCGGTCAATCTCTCCGACATTCAGGACTTGCTCGCCCAAGCCGGTGTCACTCCGGAAGGCTACAACGTCGTCATGCAGGGCGACGTGACCGAGATCATCAACATGACGCCACACGCTCGGCGAGAGATTATTGACGAAATCGCCGGCGTCGCCGAGTTCGACGCGAAGAAGGAAGACGCCTTCGAGGAACTCGAAATCGTCGAGGAGCGCATCGATGAGGCCGAACTCCGCATCGAAGAGAAACGCGACCGCCTCGACCAGCTTGCAGACGAGCGCCGGCAGGCCATGCGCTACCGGCGGCTCCGCCGCGAGAAGGAGGAGTACGAGGGCTACAAGAAGGCCAGCGAACTCGAGGAGAAGCGCGCCGAACTCGAGTCAGCCGAAGATTCTGTCGACGACCTTGAATCCGACCTCGAAGATCTCCAGCGCGAACTCGACGAGCGCCAGGGGAAAGTCGTCCGGCTACAGGAGGACTTAGAGGATCTGAACGCCGAAATCGAGCGCAAGGGCGAGGACGAACAGCTCCGGATCAAGAGCGAAATCGAGGAGATCAAAGGCGAAATCTCTCGACTCGAGGACAAGATCGAAGCCAGCGAGGAACAGATCGAGGACGCCGAATCCACGCGACGCGAGGCGTTCGTCCAGATCGATCGCAAGCAAGAGACCATCGAGGAACTCGAGGACGAGATGCGCGAGCACAAACTCGAGAAGGCCCAGCTCAAGACGGAAATCCAGGAGCGAAAGACGAAACGGGACGAACTTGAAGCCGAAATCGACGCCGTCGACACCGAGTTCGACGAACTCAAGGCCGACCTCGCGGAGCGAAAGGACGATTTGGAGGCAGCAAAAACCGAGAAGAACGACCGCCAGCGCGAGCAAGACCGCCTGCTCGACGAGGCTCGTCGCCGTTCGAACACGATCAGCGAGAAAGAAAACACGATCGAGGAGCGACGCGAGGAACTGCCGGAACTCGAGCACAGACGCAGCGATCTCGAACGGGAACTCGAGAAGGCCGAGAAGAATCGGACGAATATCTCGGAAGTCGTCGACGATCTCAAAGCGGAGAAACGCCGCACGCAGTCCGAGATGGACGAACTGGATGACAAAATCCAGGCCAAACAGCAGGAGTACGCCGAACTCGAGGCCAACGCGGGCGAGAGCGGCGACTCCTCGTTCGGTCGCGCGGTGACGACGATCCTGAACTCGGGGATCAACGGCGTCCACGGCGCAGTAGCCCAGCTCGGAAACGTCTCCGGCGAGTACGCCGTGGCCTGTGAGACGGCCGCCGGCGGTCGGCTCGCAAACGTCGTCGTCAACGACGACGTGGTCGGCCAGCAGTGTATCGAGCACCTGAAGTCCAGAAACGCGGGCCGGGCGACCTTTCTCCCGCTGACGGACATGAGCCAGCGCCGGCTCCCGAACGCGCCGACCGATCCGGGCGTCGTCGACTTCGCGTACAACCTGGTCGACTTCGATGACCAGTTCGCTGGCGTCTTCTCGTACGTCCTCGGTGACACCCTCGTTGTCGAGGACATCGAGACCGCCCGCTCGTACATGGGCGACTACCGGATGGTCACCCTCGACGGCGACTTGGTCGAGAAGAGCGGCGCGATGACCGGCGGCTCCCGAAAGGGCTCGCGCTACTCGTTCACCGGCGGCGGCGAAGGCCAACTCGAGCGCGTCGCCAAGCAGATCACGGATCTGCAAGAAGAGCGCGAATCGCTCCGTGAGGACCTTCGCGGCGTCGAGGACCGACTCGACGACGCCCGCGACCGCAAGACCGACGCCGCAGACGAGGTACGCTCGATCGAGAGCGAACTCGAGTCCCTCGACGAGAAACGCGACGCCATCGAGGACGAAATCGAGACACTCGAGAGTGAACTCGAAGAACTCCGCGAGGAGCGCGAGTCGGTCGACGAACGGATGAACGAAATCGCCGCCGAGATCGACGAGAAAACACAGGAGATCGAGGTTATCGAGGCCGACATCGACGAGCTCGAAACTGAGCTCGCAGATTCGAAGATTCCGGAACTCACCGCCGAGATCGAGGAGCTCGAGAGCGAGATCGACGACCGCGAGGACACGATCGCGGATCTCGACGGCAAACTCAACGAGCTTGGACTCGAGAAGGAGTACGCAGAGGATGCGATCGAAGACCTCCACGACGACATCGAAACGGCCCAGAACCGGAAGGCCGAGCACGAAGACCGCATTTCGGAGCACGAGGACGCAATCGCCGAGAAGCGCGAGACGCTCGAGGCGAAACACGAGGCCGTCGAGGAACTCGAGGCCGAACTCACCGAGCTGAAAGGTGAACGCAGCGACCTCAAGGAGGAACTCTCCGAGGCCCGCACGAACCGCGACCAGCAACAGGATCGCGTCAACGCCGTCGAGAGCAAACTCGAGGACAAACGCGAGCGCGTCACCAGCCTGGAGTGGGAGATCGAGAGCCTCGAAGCCGAGGTCGGCGACTACGACCCCGAGGACGTGCCCGATCACGAGACCGTCCTCGAGATGATCGAGCTCCTGCAGGCCGACATGGAGGCAATGGAGCCGGTCAACATGCTCGCGATCGACGAGTACGACGAGGTCCGCAGCGATCTGGACGAACTCGAGGAGGGTCGCGCGACGCTCGTCGAGGAAGCGGAGGGGATCCGCGACCGGATCGAGCAGTACGAGACCCAGAAAAAACAGACGTTTATGGACGCCTACACGGCGATCTCCTCACACTTTACGGAGATTTTCGAGAAGCTCTCGGAGGGGACCGGCACGCTGCACCTCGAAGACGAGGACGACCCGTTCGAGGGTGGGTTGACGATGAAGGCACAGCCGGGCGACAAACCGATTCAGCGCCTGGATGCGATGTCTGGTGGCGAGAAGTCCCTCACCGCGCTGGCGTTCATTTTCGCGATCCAGCGGCACAATCCGGCACCGTTCTACGCGCTCGACGAGGTCGACGCCTTCCTCGATGCGGTCAACGCCGAGCGGATCGGCGAGATGGTCGAGGAACTGGCCGAGCAGGCCCAGTTCGTCGTCGTCTCACACCGCTCGGCGATGCTCGATCGCTCCCAGCGCGCGATTGGGGTGACGATGCAGGACGACAACGTGAGTGCCGTGACGGGGATCGATTTGAGTGAAGGGGTGCCGGCTGATGACTAGCGAGGAACGTAGTTCCTCGAATATGCGAGCGGGGAGCGAAGCGACCCGCGAGCAGGGCGAGGGGCCCGAGGAGCCAACGGCGACGCAGGGGCCCTCCGAAAGTGCGAGCGGCGACGCCGCGAGCAGGGAGTCGCTACGCGACTCCGGAAAATCGAGCGGGGAACTCCGAACCGACGGCGGCGACGACATTCCGCTTCAGATCGCCGGCCACGAAGACCGAGAACCTCCGGGAGCGTCCGACGACAACCAGGACGACGAGGGAACGGTACTCGAGTTCACCGAGTCCGCATCTTCGTCTGAACCGTCGTCTGCGGTGGAAGAGGGAATTGGCGACGGGGATGGCGCGGACGGCGAAGACGAAAACGAGGTCGAACCCGTCGAGCTCCTCGTGCAGCTCGCCGAGGACGGCGAAATCGACCCCTGGGACATCGACGTCGTCCGGGTGACGGACAAGTTCCTGTCGGCGCTCGACGACGCCGATCTGCGGACCTCCGGCCGGGCGCTGTTCTACGCGAGTGTCCTCCTCCGGATGAAAAGTGACGAGTTGTTCGCCACGGACGAACCCGAGGAAGAGGAACTGCCGCCGTGGGAGGCTCCGTTCGCCGACGACGGGCCGATGGGCCACGGTGGCGGCGCGCCCGACGAGGACGGCGCACCCGGGTTCGACCCCGTTGAGGGACTCGAAGCCGAAATGGAGCGCCGACTCGAGCGCAAGCACGTCCGCGGAAAACCGGAGACGCTCGACGAACTGGTTCGGGAACTCCGCAGCGCAGAGCGTGGCACCTGGTGGAAGGAGTCCCGAAGCTACGATACGAGCGACTCGCCGCAGGGCTACGACCGCGGGATGCAGGAACTGAGCTACCACTCGGGCGACGACTTCCGGGTCGATGACGAGCCGACGAGCGACGACGTGACGCATACGACCCACGAGGAAGACATCGAGACGGTGATCGACGACGTCGAAGCCGTACTCGAGGAGCACTACGAGAACGGACGTGATGAAGTGCTGTACGCTGAGATCGACGAGGAAGGTGGCTCGCGCGTGATGACCTATCTTGCGTTGCTCTTTCTGGCCCACCGCGGTCGTCTCACGCTCGAACAGGACGAACTGTTCGGTGATCTCTGGGTTCAGCAGGCGACACCCGAGGCAGAGCCCGAAGAAGCGATTGCGGATTGATCTGTAAAGGCGATCCGGGACTGATGACGGAGGGGCTGAATACGATGGCTACTGGCAGCTGGCAGTGACGGATTTGAACGCCTCGTGAGTCGACCTGAGGCCGCGTTTGCGTTCACACGAGAGTCCGCCAGCTCCACCAGACCGCCTCAGGGTAGGTAGTGCTCCCGGTGGACAATCGTCTCGTCACCGTCCTGGGCGATCCTGACGAGGATCTGGTCGCCCTCAGGATGGTAGGTGACGGTCCCCCAGGAACCAGACCAGCCGTTCTCGACCTCGAAGTGGCCGCCCTCGATCGTCGATTCGGCACGAACGGCATCCGCTTCGAGACCAGGCTCGTCCGTAAACTCGACGCGGGCCAGCTCGATGTCGTCGAAAAAGTCGTTCTCTTCGGCGTCCTCGGGTTGATCGTCCTGTTCGTACTCCCAGTCGATGTTCGCGATGACGTCCTGCTCTTCGTCGATAATTTCGTCTTCGAACACCTCGGTCGGGTCCTCGGGTACCTCATCTTCGGTCCCCATAAAGAGGAGTCGCCACTCGTCGTCCTCGGTCACCAACGCCCATGTGATCTCCTCGATCTCGTCATCGTCAAAGTCGTATGAGACACCGACCTCGTCCTCATCCTCGTCACCCTCGCTGGTCTCGCCACTTCCATCAGCTGCAAGCGTCTCCGCCTCGGCTTCAAGCCACCCCTCGTCGGCTCTGACGAGCGCAATCTGTTCGTCACCGATTTCGGCTTCCAGATCGATCTCCGCGAACCAGAACGTGGCGTCCTCGAGTTCAAGCACGTCGTCGACGGTTCCATCTGCGATCACGATTTCACCCTCGAACGGAGACGGCACCTCGCCGTTGCCGCCCTGATATTCCCAGCCGTCTTCCTCCCACTGAGCCGGGTTGAGCGGGTTCAGACTGTGCATTACGTCGTCGATCGCTTCGAGGTCACCCTCCGCAGAGGCCTCGAAGAAGTCATCTAGCACGGCGAACAGTTCGTCCTCGAGTTCATCCTGTTCGCTTTCGTCGCTCTCACCGCTTGTATCGTCTCCACTGCTATCCTCGTCGTCAACGGAACCGTTCTCGTCCTCGCTCGACTGCTGTCCGTCGAGACAACCAGCCATGGCGACTATTGTGGCTGCTGCGCCACCGTACAGGACCGATCGTCGGGAGCGAAGCGCGGAGGCAGTCGTTTGATTGTCGCTATCGCACGGGGATTGTGTCGGGCGTTGCGACATAGTTAGTATTCTAACGGAATCCGACTTCAGTATTTATCAACTGGTGTCAGTAGTTCTGAAACTCTGATTACTATCGCGAGTATCATAACTACTGGACGAGCGACGTATCGGCTCACAAGGGCAGCGTGTTCTGTATCAATTTCCTGGAAGTTGTGACCGGTGCGCTCAATGCAGAGCGAAATGCGTATCACTGTAGCAGGATCCTCCCGATTCTAGTCTACAAGCTGAGTCATCTACTGACGGGTAACTGTGTTCAACCGATACATATAAGAAATTGACCGGTGTTGAATCACTCAGTTCCGTCTTATGACCCACTTGGCTGCACGTCCGTTCATTCCTCTCGTTGCAGTCGTCGCAACCGCGTAGCGACGGCCGGATAGCAGCAGCTCCCGGGTCGTCTCACTCCACTACGGGTTCCGTAGTCGCACTTACTCAGCATGAACATCAATACAAATGCAGACCGCCGCCGGGTCTCTGATCACCGCCGATCAGACACTCTCTGGACGCCGAATCGATTCGCCCAACGAGCCAGCATCAGTCGATAGACTACCAGTTGTCTCCTCTCCTGCCACCCGAATCCACAGCTACAATCCCAGCAGTAATCGACGTTCGCTCACACTTGCCGATAATCTACGGCCGTACGTTTCGTCGAGGAGGTGGCCATGAGCCAGCAACAAGAGGCAGTAGCCACAACAGACGCAGACAGCTTGTCTCTCTGGAACAATTGGGATTTTCTCCGTCTGTTGTTCGGGCGGTTCGTCACAAACGCGGGCGATAGCCTCTACACGATTGCTGGCATATGGCTCGTCTACGACCTCACGGGGTCAAGTTTCTATACGGGTCTCGCCGGAGCGTTACTTCTCTTGCCACCAGCACTGCAGTTCATCTCCGGGCCGCTTGTCGACCGATGGCCGCTGATCCAAACCCTTGTCTGGACACAACTCATTCAGGCCGTTCTCATCCTCTCGATACCTGTTGCGGCCTACTTCGACCGGCTCACTGTCGGGCTGGTGTTGCTGACGATTCCTCTCCTTTCATTTCTGAACCAATTCGTGTATCCAGCTCAGAACGCGGCGCTTCCTCGAATCGTCGAGAAGGGCGAGTTGACTCGTGCCAACTCTGCGTTCTCGTTTGCCAATCAGGGCACGAATATGGTGTTCGATGCCCTCGGTGGTGTCCTCATTGCGCTCATTGGAGTGGTTTCGCTGTTCGTTCTCAATTCAATCACGTTCGTCATCGCGGTTCTCTCGTTCGTCGGTGTTACCGTTCCCGAGCGGTCCGAGACGACCAACGAAACGGCTGACATCGATGTCTCCGGATATCTGTCCGACCTCCGGGAGGGAGTACAGTGGCTCCAAGGAACAGTATTCACCGAAATGATGCTCACCACAGCGGTCACCAACTTCGGCACCGGTGTGATGCTCGCTGTTCTCCCAGGATTCGCCGCTGCTCGTGGTGGCTCGATACTCTATGGAGCCTTACTCGGGGCCATCGGGGCCGGGGGACTCACCGGCGCGCTGATCGCGTCTCGACTGACCCACATCAGGTACGGCGCAATCCGAATCATCGGACTTGGAATCGGATTCGTCACGTGGTTCGTCGCGGTCTACTCACCGTGGCCGGCACTGACAGTGGTCCTGTTCGCTCTAACAGGAGTTCCGATGGGTGTCACGAACGTGATGGGCCAGACACTCATACAGACGGTCACTCCCGAGGATCTCCTTGGCCGGGTCACGTCCGTTGACGCGAGCGTAGCGACACTCACGGTCCCGCTCGGGTCGCTCCTCGGAGGTGTTGCGGGGAGTACCTTCGGGGTCGTTCCGACGATGGCAGTCGCTGCATTCAGCTTTGCGTTCGTCAGCCTCTACTTCACTGCTCGACCACACTTACGCCGTCTGCCAGCGGTTGACAACATTGAGGAAGAGAAGTTCATCCACCGCGAGACGGCTCAGCCGCCGGCGAGTAACCCCGAATAGGACAGTGAGCATCCTACTCTCTTGGTTGATTCGAGAAGGGACCCCATGGTTAGTTACCGGCCAGACATATGACCATTGATCGGGGACGAATCCCGGCAGAGGACATCGTAGGGGAAGCAAGGGCGCTCCGAACCGCTCGATGCGATGTTTTTCGAGCCCTTACTGAGACCTCGTACCACGACTGGCCTGCGTATCGGTCGACTCCACTGTATGATCGCCAGTCACTCCCAGCCCTCGAAGAGGACGTCCGTACTGTCGCCAGCGAGTGGTTCGCGCATGACGCTCACGACTGCGTCGAGGCGTTCGTCTGCCACCTGCCACTCGCGTACATGGATTTCCAGCCCCACGACGGCTACACCGGACCAACGCGTTACGAGATGACGCCACTCGTCCGGGTGTTCCTGCTCAAAGCACTCCACGGCTGGGACTACGAGACCGCGCTCATCGAGTATCTCAGAAACCACTCACATCTCCGCAGCGAACTCGGACTCGATTCGGTACCCGTCCAGTCGACGCTGTGGCGAAGCTGGCACGAACGATTCAGCACCGACCTCAGAGAGACCATCGAGACGGCCGCTCGGACGATTCTCTTTGCCGCCGACCGCGCAGGCGTCGACGTCCCCCATGAGCCAGCACACACGACCCACCGCCACGAGACTACGGACGAGGTACCACTCACTGACCGCGTGGTTCTCGAACAGACCGAGGTCGTCACCGACCACGTCAACGAGATCGTCTACCCGGCATTCTCGTTGCCACGTGGCGAGGGCTGTGAAATCCACGAGCACGCCTTCTGGGACCTCCAGACGCATCTGGGCCTCCGGGAGAACCTGGCTGCAAATGAGGGGGATCGCGGGTTCGTCTACGAGTCTCAGCGTGAGCGGACGCCCCTCGGTCACATTCACCGGAAACACATTCGGCGGCTTTCTATCGACCAGATTCGAGCGATGTACCGGGGGGCAATCCAGCGATTGCTTGATCGCCTCGAAGAGACGGAAGCATATCATGGCGCAGGAATCGTCGCCATCGACATCACTGAGGCAGACCCCTTCACCGGCGACCGCTCCGGGCATGAAGACGAGATTATCGGCACCAAAGAGCGGTCAGGAGAGTACGCCTACCAGTGGGCGACGATTCAGTTGGTTGGGAACGCCGTCCCACTCGTTCTCGACGCTCGCCCCGTCCAGAAGGGCGAGAGTCGCGTCGATATCGTAGAGGACCTCCTGAACTCAGCACAGGAACTCGTCCACATCGACAACGTACTGATGGATCGGGAGTTCGACAGCCAGCACGTCCTGGAAGCCATCTCACAGCGCGGGCTGTCGTACATCGTCCCCAAGCGGATGTACACCAGCGAGCGCGAGCAGGCAAAACGACTGCTCGCGGTTGAACAGGACCGCTACGTCATCGACCGCAAACTCCATCTCGGCAACGACGAATGGCACGAGACCACGCTCGTCTACCGCCGAAACGAGCGCTCGGAACACGACGATTATCGGCAGTACTCGGTGTTCATGTCGAATCGTGGAAGCGGTCACCTCGCCGAGTACGCTTACCGCTGGGCGATCGAACGCGGCTACCGGACCATCAAGCGATTCATGGCCGCGACGACCTCGAAGAACTTCGTGTTGCGGTTCTTCTACTTCGCCTTCGCGTGTCTTCTCAACTCGATGTGGCGCAGTGTCGATTTATTAGTGCAGGTCGAACTCACTGGTGAGTACGAACGTTCACCGATGGTGACCGCTGACAACACGCTCACACTGCTAAAGAAGGCAACTGGTGTCGGCTAACGGTCTGTTGCGCGTCGAGAGCCTCGGTCGCGAGCGGTGGCGCTGACCAGACCATCGATCAGGCGGCGAAGTTATTGGTTCAGCAACACAAAGCGGCCGTTCACGGCGACACCGAGGACGAATTGGGACTTCGCTTCCGTTGAAACCACGCATTACAGCCCCGCTACACTGACTGTAGTCGTAACTTCCCCAATTTCCAGTGAGACACTGTTCACACTCGCTGAACCCCCAACCGAGAGGGAAAGAACGCGTCGGCATGAGAAGACGAAAGGAGACGAATCGTCTCTGTCACCAGGTGCCAGCCACCAAGACGCTACTCTTCTAGATACTCGCCAACAAGGAGATCGACCCGCTCGCGCGTCTCGTCCGGGATCGCCTCCGTCGGCGTGTTAATCGTCCCCTCGAGTGCACTCCAGGCGTCGCTCTCGAAATCCTCGGGCATCGTCCGAATCGCCGCTTCGATCACCGCGTTGATCGACTCCTGGTTGGCCGCGGCGTTCTCGAGTACCTCTTCGAGTGTGACCTCGCTGTCCTGCTTCCAGACGTCGTAGTCGGTGATGCCTGCGATGGTCGCGTAGCTCAGTTCGGCCTCACGGGCGAGTTTGGCCTCTGGAATCGTCGTCATACCGACGATATCCCAGCCCTGGTCGCGGTAGAACTCGCTCTCGGCGCGCGTCGAGTACTGTGGGCCCTCGATGCAGACGTAGGTGCCGCCCTGTTCGGTTTTCGTCTCCGCGTCCGTCGCCGTCTGGGCCGCGGACGCGAGGTGGTCGACCATCGCGGGACAGTACGGTTCGGCAAAGCCCATGTGAACGACGATACCGTCGCCGAAGAACGTCGGCGAGCGGTGTTTCGTCCGGTCGAACGTCTGGTCCGGGACGACGAGCGTCTGTGGCGGCAGGTCCTCCCGCAAACTTCCGACTGCGTTCGTCGAGATGACGCGGTCTACACCAACGGATTTGAGCGCGTAGATGTTCGCGCGGTACTGTGCATCCGTCGGCGTGTGCTGGTGGTCCTCACCGTGGCGCGGCAAGAACGCGACCTCGTTCCCGGCGAGTTCGCCGAGTGTCACGTCCTCGCTGGGCTCGCCGTAGGGTGTCGAGACCGACTCAGTTCGAGTGTTCTCGAGTGGCAGTGCCTCGTAGATGCCGCTGCCGCCGATGACGCCGATGGTCATGCAGGCACATGCGCAGTGAATCACTGTAAACGATCCGGGTCTCCCAAGCAGATTCCTTGCGTGTGCGTGTATCGGTGCAACACGATACCACATCTCCCAAGTGGTCAAGTGTGCTGAACGTTTGTGATCTGGTATGTCCTCCAGTGAGAACTCGGACGATGACTCTCTCACCGAGGGGGAGCTTGTCGGTCCGATGTTCAAGCTGGCCTGGCCGCTCGTTGTCATCCAGCTACTGCAGGTCGCCTACAACGTGGGCGACACGATCTGGCTCGGCGCACTCTCAGGCGACGCGGTCGGTGCGGTGAGCCTTGCGTTCCCGCTGTTGTTCCTCCTGATCGCAGTCGGCAGCGGCTTTACGACGGCCGGTGCGATCTTGATCGCCCAGCACACGGGTGCAGATAGTGATGAGGGCGGCATCATCGCTGGCCAGACACTGTCGTTCATCTCGCTTGTTGCCGTCGGACTCGGAATTCTCGGCTACTTCCTCACCGTCCCGATGCTTGAGGCACTGCCCTCGGACCCGCAGACCGACGAGGCGATCATCCCGCTCGCGGCGGAGTACCTCCAGATCTTCTTCCTGGGGCTGCCGTTCGTGTTCGGTTTCTTCGTCTTCGTCGCGCTCATGCGCGGCTACGGCAACACGCGCGCGCCGATGCGAGTGATGTTTATCAGCGTCATCATCAACCTCGCAATCGACCCGCTGCTCATCTTCGGCGTCGGACCGCTCCCCCGCCTCGAAGTCGCCGGTGCGGCCGTCGCGACCGTCATCTCCCGCGGCGTCGCCACGGCTATCGGCTTCTACCTGCTGTACTACACCGACGTCGGCCCCGAAATCGAGGCGGCCCATATCCGGCCCCGACTCGAGTACGTCCGAGAAATTACTCGCCTCGGCGTCCCGACAGCGCTGGAGCAGTCGATGACGGCGATGGCGCTGGTCGCGATGACAGCGATCGTCGTGACGTTCCCACCGGAGGTCGTCGCGGCGTACGGCCTTGGGAACCGGCTGGTCTCGCTGGCGTTCCTGCCGGCGCTCGGGATGGGGCAGGCAACGGACTCGATCGTCGGGCAGAATCTGGGCGCAGGGATGGCGGATCGCGCAGAACGAGCCGTCGGCATAGCTGCGGGTGTGATCGGCTCGATCATGTTCGTCACGGCACTGGTTGCGTTTCTGTTCCCGGAGCCGTTCGTTTCGGTGTTTCTGCTGGCGGAGGAAGAGGGACGCGCGACGATTATCGACTACGGCGTGACCTACCTGCAGTTCTCCGCGGTCGCGTTCGTCTTCATGGGCGTGATGCAGGTAATCCAGGGTGCGTTCCGTGGCGCGGGGAACACGAAGACGGCTCTCGCGTTTGCCGTCCTCGGCTTGTGGCTCGTCCGGGTTCCCGTGACGTACTACCTTGTGTTCGTCGCCGGCTGGGGGCCGACCGGGATCTGGACCGGTGTCGTTATCGGCGACATCGTGGGGGCCATCGCGGCGACCGCGTGGTTCACCCGCGGGACCTGGAAGGAGTCGATCGTTGACGAGGAGGATAAAGACGAGTCGGCGGAGTCACGAGAGTCGCCAGCGCCGGAGGATGGAGAGCCGACGCTCGACTGAACCCACTCCCGCCTGTCTCACCCCCACAAACTCAAAGACTACTTTGAGTCTCAGGCATGGCTATACGATTGCAGTGAAAACATCACACCGATAGGATGGCCTCTCTCTTTCCACGCAAGCCGGCGTCGGCACTAGACGACCCCGAAACCGAGCCCAAACTAGTTTCACTGACCGATTCGGAAGCAGACCACATCCTCTCGTCAGTCTCTTCGACGACCGCACGAACCATCCTCGCGTTGTTGTACGAGGAGCCACGAACCGCATCGGATCTCGCTGATCACCTCGACGCGTCGGTGCAGAACGTCAGTTACCATCTGGAGCGACTCGTGGACGCTGACCTGGTCGTCGTCACCGGCACCTGGTACTCGAGTCAGGGTCGCGAGATGGACGTGTATGCACCGGCGAACGGATCGCTGGTGTTGTACGCGGGGCCCGAACGCGTGGCACCGTCGCTGTCGAGCGCAGTACAGCGCGCGCTCGGCGGAGTCGGCGTTGTCGGGCTGGTGAGTGCAGTTGTTCACACCCAATGGGACGGCCCACAAGAGCCAGCGCCGGTAGCGTTTCGTCACGCGGAGCCACCCGAGCCGACGCTTCAGGAGACACTTCTCACGTTCGCCACCGGGCCTGGTGGCTTCGTGCTCGCAGCAGGGCTGGTTGCGATCTGTCTGTGGCTCGGCCACTGGTACTGGACACGGTATCGACCGCTGAGACGGCGGACCGAAGGCGGCAAGCCAGCGTAACGGCAGTTCCTGCTGGGTCACCTGTCCGCGCTATTGGTGCATCCGCGGACAGGTCGTGAGAAGCCCAAAACTGGCTGACAGCAGCCGGCCGACACACAGCTGACCCACCAGTACACAGCAAGGCGGTTCGATCCGTCCAGACTAAAAAACGCATTTGACTCTGTGCTAGGTGGAAGGGGTACCCCCTCTATCGTGACTGTATGGAACGACGAACCGTTCTCGCATCGATCGGTATTGGCCTTGGAGTGACTGCAGCCGGTTGCCTCTCGGAGACAGACGCAACGCCAACGGAAGGTTCAGAACCCAACCCCGACAGCGAGGGCGGAACAAGCGAACGCGCGACCGACCCCGACGAACAACCGCTGTCCACGAAGAACAACTCACCGACCGCTGTCGATCCCGACACCACCGTCGACCGCCAGCTCGGAGACGAGACACTCGAGTCGACCGGTCTCCGGAAGCCGGTCCACCTCGTCCTCGCGAATCGAAGGAGCGAGGAACAGACACCCACGCTCGTCATCGAGCGCGACGAGACGACGGTACTCGAGGAGGCGTTCGAACTGGGGGCGGACGCGGCCGTCCACGTGGCAGTGACTGACCTTGGCGAGTACACGGCCCGCGTTGTGCTCCCAGAAACAGAGACACAACCAGAACGAGCGGAGACGGTGTCGATCGGGTACGAGCAGTTCGACTGTAATCAGACGACCGCGACGCTTGCGGTGACGGACGAAGAGATCACGTCGCACGTCGCCTCGACGCTGATGGCCTGTAGCGGTGTCGTGACAGCGACCGTTGATGAGGGCGAGACAAGCGAGGCGACCGCTACAGCAGGACTCGGATCCGACGAGACCGAATCTGGACCGGGACACACACTCGTCGTCCACAACCCGACTGACGAGACGCGATCGACGCGCGTGCTGATCGACACTATGGCGGAGAGCGCGCCAGCGCCGCTCTTCGACGGCGTCTACACGCTCGAGTCGGATGCGACTGCAGCAGTCGACATCCCAGAGAGCGACGAGTACGAATTGACGGTCACTCGCCTCGATTCTGACGCGGTTGACCGGACG
This sequence comes from Natrialba chahannaoensis JCM 10990, assembly GCF_000337135.1. Classification (GTDB taxonomy): domain Archaea; phylum Halobacteriota; class Halobacteria; order Halobacteriales; family Natrialbaceae; genus Natrialba; species Natrialba chahannaoensis. The sequence continues at coordinate 98,020 of NZ_AOIN01000096.1, forward strand.
CAAATCGACACTGGTGAGTTCGACTGTAACAGTTCGACGACCCACGTCGAACTCGACGCGGCGGGTGCACTCGAGTCGGCGACGATGTCGACGCTGATGGGGTGTGCCGGTGTGAACGCTGCGGAGAAACCTGAGACCGAGTGAGGGACGACAGATGCCGCCCGCTGTCCCCCGCCTGAACGCCCCGTCACCCTCCCAGATTGCAGACTTGCTGCGGCGAGCGGCCGCGGGACTGCGAACCGGTGTGCGCACGCTCGCGTTCTGGATCGCGGTCGTCCTCCCGGCCGCGTACCTCCCGGTTCTGATTGGGCCGTCCCTGCTGTCGATTTCGACACCGACGGCCACCCACCAGTCGCTCGCGCTGCTCGGCTTGCTCGTCCTCCACGGGCTCTGTATCGTGCTGGGCCACGAGCACAGCCCCCGGTCTCGCCGGGGCCGGTGCGGACCGGTCGCTCGGTGAGCGTGGCTGTGTGTCGACGCAAACGGCTGTGTATCGATTCAAACGGCTGTGACAACGGTCACAGACTCCCCGCAAAAGACGGCCAAGCGTCGGTCGCTCTTACGTTTCTGGCTCTGTTTCTGACTCGGACTCCGACCTCGACTCTGTTTCCGTCTCGGAGTCCGCACGCAACGCCCACTTCCCAGGTTCGGTCATCTCGATTACGTCGCGCCGTTCCATCTCCGAGAGCACCTCTGTCACGCGGTTGGGCTGGGCGATTTCCATCTCGATGCGCTCGATGCCGTGGAACTCGGCGAGGTAGTGGCGGGTCTCGTCCGCCGAGAACGACTCCTGGTCGGCCTGCTCCATCGCACCCGAGATCAGGTCGACCATATCCTCGATGAAGTTCCAGGGGTAGACGATCCAGGTCCACTCCTCGAGTCGCTCGCCAACGTAGTCCGGATCGAACTCGCTCGTGCCGAGTAGTTGCAGGGTCGCCGTACGGACCTCGCCGGCGTTTCGGTCCTCGACGTACTCGTGGGCGCGCTCGATCGAGCCGCCGGTGTCAGCGATGTCGTCGATGATCAGCACGTCCTTGCCCTCGACGCTGCCTTCCGGCATCGGGTAGCGGACGGTCGGCTCGCCGGTCTTCTCGGCGGTGCCGACGTAGTGTTCCATCTTCAGGCTCGTCAGATCGTTCAACCCCAGGAAGTCACAGAGACATCGGCCCGCGAACCAGCCACCGCGTGCGAGCGCGACGATGACGTCAGGGTCAAACTCGTCGCGACGGACCTCGTCGCTCACGTCGCGACACAGGCTGTAGATGTATTCCCAGTTCGTTATCGTACAGTCGAAGTCGTCCGGTAGATCGGACATCTGGTGGCCACCTACCGGTGACTGAGACGCGCAATCCCTATAAGTGGGCTGAAAGACTGGTCACAGTCGTTCACCAGCGCGTGCAAATACGATCTAGCTATAACTATTGGCGTCCCGAATAGTCCTCGCAACCTATGCCCTCAACGCGCGACTACGAATTCCTACTCGAGTGTGAGAACGTCATCGGCGTCGATTACGACGAGGACGATGGCCGGCTTACGGTGTTCGTCTCACAGAAGCAACCGAGAGCCAGCCTTAACGACGAAGACGACGTGGAAACGCGCCTCGCCGAACTCGGCGACGACGTGGACGTGAGAGTCGTGGACGCGGGCTACGATGAGACGCGAGAGGGATTTGATGCCCTGGGGATGGACCCCGTCGAAGTACTCCCTGAAGCCGCGCCCGGTCGCCAGGGGCGACATCGACCCGTTCCCGGTGGTGTCAGCGAGATCAACGCGAACTCGACGGCCGGCACCGGCGGCCCGTACCCGGCCCGCGTCGACGATCCCGAGACTACAGCCGCTCACTGGCGTGACGACGTTGAGCCAGGCGATCTCGTTCGATTGTCGAACAACCACACCTACGCACGCTCGGACCGGGCCGAGTTCGGGGAGCCGATTCTGCAGCCGTCGCCGCGAGACGGCGGCGAGGGGGGAGACGAAGTCGGTGGCCTGGTCGGTTACGTTCCGATCGAGGATGGCGGACTGGTCGATGTCGCTGCCCGCTCGGTCGAACCGGAGCGCGAGTCGGCGACGTACTTCGAACTCGACGACGAGTGGGCGACCGGCGTCTACCGGGACGAGTACGACGCGCTGCAGGGAGAGACGGTAACCAAGACGGGACGAACGACGGGCGTCACGAGCGCCGAAATCGAAGCGACGGATGCAAGCGTTCGCGTGGATTTCGGCGAGCGCGGTGCCGTGCTGTTCCGCGAGCAACTGGTCACCGGACCGATGTCCGAACCCGGCGACAGCGGGTCGCCGGTCTTTCTCGACGACGGGACTCTGGTCGGCCTGCTGTTCGCCGGGTCCGGGCGGCAGACGATCTGCAACCGGATCGGGACGGTCGAACGCGAACTGGGCGTCGAACTGCTCACCGTTGAACCGGACGATCGGATCGGCGACGGTAGTGATGACGCCGACCACGGCGATGACAGCGATGACGGCGATAATGCGGAGGAGACGGACCCCGCCACCGTCTACACAACGACGATGGACCATACTGTCTCGGTCGACCTCGAGGCGGATCGTCCGTCACCGACACTCGAGTCGATCGCGTTCGAAGACAAGTTACAGCCGGGCGAGACTGTCGATGTCACCGCGACAATCACTGCAGAACCGGGCGCGTACTGGCTCGCAATCGACGGAGAGCAGACGACCGTGTCGATCGGTGCCGATAGCGCCGAACGGGAGACTGCGACGGCGACCTTTCCGCTTTCGATTCCCGCCGACGGGACGGGGTCGCTCTCGCTCCGTGTTCGGGCTGGGCCGATCGAATCCGGCGAGTAACGGCCCGCACTCAGTTTCGGGGTTTTGTTTGGCATTGAGCGAACGCTTGAGCGGCGCATGCTGGGTTTCGCTGACTCGCGAGACGAACCGGCGTTCGAGCAGCCATCGACCGACTACCGAGCAGGAATAGTTATTTATAATCTGGTATTACAACCTAGTTATTGATGGCACAGACGCAGCTAGCAGCCGCCCGTAACGGAACCGTAACCGACGAGATGGAACGCGTTGCCGACCGCGAGAACTGTGATCCCGAGTTTGTCCGCCAGCAAGTGGCAGATGGACAGGCCGTGATCCCGGCCAACCGCAATCACAACGCGCTCGATCCGATGATTATCGGCCGCGAGTTCGCTACAAAGGTCAACGCAAACATCGGGAACAGCGAGACGACGAGCGATCGCGAGACCGAACTCGAGAAGCTCCACACGGCGGTCCACTACGGTGCGGACACAGTGATGGATCTCAGCACGGGAACCGACTTAGACGACATCCGCGAGATGCACGTCGAGTACTCCCCGGTGCCGATTGGAACGGTGCCGCTGTACGAGGCCGTCAAACGAGCCGAGAGCCCCGAGGACATCACGACGGACCTGCTGCTGGAGGTCATCGAAAAACAGGCCGAACAGGGCGTCGACTACATGACGATCCACGCTGGAATTCTGGCGGAGCACCTCCCGCTGACCGAGGGCCGGACGACGGGAATCGTCTCTCGCGGCGGCTCGATCATGGCGAAGTGGATGGAGGAGAACGGCGAACAGAACCCGCTCTTTCAGGTCTATGACGAAATCTGCGAGATATTTGCCGAGCACGACGTGACCTTCAGCCTCGGGGACAGTCTCCGTCCGGGGTCGCTCGCAGACGCCTGTGACGAGGCCCAGTACGCCGAACTCGACACGCTCGGGGAACTCACGCGTCACGCCTGGGAGTACGATGTGCAGGTGATGGTCGAAGGGCCAGGTCACATCCCAATGCACAAAGTCGCAGAAAACGTCGAGCGCCAGCAGGAAGTCTGTGACGGCGCACCGTTCTACGTCCTCGGACCGCTGGTGACCGACATCGCACCCGGCTACGACCACATCACGAGCGCGATCGGTGCGGCGATGGCGGCACAGGCCGGCGCGGCGATGCTCTGCTACGTGACACCCAAGGAACATCTCGGATTGCCGGACGAGGAAGACGTTCGCGAGGGGCTGGCAGCCTATCGAATCGCGGCCCACGCAGGCGATGTCGGAAACGAACGGCCGGGCGCACGCGACTGGGACGACGCGCTTTCCGAGGCGCGATACGCGTTCGACTGGCGCGAGCAATTCAGCCTCGCGCTGGACCCGGATCGCGCGCGCGACTACCACGATCAGACGCTCCCCGAAGACAACTACAAGGAGGCGCGCTTCTGCTCGATGTGCGGTGTCGAGTTCTGCTCGATGCGGATCGATCAGGATGCGCGAGCGGCCGGTGAGATGGCGGCCCTCGAGACGGACACGAAAACGGACCTCGACGCATCACCGGCCGCCGCCGTTAATCTGCCGCCGGTCGGCACCCACGAAGGCGAGGCTTCGGAGACGTTCAGCGCAGTCGGCAGTGACGAAGCAGAACTCGAGTCGACTACGGAAGCACCGGTAGATAGCGACGACTAACGTACTCGATCCACATCTTTTGTGCTATGTGAGCACACCACCAGCGGTAATCCGTTCGTCGAACAGAACCTACTTATTTGACTGACCAGTTAGTTAGTGTAGTGCCTGATCGAACGACGAACACACTGCGGTCTTCCGGTCCTCGAATCGTCCGCGCAACGGGGTGTCGACCGTGACGCTCCGCGAGCAACTCATCGAAATCTTCACCGCTCGCAAGGAAGTCGACCTGACCTCCGGCGGCATCGTTCGCCCGCTATTGTACCTCTCGATTCCGCTGATTATCACGAACGTCCTCCAGACGGCGTACAACATCGCCGATACGTTCTGGCTCGGTCACTACGGAACGACCGAGCTCGCAGCGATCAGCTTTGCGTTCCCGATTATCTTCTTGCTGATCTCGGTCGCGCTCGGCTTCTCCGTTGCGGGCAGTATTCTCGTTGCCCAGTATACTGGTGCCGGCCGCGAGAGTAAGGCCGAGTACGCGGCCTCACAGACGGTCTCGTTCTCGATTATCGCCTCGCTACTGCTTGGCTTTCTCGGCTACTTCATCGTCGAGGACTTGCTTGCGCTCTTCGGCGCGGGTGCAGACGTTATCGACGCCGCGACGACCTATATGCAGATCTACTCAGTCGGCCTGGTCTTCGTCTTTGGCTTCCTGATGTTCATCGCCCTCATGCGGGGCTACGGAGACACCGTGACGCCGATGCTGATCATGTTCGTCTCGGTCGTGATCAACATCGTGCTGGACCCGCTGCTCATCTTCGGTGTCGGTCCGATTCCAGAACTCGGTATCGCGGGAGCCGCCTACGCAACGATTATCGCCCGCGGCGTGACCCTCGTCATCGGCCTCTGGCTCATGTTCCGGGGCTACCGAGGCGTTCGCATTCGTCTCTCGCAGATGGTCCCCGACCTGAGTTACGGGCTGAAGCTCGTCCGCATCGGGCTTCCTGCCTCCTTTGAGGGTGCAAGCCGTGCGCTCTCGATCGCGCTCTTGTTGTTCATCGTCAGCCTCTTCGCGGACACCGTCATCGCGGCCTACGGCGTCGGAACGCGGCTTCTCTCCGTGATCGTCCTGCCAGCAATAGCGCTCTCGCAGGGCGTCGAGACAATGACCGGACAGAACATCGGCGACGGCAACCCCGACCGTGCGGCCGCGGCAAACCGTTTCGCCGCGATCGCGCTGTTCGTCTTCCTCACCGCTGCTGGTCTGCTCTCGGCGATCATCGCCGAACCGTTGGTCTCGATCTTCACGAACGACCCGGCTGTCATCGACCACGGCGCGACGTTCATGCACTTCGTCGCGCCAACGTTCGGGCTCTTTGGGGCCATGTACGTCTACATCGGTGGCTTCCGCGGTGCCGGGATGACGCTCACCGCCGCAGGGCTCGTCATCCTCGCGTTCGGCGTCGTCCAGATCCCCGTTGCCTGGGTCGCCGCCGACGCGTTCGGTCCGCCGGGAATCTGGCTCTCGTTTGCCGTTTCACATCTGGTCGGTGCGCTCGCGGCCCTCTTCTGGTTCAACCGGGGGACCTGGCGTTCCGGCGATCTGACGCGCGATTCTGGTGGTGGCGGTGAATCGCCGTCTCCCGGTGCCGACGTGCCGGGCGACGACTAACGGCGGACAACCGACAACAACCGATTTTCGGCGAAACAACGACTCGACCGGCGAGGAAACTCCGCTCGTGGCCCAACGGGACGAGAGTGGAAAGATGGAATACCCCTGCGTGAAACGTCATCGTATGAGCATGACGACGACCACGCGAATTCTGCAGGTCGACGCGTTTACCGACGACCCATGTGCCGGCAACCCGGCCGGCGTCGTCCCCGACGCCGACGACCTCTCGGAGAGTCAGATGCAAGCTATCGCCGACGAGATGGCCGTGAGCGAGACCGCCTTCCTTCAGCACAGCGACGAAGCCGACTATCGGGTCCAGTACTTTACGCCTACCCAAGAGGTCGACCTCTGTGGCCACGCAACCATCGGCTCGTTCGCACATCTCTACAACGAGGGCCTCGAACCCGGGACGACGACACTCGAGACGAACGTCGGCGTACTCGATATCGATATCACCGAGGACGGCACGGTCTGGATGACCCAGGACGCCCCCCAGATTCGCGAGGTTGACCTCTCCTACGCCCGCGTCGCAGCGGCCCTCGGCGTCGAACAAGCCGCACTCGAGGGCGCGCGCGATGACATCCCCATCGCGGTTTCCTCGACAGGGCTGCCGTTCCTCATCGTCCCGATCACGTATCTCTCGGATCTCGGCGACGCAGCACCAGATATGGCCGCCGTCGAGGAACTCACCGACGAGGTCGACGCGGCCGGCATCTACCTGTTCACCTTCGACGCCCTCGACCGGGAGTCGACGCTTCATGGGCGGATGTTTGCGCCCGGCGCTGGCGTGCCGGAAGATCCTGTCACTGGCACCGCAAGCGGCGCAGTTGCAGCCTACCTTGATCACTTCGGTGCGTTCGACGACGATCTGCCGGCGGAACTCCGACTCGAACAGGGCCACTACGTCGACCGGCCGGGCTACGTGCGGGTGCAACTCGAGGGGACCACGGTTCACGTCGGCGGGCGCGGGGTGACCACACTCGATGGCTCGATCGTGATCCCCGAGGACGAGGAGGACGAGATTCTCGAAGCCTGACAACTGTTTTCTCGGGCAGGAGTCGCGGCGAAAATCGCCGTACCGTCCGATGGTTCATTCAGTTCCGAGTTGCGAAACGTGCCCCTCGTTCGCAACCTTCTTAATCGAATCCGGTGTCCACACGACTACAGATGGCTGTACTCTGGCTGGACGAGATCAGCGCCGGCGACATAGAGAAAGTCGGCGGCAAAGGTGCCTCCCTTGGCGAACTTACCGGAGCCGGGCTCCCCGTCCCCCCAGGTTTCGTCGTGACCGCCGGAACCTACCGATCGTTTATCGAATCGGCCGAGATCGACGAGGAACTCTTCGCCGCCGTCGACGTCGACGTCGAGGACTCGAGTGCGCTCGCGGCTGCGGCAGACCGCGCGCAGGAACTCATCCTTGAGACGCCGTTCCCCGACGCGTTGCGCGAGGAGATTCTCGAATCCTATCGCGAGGTTGGGAACGGGGAAGCATTCGTCGCCGTTCGCTCCTCCGCGACTGCTGAAGACCTGCCGGACGCGTCGTTCGCGGGCCAGCAGGAGACGTTCCTCAACGTGACCGAGGAGAACCTTCTCGAGCGTGTCCGAGAGTGTTGGGCCTCTCTCTTTACGCAGCGGGCAATCTACTATCGTCAGGAACAGGGCTTCGACCATTCGGTGGTCAACATCGCTGTCGTCGTCCAGCAGATGGTCGACGCCGAAAAGTCCGGCGTGATGTTTACCAGCCACCCCTCGACCGGCGATCCGACGATGATCATCGAGGCCGCCTGGGGACTCGGCGAAGCCGTGGTCTCCGGGGCCGTCTCCCCAGACAACTACGTCGTCGAGCGCGAGGACCGTTCGGTCGATGTCACTGTCGCCGAGAAGAAGGTGATGCACGTCAAGGACGAGGAGACGGGCGAAACCGTCGAGCGCGAGGTGCCAGGCAACAAGCGAAACGCTCGTGTTATCGACGACGAGGAAATCGACCGCCTGCTCGATCTCGGCGAGCGCGTCGAGGATCACTACGACACCCCACAGGACGTTGAGTGGGCGATCGCTGGTGGCGACGTCTACATGCTCCAGTCCCGACCGATCACGACGATCGACGAGAGCGAGAGCGCGGCAGACGCCGCGTCGGCCTCAGCTGTGAGTGGTATCGACGCCGCACAGGGGCTCACCGACGGGAGCGGCAGTGCCGCGGCCACCGGGGGTGGCACCGACGGCACCGATACCGGCACTAACGGGACCGACACCAGCTCCGGCGGCATCCTCGTCGACGGCCTTGGATCGAGTCCCGGCACCGTCAGCGGGGCTGCTCGAATCGTCACGAAACTTGACGACCTCGATAAGGTCAGCGACGGTGACATCATCGTCACTGAGATGACCATGCCTGACATGGTGCCGGCGATGAAACGCGCCGCCGGCATCGTCACCGACGAGGGCGGCATGACCAGCCACGCCGCCATCGTCTCGCGCGAACTCGGCGTCCCCGCCGTCGTCGGCACGACGAACGCGACGACCGTTCTGGAGGACGGCCGTCTCGTCACGCTCGACGGTGACAAAGGCGCAGTACTCGAGGGCCAGGAAGTCGAACCCGAGGAGGAGACCGAACCAGTCGAGGAGGTCCGCCCACAGTCGCCGGTCAAGCCGATGACCGCGACCGAGGTGAAGGTCAACGTCTCCATCCCCGAGGCCGCTGAGCGCGCAGCCGCGACCGGTGCCGACGGCGTCGGCCTGCTGCGCATGGAGCACATGATCCTCTCGCTGAACCAGACGCCAGCCAAATACATCGAGGAAAACGGCGAGGACGCCTACATCACCGAACTCGTCGAGGGCATTCGCGGCGTTGCCGACGAGTTCTACCCGCGCCCCGTCCGCACGCGCACCCTCGATGCACCCACCGACGAGTTCCGACAACTCGAGGGCGGGGCAGACGAACCGGAGGAGCACAACCCGATGCTCGGCTACCGTGGCATCCGACGTTCGCTCGATCGGCCCGACGTATTCGCCCACGAACTCGAGGCGTTCCGCCGGCTCTACGAGATGGGCTACGACAACGTCGAGATCATGTTCCCGCTGGTCAACGACGCCGAAGACGTCTATCAGGCCAAGCGCCTGATGGAAGAAGCCGGCATCGACCCCGAGAAGCGCAAGTGGGGTGTGATGATCGAGACGCCGGCTTCCGCGCTTGCAGTCGAGGAGATGGCGGATGCGGGCATCGATTTCGCCTCCTTCGGCACGAACGACCTCACCCAGTACACGCTCGCCGTGGATCGGAACAACGAGCACGTCGCAGATCGGTTTGACGAACTGCACCCCTCCGTGCTGCGATTGATCGGCGACGTGATCGAGACTTGCCGCGAGCACGACGTGAACACGAGCATCTGTGGCCAGGCGGGTTCGAAGCCCGAGATGGCCCAGTTCCTCGTCAACGAGGGCATTAGCTCGATTTCGGCGAACATCGACGCCGTCCGCGACGTCCAGCACGAGGTCAAGCGCGTCGAACAGAAGCTGTTGCTCGATTCGGTTCGGTAACAGCGTTTCGTCCCGTCACGTTCGACTCCGTCCAGCAACTCCTTTCACGCCGCAAATCGGTAAACGCAACGACTAAACACCGGACGGTCCACGACGAAATATGCAACGCGAGCCCCAAGCGTTCGACCGGGTGCTCTCCTCAATGTGTACGACACCCCACCCGGTTGCACGCGAGGCGGCCGAACGGTTTCTTGCGACGAACCCCGGCGATCCAGGAACCTACCCCACGATTTCGGACCTGGAGGCCGAGGCCATCGACCTACTGGGTGAGGTCGCCGGTCTCGACGACCCTGCCGGCTACGTCGCGAGCGGCGGCACGGAGGCGAACATTCAGGCCGTTCGAATCGCCCGTGAACGCGCCAGGGTAACAACTGCGACAACCGAGACCCCGACCGTCGTCATGCCCGAATCGGGTCACTTTAGTTTCCAGAAAGCGGCGAACGTGCTCGGCGTCGACCTCGAACTTGTCCCCACCGACGACGATCATCGCGTCGATCTCGAGGCCATCCGTGCCTGCGTTGACAAGACCACGGCGATGGTCGTCGGCGTCGCCGGAACGACCGAGTACGGCCGTGTCGATCCGATTCCCGAACTCGGCGAGATTGCACAGTCCGTTGACGCACTGCTCCACGTTGACGCCGCCTGGGGCGGATTCGTCCTGCCCTTTACCGACCATGCATGGCACTTCGACCACGCACCCGTCGACACGATGGCAATCGACCCACACAAGATGGGGCAGGCCGCGGTTCCCGCCGGTGGGCTGCTTGTCCGCGACGAGACGCTGCTCGACGAACTGGCCGTCAACACGCCGTATCTCGAGTCCACCTCGCAGGCGACGCTCACCGGCACCCGCTCGGGTGCCGGCGTCGCAAGCGCTGTCGCCGCGATGACCGAACTCTGGCCCGACGGCTACCGCGAGCAGTACGAGCGCTCACAGGCCAACGCCGAGTGGCTCGCCGCCGAACTGGCGGCTCTGGGCTACAACGTCGTCGAGCCCGAACTCCCGCTCGTCGCAGCCGACATCCCAACGGCCACGTTCGAGGCGCTTCGCGAGGCTGGCTGGCGCATCTCCAGAACCGGCAGCGGCGAACTCCGGGTTGTCTGCATGCCCCACGTGACGCGAACGCAACTCGAGTCGTTCGTCGCTGCTCTCGATGCACTCGAGTCCGAGCCGGAGCCACGGACGACACAGTAGCCGGTGGGCTGACGTCGGCCCGATCGCGTGTTCGACTTTCGATACTCGTTTATCACGCCCGCCGCGAGAGGAGTGTATGGCGCTCGATCGGATAGATGGCGTTGCGCTCGTCGGCTTCGCACTGCTGGCCGTCGCATCGCTGACGCTGTCACTCGAGCAAATCGCGGTTGCAGCCGCCTCCGGCGGGTTCGTCCTCTCGCTGTCGGTCTGGCGGCTCTATGGCGGGCGGCCCTGGGAGGCGCTCGGCTGGCTCGCCTGGGTCGGGGCGGCCCTCGCACTCGTCGTCGAGTTCGATCTGCTGACATTTCTCGTCACCTTCGGTGGGTTCGGGCTGATGGGTGCTGGACTGCTCCTTGGCAGCCGACTCGATCTCTTTCCAGCGATCTGGGACGCGGAGACTGATTCTGGGTCTGACGATGGCAACGCTGTCGACAGTGACGACGGATGAGGGAGTGGTGGTCTGCAGCCGTGGTTACTCGAGCACCAACAGTTATAGACGCCGACCGTCTAGGGTTGCGTACAGATGACGACGCGCGCTGTCGTTCCCGTCTGTTCTCACCCGATGCGAATGTAGCGACAGCGCCGTCACCGAGTAGAGCATCACGACCGCACCCGGTCATACGGGTTCCTCGTGGCGCGAAACTCGGTTCGATCGATTGGACCACTGCTCTGCTCACAGGGCACTGGTCACCGTTTACCGCTTCCCGCTTTCCGCTTTCCGCTTCCCGCTTCCCGGTTGCTGCTCACCGCCGACTGACGAGCAGACTCGTGAGCGAGACCACTGGCGAAGCGAGCAAACCGAACCCGAAACCTAAACCGGCGGGTTTTACGCCCACCACCGACAGAACACGCATATGAGCACGGATTCAACTGACGACGCATTTCCGACGGATCGTCCCGCCGTCGTGACCTGCGGGTTGCCCTACGCCAACGGCGACCTGCACATCGGTCACCTGCGGGGATACATCGGCGCAGACGCATTCTCACGCGCACTCGAGACGCTCGGCCAGGAAACGGCCTACGTCTCCGGCTCGGACATGCACGGCACGCCCGTCGCCGTCAACGCCGAGAAAGAGGGTGTTTCACCCGAGGAGTTCGCGCTTGAGTGGCACGACCAGTACGAGGAGACGCTCCCGAAGTTCAACGTCGACTTCGACAACTACGGCCACACCCACGACGAGACGAACACCGAACTGACCCAGGAAATCGTCCGCACACTGGACGACGAGGGGTACATCTACGAGAAAGAGATTCAGGTCGCCTACGACCCCGACGCAGATCAGTATCTGCCCGACCGCTACGTCGAGGGAACCTGTCCCTACTGCGGCGCGAAGGCCCGCGGCGACGAGTGCGACGAGGGCTGCCAGCGCCACCTGGAACCGGGCGAGGTCGAGGACCCAACGAGTACGATCACCGGCAATCCAGCGGAGTACCGCGAACGAACACACAAGTTCTTCGAGGTCTCCGAGTTCGCCGACTACCTCACCGAGTTCCTGGACGGACTGGAGGGGACCTCAAACGCGCGCAATCAGCCACGGCAGTGGATCGAAGAGGGCCTGCAGGACTGGTGTCTCACCCGGGATATGGAGTGGGGGATCGACTATCCAAACGGAGATAACGAGACCACGGAAGACATCGTCCTCTACGTCTGGGTCGACGCCCCCGTCGAGTACATCGCCTCGACGAAGCAGTACGCAGACCGCGTCGGCACCGACGAGTACGACTGGGAGCGCGTCTGGAAAGACGACGGAGACATTGTCCATGTCATCGGCCGGGACATCATCCAGCACCACACCATCTTCTGGCCCGCGATGCTCGAAGGCGCAGGCTACAACAAGCCCCGCGCGGTCGCCGCGACGGGCTTCATCACGATTAACGGCAAGGGGCTCTCCACCAGCCGGAATCGTGCGATCTGGGCAAAGGAGTACGTAGAGGAGGGCTTCCACCCTGACCTGCTTCGGTACTACCTGACCACGACGGGCGGCCTCCAGCAGGACGTCGACTTCTCCTGGGACGCCTTCCAGGAGAGGGTCAACGGCGAACTCGTCGGCACCGTGGGCAACTTCTGGTACCGCTCGCTCCTGTTCGCCTATCGCAACTACGAGGGCACGCCTGAGGCGGACGTCTCCAAGGAAGTCGCAGAGCGCATCGAGGGAGCTATCGGCGAAACCCGCGAGGCCGTCAACGACTACTCGCTGCGCGGCATCGGCCAGGCCGCAACGCAGCTCGCCCAGTTCGGCAACGAGTACATCCAGCGCAACGAGCCCTGGAAGCTCACCGACGACGACCCCGAGCAGGCCGCACAGGTCATCCGCGACTGCGTCCAGATCGCCAAGGCCGTCGGCGTTTTCCTCGAACCAATCGCCCCCGACAAAGCCCAGGCGCTCTGGGAACAGTTAGGCGAGGACGGCGACGTTGCAGACGCCCATCTCGAGGACGCACTCGAGTCCCCGCCGCGAAACTTCGACGAGCCGGGTGAGCTCTTCGAGAAAATCGAAGACGATCGCGTGGCGGAGTTGAACGAGAAGCTAGCAGAGCGAGTTGCGGCGGCCGGCGATGACGAGAGCGACGCAGACGAGGAAACCGAAAGCGACGACACCGAGTCGGACGAATCGGCTGCTATGGCAGACGACGCAGCCACTGGCGACCTCGAGCCGCTCCTCGAGGACCGTATCGGCTTCGAAGACTTCCAGGAACTCGACATCCGCGTCGGTCGCATCGAATCGGCCGAGGGGATCGAGGGTGCAGACGACCTCGCGAAGGTCGAGGTCGACATCGGCTTCGAGACGCGCCAGGTCGTCGCGGGCATCAAGCAACTGCACGACCTCGACGAACTGCCGGGCGAGAAGTGCATCCTGCTCGCGAACATGGAGCCCGCGGAGCTGTTCGGCGTCGAATCGAACGGGATGATCCTTGCGGCGGGCGACGAGGCGGATCTGCTGACGACCCACGACGACGCTGTCGTGGGCGAGAAGGTACAGTAACGCCGTCCCGGACACCGATTCCAACGCAAAACTCGGTTTTCGCGTCTTATTCGCGGCGTTTGTTTTGCCAACCAGGGGCAGGAGACAGCCTACAGCGGAATCGTGAGCAGGTTCCAGTATCCCAACAGCAGGCAGAAGACAGCCGTCGCGAGCACGACGAGCGTGTAGTGAACCCGCGAGCGCAGCGTCCACCACGACAGTCGCCAGGACTGGACGGCGTACCCTGCCGCCACGACCGTTCCGAGCGCGCCGACCAGCGGTAACACGGCGAGCAGCTGGAAGCTCGTCGGCGGGCTACTGAGCAGCGTGTACGGCTGCAACAGGTAGAGTACGACAGTGCCAGCAAGGAAGCCGAACAGCGCCCCAATCGAGCCGCCGGCGACCCAGCGCGCCCAGCCTGCGTTGTGAAGCGGTGTTGATGACTGCGAGGACTGGATCTGGGACTGTGTCCGTGTCTGCGGCTGGGACACCGACTTCGATTGTGACTCCTCGGCTACGGACGCACTCGAGTCCCCGTCTGACTCAGGGCTGGCACTGTCCGAGCCTGCGGTACTCGAAGCCGCCGAGTCGTCGATCTGCTGTGTCTCAGACGGCGATTCCGTGTCAGCCGCACCACTCGGCGCTGACGCAGCGGAATCGGTGTCGGCCTCGCCAGTAGTTGCGTCGGAAATCTCGTTCTCACTCCCGCTATCGCCGCCACCGCCGCTCCCATCGCTATCACTACGGAACCGCCGCCAACCACGGGCCAGCGGCCAGCCGACGGCTCCCGAGAGCATTCCCAGCATCGTCGCGCCGGCGACTCCACCGTGCAGCGAGAGCGACTCGTGCCACGGCTGGCGTTCGAACGCCTGAAAATCGAGAAAGAGGTATCGAACGTCACCATCTCGCTCGCCGAACGCGAGCTGCGTATCGCCCTCGACCGCCTCGAAGCGGAGCGGCTCGACCTCCACCCATCGGTCGGGACCCCCACCGAAATCTGTGACGAGAAAGCCGTCGTTGTCGATGCGGACATCGGCGCTGGCCGCTTGCACCGTCGACGGCAGCTTCCCCATCGTCGTCTCGACGACCCGAACGCTGCGGAAGGTGCCCTCGAGTTCGTCGGCGCGAGCGGGTGGGCCATCGGGCTCGCCTGGTGTCGGCTCGTCCTCAGCCACGGGCAGAAACTCGGCAGCGAACGCCTCGCGGAACTCACCGCTCGCGACCGCCCCACTGTCGGTGTTGTACGTGACGAAGACACCAAGATCGGCGGCGGGAACCAGCCAGAGATCGCTGTAGAACGAACCAGGGATGTGGCCGTTGTGCTCGAGCGTCCGGTGTGCCTGCGGACCGATGGTACCCTCGATGAAGCCGAAGGTGAAGCCGTCGAGTTCGTCGTGGTGGGTGAACCACTGCTCCTGGAGCTGTGCGATGGACTCCGACTCGAGTACCCGACTATCGTCAGTGCCAAGCGAGCCGTCCCCGAGCTGTGCGCGCATGAACTGCGCCATGTCGGTTGCCGACGCGGTCATCGAGCCGGCGGGGGTGAACTCGACGAGCAGACCGGGCGCTTCCTGGGGCGATCCAAGGAGTGTGCTGTATCCCGTGGCGGTGCTCGCGCTCGCGGCCTCGTCGGGGAACGGTTGTGTGAACGACGACTGCGTCATCGACAGCGGGTCGAAGACGTTCTCGCGAGCGTACTGTTCGAAGGGTGTGCCGGCGATATCGGCGACAACCTGGGCGGCGAGTGCGGTTCCGTAGTTCGAGTAGGCGATCACCTCGCCGGACGGGCGGACACGGGCCGGCTGTTCGTCTGAAAGTACTGTCGGCAAGTCCCGCATGTCGTCGGGATCGGTGACCCATGTTCCCTGAAACCGCTCTTCGAAGCCGGCAGTATGCGTCGCGAGGTGAGCCATCGTAATCGGCTCGGCGTCCGTTTCAGGAATCGAGACGGAGTCGAGGTATGTCGTCACGTCTTCGTGTGGATCAAGCTGGCCGTCCTCGATCAGTTGCATCGCGGCCGTCCAGACGATCGGTTTCGAAACCGACCCGATCCGAAAGCGCGTTTCGCCGGCATCAACCGGCTCGTCCGTGTCGGCGTCTGCCACGCCGTATCCTTTCGTGAGGATAGCCTCGTCCTCGTGGACGACGGCGACGGATGCGCCGACGATGTCGTGTTCATCGAGGGCGGTGTCCAGTGTGTCGTCGACGAACGACTCGACGGCGTCGGGATCTAGCTTTAGATCGAGTTCGGCCTCGTCTTGCTGTGCGTGCAGTGTAGCGGTGGTCGGACCGCTTCGTCCGCTTCCGTTGTGCCCCGAGCGTTCACCCGGCTCAGACAGTTCGGATGTCGATACATCGGCACCGACGGTGTTCGTAACTGGTCCGGCGAGAGCTGCCGTTCCGAGAAGCGCCGAGCCGGCGAGCAGTTGCCGGCGGGAGGGATCAGTCGACATTACAGGTAGTTGTCGATTCAAACGGGTGCAACGTATGTGTTTGGAGTAATATTTTGCTCCTGCCTCCGTCGATTCGATGACGGGAGACGGATAGACAACGGAGAGATGACGGACAGATGATGAGCAGACGGATAGACAACAGGCACATAGCAGACAGGCGGATAGGCCACTTCATCAGAACAGAATGACAGGACCGAACACGACGACCGACGAAACGACACCAAAACGGCCCGCAGACCCGTTCAAATCGCTCGGCAACGAGACCCGACTCGAGATCCTCCGCGTGCTCTACGACCATCTGCAGTCGTCGTCACGAGAGGCGACGCTCTCGTACTCGACGCTCCGATCAGAAGTCGGCGTCGAGGATAAGGGTAACTTCAACTATCACCTGCGACAGCTGGACGGACTGTTCGTCGAGCGCGGGAGCGGGACCGAGACCGAGGCTGCGACCAGTACCGGTTCTGGGACCGGTAGCGACACTGGCACCGAGACCACCGCCGACACGGATTCCAGTACCAACACTGATTCCAGCACCGACGGCTACCGCCTCACGTTCGCCGGCTTCGAAATCGCCAAAGTGATCGACGTCGACGCCTGGCGGTCACACGAACCGTGTGGCCCCGTCGTACTCGACAACCCGAGAGACGACTGTGTCGATACCGGGAGGAACGATACACACGACGACCCGACAGCACAGCACCCACTGACGGCAACCTACGAGGACAGCGTCGTCGAGATCCGTCGCGGCGATGACCTCCTGTACGCTCACGCCGTCCGACCCACCGGCGCGGCGGCGCGAGGAATGGCGGTTGACGAACTGCTCGACACCGCCTCGACGCTGTGGCGACACACCGTCGAACAGTTGCTCGAGACCATCTGTCCCTACTGTCACGCGCCCATCGAGCGAACACTCGAGTACACCCCGAACCGGCACTGGGAACACACGTTCAGTGCGAACTGTAACGAGTGTGGCTCTCTCGGGGGATCACACGTGGGTATCGTCGCGATCACTCATCCGGCTGCGATTGCGTTCTGCTGGGAACACGGGCTAGATCTCACGAGTACCCGTGTCTGGAACCTTCCGTTCGTGGACGACAACGCGGTAACGGTCCTGAATGACGAGCCGCGCCGCCTGCGACTCACCATCGAGTTCGAATCGGCACGACTCAAGCTAGTCGTCACCGACGACGTTCGGGTCGTCGACACAGAGCGGGTGTGTCGAGCGGAATCGTAGCGCTCCAGCCGTCACACTTCGTCGACGAGGTGCGAGAAATTGTCGGTGTCGACGATCTCCATTGTCTGCGCCTGAAGGCCGTGCCGACGCAGTGTGAGTGCAGATTTGAACGCCGCCTCGCGGTCGCCTGCCTCGAACACGGCAAGAAAGTCGTGCTCACCGAGAATCGCGTACGATTCTTTGAGGGAGACATTGTGCTGCTCGAACTCCGTGTGCACTTCGCCCCAGATTGACGCGAGTTCCTGTACGTTCTGGACGTCTCGATCGTCAACGTCGATCAGTGATGCGTACGTTGGCATATCTCAGGACGATCCGGACAGACGGAAAACGGTTGTCGTGGCACACGACGGTCGCAGTAAAGTCAAACTCGTCTTCGAGTAAGTCACCTATCTTTTTGCCCATGCCCACGCTAGCGCAAGCCATGAGAAACGCAAAGATCGTCTGTACGCTAGGTCCCGCATCGAGCGATCAGCGGACGATTCGCGACCTCGCCGACGCTGGGATGTCCGTCGCTCGACTGAACGCGAGTCATGGTAGCCGCGCGGACCGAGCCGAACTCATCGACCGCGTCCGCACGGTCGACGAGCAACGCGAGAAGCCCGTTGCCGTCATGCTCGACATGCAGGGACCCGAGATTCGCACCGCTCCACTTCCCGAGGGCGAAACGGTGACACTCGAGTCCAACTCCGAAATCGAGTTCGTCGAGAGCGACGAGGTATCGAGTGAACAGGTCGGGCTTTCGCTACCGATCGAGGCTGTCGAAGTCGGTGACCGAATCCTGCTCGATGACGGCCTGATCGAGACGACGGTCCGCGAGCACAAGGGCGACATCATACGGGCACACGTCGACACGGGTGGCGAACTCGGCGGCCGGAAGGGTGTGAACGTCCCCGGCGTCGACCTGGACTTAGATGTCGTCACCGAGTCCGACCGGAAGGACCTGGAACTGGCCGCCGAGAAGGAGGTCGACTTCGTCGCGGCGAGTTTCGTCCGCGACGCCGAGGATGTCCTCGAAGTCAGCGAGGTACTCGAGAGCTTCGGCGCGGAGATTCCGATCATCTCGAAGATCGAGCGCGTTGGGGCGGTAGATAACCTAGACGAGATCATCGACGCCTCGGACGGAATCATGGTCGCCCGCGGTGATCTGGGCGTCGAGTGTCCGATGGAGGACGTGCCGATGATTCAGAAGCGGATTATCCGGAAGTGTCGCGAGGCCGGTCTGCCGGTCATCACGGCGACGGAGATGCTGGATTCGATGGTTCACGCGCGCCGACCCACACGGGCGGAGGCCTCGGACGTGGCCAACGCCGTTCTCGACGGCACGGACGCGGTGATGCTCTCGGCGGAGACCGCCATCGGCGACCATCCCGTTGCTGTCGTCGACGCGATGGACAGCATCGTTTGCGAGGTCGAGAATTCGGCGGAGTACGACGAACTGCTAGAGCAGCGCGTTCCCGCAGCCGGCGAGGCCCGAACGGACGCGCTGGCGCGGTCGGCTCGCTTCCTCGCGCGAGACATCGGCGCTGACGCAGTCGTCGCGGCGACCGAATCCGGCTACACGGCGCTGAAGACGGCGAAGTACCGGCCGGGTGTTCCCGTCGTCGCCTCGACACCGAGCCATCGCGTCCGGCGGAAGCTCGCCCTCTCGTGGGGTGTCACCCCGCTGTACGCCGAAGTCTCCGATCAGGGAGCCGATGCCGTCGTCGAAAAAGCGGTGCAAGCAGCACTCGAGGCCGGCGTCGCCGAGAGCGGTGACACCGTGGTCGTCCTCTGTGGAATGATGACCGAACTCGAGGGCGCGAACACGACGAACATGCTGAAGGTCCACGTCGCCGCGGAGGCGCTGACGACGGGTCGCGTTGTCGTCGGTGGTCGCGCTACGGGACCGGTCGCACGCGTGCCGGACGGCGACCTTACCGACGTTCCAGAAGGGGCGATCATCGTCCTCCCGTCGGGCTTCGACGAGGAATTCACGGGCGATCTGCACACGATCGGCGGCATCGTCAACGCGCAGCGGGGGATGACCGGCTATCCTGCGCTGGTCGCACGGGAAATCGATGTGCCGATGGTCAGTGGTGCGGATATTCCGGACACCGACGCTGGGACGGTCGTAACCGTTGACGCGGAACGCGGCGTCGTCTACGAGGGCGACATCGGGGCCCGACACCACCGAGATGATCAACCAAGTCGACACACCCAGTAACTACGCCGAGACTGTCCGAGACTGAATACTCTCTCGGGCCAGCCGATCACCAGGACGGCGGGTTTTTGACGCCGGCCCGTGTACTTCTCTTCATGGTAGACGAGACGTCCGATGACGGCCGTCGTGAGGACGACTGGGGGGCGTCGTGGGGGACGGAGTCAGAACCTGAGCCCGACTCTGAGCCTGAGTCTGAGCCCGAACCTGAACTCGAGTCCAAACCTGACCCCGAACTACGCGCAAATCAACCGACAACACCGGATAACCGCGCAGAGACGGATCGCATCTCGATCGATCTCTCGCGAGACTCCGGTAGCGACACAACCCAAGACGTAGCCCACCAGTCCGACAGCGAGACCGAGACAGACGAAGACGACCCCTACGCTCCCGAGCCCAGTTCGACGCCCATCGAGGCCGGCGATCCGTCACTCGAGAACGCACTCTTCGTCGCACTCGGCGCGCTCATCATGATTCTCGTCCTCGCCCGCGTCGTCTCGATCATGGTCTGACCGCCACGAGCAGTCGCCTCGTCCCTCTCCTCAGTTCAAATTTCCGTGAGCTCTTTCGCGCGCTCCAGTCCCTTCGTCGCTTCAGTCTTCGTCTCCTCGAGTGGCTCGACAATCTCGTCGGGCAAATCCATCCGATCCGCAAGCGCCAGCAGCGTCTCGAGTTTCGTGCTCTCGAGGCGCTCGATCGTCCGGCCGAGTTCGGCCTCGACGAGATCGCCGAGCGCCGGGTCCTGTACGTCCGCAATCAGGTCCTCGCGTTCGCTCGTGAGGGTATCGAGCACGTCACTCTCGATGACGCCCGGTTCGGCCTCGATCACATTGAATAGCGGTTCGATCCGGCCGATCTGTTCGGTCGTGGTCTCGCTGTGGGCCATCTAGAACGACTCGAGTTCCTCGTCGGTCGTGGCCTCGGCCAGTTCGGTCAGGAAGTCTTCGAGTTCGCGCTCGAGGTGGTAGAACTCACGCAGTCGCTGGATGAACAGGTCTCGTTCGGTTTCGATCATGTCCGTGAGGGAACCGCCGTGTCCCAAAGCGGTTCGCGTCGTGTGACAACCTGGTGGCAGGCCGCTGCAGTAGCCAATCAGTCAGCTATCTGGATATATTTATGCGGTGCTGTCGATTAGTCAAACTGATTGCATGCGACAGCTTGCCGCCCTCCTGTTGGTTGCCCTGCTCGTGATGAGTGCCGGCTGTAGCGCGTTCGACTCATCTCCGAACGGTGACCGGGACCCACTCACCGCCGAGAACGACGAACTCGTGCCGGGAGTCACCGAGGACGGAATCACCGACACGACCGCCTTCGCGAACGCTCACTACGACGCACTCGAGTACAGCGAGTTCGAACGAACGGAACAGCGAGTGATACACAACGAGTCGGGTGATGTCGTTCGCACGACAAACACGACACAGACGGTTACCGAGGATGCGGCTCGTTACGTACTGCGGGTCGATCCGGATTCGCTTGCGGACCCTGAGCCGGATGCGGTGATGACACGCGAAACGTGGCGGGAAGACGGGGACCGGATGAGTATCAGCCGCGTCACCGATGCTGTGGGTACTACTGAATTCCACGGTCAGAACATGGGTCTGGAGTCGACGAGCCTTCCAGTGTCGTTGTACGAACTCAGCGAAGTCGAGCACACGGTCAGTGTCGATGAGTCTGACAGTGGTATTGAACGGTACCGAATCGAAGGCGCGGGCAACATTACCCAACACAGTGATCAGCACGTCGAGTTCGACCTTCTGGTCGACTCGTCGGGTCTGATTCAAACCTACAACATTACCCAAATGATGCCGGTCGACAACGAAGAACAAACCTGGGTGCACGTCGGCGAGTTCACCCGCGACGACGACCTCGAACTCGAGGAACCCGACTGGGTCGAGGAGGGCTGGGCCGAACTCGAGTCTCAGGCGGCTGAGGACTGATCAGCCGGCGATGACGAGCAACGCCAGCAAGAGTACGAAGAAGCCGACCCAGATCAGCAGCGAGACTTTTGTGTACGACCACGGTTCGGGCTCGAACTGCTGGCCGCTCTCGACGCCGTCTTCGGCGAAGCCCTGTCTGAGGAACCAGTAGACGACGAGCCCACCGAACGCGGTTGCGGAGAGCCAGATGAGGGCAACCAGAACGACGAAGCCGGTCTGGCCGATCATCGCTCCTCACCTCCGTCGGCTCGCACGGTTGCATCGCTGTGTTCGATCGCCTCAAAGTCGAAGTCGTCGGGGTTGACGAGGCTGACGACGAGGGTAAGCGTGATCGCGATCGCGTGACCGATCGCCATGATCTGCCAAAGTGGGAATTCCGTCCACAGCGGAAGCGCGGGGCTCCCGAGGAAGAGGTAGGCCGAGACGAGCTGACTGCAGACGACACCGGTGATGAAGCCGGTCGAACTGGTCTTGTGCCAGAATAACGAGAGCGCGAACGGTCCCGCAAGGCCGGTCGCACCGATCCCGCTCGCCAGCAACAGCGTCACGAAGCCGACGTTGTCGAGTGCCCAGACGGTGCCGATAAAGATGATAAACGCGAAGAAGATGCTCGCGCCCCGAGCGACCCAGAGCTGTGCCTCGTCGCTTGCGTCACGGCTGACGTTCTGGTAGAAGATGTCTCGCGAGGTGAGGCTGGCGAGTGCAGTCAGGTACGAGTCCGTCGAGGAGCCAAGTACCATCAACAGGACGAGCATGAAGAGGATGAGCGACCACTCCGGCAGGAGGCCAAGCGCCTCGATCGAGAGGTTCTCGGGATGGACGCCACCTTCGCCAGTGAAGTCGATTTCGAACGCCGCGAGCCCGACGAAGCCGATGACGGCGTACATCGAAATGATGGTGAAGACGCCGATTGCACCGATTGTCAGGAAGCGGGTGGTCTTATCGCGGCGCACGGCGAAGACACGCTGCCAGGTCGAGAGACTGACGATCCCCCAGACACCGAGTCCGAGGGCGTACGGCAGGAAGAAATCGCCGATCGGATCGAAGTGTTGCATGCTCAGGTAGACCGAGGCTTCCTCGCCGAGGTTTGAAATCATATCCTCGTAGACGAGGCCGGGGCCGCCGGCCTCGAATAGCAACAGGGGAATGAACAGGACGACAAGAATGATAGCGCTGACGAACTGGACGAAGTCGGTCGTCAGCGATCCCCACAGACCACCGACGAGGATGTACAGTCCGATAATGAGCATGAGCAGCCCCATCACGACGTTCGGATCGATACCGGTCAGGCCACCGATGACGAAGCCGCCGACGTAGAGCTGGACGATACCGCCGAGCACCATCGTGTAGAGGATGACCAGCACGACCACGAGGTGTGCTCGCCGACCGAAGCGTTCGATGAAGTACTCGCTGTAAGTGTACCCCTGTGGGAAGAGTCGGCGCATCCGGAGTGCGAACGGTATCACGAGCAGGCCGGAGAGAACCGCTGGTGCGGCGTACATCCACGTCCCGGCAATGCCGACGAAGCCGACGTACTCGGGGACGCCCACGACGTCGCCGGCCCACATCCACGTCACGGCGAAGCTCGCCGTCGCGAGTCCGAGTTGCGCTCGCCCACCCGCAGTGACAAACTCGGACGTGTCGTCGACACCCTGCTGGCGGTAGATGTAGTACGCCAGCGCGAGCATCATCCCTCCCCAGAGCCCGATAAGCGCATACCCAGTTGCCGCACTAACCACGCTCATCACCCACGGCCCGAATCGACGGCTGTCGCCCGCACCGCCGATAGGTGGTAAGATGTTGCCACATCACTCGATAGTTAGCTGAACGAGATATAAAGATTATGCTACCTGTAACCTAGTCCCAATCGGGACTAAGTAGCACTTTCGTGAGTGATATCACTTCCTGCAGAGTATGACCGGGTCGTACAACGTGGCTAATTGGTGGTACAGGTATACCAGTGGGCGAAAATAGCAGTCACAGTCACAACAACGCGTAACCAGTAGTCAAATCAGAACAGAAACCAGATTCGGATGGTGGGGCTGGCAACGCTATTTCAGCCCTGCCCCACAGCTACATACGGTCACAACAAATAGCGCAGGTGTTCAATGTACGTCGATCTCAGCCACCCGATTGAGGCCGGAATGCCGGTGTTCCCCGACGATCCGACAGTCGACCAGGGCGACGCGGCGTCGATCGAAGACGACGGCTACCGCGTCACGAACCTCCACTGTGGCAGCCATACCGGAACCCACATCGACGCACCAAGTCACACCGAAGCCGACGGCGCTGTCCTCGACTCGATGCCGATTGAGCGCTTCGTCTTTGACGCCCGCGTCGTCGACTGCACCGGGAAGTCGCCACGAGAGCCGATTCCAGCGGCTGAACTGCCTGAAGCCGGTACTGAGGCCGACTATGACCTCTTGCTCTGTCGAACTGACTGGGACGAGTACTGGGGTACCGACCGCTACTTCGACCACCCGTATCTGACGCCGGCTGCCGCCGACCACTGCCGCGGGGCCGGCTGGAACGTCGGACTCGACACACTCAATCCCGATCCGACACCAACCGAGAACGCAGCAGAGTCGGAACCTGTTGGCTTTCAGGCTCACCAGACGCTCCTCGGAAACGACCTGCTCATCATCGAGAACCTGACAAATATCAGTCAACTTCCGCCCGATCGGACCATCACGCTCTATGCCTTCCCGCTCGCGCTCGCCGAGGCCGACGGCGCACCGATCCGGGCAGTCGCAGACATCGTATCGACCGACAACTGACGCAGACTGGACGAACCACTATTCGAGCGTCGCATCTGTCACGCGAATCATCCCACGCGTTGCCTCACTATCCCACTCCGTCTCGTACTCGAGTCCAATTCGCTGATCCATGTGCGGGCCGTCGACCACGAGCGTCTCGAACTCGCCGCCTTCGCCGAGGATGTGGACACCGTACTCCTCGTTGAGCGTCTCGAGTTCGGCTAGCGCCTCCTGGTCGAGCGTACGGCCGGGCCAGGACTCGTCGAGTCCGTAGGCAGCAGTCTGGATAATCATGATTTCGAAGCCAGCGTCGAGCATCTCCTTGGCCAGGATTCGTGGCTCTTCCTGCCACAGTGGCGCGAAGAGATCGCACTCGAGTCGGTCGCACATCGCTTCGATTCGGTTCGTCTGGAACTCGCTCTCGACGGCACCGGCGGTGACGCCTGCGATGCCGCCGTTGAGGTCGGCATCGAGTTCACGAAGAGCGGCCTCGAGTGGTTCCAGTTCGGCGTCACCCTGTTCGCCGGAGTCGATTGCGCTGTCGGCGTCGAAGTCGTCGGGATCGACGTTGACGAGTTCGATGCCGGTGCTCTCGGCTGCGAGCGTGGCGAGGTTGGTTGCGGGGACGTGGTACATGTAGGAGTCTTCGGAGGGGTGGACGGTGACGAGTCGCTGGACGTCGAGGCCGGTTTCGAGGGCCTGGTAAAGCGCCCACGACGAGTCCTTCCCGCCGGAGAAGAGGCTCACCCATGCACCGTCTTCGTCGTTCATATCGAATGGTCGTTGTGGGAGAGTAAATGGGTACCGAGTCCCGGATTCCGGGTTCCGGGTTCCGAGTCGTGAGTCAGAACCTATGTCTATGCCTATGCGTGTGCCAGAGTCGTGGGTCCCTGATCGCTAGGAACTCAGGAACCTAGGAACCGCTGGTGTCGCGAGTGTCGTCCTGGTTCTGTGTCTGGTTTCGGTCGTGGCCCTGCTCGTGTTCGCCTTCGTTAGCGTTTCCGTGTTTGTCCCCGTCCCCGTCCCCGTCCCCGTCCCCGTCCCCGTCCCCGTCCCCGTCCCCGTCCCCGTCCCCGTCCCCGTCCCCGTCTCCGTGTTCGCACCCGGACTCATGCTCGTGTCCATCCTCACGCCCACGATCGCGCTCGCCGTTTGCGGACCGTTCTTGGCGCTGTCCGTGCTCGGATGTCTGCTCTCGATCCGGCGCTGGCTCGTCGTCCGCCGTGACGACTTCGACGTTTGTGGGCGTCGGAGCGGACATCGGACCATCGGATCCCGGACCTCCGTCAGTCAGTTCGGAGGGGGAACGGGCGTCGGCAGTGCCACCACTGCCACCGGTGGTACCGCCCGAGGTCCGTCGGTCGTCTGAACCGCTCATCTCACTCGCGATCCAGGCTCCAAGGAGGCTCACTAGAATCGCGCTGACGACGAAGACCGCGAGTCGCTCGCCCGCCGTTAGCGAGAACCCTTCGACCGTTAGCGGGCCAAATCCTGCTGGTGGGACTGCAAGCGGCTCGATCAGTTGCTGTTGCTCGAGGAAGTACGCCGTGAATCCACGGACGGCGAGACTGACCGCGACCACGATGAACGGCAGGTTCAGGTAGGAACTCCGTATTGGGTCCTCGCCGATCACCTCGTCTAACAGTCGGCCGGCGCTGGCAGTGAGCGCTGCCATGGCTAACCAGGGAACGCTGTCGAAGGCGAACTGCACGACAGGGATCCCAACACCCGCGGGATCGTCAAGATTCGAAACACCAAGTGCACCGAAAAAGAGGCCGACCAACGTCAGCCCGGCGGCGACGACGTAGGTGACGACCGACACCTGTCCGGAGTACAGCGACTCGCGGACCTGGTGACCGAATCCGGTCATAATCTCGTCGATGTTGAACCCCTTGTATAGCAAGAAGAGGCCGATAACTGTCGTAATCGCCGCTGCACCCTCTGCGGGGCTCGTCACCGTCGCGAGCATCGGGAAGACGAGCAAAGTCAACCCAACCGGTATGAGGATCGTCTGCCGGAGCTCCTCGTCCGCGAGGAACTGCTTTAACAGGTAGTACGTCGACTCGATGTCTCGTGCCTGCCGAACAACGACTCGGTCGACCGAGTCGACCTGCACACGACTCTCGACGATCGGGACCAGTCGCTCGTCCTCCGCGCTGTCGATGACGACGACCGCGGAGTCAGGATCGTGATCCGCAATGAGCTCGTCAAGCTGGCGGGCGACTGCCCTGTCTGCGGAGACCATCGACTCCCGGTCGCCCGAGACAACCGCGACGATCGTCTCCTCGTCCTCATCGCGGAGGCTCTGGGCGACACGCAAGGTTTCGAGAAGCGTGTTCACGCCCGAATCCTCCGGATCAGCGAGTCCGATATCGGTCACGAGCGCCCGGACGGCCTCCCACCCGACGATCGGCGATCGGAGACCCGTCTTCCGACCGACATCGTCAGTCCGATCCAGACAGACGACCAGCGTTGTCACGGTTGCTGTTGCATTCCGTACGACGATAAAACCACTTACTCGAAGTGCACATCGGCACCGAGTCGCCGCTGGCGACGCGGCGACCCGAACACTACCGGCCGAACGAATCCCACTCAGTTACGCAATCGCAACCGGAACTCCCGGTCTGCTCCGATACCAGCGATGCCAGCACCGAACGAATAGGCCACTTGCTGAGCACCCGTCCCGAGGCGGGCCATCAACGGCCGCTCCGGTTCGAACTCTTCGATCACGACCTCGTCCGTCTCGAGTTGATCGGCCAGTTCGTCCTCGAGGTCCCGTCGCGTGCCGAGTTCGTCGACCAGACCCAGCTCGTGGGCCTGCTCGCCCAGATAGATGCGGGCTTCGGTGTCGCGGACGAACTCCGGGTCCATGCCACGACCGTCGCTAACCCGATTGACGAACGTCTCATAGTAGTCGTCGATCAATCCCTGGAGGTACGCACGCTCGTCCTCTTCGAGTTCCTTCAGTGGCGTGCCGGCGTCTTTGAACTCGCCGGCGGCGAAGCGCTCGTAGGAGAGGCCGACCTTCTCGGCGAGGTCGCTGGCGTTGACGCGCGAGCCGATGACGCCGATAGAGCCCACGATAGAGCCGTCGCGAGCCCAGAGTGCGTCACAGCCGCTTGCGATCCAGTAGCCGCCGCTCGCACAGACGTCGGTAGCGTAGGCGACCGTCGGGCCGTCGAAGCGCTCGGCGGCGAGTCGAATGTCGTCGCTCGGGACGACCTCACCCCCCGGTGTGTTCAGTTTCACGAGCAGCGCGTCGACGTTCTCGTCCTCGTCGGCGCGGTCGATCTGGTCGACGACGTCGTCAGCTGGTGTCGACTGCGGCCGCGAGGGAAGTGGACCGCCGCCACCGCCGTCACGAGTGATCGGCCCCTCGACGGCGACCTCGGCGACGTTGTAGCTCGCGAAGATCGAACTCGCGATGCCGCTGATTACCCTGATTCCGAGCACGATCACAGCGAGTGCGATGACGAGCCCGAAGAGGTCGGTCAACGAGTCGGGGTACAGAACGAATAAGCCGACACTCAGGATCGCTACCGCTACGATTCCGAGCACGACCACGGCGAGCTGTCCGATCTCTCGCGCCTCAACCATCGCAGACACCTCTGTTCATGTCGGTATCTCTGAGTGCTGTCCTGTTAACCGTTGTCGTCGCGTCTGCGGTTCAAGTATCCAGTATCCAGTAACCGGTAACCGGTACCCAATGCTCACCCACCAACTGCCTGCAGGCCGTCCGCTCACGAACCATCTAGATGTTCTACATGTGAGATGGAACTGGGCGGAAGGGGACGCAGTTCAGTCTGTAATCGCTGTTGCTGGGAAGTTGCAAAGAGATACCCAGATAACAAATTCCTACAGCAACTGCTTGCTCGCTGTTCTCCGTCACCACTTCGTTCGTCCAACTGGTCTCTACTCCACACCAGCGAGAGAAACACGCTCAACAGTACCGCCGAGCGCGGGACGAATCGAGCCCAGACGACGTGCTTAGAGCAGTCCCGTCTTCTGGAGCTTCATCAGGTCCTCGGTGTCGAGGGTCTCGCCCTCCTTGAACTTCTGATAAATCTCCTCGGCCTCTTCTTTGGCCTCTTCTTTCTTCTTGTCGCGTTCGGACTTGCGCTCTTGCTCTTCTTCCTTGTCGAGTTCGCGCAGGCGCTTCTGGACGCGGACGAAGTCCTCGTGATGCTGGTCGGCCGCCTCCTGGGCCTCGACGAACTTCTCGTGCATCTCGTCGGCCTCGTCACGGATGTCGTCGGCCTCGCGGTAGGCCTCGATCATCTGGTTGTGATGTTCCTGGGCCTTGTCCGCGAGCTCCGTCACCTTCTGGTGGTGCTGGGATGCCTCGGAGCGAACCTCCTCAGCTTCCTCAACGAGCCCTTCGAGATCCTCGTTCTGCTCGAGTTTTCCCTTGCGCTCTTCGTACTCCTCACGCTTGGACTCGATCTTCTCGATGAGTTCCTGCTCTTCCTCACTCGAGAGGACCTCAGTCTGCTGCTTGAACTCGAGTTGCTCGATTTCTTCTTCGAGCTCCTCGAGATCCTTGCCCTCGTCGAGCTCCATGTCGGACTTGAGCTTGTCGACCTTGTCGAAGAGCTCGTTGGCATCGGCGTTGAGCTCGTTACGCTTGTCCTTGTGTTCCTGAACCTGCTCGTTGAGCTCGTCGCGCTGTTCGCGGTGCTCCTGGGCTTCGTCGACCTTCTCACGCGTCTTTGCGTTCAGGTCGTCGCGCTTGGAGGCGCGATCGGAAGCCATCTGGTTCAGCTCGTTTCGCCGGTCTCGAAGCTGGCCGGCCATCTTGATAAGCTGTCCTTTGGAGTTGTTTTCGAGGTCGTCGTCTGTCAGTTCGATGTTTTTCGATTCGTCTACCATGTGTTATTCAAACCTCTGTGCCATACCCGCACCGGCCCGCGATCGCGATGTTACGTTTCGCGTTGGTTGCGTACTCGCATGTGTTGCGATTTCCGCGTGCGACCGTAGCTGCACCTCCGTCTTCGGCTATCTCTGTGTCAGGAGTCGAGAGTACGGTCGTAATCACGGTTGTCGCAGTGTACAGCGACTGCTCACGATCTGCGAAATCTCGGTGAATAAGATTTCCTGTCATCGATCGTCGAGCGATACGCGCCCCGGTGGCGTTCTGGTACCGGTATCTACTGGAGCCTGTAATTTAAATGTACCGGTCCACAACCCCGTGAAAACCGTTATCAGGGACCGTGTTCCACCCGCTCGCTGGCGCTGGCTGGTCGACCAGTGTATAAATATGGGTAGTGTGGGCCGATTCTGTCGACCGCGGGTCGACTCATCCAGTCTGCTGTAACGATTTTCCGGAGCAACCGCAGAGCGGGTCCGGCTGCTCCGGAACTGACGGACAGCAGTCCGTATTAGAAGAGGTTCTCGAGTCGGTCGTCGGTGAACTGTTCGACGTGGTCAGTCTCCTCGCTGTCCTGTTCGCGCTGTGCCTCTCGCGCGCGTTCCATGAACTGCTCGATGCGCTGTGAGCGCTCTGCACCGCCGAGAAGGACAAGGGCACCGAGTCGGTCGCTCTCGAGTGGGAAGTCCCCACCCCGAACTTGCATGCTGCCAGTTTCGTCCTCGAGCCAGCGGCGAGACTTCTCGACACCCTTACGCGGAATCTTTTCGGGGTCGCCGGCGATGACGAGCAGGGCGGAATCAGCCGTTGTCGCATCCGGCAGACTCGTCCCGGTCAGGAGTGCCTGTCGGGAGACGCTCATCGCCGTCCGAACGTTCTCGGCGCTGTCGTCGCTTGCGACCTCGCTCGCATACCCCAGGGTTGCAATGCCGCCGCTTCGAAGCGTGTTGATCACTTCACTCGAGTCCACCACGCTCTCGCCGACACCCTCCGTTGCTTCGCCGGAAGCGAACAGGAGACCGACGCGGCGGGCGATCTTCTGGTTAATCGTCTTGAACGCGCCCTCGACGCTCTCGCCCTGTTCGTGCCAGGCGTCGTTGTCGATGAGGAGGGTCGCGTCGGCCTCGCGAGCGAGTGTCTTCAGCGAGCGGCCGGCGTTAGCCTGATAGAGCGCGCCTTCGTTGCGCCCTGGGAGGACGCCGAGAGCGTAGACGGGAACGTCGTACACCTGCTGGAGATGATGGACGAGCACCGGCGCGCCGCCGCTGCCGGTGCCGCCGCCGAGACCGGCGACGACGAAGATCGCTTCGGCACTCGAGGTCACACGACCATCCAGGGCACCCAACACCTGCTGAATGTCCGATTGCATAACCTCGGTTCCGAGTTCGTTGTCGCCACCGACCCCATGGCCGTTGACGCGATCTGCACCGATTAGCTGTGTGTCGACTACCTGGAGGGACCGAAGGTCGGGTTTCGCGGAGTTGACTGCCAGCGCGCCACGGACTGCACCAAAGCCCATGTCTGCATCGAATCGAGCGAGTCGTTCCGTGACCTTCCCGCCGGCCTGACCGACTCCGATCAGGGCAACTTTCATACAGCTATCGTATGAGGGCAAGGTGTTGAACGTTCCGGTGTGCATACCAGTTGCTCGTGACAGTGAGAGAGTCGAACGCGCCACCGACTCCCGACGCGGATGATAATCCACTTGTGGCCTCCCACTGTCACTCCCGGTATGTTCTACGAACAGCGGATGGCTGTCCCCGACTCACCCGCGGACCTGCGAGCGGAGTACGCCACTGATCTCGTCGCCGTCGTCGGCCAGCACGATGTGGCCGCCGTCGCCGACGAAACCGACCTGGATGCCGAGACAGTCGACGCTCTCGACGCCGACAGTGTCGCCGACCTCACACTCGAGGAGGCGGCCCAGATTCAGTCGATGGTCGAGGGTGAGCCGGACGCCGATACGATCGTCGAAATCGCGTGTGAGCACCTGTTGCTCGGGATGACGACGGCCGTGCTCGACGTGGACGCCGTTGAGGGCGAGTTGCCGGTCGACATGGACGCAAAGGAGATCCAGCAGAAGATCGAACGCCGTGCCCCGATGAGTTTCGGGGAGTACGTCCACCTGCAGCACACGATCGTCGACAGCGCGCCGTAAGCGGCTGCGCGCGTTCGCTGTTGGTCCAAACATCGGCATCGGCACCGGCACCGGTTCCGACTCCGACTCTGACTCTGGCACCGGCTCCGGTGTCGTTATTGCCTCGCGCACGCGACCTGCAACTATGACTATGCGAGTTGCACTCCTCGGCTGTGGCTACGTCGGCCTCGAACTCGGCCGCCAGCTCAGCGCCAACGGACACCACCCGATCGGCGTCCGCCGCTCGGACGACGGCATCGCCGCAATCGAAGCCGCCGGTTTCGACGCCGTCCAGGCAGACGTCACCGATCGCGACGAGCTCCAGACAGTCCCAGATGTCGACGCCATCGTCTTCGCCGCCAGCAGCGGCGGCCGCGGAGCCGACGCCGCACGAGGAATCTACGTCGACGGCCTTCGAACCGCCATCGAAGTCTTCGGCGAGCGCGACGCACCATCACAGCCCGACCGACTCATCTACACTTCCTCCACCGGCGTCCACGGCGACCACGACGGCGACTGGGTCACCGCCGAGACGCCGATCGAACCCACGACGCCCAAGACCGAAGTGCTCGCCGAGGCAGAGCGGATTGCACTCGAGTACCCCGCCGAGTTCGGGATGGACGGTACCGTCGCGCGCTACGCCGGCCTCTACGGACCAGACCGGTACCGATTGCAGCGCTATCTCGAGGGGCCGGTGACGGAGGGGTATCTGAACATGGTCCATCGGGACGACGCCGCGGGTGCAGTTCGGTTCCTTCTCGAGGAAGGTCTCGGTCGCGGCGAGGTCGTGCAGGTCGTCGACGACGAACCGGCTGAGAAGTGGGCCTTTGCGGACTGGTTAGCAGACGAGTGCGAGCGTGAACGACCACCGAAGCAGACGAAAGCGGAGCGACTCGCAGACGACGATCTCTCGGAGCCAGCACAGCGGCGAATTCTGACGAGTAAGCGCTGTGCGAACGATCGGTTGCGCGAGCTGGGATACGAGTTGCGCTACCCGACGTTCCGTGAAGGATACCGGGCGGCAATTGAGTCGGTCTGTGACGGCGAATCGTAGCGATCACGTCGATTCGCGCTCGGGGTCGTGATCCCTGTCGACCTGTGTGAATACGTACCAGAACCCGAGCAGGACGGCGAAGAACAGCGCGCCGATGCCGACCCTGAGGACGATCTCTTCGATGCCGCTCATTTCGGCTTGCACCAGTGCGGCCGCCCAGCCACCGGTGACGATGGCGAAACCGGTCGCAACGACGAGCATGATGAGGAGCCGATCTGTGGGAATATCCATCACACATGATTCGGTTCGAACGTGGGTAAATGACAAGCCTGGGTTCGCCACGCCCAGTCAACGGGAGCCATACTGCACGCAGCGTCCTCGTGGCGACGACATCACTGGGACCAACAGTGTCTCAGGTGACGGACCATCACGAACGGGGGAAAATTCTTGGTTGTTGAATTTGAGTGTCCGGTATGGACGTTCAGTACGCCTCGACGGAAATGGGGGTCGTCGAGGCGGCAACAGAGCGGCCGGTTGCAGCTATCGAAAGCGCTGTCGATTCCCTCGGGGCGCTCGACCCGCTGGTCCTCTCGCTCCTGATCCTTGCCATCGCTGGCCTCGGCCTCGGTGGCTGGTGGCTCGTCCGCTGGTTTCGCCGCCCTCCTGGCGTTCGACTCCAGCGTGTGCTCACAGACTACGACGACGTGACAGTACTGATGCATCCGAATCCCGACCCGGACGCGATGGCGTGTGCGATGGGGATCGCCGCTATTGCGAACGATGTCGGAACGGAGACGACCCTGCAGTATCCCGGTGAGATCCGCCATCAGGAAAACCGCGCCTTTCGGACCGTGCTGGGACTCGACGTCGACCAGATCGCCTCGAGCTCGGAACTCGAGAGCGACGCCGTCGTCCTCGTCGACCACAATACGGCGCGTGGCTTTACAGGTGCACAGACGGTCGAACCAGTCGCCGTCGTAGACCACCATCCCGGCAACGGCACGGGGACGAAGTTCACCGACGTACGCACGGAGTACGGCGCGGCTTCCACGACCGTCGTCGAGTACCTCGAGGAACTCGGGGCCGTTACCGAGACGGACGACGAGAACGGGCTCACACTCACAGCCGAACTGGCAACCGGGCTGCTCTACGGGATTCAGTCCGATACGAACCACCTGACCAACGGCTGCTCGGGAGCCGAGTTCGATGCCTGTGCGTACCTCTTCTCGGAGATCGACGAGGATCTCCTGGAGCGAATCGCGAACCCGCAGGTCAGCGACGACGTGTTGCAGATCAAGGCAACGGCGATCACCGAGAAGCGAATCGAGGGGCCGTTCGCGATCTGTGACGTCGGGACGATTTCGAACACCGACGCGATTCCACAGGCGGCGGACGAGTTGATGCACTTAGAGGGTGTCACCGCCGTCGTCGTCTACGGCGAGAGCGACGGCACGATCCACCTCTCGGGTCGGTCGCGCGACGACCGCGTCCACATGGGCGAAACGCTTCGCCACGCGGTGAACGACATACCGATGGCGAACGCTGGCGGCCACGCCCGGATGGGCGGCGGCCAGATCTCGGTCGACCACATGCGCGGGCTTGGTCCCTCCGATGGCGTCGACAAGGCCGAGTTCGAAGAGCGGCTGTTTGCAGCGCTCTCTGGCGAACGGTGAACGGCGAACGGTGAACGGCGAACGGTGAACGGTGAACGGTAAACGGCGAACGGTAAACGGTAACCGCCANGCGAACGGTGAACGGCGAACGGTGAACGGCGAACGGTGAACGGCGAACGGTGAACGGTGAACGGTAAACGGCGAACGGTAAACGGTAACCGCCTGCTTTGACCTCCTCCACGCCCTGAAGGACGTAGAATCCGACCATCGGATTTCCACCAAGTGTGGCGTTTGAGGTTCCAACCCGCACTCAGAGGGAACCGGCAGCATACCGGGGGAACTCTCGTTTCCTCCCTCGTATAGGGCTGTGGCCCGGTCAATGAGGTCGTTCGAGAGGCGACGCCTCTCGTGATCACGAAAATCTTCGATTTTCGAACGACCCCATCGAATACCATGTCATCACCGTGTGACGAACAGACCGCGCTCGTCACTACCCCTTGTCTGTTCGGGGACGGCATCTCACGGTATTCGTAGCGTTCCACGGTACGTCGGGACACATCAAAACGGTGACGATAGAAAATCCAGCCCGGTCACTGACGGTGGTTAGGAGGGGCGGGCCTACCGCTTGACCTCCACCTGAAGACGGAGGTATGCGCTTGCTGTCTTTCCCACTCACAACCTCACCAACTCACAAGCTTACGACCTCACAAGTTACGAACTTACGAAGTTACAAGCGTACAAACGGAACAGCGCCGTGAGCTCTCGCCGCCAGTACAAAACGAGTGGTCAAGGGATAATTCGCGCAGTCACTCACTGTGGGCCTGGTGGGGGATGTGGTGGGCCGTCGTGTGCCGAAGCGGAGGGAGACAGAACGGGTCGGAGGACGGTGAAGAGTGACGATTACGGTACGAACCAATCCAGTCCTATCGGATCTCCTTCCACTCGGCGTCGCACTCGGGGCAGATTCGAACTGTCTTGATCTCATTCGGGTCGTTCTCAGTCTTCAACGGTTTCTCACACTCACTGCAGACGAGGCGGTCGTAGGTGTCTTTGTCAAGGTCGCCCTCTCGAAGTGCCTTTCGGACGGATTTCATATTCATTGCTTTGGAAGGTCTAGAAGAAAAAGACCGGGGCTTCCCCGTTGACATAATTGCCCCTCAGGTGGGTATCAGGCCCGATAGCTGTCGGTACAGGAACACGTTATGAGATA
Organism: Natrialba chahannaoensis JCM 10990; assembly: GCF_000337135.1. Lineage (GTDB taxonomy): Archaea > Halobacteriota > Halobacteria > Halobacteriales > Natrialbaceae > Natrialba > Natrialba chahannaoensis. Next base: position 133,179 of record NZ_AOIN01000096.1, read on the forward strand.
CCACGACAGCCACTGAGTCGTGGCCGTTTTACCCATCCGCTCGAACACTCTACCGATGGAGTACGTCCAGGAGCGGATCGCGACGCTTCACGACTTCCGCGCCCTCCGCGGACACCACACGGAGACGGCGGGAGAGGATGGAGACGGCGCAGACGCCGCTACCGCCACCGACGCCGTCACCGCACCCGGTGAGGACGAGCGCCAACGCCCTGCTGCTGCCGCGCCCGACACCGCCACCCCTGCACTCGACCTTGACGCACACCTCCGCGAGACGGCTGTCATCGTCCCGATGGCCGGCCGCGAACACGAGAGTCCCGCCGCCGAGCGTGTGCTCGCCGAACTCGAGTCCCTTTCGCCTGCGCCCGCCGCCGTCTTCGTTCCCGTTCGCGCTGCTCCGGAGCGAATCGATGCGTTTCGCGAGTGGCTTCAAGAGTTCTCGCTGCCGATCCGACTCCTCTGGTGTAACGCGCCGGCTGTCGAGGAGCGACTGGCCGATACCGGACTGCCCCACGGCCCAGAGTCGGGGAAGGGGAGCGACGTCTGGCTCGCACTCGGCCCCGCCGCCGAAGCAGCCGACTACGTCGTCGTCCACGACGCTGATGCGCGAAGTTACGAGGCTGAACACGTCCGTCGGCTTCTGGCACCGCTTTCGATGGATGACCAGGATTTCGAATTCGTGAAAGGGTATTACGCGCGTATCGAGGAGGATCAGCTCTACGGTCGACTGTTCCGGCTGTTCTACCGGCCGCTGTTGCGCGCGCTTGCCACCAATCCCGATACCGCGGCCGGTGCCCAGACCAATACTGCGGCCGATACCGGTGCTGATACTGAAACTCACACCGACGCCAACGCTAACACAGCCGTTCTCTCGTACCTCACTGCCTTCCGCTACGCGCTGGCCGGCGAATTCGCCATGACCGCCGCCCTCGCCCGCCGCATCCGCGCCCCGCAGTCGTGGGGCCTCGAGGTCGGCGTTCTCGGCGACGCCTTCAAGCACGCCGGCTTCGCGGGCAGCGCACAGGTCGACCTCGGCCACCACGTCCACGACCACCGCGCCGTCGCCGGCGACACCGGCCTCGAGGGCATGAGCCGTGAAGTCGGTGCCACACTGTTGAACGTCCTCGAATCGGGCGGTGTCGACCCTCACTACGAGACGCTTCCCGAGCGCTACCTCGCGGCGGGTGACGAACTGGTCGAGCAGTACCGTGCGGACGCAGCGTTCAACGCACTCGAGTATGACCCGGCGAGCGAGCGGGCGCAACTGGAGCGCTACGCCGGTGCGCTCTCCGAGCCGGGGCCGGATCGGCGACTCCCCCAGTGGACGGATGCACCGCTCACGCCGACGGCGGTACTCGAGGCCGCCCAGCCGTGGCTGGTCAACGGGAGTCATCCGGAACCGAGCGCGGATGACTGACAGCAATCTCGACCGCGCCACAGTCAGTCGGGACGCCGGCTATCAATCTTTATCAGCGAACCGGCCGTTACACCGCGTATGAACGCGACCGCCGACGAACTGGCCGGTGTCGTCGACCTCTTCGGCGGGCTGACGCGCGCGGAACTCGAGCGCGCCCTCTCGGAGGCCGCCTACCGCGCGGACGGACAGTCCGTCGACGAGGACGCACTTGAGGCGGCGATCGAAGAGGCGCTCGCGTCGTTTGCGCTCGTTCATCACGACGCGAACGAGGTCAACGCACCGCTGCTCGTCGCCGGTCCGACGGCGTTTCCGACAGTTCCGGACCACGCTGAGGACGTGCCACACATCCTCGACGTCGAACCCCGCCGCCTCGACCGCGAAGCACTCGGCGAGACCGCACACAACCGGTTCGCGACGGCGGTCGATCGCGCGCTCACGGATGGCGACGCGGACCGACTCCAGACCCTTCTCGACATCAGCTACGATCTCGAAGCCTGGGCCCCGCTTGATCTCGCGGCCGAACGCGACGAGCTCTCGGAGGCACTCGAGTGAGATGAGTCGGCGACCCACCTTCGACCTCGATCCGGTGGCAGCACACGAACCCACCGAGATCGACGACCAGCGGTTCGATGCTGGGGTGCTCGCGCCGGTCCTCGAGCGAAACGGTGCGGATCACCTGCTGTTCACCCGCCGTGCGGACCACCTCGGCGAACACCCTGGACAGATGAGTTTCCCTGGCGGTGGTGCCGAAGCGACCGACGACACCATTCTCGACACGGCGCTCCGAGAGGCAAATGAGGAGATCGGTCTCGATCCGGAAGACACCGAAATCGTCGGCCAACTCGATGACATCCGAACGATCAGCGAGTACGCCGTCACGCCGTTTGTCGCGCGTGTCCCCGACCAGACGTATGACCGACAGGTGAGCGAGGTCGCTGAGATTGTTGCTCTCCCTCTCTCAGGACTGCTCGACGCCGAGAACTACGAGTACGAACGGCGAGACCACCCCTACTACGGAGACATCGTCGTCCACTACTTCCATGTCGACGGCTACACTGTCTGGGGCGCGACGGGCCGTATTCTCGTCCAGCTACTCGAGTTAGCAACTGAGTTCGAGGCACCAGCAACCGACGAGCGGTCACAGGGGTAGCAAAGCGAGCGAACCGAAAGATCCGCAGGGAACGTCAGCTTTTTGCACGCGCCGCTCACAGCAAGAGTATGGTCGCACAGACGATGGATCGAGTTCCGCACGGGCACCAGTAGTTCCACCCACAGTAGCTCCCGCGACAGGAGCCCACGGAACCGCCGTCGACCTGTTTCTGTTCAGTTGCACCGTTCACACGGAGCGTCCGCTTCGTCCCGAACCACCAGCAGTCAGACTCTGACAATTACGCCCATCAGTATCGACACCTCGTTCCGAGGTGGTCGCCAATGTTGACCACAAGTACTGTCTCGCGCGCCGGCCTGGACGCCATCGCGCTCAAGCCAGCCGAGTGCGACATCGAGCGAGCAACGGCCATCCCGGCCGACACCATCGCGATCGACTACGAGGGCCGGGAACACATTCCCGACCGGGAAACCATCGAGGCCCTCACAGTCGACACACGGGTCTTGCTGACGACACCGGTCAGGGCCGACGGCTTCGACCCACTCGGCGACGACTCGCTCGTCTCCGAACTACCGTCCGCAGTCGACCGTATCCTCGTCGCCGGCCACCCTGCCTATCTGACCGACGACGAACGCAGTCGCGCTGTCGCGCCGCGACTCGGAGCTGCACTCGAGTCCGCGCCAGATTCCTGGGTCGGCACCGAGAGCGTCGAGCGCATCGCGATGGCGACGGGCGCGACCCAGTACGACCTGCTCTCACGTTCGACAGGGCGAGAGCTGCGCGCCCTGCGCGCGGCCGGTTTCGACGGCGACATCGCCGTCTACGCGCCGACGGTGCTCTCGGACGACGAGGACGTGATCCTCGACGCCGTCGGTGATTACATCTCCCGGCGGCGGCCAGTCGCCTCGGCGCTGCCGGACGGTGGTGACGAACACACAGACTCGCGGGCGACGGGGCGTGCGAGAGAGGTGTTGCTCGCCGCCGCGAACGACTACGCGCTCGTTGGTACCGAAGCCGAGGTCCGCGAGCAGACCGACGCGCTGCGCGAGGCTGGCGGCACCACCGTCGTCGGCTACCCGGCGCGTGATATCGAGCCGTTCCTCGAGTAGGCCGGCGTTTCTTCGGCTGCTTCCGTTTCTTCGCAAGGAACGTCCGACGATATAAGTCACTCCGGCAACCAGGGGTCCGCATGACACTGCTCGCAGAGCGAACCACGACTGACGCCGCCGCCGACCTCGCGGCGGCCGAGGTCGCCGTCGTCCCGACTGGCAGCACCGAACAGCACGGTCCGGCGCTCCCGCTCGGCATGGACCACATGGCCGCGCAGGCGTTCGCCCGCTCCGCTGCCGACCGGGAGGATACGGTCGTCCTTCCGACGATTCCGGTCGGCGTCAGCGTCCATCACCGCCAGTTCGACGGCACGCTGTACGTCTCCGCGGAGACGTTCGAACAGTACGTCGAGGAAACGATCGCGAGCCTCGCCGAACACGGCGTCCGCAAGGCCGTCGTCGTCAACGGCCATGGCGGCAACAGCGGCGCACTCCGGCGTGCTGCCAGAACACTTCGGGACGAAGAGACCGCCTTTGCCCCACCCTGGAACTGGTGGGACAGCGTCGAAGACGTCGCAGCTGACCTGTTCAACGAAGACGGCGGCCACGCCGATGCGATGGAGTCGAGCCTGCTCTGGCACATCCGCGAGGACCTCGTCCAGCCCGACGAACTCGAGGCCGCCGAAGCCGGCGCGAGCGAATCCTGGGGTGAGTCGGTTCACGGCGCAGCGCTCGGCTTCGATACGATCGACTTCTCCGAGAGTGGCGCAGTTGGCCGGCCGACCCAGGCCAATCCCGAAAAGGGGGAAGCGCTGTTCGAAGCCGGTTCCGACCAGCTTGACGCACTGCTCGACTGGCTCGCAGCACAGCCACTCGAGGACTGCTGGGAGCGTGAGCACAAATGAGCGGTGAAGAGCGTTCTGAAGTCGACTCCGGACTCGGTCTTGAGTCCGGGTCTGAATCCGAATCCGAATCCGAATCCAGTCCTGAACTCGCAGTCGGTGCCGACGCCTTCGTCGAGCAAGGTGCCGGCCATTCCGTCGCTGTCGTCGGTGCGGGAGCGCTCGGTGCGACCGCAGCGTACGATCTGGCCCGGCAGGGAGCCGACGTAACGCTGTACGAGCGCGGCACCGTCGCAAACGAGTCGAGCGGCCGCGCGGCGGGCGTCTGCTACGACGCCTTCGCCGGGCCGGTCGACGCCGAAATCGCGAGCGACGCGATCGAGCGCTTCCGTGCGCTTTCGGGCGACGAAACGTTCCCGTTCGTCGAGTGCCCCTACGTCTGGCTCGCCCGCGAGGGAGACGAGCAGCGCGCCGACGCGATCCGCGGCCAACTCGAGCGCATGCAAGCACAGGGTGTCGTCGCACTCGAGATGACCGCCGACGAACTCGCAGAGCGATTCCCGGCCCTGCAAAGCGATGACGTCGCCGTCGCAGGCGTCGCGGGCGGTGCGGGCTACACCGACCCAGGCCAGTACACCGCCTGTCTCGCTGCGGCGGCGACCGGCGCGGGCGCGACACTCGAGACGGAGACGCCAGTGAGCATCGAGACCGACCCGACGCGGATCGTTCGCGATGATGGCACGACGGAAGCGTACGACGCTGTGCTCGTCACTGCTGGCGCGCATACGAAGCGTCTGCTCGCAGATGCCGGCATCTCCATCGCGCTCAAGCCCTACCGCGTCCAGGCGCTCGTCGCGAGTGGTGATCATCCGGAGCCGATGTGTTACGACGCGACCGGCGGCTTCTACCTCCGCCCGCATCCAGAGGGGCTGCTCGCCGGCAACGGTACCGAGGAGTGGGAGGCAGACCCAGACGAGTACGACCGGGCGGCGAACGACGACTTTGCTCCGGACCTGCTCGAGCGCGTGCGTCACCGACTCCCCGACGACGCCGACGAGATCGAACTCGAGCGCGCCTGGGCGGGGCTCTGTACGGCAACGCCGGACCGGGATCCGCTGGTCGGACAGCTAGCGGAAGGACTGTACGTCGCGACGGGATTCCAGGGTCACGGCTTCATGCGTGCACCGGCGATCGGGCAGCGGATCGCCGACCAGATCCTCGGCGGCGAAGCCATCGATGCCTTCGATCCGACGCGCTTCGACGGCGACGAGGAGTTCGACGTCGTCGAAGGGATGGTTGTCACGGACGACTAACGACCGGTGCGTACAGCTGTCTGAACGGCTGTCCGCGGCACCCACATTGGTCCCGCTCTCGCTGGCAACGCGACAGGCAGGCAAACGTTTTAGTCGTGTGGTGGAGTACCACACCTGCGAACGATGGTTCACGCGTTTATCATGGTCAAGACGGCCGCCGGCAAGTCAGAGGGGCTCCTCTCACAGATTACCGACATCGAGTCCGTTGCGGGTGCCCACATCGTCGCGGGGAACTACGACATCATCGTCGAGATTGACGCCCCCGAAGTGTACGACGTACTCAAGGCCGTCTCCTCAGACATCCAGGGTCTCGATGGCGTGACCGACACGAAAACCTACATTGCAATGGATCAAAACGATGGCTGATCCCTGCGCATGAACTGTCTTTTCGAAACGCGGTTACAGTAGCTCGTCCTCAGACGGCGGGCCAGCAGCGGAGCGAGCTAGCCACCCAACAGCACAAGTCCAAAGCGGACTCACAACACACCCCTAGCTACGAGTTTGTCCCAGTCGACTGCTCCTCGAGTGCCGTCGCCAGCACAGTCTGAACCTCCTCGAGTACCGCGTCAGGTGACTGTGTCGCATCGACCCGAACGAATCGATCCGCGTATCGCTCGGACAGCAGTTCGTAGTTTTCACGAACGGATTCGAGATACTCCGCGCGCTCGAACTTATTCGTCGACCCGGCGCGCCGGGCAGCCGTCTCCGGGTCCAGATCGAGGTAGATCGTCAGATCAGGCACGACCGAGAACGGTTCGTGGACGTCGACGACGTACTCGAGTGGCTCCGCAATCCGATCGGTTTCTGCGAGCGTCGCGCCCTGATAGGCGTAGCGGGAGTCGGCGTAGCGGTCGGAGATGACGAGGTCGCCGCGCTCAAGGGCGGGTTCGATTGTGCGCGAGAGGTGGTCGGCGTGGTCGGCGGTGTAGAGGAAGAGTTCGGCGAGCGAGTCGGCGTCGTCGTCTTTGATAGAACGGTAGACGGCGTCGCCGTACCAGGAGTCGTTGGTGGGTTCGCGGGTGAAGACGGCGTCGGGGTAGGTGTTCTGCAGGGCCTCCCAGACGGTGGTTTTGCCGCTGCCGTCGAGTCCCTCGAGCGTGACGAGCGTGGCCATGGATCTGCTCGCACGTCGTCGGGTGAAGTATTACAATCTGTCGAGAATCCGTCGTCGATTCGGATAATCGATTGGGTGGGTTTCCAGCAGCGCTATCAGAGTTCATCCTGATCGTCGGTAGAACCCAAATATGGTGTCTAGGGTGGTAAAATAAATAACATGCAATGTGAGTTAGAAAGTAGTGAAGCGCCATACCGTGATCGCGATCGCAGTAGTGATCCCACTGTTCGTACTGGCCAGCGCCGGCAGCGTTGGGTTCTATCTTAGCCCGTACGAACCGCTCGAACCGGAGTATGCGGTCGCACACGAATCCACGGATGCGTTCGACGACGTACTCGAGAGCCAGGAACTCGAGACGGCCAATGCGAGAGCTGTCGACTCCCTCTCACCGAGTGCCCAGCGCGTCTTCGAAGACGCGACTGATCGTCCTCCCGAGGTGAAAAGTGGTGTCTCGGGCTGGCAGTCAGTCGACGTTGTGGTCTGTCAGGACGCGATGCTCGTTTGTGATGAGGTTAGCGACCCACCGCTGGTTGACGGGGGCACGTACACCGTGGTCGAACAGGACGATGAGCTGTACGTCGTGGAGGCAACGCAGCGTTTCTCGCCGGCGCTGGGGGCAACGGCGAGCAGTTACCTCACGTTCGCACTGGTCGCCGTCTTTGCTGGACTCCTCGCGCTGGTTGGGTACAAACACCGGGACGCACGGACACTTGAGTCCGGTCTTCTCGCTGCCGCAGCCATCGGCGTGACCGTTGGCCTCTGGCCGTATCTTCTTCTGGTCGCCGGAGTCGCGTCCTACTGGTGGCTCGTTCTGCCACTCATCTGTTTGGGAATCGCACTGCTCGTCCGGGAGATTTCGCTCCTGTTTCGGTACGCGGAAGCTACGATGGCTGAGACGTGAACCCACCGCTGACGTTGGTGGCACGCCGATCACACTGCCCGCGGCAACTACTTATTTGAGGAATCGTGCCCATAGAACAGCTATGAAGGTCCTCGTCGCCGGCGGCACCGGTTTTATCGGCTCTCATCTCTGCACCGAACTTGTCGAACGTGACCACGAGGTGACGTCGCTCTCCCGAAATCCGACGAGCGAGGACGCAGCCAACCTCCCCGACGATGTTACCCTGGCCAGCGGCGACGTGAGCGACTACGGCACGATCGCTGACACCGTCGACGGCCACGACGCCGTCGTCAACTTCGTCTCGCTCTCGCCGCTCTACCAGCTCCCGAGCGGGACGGATCACGAGACGGTCCACCTCGGTGGCACGGAAAATCTCATTCGCGCCGCCGAAGACGGCGACATCGAACGTTTCGTCCAGATCAGTGCACTCGGCGCAGACCCCGACGGCCCGACACCCTACATCCGCGCCAAGGGTCGCGCCGAGGAAATCGTCCGCGAGGCTGCCCTCGGCTGGACCATCGTCCGCCCGAGCATCGTCTTCGGCGACGGCGCAGAGTTCCTCGAGTTCACTAAACAGCTGACGACCCCCTACGTGACCGGACTCCCTGGCGGCGGCGAGACGCGTTTCCAGCCGATCTGGGTCGGTGACTTTGCCCCCATACTCGCCGACGTACTCGAAGACGACAGCCACGTTGGGCAGACCTACGAGATCGGCGGGCCGCAGATCGTCACCCTGGCCGACGCGACCGAACTCATCTACGAGGCCGAGGGGCGACCGGTAGCGATCTTCCCCATTCCAATGGCGCTGACGAAACTCGGACTCGCGGTCGCTGATCCGCTACCGTTGATCCCCTTTGGCACCGAGCAGGGGGAGTCACTCGAGTTCGATAACACGGTCGCGACGAACGACGTGACGACGTTCGGGATCAATCCTGAGGTGTTGCTGACGCTGGGGGCCTACCTCGGCATTCGATCGGGTACGCCGCGCGAAGAGAGCCGTCCGCTCGCGTGACGGGTGGGGTGTCGGCTGCTATCGAGCTGCCCCCATCACTCGTCAAATAGCCAATGTGTAGCTGTTGGATATCGTATAGGTATTTCTCCAATCCCGCTCACGTCTATCGATTTGTGGTGATATAGAATCATGCAAGAAATTCACTTCATAGAAAGACTTATAGTCCTCATCGCTCTGGTCCAATTCAACGGAGCCCCCTGACAAAGTATGAAGCTGGCGATGATCGGATTTGGACAGGCCGGTGGCAAAATCGTCGATCGATTCCTCGATTACGACGATCGGACTAACAGCGGCATCGTCCGTGCGGCGATCGCTGTGAACTCTGCGAAGGCGGATCTGATGGGTCTCGAACGGATTCCACAGGAAAATCGCGTTCTCATCGGTCAGGCCCGAGTTAAGGGCCACGGTGTTGGAGCAGACAACGAGCTCGGCGCGGAAATCGCCGAGGAAGATATCGACGAGGTGCAGAACGCAATCGACTCGATTCCGACACACGAGGTCGACGCGTTCTTGATCGTCTCCGGGATGGGCGGCGGAACCGGTTCTGGTGGTGCCCCGGTTCTCGCGAAGCACCTCCAGCGGATCTACACGATTCCCGTCTACGGTCTTGGTGTGCTTCCTGGAACGGACGAGGGTGGCATCTACACCCTCAACGCGGCACGATCGTTCCAGACGTTCGTCCGCGAGGTCGACAACCTGCTCGTCTTCGATAACGACTCCTGGCGACAGACCGGCGAGTCCGTCGAGGGTGGCTACGAGCAGATCAACGAGGAGATCGTTCGTCGCTTCGGACTCCTCTTCGGTGCGGGTGAAGTGAGCGGTGATCAGGAGGTCGCAGAGAGCGTCGTCGACTCCTCGGAGATCATCAACACGCTCTCCGGTGGCGGCGTCTCCACTGTTGGCTTTGCAAGCGAAGAGGTCGAACTCAACACCGGCGGCGGACTGCTCTCTCGCTTTACCGGCGACGGCAGCGGTGACGACAACTTAGACGCCGCGAACACGACCAACCGAATTACGAGCCTCGTCCGCAAGGCCGCACTCGGCCGCCTCACGCTTCCCTGTGAGATCGAAGGTACCGAGCGCGCACTGCTCGTTCTCGGTGGTCCCTCGGAGTACCTGAACCGGAAAGGCATCGAACGCGGGCGGAAGTGGCTCGAAGAGGAAACGGGAAGTATGGAAGTTCGCGGCGGTGACTACCCACGCGAGAAGCCGGAAGTCGCCGCAGCAATCCTGCTCTCTGGCGTGACGAACGTGCCACGCATCAAGCGACTCCAGCAGGTCGCGATCGAAGCACAGGACAACATGGACGACATCCAGGCCGAGAGCGAGGAGAACTTAGAGGAACTCGTCGAGGACGACGAGGACGAACTCGAGCCGCTGTTCTAGGCGACTCGCAGCCACACCGTTTCACTCGCTCTAACGGACCCAGACGAAATCCACACAAGAGAGGCGAGCATCGCGAGGGCGCGTCTCGAGCCGAAGCCGGTGATTCGACGACTGGCAGGTCGGCGAACGGGCGGGCTGACATTGTCGACCGACGGCTTGCGGACCGAACGGGGCCGATACCAGCCTTTCGTGTCGGGGGGCACGAAGTGGGACTGTCCGGCCTGATCCGGGAGTTCGATGTGCTTTTCCACGCCCGTTGACAACGATGAGCTGATGCACGTCGTCGTCCCGTTCGCCGCCAACACGCCAAAAACACGCCTCAGCGATGTGGTATCGCCCACAGAACGGACGACGCTCGCACGAGCGATGCTCGCAGATGTCCTCAGCGCAGTTGCGTCGACCGGCCACGTCCCAACTGTGCTCTCAACGGCACCGCTTGCACTCGAGAACGTGTTCTCCTGCGACAACCTGCCGACGACGCCTCCCGAACTCGAGTCCCCGCGTGAAATTCCTGTCACGGTCGACGACCGCCCGCTTACGGCTGCGGTCAACGCCTATCTCGAGGCCGCCACAGGACCCGTCGCAATCGTGATGGCAGACCTCGCGCTCGCGACGCCAGCCGCGCTGTCGATGCTGTTCGATGCCGGTGCTGCCGACGGTGTCGCCATCGCTCCCGGGCGCGGCGGCGGAACGAACGCCCTCGTCGTTCGCCACCCCGACTTCCGCGTCGACTACCACGGTTCGTCCTACGTCGACCATCGCGAGCACGCCGCCGAAATCGGTGCGCCACTCGAGTCCGTCGACTCGTTCCGGCTCGGTACTGACGTGGACGAGCCGGCGGATCTGGTCGAGGTGCTGATCCACGGCGGGCGAGATGGAACCCAGAGCCGAACTGCGACGCAACTCCGGGAGCTGGGGTTCGAACTCGAGACGACTGATGGACGGGTCACGGTCGTTCGAACAGAATCCTGACTGCGAGTGTGTCTGTGTCTGTGTCTGTGTGTGCTCCCCAGCAGTCCACGACCGGGTCTGCAAGGGCTCACAATTACGTTTTCGATACCGACAATCGGACCTGCAAGGACCCCAAGTGACTGCCAGAACCGGTTCGGCGTTGGGTGCTGATCTGGTGCCAGCCAGCGGAACCGGCGAACGTCAGCCCGGTCCGGGTTTTCGTCACCACGGGGGACACAGAGCTTCCGATCAACATGCAACGGCTGGACGGCCGTCTTTGAGACACCGGGACGGAACACGACACGAACAGAACGCCGCCAGCAGAAGTGAAATCCTTTACCACCGGCCCACCTCATGTTGAGACGATGATTCCCGGCGCGAGCGAGTACGGCGTCGAGCTGTCGATCGATGAGCATGCAGTCGAGGACCTGCTGTCGGTCGAACCCGACGATGTCGACTCGCCGTCCGAGCTCACGTTCGCGCGAAACGTCTTCGTCCCGCTGACGACCGCGTGTCGATACACCTGCACCTACTGTACCTACTTCGACGCGCCCGGACAGGCCTCCCTGCTCTCGCTCGAGGAGGTACGGGATATCTGCGAGCGCGGCGCGGACGCCGGCTGCACGGAAGCCCTCTTCACCTTCGGCGACGACCCCGACGACCGCTACACCGAGATTCACGACCAGCTCGCAGAGTGGGGCTACGACTCGATTCACGACTACCTGCGGGCCGCCTGCGAGGTCGCACTCGAGACGGGCTTGCTTCCACACGCCAATCCCGGCGATCAGACGCGCGAGCAGATGGCGACCGTCGCCGACGTCAACGCCAGCATGGGCGTAATGCTCGAGACGACGGCCGAGGTCGACGCTCACGCAGGGCCGCGTCGGAAGGAGCCCGGCCAGCGTCTGCGCACGCTCCAGAACGCGGGCGAACTCGACGTGGCGTTCACGACCGGCCTTCTCGTCGGCATCGGCGAGGACTGGCGCGACCGCGCGAAGAGCTTGCTCGCGATTCGCGAGCTCCACGAGCGCCACGACCACATTCAGGAGGTGATCGTCCAGCCCGTGACGAACAACGAGCGCTGGTCCGACGGCTCTCCTGGACTGGAAACCATGCGCCGCGTGACAGCGATGGCACGGGTCGCCCTCCCCGAGGAAATCTCGGTGCAGGTGCCGCCGAACCTGACCGCCGCCGGCGACCTCGTCGACTGCGGCGTCGACGACCTCGGCGGCGTTTCACCCGTGACGGACGACCACATCAACCCGGACTACAGCTGGCCAGCGCTGCGGGAACTCGAGTCGATCGCGAACGATGCGGGACTCCCGCTTCGCGAGCGGCTGCCGGTGTATCAGCGGTTCCTCGATGAATCAGTGCGACCGGAGACGTTCGACGGGACGCCCGCAGCGGATGGTGAGTGGATCTCGCCACGGATTCGGGCGGCACTGACGGCAGACGATGCGGCTGGCGAGCGGTATCGGGCCGTCCTCGGCGGAACGGCGACGATCGACTCGCTGGCGACGAACTCGTCGTAATCGAACGGGGCGGACGCGCCGGAAGGCTGGCACGGATAGCGCTTGCGGAGTACGGAATGGACTGAGCGTTGGACGATGTCTGCTGGCTGTTGCTTGACGTCCTCCCCGCGCGGAAGCGCGAGGATTCCCGACCGCGTTGGGATATTTAAGGTCTACGAGCGGACTTGTTTTCGAGGTGCGAACGCGCCAATTTCCTTGTCAAANATTCCCGACCGCGTTGGGATATTTAAGGTCTACGAGCGGACTTGTTTTCGAGGTGCGAACGCGCCAATTTCCTTGTCAAACAAAACCGTCGAAGGCTGCGCCAACCAGCCGTTACTCCTATCCTCGGGTGAACCACCCGAAGGACTCAGAGGTACTTTCCGAATATTCTCCGCCCCATTCACATCCGCATTCGCCACCAACCCACACGAATCGCACACGTACAATCCACGCTCCACACGATTCGCGTCACGCTCCCGCCCACAACACGANACATCCGCATTCGCCACCAACCCACACGAATCGCACACGTACAATCCACGCTCCACACGATTCGCGTCACGCTCCCGCCCACAACACGAACACGTTTTCGACGTGTCACGCTCAGACACCGAGTTCACCTCGACACCCTGCATCTCAGCTTTGTACGTGAGGATATTCGTGAACCGGTCGAACGCCCATCCATGCAGGTCAAGGTTGCCGTGTTTCCCCCAGTTCTTCACTTCGCCATCTTTGTCTTCGCGGATACCACTCAAATCACCGATNCGTCGATTTGACCATTTTCGGTGGAGTCGCTCCGCTCGCTCCGACGAAGAGTCATCGCAGTTCGCGATGTGTTTGCCGAAGTAGTAGCCATCCTCCTTCAGACAGCCAAGCGGGTACAATTCCGCGGTTTCATCCTCGTAGGCGAGTGCAGCGAACGTGCAAATGCCGAGGTCGATACCCACGGTGGCGTCACCGGGGACGTCAGCGACTTCGATTTCGACGCGGCAGACGAAGTGAAGTTCCCACTCGTCCCCCGTCCATACCGCGCGGACTTGTTGAACGCTCTCTACGGTGGAGAGGTCGACGTCAGGCCGCGTTTGGTATTCGCACAGAGCGAAGTCCGACCAGTAGTCTTTCGTGTTCTTGCCTTTGGAG
>NZ_AOIN01000097.1 GCF_000337135.1 Natrialba chahannaoensis JCM 10990
GGGTTGGCTCGGGTGTCTCCGTTGTTTCGCTTGCCGTACCAAGAGTGGAACGCTTCAGCGAGTTCTTGCAGAATTCGCTGACTTGACTGCGAGTGTAAGTCATCATAGCGTTCGTGGCTCTTGAGGTACGCGGTGAGTTCGGTGTGGTCTGGAATGTGGTCGATTTCGTCCCAGACGCGTTGAACGGTCCATCGTCCAACGTTCCAGAGTTTGGAGCCNGTCGTGCCACCGCCGGAGGAGAGCGTCATCGTGCGACGGCGCGTATCCCCGCCGTGAACGGCGAGGCTTTGCGCCTGCTCAACCTGTAATGAACGCCGACGAGTCACTGACAGGTACTGAGCACTGACCAGAGAGATGGCTTCTATCCAACGGGAGATACAGAGACAGCGACCCGCCACCACAACGGTCGTCGCTTCGTCTCCCGTCGGATATCGATGACTCGGAACGCTGGTATAAAAGACCCCGTCGGCCGTTTTCCAGTCCTGAAACTCCGTGACTGATTAAAACTCGACACCAGACATAATTGAACTCCATCTCCGTCGGAATAGAGTGGATCAGCAGTCAGACAATCCGATATCGATCCGCCGGCTGGCGTTTGAGTGTCGCTTCCTCGCGAAGCTTCACGATCCGTCCCGTCGGCTGGGGCTCGACGACCGCGTTCGCGTCGACGGACTCGAGTGTCCCCAGAAGTTGTGCGCTCGGCGGTTGCTGGGCGGCACCGCAGTCGTAGATTGTGAGGAGGCCGCGGCTGCCGCTGTCATTGCCATCGCTATTGGCATTGTCACCGTTACCGCCACTGTCGTTCTCGGCGGCGACAGAGTCCTCACTGCCAGCACCCTGGTTACGCTCGTAGACGACGATGTGGGCGTGCTGGGGGAGTCGCCAGGTGTCGTTGCCGTTGCCGTTGCCGTCGCCGTCGTCAGTCGGAACGAGGTGGTTCATACTCGCCGAGACGGGAGACATGTTGACATCCTCGCCGCGCCTAAAGGCGCGGAAATCCTCGCGTTGGGGGTCTCGGTTCATGCCGAACCACCACACGAGCGACTTTCTCCTATCGGTGGATACTCCGGTTTGTGCGCACTTCTTTGGGACTTTCGTGAGAGTGTGGTATCTCCGACCAGTCGTGGTCGTCCCACTCGAATCGCACGGGCCGTGCCATCAGCCGTGGTACGTCTGCTTCGTGCCGCCTCAGGAACGTCTCGCTTGCGACGAGACGCGTGACCTTCGAAGCCGCAGGCACAAGTGAGCGTGTCTTGGTGCCGCGTCGTGTCCTCGGTCGAACCGCAGTTCGGACACGTCTGCGAGGTCCACGCTTCCGTGCGGACTTCGACGGTGATGCCGAACTCCTCGGCAGTACACACGAGACGGTCGACGAACCGCCGGAACGCCCAGAAGTTGTGCAGCTTGGCGTTCGTCTGAACCGACCAGTTCGTCTCGAGGATGTCGGTTAAGTCGCCGACGTACACCGTCGAAACTCCCTCGTCGTACAGTCGTTCTACGAGGTCGCGGGCGAGCGCGTCCATAGCGTGGTCGCGCCGTCGCGTCCGACGGCGGTACAGCCCCCGAATCCGATTTGAGCTGTACCGCCCGTCGCGGAGTTTGGACTGTAGCCGAGCAATTTCTCGCGTGGTCTCGCGGAACCGTTCGAACAGGTCGCGGCCTTCGTACAGGTACTGCTCGCCGGTCGAAACCGTACAGGCGACGATATTGTTCGCACCGATATCCAGAGCGGCCGTTTCGTCGGCCAGTGGTGAATCCAGTCGAGAATTGTCTACCGTGACTGGCTGAAAGGCCCTGAATTGGTCCGAAGGCTCGTCGTAGTACAGTTCTAACCGACCCTGCTTGCCGTCCCACTTCGGATCGCCCGCCACTTCGAGGCGTAGCCGTTCGGTGTACCCAAGGTCGTATTTTTCCTTGAGTTCCTTGCCGACCGGAATCTCGAGGCGAGAGCGTTCGCCGAGTTCCAGCGTGTACTGGTCGTTGCGAACGTAGGTCCGCAACGCGCGGCCGTCGTCCTCGTTCCCCCAGTAGCCGGGCGGAGAACACTTCTCGCCGTCTTCTTTCAGCGGGAAGAACGACCTCCAGGCACTCTTGCTCTTTCGAATGAGTTGTTGGGCGGTGGCGCTTCCGAGGACACCGACGTACTGCTTGCGGTAGTCGGCAGTGTCCCAGACACTTTCGCCGTCGAAGTATTGCTGGCGTCGTTCGTAGGTGAGTTCGTTCCAGAGGCTGGCAGAAGCGTCCAACAGTTCGTGCAGTAGCTCCCGATCCTGTTCGGAACGGGGCCGAACGACGAACTGATTGGTCCGCTTCATCACCTACAGGTGGTGCCGGAACGCACATAAGTGTTCCGTCCATGTGATAGTGTATGG
This sequence comes from Natrialba chahannaoensis JCM 10990, assembly GCF_000337135.1. Lineage (GTDB taxonomy): Archaea > Halobacteriota > Halobacteria > Halobacteriales > Natrialbaceae > Natrialba > Natrialba chahannaoensis. The sequence goes on from NZ_AOIN01000097.1 coordinate 2,373, forward strand.
TTGCAGTCCGAATCGAGTTCGACGACGAGGAGCAGTACGAACGCTTGAAAGAACTGAAAAAACATCGCGGCCTGACCTGGAAGGGGCTCCTCCTCGAAGGCGAGAAGCGCGTTCTCGAGGAGACCCCGGACGGGACGTAGTCTGTAGTCGCGTCACTGTGCCTATCGCTTAGACCCGCGCCTAAAGACGCGGGCGTCCGCTGTCTATATGTCAAAAAGCCATCTGGGGGCCGCTACATGTCAGCAGCTCAGTCGTCCGCCGAGACGCGGCGTTCGTCGGTCGTGAGCAGCGGCGTTCCGTCCGCTTTCGGGCCGAGTTCGGGGCCGAGCGGTGGGTCCGCGTGCTCGGGGTCGATCACGCGGCGCATCTCGTAATCCGTCGAGCGCTCGACCGGCACGCGGCCGATGGAGGCGATCATCTCGACGTACTCGCCGACCGAGCGGAACTCGCCGTAGCCGCCACCGGCGCGCTTGGTGATCTCCTCGGAGAGGATCGTTCCCATGAAGTCGTCGGCTCCACACGAGAGCATCTTCAGGCCCTGCTCGTCGCCGTACTTGACCCAGGACGACTGGATGTGCTCGACGTTGTCCAGAAAGAGCCGTGAAACGGCGATCATCAGTTCGTCCTCGTCGGTGCTTGCACCGCCAGCAACCACGTCGTGTTCGAACAGCGGTGTGTTCTGGTGGATAAACGAGAGCGGGACGAACTCCGTAATCGCGCCGTCGACGCGCTCTTGCAGGTCGCGAACACGTTTCAGGTGCATCGCGCGGTGGGCCTCGTTCTCGACGTGGCCGTACATAATCGTCGCCGTGAGGCCGAGGCCGACGTTTGCGGCGGCCTCCATCGCCTCGAGCCAGCCGTCCGTGGTGATCTTTCCGGGGCAGATCACGTCTCGCACCTCGTCGACGAGAATTTCGGCGGCCGTGCCGGGAACCGTGTCGAGACCGGCGTCCTTGAGTCGGCTGTAGACCTCTTCGTAGGACCAGTCGGTCCCACGGCGGGCATGGTAGCCCTCTTCGGGCGTCATCGAGTGAACGTGCACGCCGTCGACGCTCATCGCTGAGAGTTGCTCCGCGTAGGTACCAGGATTGGTCGCGTAGCGCTCAGGGGGCTTGTAGTTGACTTCCTTCGGATTCGGATGCGTGTCGAGAATTTCGAGATGTTCCTCGTCGAGCGCGAACGCGGGGTGGAGCCCGGAGACGGAGGTCACCTCGTAGATGCCGCGGTCGACGGCACCGGCGACGGCCTCGCGCGACTCTGCGGGCGTCTTCGTAAAGCCTGCTGTCTCGACGTCTGCACCACGTTCGAACGTATGTGCGGCGTCCTTGAAGTTACAGAACAGACAGCCCACGTTACAGGCCGTCGTCACGTTGTTGTTCAGGTTCGCGACGAAGGTGACCTCCTCGCCAACGACTTCGGCTCGTCGTCTGTCGGCCGCCTCGAGTACCAACTCCTTTCGCGCCCGGTCGATCCCGTCGCTGTCCGACCCTGTGGTGAGCAACTCGATCGCGTCGTCGACGGTGAGTCGCTCGCCCGCTCGTGCCTTTGCGAGTGCGTTCTCGAACGACTGGTCGGTTTCGGGGACATGCTCGAACGCCAGATCCGCCTCGGTTACCGGACGCTCCATCGGCGTATCAATGCCCGCACAGTGAGAAAAACGTGGTGGAACGCGGGGTATGTTGGCGGTACTGTGCTAGTTCTGTTTCACAAACTATTCAACGAACTGAACTGACAACGGCGTATGGTCTCCCGCAACCGACGGCGACTCCTCGGCGCGATTGGGACGGGCGCAGCACTCGCCGGTGGCGGCTACTGGCACTCTCGACGCCGCGGGCTGGACTGTCCGGACCAACTCGAGTCGATACACGAGTTCACGGCGGACCCCAATTTCTGGTCGCCCCCGGTTGTGGACGACAGAACGCTCTTCGTCGGTGCCGGCTTTGGGATCAGCAGAATGAGTTCCGGAACGCGACCGTTTCGACTGCTCGCACTCGAGTCCACCGGCGAGCCGAAGTGGGTCCTTCGACGCGAACTCGGTGGCGGGTTCGGTATTCCACAGCCGACCGACGACCGCGTCTACGTCTCGACCGGCGCAAACAGGCTGTTCGCACTCGACCGCGAGACCGGGCGCGTCGAGTGGACGTTCGACGCCGGCAACGAGCGGACCGGACGCATGAGTGCGGCGACAGTCGCACACGACGACCTCGTCGTCACCTCGACGACTCAGCCTGACGCGGACGCCTTCGAGGGCACAACCTCGAACTACGTGCTCGGCGTGTCGGCAGCCGACGGGGAACTCGAGTGGGCAGTCCCCATTACCGGCACGGTGTCGAGCGGTCTCGCGGTTATAGACGAGACGGTCGTGGCCGTCGCGCAGAACGGAACTGCGATCGGAATCGACCCCGAGACGGGCGAGGAACAGTGGGAGGCCGACCTGGACGGGAGTGTCGACTGGTCCACTACACTGACCCCGCTCGCCGGTGAGGCACTGGTCCCGCGCGAGGATGGGACGTTGCTTACGCTCGCGACGACGACCGGCGTTATAACTGGACAACACACTGCCCAGGCAACGGAAGAATACGACGCCGACGAGGAGCACGCACACGAGAGCGCTGACGGAGCAGTTGTCCGCGCAATGCACAGGGACGAGGATGCGCTATTCGTCGGTGATCGCAGCGGTGGCGTAACTGCGTACGATGCGGACGGGGACCTCACTGGACAGTGGCGATACGAGGGCAGTGCACGGGTCGCTGCACTCGAGACGGTAACTGACCGCGTCGCCGTCCTCGACCAGCGCGGCGTCTACGCCGAACTCGACCGGGAGACAGGCTCGGTTCACCGCGAATTCCTGCTCGCGAACAGCAGGTCCGACGACCGTTGTGGACTCGATCCGTCCAACGACCGACTCAACGGACTCGCCGTAACGCGGCGGCAGATCGTCACGAGCGGCAGGCTGTACAGTACATCACGATACCGGCGACCGTCGGACAGGTGAGCGGGGCTGACGTCTGGTCGGACGCTCAGTCCTCACTCGTGTCAATTGTGTCGGTCGGGTCGTCGTATTTGAGGAGTTGTTCTGTTTGCTCTGGTTGCTCCCCTTGCTCCGTTTCGGACAGAGAGTCGTCACCAGCGGAAGCGCCAGTCGCTGCGGTATTCGCAGCGCCAGCATCAACCTCGAAGACAGCCAGCGACCCGCGCAGTTCGTCGGCCATCTCGGTGAGCGACTGCGCACCAGCGGTGACCTCCGAGACGGTTGCTGCCTGCTCCTCGGCCGCGGCGGCGACGGTCTCGGTCTCGTCGCGCGTGTTCTCACTGATCTCGGTAGCCTCATCGACCATCGTCACGACGCGCTCGCTGGCGCGGGCCTGCTCGTCAGTCGCGTCGTTGATCGACTGAATGCTGTCGTTTGCCGTCTCGACCTGTTCGGTAATCTCGTCGATGGCTTCGATGCCGTCCTCGACGACATCGCTGCCCTCGTCGACGCGGTCGCGCATCCGTTCGATTTCTGTCACCGTCTCCTCGACGGACTGTTGGACGCTCGTGATTCGGTCGTCGACCTCCTGAGTCGCCTCGCCGGTCTCCTCCGCGAGGGACTTGACTTCGTCCGCGACGACCGCGAAGCCGTCGCCCTCATTTCCGGCTGCTGCGGCCTCGATGGAGGCGTTGAGCGCGAGCAAGTTTGTCTGGCCCGCGATGTCGTCGATCAGGTCGACGATCTCGCTGATCTCACCCATCTCGGCGTCGAGCTGTTCGACCTGTTCGGTAATCGCATCGGCACGGCGCTCGAGTTCCGCCATCTCCGATTGAATCTCGTCGGTCGCCTCGCTCGCCTCCGTGGCGCTGTCTGCGGCCTGATTGGAGACGTTCGCCACGTCGTCGGCCGTCGAAGCGATCTCCTCGACCGTCGCCGAGAGCTCGTTCATCTCGCCGTAGACGTCCTGGAACCGTTCACTCTGGTCGGCTGCAGCCGTCGCGATTTCTTCTGAGGAGCGGCTGACCTCACCGCTCGCGCGTTCGATCTCCTCGACGCGGGTGGTCACGTCCGCGCTCACGTCGTCGACGTCACCAGCCAGTTCCTGAATGTCGACGATCGTCCGCTCGAGTTGGTCGAGCATCTCGTTGAACGAGGTTGCGATCTCTGCAAGCGCCTCGTTGTCCACATTCTCGTCGAGGCGCTGTGTGAAGTCGCCGTCCGCTGCTGCGGTCATCACACTGCCGAACTCGACTGCTTTCCGCTCGAGTCGGTCGGCCATCTCCTCGGCCTGGCGCTGGGCCTCAGCAGCCTCCTCCTTTGACACCTCGGCCGCCGCGCGGGAGTCCTCGATGTCTTCGATGTACGTCTCCAAATCGTGACGCATCGACTCCAGCGACCGTCCGAGTTCACCGGGGACGTCTTTTTCGAGTACCGAGTCGTCGAACTCCTGCTCGGCGACGGCAGTCGACTGTGCGGCCGCCGTCTCGAGATACTGGCGGATGCCTTCGAAGGCGTTGCGGACCCGTCCCACCTCGTCGATTCGACCGTCGTCAGCAATCATGACACTGGTATCCCCGTTCGATAGTGCCGTGGCACGATCTTCGAGATCCTCGAGTGCGTTCGCAGTCGAGCGGCCGATGGTCGCGCCGATGACAAGGAACCCGCTCAACGCGATTGCGATCAGGATGATTAGTGAGTTTGCGACGGTATCGGCAACGTCGTAGGCTTCGGACTGTGGCGCGTGCGTGACGAGCGCCCAGTCGGTGTTCGGAACCTGTGCGTAGCCGACGACTTCGTCGTACTCGCCGTCTTCGGTAACACCAGCCCGGTAGGTGGCGATCTCGGTCATGATGTCCTCGCCCTCACCGTTGCGGTATTCCGAGAACATCGCGGTTTCGTTCGGCGCGAGGACGACGGTTCCCTCTGGATCGATGGCCTGCGTGTAACCGCCGTCGACTGGCGTCGAGAAGCCGTTGGCGAGCACGGAGACTTCGGCGGTGATCATCACGAGTCGTGTCGTGTCGTCCTCCTGCTCTGCGTTGTGCTCGTCAGCCTGCGCTTCGTCGCCGTCCGCAGCGGCGCTTGGCTCCTCGACCGGACTCAAGAAGGAGATCACGGGCACGCCATCTTGCTCGTACGTATCCGTATAGCTCGAGTCGAAGTCACGGTCGACCAGTCGCTCGTAGTCGAGTTCGGTAATGCTACCGCCGCCGCTGCGTCGCTGCTCGCGCAGGTGCGTCTCCAGGTCGAGCGTCGTAAGGTCGGTCCCGACGACGCTCTCGTCCGTACTCTGCTGGATCGTATCGTCTTCGACATAACTCACGGCGAGAACGTCGTCCGACGCGTACTCGAGTTCAGACTCGAGTACGTCCGAAACCTCGTCGTCGTCACCGCCGGCGATGGCTGGATATTCAGAGAGCATCCGGACCTGCTGTTCGTTCTGCTCGATCCAGGTGCTGACCTCCATCGCCTGATCGTCAGCGGATTGCTCGATGTCCGACATGACATCGCTCGTCATCTCGTTGGAGATGCCGGCGTGGAAGAAGACGGCAACAGCGACAGTCAGGAAGAAGACTGCAAGGACGACTACGCTGAACTTCGCGATGTAGCTCCGGCGAATCCGATCGGGGATCAGATTTACAATCGGTTCCAATAGGTTCTCCGTCCGCACTGATTTCATTTCCTGAACGTGGCCGCTACCACGGAAAAGTGCTTGTGGCCATCACGAGTGCCACTAACACACACCTATGACAACCAGGGGCAGGCAAGATCGACCAGTCCGGCCCTGGGCCGTCCACCTCGTCAACCGATACTGAAACCTTCTTGACCCACGGCCGCGGCATCTGAGGTATGGACGACGGCGACCGGCCCTGTACCAGCACGAGGTGGCGAACGTGACGAGCGTCAAAGAGTTCCAGATCGACGAGGAAGCGACCGAGACCGACCTCGGTCGCGGCCTGTTCGTCTTCACTGACGACTACTCTGTCTTCGACTGGGGAAAGATGCCCGACCAGATCGCCGAAAAAGGTGCGAGCCTCTGTACCATGGGCGCGTACAACTTCGAGCTACTCGAGTCCGAGGGCGTCGCGACTCACTACCGCGGCGTCATCGAGGACGGTGAGGTTATCCAGCTCGCGGACGCTTCCCGCCCGCCCTGGCAGATGGCGATCGACCTCACGCAGGTTCCCGACCTGCCGAACGAGGGTCGAGACTACGACTACGAGCACTACCACGAGGCTGCCGGCCACAACTATCTGATCCCACTCGAGATCGTCTTCCGCAACGAGGTGCCGATCGGCTCGAGTCTGCGCAGCCGAACCGATCCCGAAGATCACGGCCTCGACCTCGATAGCTGGCCGGAGGGGCCAGTCGATCTCGACGAGCCGATCATCGAGTTCTCCACGAAGTACGAGGAGGGAGACCGCTACCTCGCCCGAAAGGAGGCAGACGTAATCGCCGGCCGAGCCGACATCGACGCGCTCGCGGACCTCGCTCGAGAGGTCAACCGAATCATCACAGAGCAGGCCGAGTCGGCTGGACTCACTCACCAGGACGGCAAGATCGAGTGTCTCTACTACGACGGAGAGATCCGCGTTGCAGACGTCGTCGGCACCTTCGACGAGAACCGCTTTAGCTACGAGGGGACCCAGCTCTCGAAAGAGGTGCTGCGCCAGCACCACAAGCGCACGCAGCCGGAGTGGGTGCAGGCTGTCAAGGCCGCGAAGGCCGAGGCAAAACAGGAGAACGTCGCGAACTGGAAGTCGCTGTGCGATCGTGATCCACAGCCGCTGGACGAGGACGTGCTGACTACTGCCCGCAACATGTACTGTGCGGGGGCCAACGCGTACACCGGCCAGGAACTGTTCGACGCGCCGCCGCTGTCGTCGGCGATCGGCGCTGTCCAGCGCCTGTAACACGTATCGCGACTGGCGCTGATCGAAGACGTGTCAGCCCATTCGTGGTGCGTGATGGCGCGACACAGGTTCGAGCGCACCCGATCTCCCGGAGACCGATCCAGAAAGAAATCCTCATATGCGCTGAGTAACGAGGAGTTACTGAGCGCAAATGACGTTTGCCACGAGCGTCGCATCAAGCATCGCCCCGTTCGACCCAACGTACGGTATCACTATCGTCGCGAGCGTAATGCTCGCCGTCTTCGTCGCTGCGATGGTGTTTCTTGCACTCGCTCCGGTCGTCTCCGGTGGCTGGTCGGGAACCACCCCGCAGGGTGGACCTACTCTCGAGACGAACACCAACGAAGCCGACTAATATCGCTGCCGCCGACTCGGTCGTCTGCTCGCTGATTTCTTGGTCGGTATCGGTTCCAGAGCTAGGAGCGGAGCCAATGCGGTATCAGCCATCCAGATCGTACTGTTCACGCACCAGCGGTGCGAGTCCCTGTTCTTCGAGCCGCTCCATCGGAGCGAGCAATCGAACTGGACAACGCCCGGCAGCTGTCCGATCAGGACGCCACCGGTGAACGTACACCGCCCGCGGACTTCGTCTTCGGTCATGGCCAGCAGTGTACCGGCCCGGTCGAACGCGTTCTCGGTTGCGTCGGTGATCGTTGCCCCGCTTCCAATAACCTGAATCAGTCCCATTTCGTCCGCGAGGTCGACCCCGTGGGCGGCGAGCGCCTGCAGGAGAGCAACCGTGAGTCCAAGACGCAGCGCGCTACACCGGTGCCGTGACGGACGCAATCGCAGCCTCACTGACGACGGACAAGAGAACCTGACTGCACAGTTGGATGCGGGGCTACAGCCATTGTTCGAGGGTGTGACTGTAGATCAGGACGAGCGGGAACAGTAATTTCCTCGAACAGCGGCTGATGCGAGCCCACCAATCGATCGCGATAGCACGCGACAGCACGACCGCGCGGCATTGACGCGGACGGATCAACCAGAACTATCGCCACTGCTCAAGCTCCGCGGCGCTCGAGGGTGTTGTCGAGAGCCACGCGTCGTCACGAGCGATATCGGCGATGATGAACTGCGCCTCGCCGTCGATTTCGTCGATCGCGGCGACCACGTCGGAATCAGTTCCCGTCTGCCGATCGAGTGGCTCCGTTCTGGGAGACATGTTTACATATCACTTCGTGACGGTGATGAACGTTTCGGACCCGGATCAATAACCGCGCATTCGGGAACAGTTTGCCGAATTATCGAGACGATTGAGTGCTGACTCACTCAATTTCGAAACAGTAGCATCCAGTTCAACGCCACGCGGTCCCGGTGGAGCGCGTCCCGTTTGCCACGGGAACTCGAGTACAAGTCCGTCCAGAAGTTAGCCGTCGTCTGCGACGGCGCTCCCGATGCCGTCGACCGGTCGGTCAGGCGTGATTTCATCGATTTCGTCGGGGAGCCCGAGCTGGTAGTCGGTGCCGTTTTCGCGAACCGTCGTCCGCCCGCGGTGGACCGACACGTCGCCGTTGAGGTGGAGCTTGACTGCCTCGAGGAGCGCGCTCGCTTCGAGCGGCTGGCCCCGGCGTTTCAACACCTCGGTGTCTGCGTCGTCCGGTACGTCGAAGGCGCGCTGGGTGATGATCGGCCCCTGGTCGAGGTCGGTCGTCACGTAGTGTGCGGTCACACCGGCGACGCGAACGCCTTCCTCGACAGCCTGTCGATATGCTTCAGCGCCGGGGAACGCCGGTAGCAGCGACGGGTGAACGTTGATGATGCGGTCCTCGTAGCGGAAGACGACGTTCGGGCTCAGGATGCGCATATAGCGTGCGAGCACGATGAGATCGGCATCGTACTCCGCCAGGACTTCGAGCAGGCGCTCTTCGTTCTGTTGGCCCTTCTCGTCGCCGATGTCGTGGAACGGGACGCCGTAGTGTTCGGCAAGCGGCTGCAGGTCGTCGTGGTTGCCGATGACGACGCCGATGTCGGCACCGAGTTCGTCGTTCGCCCAGGCCTCGAACAGCGCCTCGAGACAGTGACTCTCCTTCGTCCCAAGGACGGCAATCTGTTGGGTCTCTCGATCTGCGGGGAACCGAACCTGCACGTCGAGACCGAGGTCCTCGCCGAGTTCGTGCAGATTCTCGCGGAGCGTCTCCTCAGTACAGACCATCTCCGAGGTATCGACGGCGAGGTACATCCGGAAAACGCCATCGCGAACCGCCTGATCGAGGTCTTCAATGTTGATCCCGCGCTCGAACAGGAGGCTCGTTACCCGGGCGACGAGCCCAGTGTCGTCGTCTCCGATCACCGTAATTTCGGTCACGTCAGTCGTCATCGTGGCCACCTCCGCTCGAGCGTTCGTCGGGTCGTCAACATCTGCAGTAGCATCAGTATCAGTACGCACCTCAGACTATGGGTGGCTAAAAGTCCTGCTTTCTGCCGCGCCACTGTATATGAATTGATACCATCGCTGTCCAGCCGTCTCAATCTCAGCAACAGCAGCAACCACAACAGCAACAGCACCTACGCCAACGCAGCCGCTCGCCGCCGCAACGACCGCTCGATCGTCGTATCATCCGCGAGTGACTCGAGTTCGGTCGTCGCGTGACAGCCAGCCAGATACTCGAGTGCCTGCCGGCGGAACTCGCCCCGAAGGCCATCAGTGCGGACGATGACCCCGAGGGTGGTTCGCTCGTCATTGGTGGCGAGTGCGGCGAGTGCGTCGTATCGGTGCTCGTCGCTATAGTAACAACTGCAACTAGTTACACACTGATCGCACAGCTGCCGTGCGATCAGGTGTGCAGTGACTTGCAGTGACTACTATAGTGNGCTATAGTAACAACTGCAACTAGTTACACACTGATCGCACAGCTGCCGTGCGATCAGGTGTGCAGTGACTTGCAGTGACTACTATAGTGCAACGGTTTGGGCGCTATCGACACTCCTCACGTGAGATGAACGCGTCGCCAACAGCCCTGATCCAGGTGTCTTGAACCGTACTCGCAGTGAATTCGGAGTAGATGGTGCAGACAGCTCGGCCACGGGTGGTTTGGTCGACATACGCCTGATAACACGGGGAGATGTCGGTCTCCTCATGTAGCTGTTCCGCGCGGCGTTTCGCATCCCGCAGTTCGTCCCGCTGGGAGCCGTTCTCCCCACCTGTGCACCCGTCGGTTGCGGACGAGGTTCGAGCGGGTGATGAGGACGATGGCGACGACGGTGATGATGGTGACTGTGCGTCGGCCTGCCGATCTGCATCGTGATCTGTCACTGGGTGTACCCTCGTTCAGTTCGTGCGTGTTCAATCTCAATCCGCAATGCCAATCTCTTCTGCGTCCCCGTCGGCGCTCGACACGGACTGTTCCTCGGCTCGCTCGATCTCCTGTTCATCTGCTGGATCGTCGTCCGGCGACGCTTCGTCTTCCGCCGGCACCTCGAACGTCGGGAAGCGATCCTCGTACGTCAGATCGTCAGCAGCCAGTTCCTCGTCCGTGAGCAGACATTCCTCAAGGTTCGTACGAACCGCCTCGTGGTCCATCTCTGCGCCGATCAGCACCAGCCGGTTGTGCCGATCACCCCACCGCTCGTGCCACATGGACTCGAGTTCCGGGTTCGATTCGAGTTGTTCCTGGCGCTCGGCGGCTGGAAGAGAATCGAGCCACTGCCCACCGGGTGCGACCCGAATAGACTGCCCAGCGACGTTGACCGTGAGGGCCTCGTCTTCGCGGTTGGCGAGCCAGAAGTGTCCCTTCGATCGAACGACTGCGTCGGGGAACCGATCAAGTAGGGCGGCAAAGCGTTCGGGGTGGAACGGTCGGCGTGCCTCGAAGACGAACGAGGTGATGCCGTGTTCCTCCTCGGCAGACTGGTGGGGTTCCTGGAGCTCCTGAACCCATCCCGCCGACTGACGAGCCGCCTCGAAGTCGAACCGGTCGGTCTCGACGAGTTCGTCGGGATTGATGCGGCCGTGTTCCGTTCGGATGAGTTTCGCACGTGGCTGGAGCACGCCGAGCGTTTCCTCGACCTGGGAGAGCGTCTCCTCGTCGACGAGGTCACACTTGTTGAGCACCAGAACGTCACAGAACTCGACCTGTTCGATGAGGAGGTCGCCGAGATGTTTCTCGGTGCCGTCGTCGTCGAGACGTTCATCGGATTCCATCGCGGTCTGGAACTGGTGGGCGTCGACGACCGTAACAGTCGTGTCAAGGTGGCAGTTCTCGAGCGGCTCGATACCGGTTTCCTCGTAGAACTCGGTCGGGTCGAGATCCGACTGATCGAAGCCAAGCGTCAGGGTCTGTGCGACTGGCAGCGGTTCGGCGACGCCGGTCGACTCGACAACGAGCGCGTCGAACTCGCGGCCGTGATCGAGGTTGCGCGTCAGTTCGCCGACAGCGTCGAGCAAGTCGCCGCGCAACTCACAACAGATACAGCCGTTCGAGAGTTCGACGATTTCTTCGTCCTCGTCCGCGATATCCGAGGATTCGGCGACCTGTTCGGCGTCGACGTTAACCTCACCCATGTCGTTGACGAGCACGGCAAGATCGCGGTCGCTCTCGTGTAAAAGGTGGTTCAGCACGGTCGTCTTGCCCGCGCCGAGCGTTCCGGACAGTACCGTGACGGGGATCGAATCGTCCATCAGTTAACAACAGTACCCTCTCACTAATAGTAGTTATTATCCTAAGTCCATATATTATTAACACTGTTGCAAATAGTCTGGATAAATGATCACTACCACCGCACGGCGGTCGACCGAACCAGTTCGGTCGACGAGAGCGATAGGTGGTGGCTAGGGACGTTCGTCCCGCGAACGGAGACGACGCTCCGAGTTCGCTGCCATTCGAGTAAGCTCCCCATGGAAAGGGGGCGAGACGACGATAGCGGTCGCAAGACCGACAGCCGAATACCGGTCGCCACGGCCCTCCTTGCTCGCCCCAGTTACTGGCGCGTACCGCCGGAATACGACCGTGCGCGGTCGAGATACGCCGCACATAACAATCGACCGACCCAGGATGTACGTTCGATGAACCGATGGACCGACGAACGTATCTCGCGACGAGTGCAGCGACCATTTTTGCTGGATGTACGGAACTCAGCGGAGCGGACGAACCGGACGCCGGCGACGATCGCGATGGCGGCGAATCGACCGACGGCGCTACCGACGACCCTGACGGATCGGACCAGCAGGACGACTACCCGGAGTTGGCTGGGTCGTTTGACAATTTCGAGGACCTCGATGAGTGGTGGGAGTGGCAGGATATCGGCTTCCTCGAGGTGGACACGAGCCGCTCGTACGACGGAACGCAGTGTGCGCTCCTGACATCGTCGCCGGAGTCGGAAGGCCAAGTCCGGGTCCGCCGCCGGCTGGACGAACCCATCGACGTCCGGGATGTCGCCCCTGGACTCGCCCTGGCCACCGACACGGACCAGGGAGTGGTGCGCATCCAGTTGCAAGACGAGGACGCCCACTACCTCGAGTACAGCACGCAGTTTCCGGGCGGGACATCGCTCACGCACGACAACTTCGGGGTCACCCGCGTGCGGGGCGATCCCGACTTGAGCGAGGTCGTCGTCCTCCAGGTCATCCGCTGGTTCGGTGGCGACGCCGAGGGGCAACAGTGGGTCGACGACTTCCACTTCGTTCCCAAACCGGAGCGGGGGAAGGTGTCGCTCCAGTTCCACGGCGGCTACGAGGAACACTACACCGACGCGCTATCGGACGTCTCGTCGGCCGGTATCCCGGCGGCCGCGTTCGTCCCGCCCGAGCGGCTCCGCGGCGGGGAGTTGGCCGAGGACGACCGCCTCACGCACGAGCAGGTCGGCGAACTCGCCGACGAAGGGTGGACGATCGGCGTCCAGTCCGCCACTGGCCAGCACCTCGAGGCCGCCGACGCGGACCGTGTGGAAGCGGCCGTCGTCGACCCCGTCGAGTGGCTCGCCGACGAGGGGTACGACGACGGCCGCTTCTTCGCGTATCCCTCCTCCCAGTACTCTGAGGAGGCATCCGAACTCGTCCGGGAGAACTACGATCTCGCGTTCGCGGGGCGTTCGTCCGCCCAGGGATTCGCGAGGAACCCACACCGGTGCTCGGTGCTCACCAACCCGACCCCCGAGGAGGCGACGGCGGCGCTTGAACGAACGGTCCGGTGGAACGGGATCACGACGTTCGCGTTCCACCGACTATCGAGTCGGGACGCACGGGCAGGGTTCGAAGAGACACTCTCCCGGATTGAGGCGCACGCGGCCGCGGGCGAACTGGACGTGATCACGCCCGCGGAGATGGCCGACGAGTACGTCTACTGAGACGGATCGTTGTCCCCTTCTCACTCGGTCGACCGCTCGAGTTCGGAACTCGAGTGGCCCTCGGAGTTCGAACGGCTACTATCGTGTCCGCGTGTACGGCCATCCCCATGTCCACGTCCGCTATCGTCCGCAAACGCTTCGCCGGTATCGTCGCCCGCGAGGTATCGCTCGGCGTCGCCAAGGGAACCAGTTTCAAGAAGTATCTCGAGTCGACGCTCGAACTCCGCGTCGGAGAGTTCGCCGTCGGCGTACCTGATCCGTACCCGTTCGAGCGCGTCTTCGGGTTCATCGGAGGTCCCGTCGTCTTCTTCGTCGACGGAAACGTCCGACTCGGGCGCAGGTGCAGTGAGTGCCGAGACGAGGTCACGGAGCAGGTCACCACCGAAGATGAGAACNAGATGTGTATAAGAGACAGGCAACGAGGAGAATGGCAACCGCCATCGGTGACGACCTGCCCGTGGTCCGCGCTCCGCTCATACCATCCTATTCGGAATACAACAGTAAAATGCCGTCGTTCACATGGTACTATCATTCACACGCTGGATACGGCGAAGTTTCTCAGCAGCCAAGTATTATCCTCCCCGCGGCTAATGGCAGTAGTTAATAACACGACAGTACTAAATAACAACATCGTGTAGCAGGTGTCGATGTACAAGTGCGTCATCGTCGGCGGCGGTATCCACGGTGCCTACTGCTGCCAGCGGCTCCTCAACGATACCGAACTCACGCACGACGATCTCTGTATCCTCGATCCGCACGAGCAGCTACTCGAGTCGTTCCGGCAGAAGGCGCGCGCCTGCGACATGGATGCACTGCGATCGACGTTCGTCCACCACGTCGGGACCGATCCGTTCGGCCTGGAGAGTTTCGCGGAGGCGCGCGATCGGGAAGACGAACTCCTCCCGCAGCCGAGCTATCCGCGTCGGCCGTCGCTGTCGCTCTTTCTCGACTACGCCGCGTTCGTCATCGATCGGACAGGCATCGACGACCTCCACCACCAGACGACGGTCACGTCGATCCGCCGCGACTGCTCGGGCGGCCCTCTCGTCGTCGAGACCACTGATCGGACGGGCCGAACTAGTTCGATCCGCACCCGGACGTGCGTCCTCGCGATCGGTCCCGGCGACCGCTATCGGCGACCGGCGTGGGTCGACGGTGTCGAGTCGATATCGCACGTCTGGGACGACGACTTCGACCCCGTCCGGGCCAGAAACGAGGACCAAGAGACGATCGTTGTTGGCGGTGGCATCACTGCAGCCCAACTCGCGCGCTGTCTCGCTGAGCACGATGGTGAACCTGCTTCCAGGACCGCCGAGAGCACCGATACCACGCTCCTCTCACGACACGACCTCGAGACGGCCGCCATCGAAGCCGACTCACATTGGATCAACTGGAATCACATCGAGCGCCGGCTCCATCGCCATCCACCAGGATCAAAGGCACGATACGACACGATTCAGGCCGCGCGAAACGACGGGACGGTCCCGCCAACGTTAATCGAACAACTCGAGTCGGCCATCGATGCGGGATCGCTGCAACTTCGGCGGGGAACAGTTCGATCCGCTCGAGTGACCGAGGGGCGCGTACGACTGCTCTTGGCCGATGGTGGCTGTCTCACTGGCGACCGCGTCGTACTGGCAACCGGCTTTGAACCGGTATTCGACCACCCCTTCGTCGACCGGCTTGCACAGGCGTTCGAACTCGAGTGCGGTCACCGTGGTCTGGCAGTCCTGGACGATGAGACGCTCGCCTGGATGCGAACCGACGGCACCCAGTCCGCACTTTTCGTCACCGGCGCGTTGGCGGCGGGAACCGTTGGCCCGTTCGCAGCGAACATCGCCGGTGCCCGACGGGCGGCTGACCGATTGACTGCGTCAGTACCGGTGGCTGCAGAGGCCGCCAGCGACGAGAAGTGCACGGAAACTGCGACCCACACCGTTTAGTACACCCGGGCAGTATTGTGTTATGTGGGCAAGATAGCGCCGTCGGAGTTGGATGACCGCCTCTCTACCCGATCAACACCATATGTCCTCGACATTCGCCCCCGAAAATCGTACCAGCGCAGCCACATTACGGGCAGCCAGAACGTCCCTGTATACAACGACCTGCGCCGCGGGGACGACACCGAACTTCGCCAGTCGGTGTCACAGATTCCAGCAGACGAAACCGTCGTCACGGTTTGCAAAGCCGGCGTCGTCGCACGGAAGGCGACAGCCGTACTCGAGGAGGAGGGCTACGAGGCAGTCACGCTCGCCGGCGGAATGCGACGATGGAACGGCTACCAGAACGGGTCGCTCGGGTATCAGCTCTCCTCGCTCGTCCGCCGGGCGCTCCCGTGACCGCTTGGCTGTCTGGCGCTTCGAACACATATCCACGAACGTGTATCACGAACCAAAGCCGAAAGCGTTTTTGAGCACGGATACGGGGTTTCAGGTGATGACCGCCTACACCGCGACGGTGACGGTTCGACTCAAACACGGCGTCCTCGATCCAGAGGCCGAAACCACGAAACAGGCCTTAGAGCGGCTCGGCTTCGAACTCGACTCGCTGCGCTCGGCCGACCGCTTCGAGATCGATCTCGAGGCGGACTCGAGTGGGGCCGCGCGCGAGCGTGCAGACGAGATGGCAGAACGGCTGCTCGCGAATCCGACCATCCACGACTACGACGTGGAGGTCGACGAACGGTAGATGACGGTTTCAATCACACTGATCGAATCCGTCGATCACACCACCAGAGGGTGTCGACTGTGACGGTTTCGATCATCAGATTCGGCGGCTCGAACTGCGACCGCGACGCCGAGCGCGCACTCGCTCACCTCGACATCGACGCCGATATCGTCTGGCACGAGGACGGTCTTCCGGCGGAGACCACGGGCATCGTCCTCCCCGGCGGCTTCTCCTACGGCGACTACCTCCGTGCGGGCGCGATGGCGGCTCGCTCGCCGATCATGGCCGACGTCCGCGAGGCCGCAGCCGACGGCACGCCCGTTCTCGGTGTCTGTAACGGCGCGCAGGTCGGCTGTGAGTCCGGCCTTACCGACGGCGCGTTCACGACTAACGAGAGCGCCCGCTTCCAGTGTGAGCACGTCTATCTCCGCGTCGAGCGTGACGACACGCTCTGGACCGCCGCCTACGACGAGGGCGACGTCATCGAGATCCCGATCGCCCACGGCGAAGGGCGCTACGAGATCAGTGAGGAGCGACTCGCCGAACTCGAGGACGACGACCGCGTGCTCTTTCGGTACTGCGACGAGGACGGTGAGCCGAGCGCAGAAGCGAACCCAAACGGCTCGAAACATAACGTCGCGGGAATCCTCGGCGACCGGGAGACCGTCGCCGTGTTGATGCCCCACCCCGAGCGCGCGACGCTGCCTGCTGTCGGGCCGACGGATGGACAGGGAATCCTGCGCGGACTCGAGAGCACCGATAGTAGCCACTGAAAGGGAACCCACCGGATCAGGGAGCGAGGCGAAGACGAATCGTCACTGTCGACGACGAGTCTTGGGAACCACAGCAAGATCGTTTGTCCGCCCGCAAATCGGCACACAGTTCTCGGATACGATTGGCGACAGCCACACGACGCGATCACTCAAGTCACCTCACGCTCGTCGTCGGATCGGTTCAGATGGCCAGAAATCATACTACCAGGCAACGACGACACCAACCTGAACGGCATCACCAAGGTGGTCGTGTGTCCAAATCAGAATCGGAAAAGCCGGAACCCTCTGAGCCAATCCCAGTCGGCGTCGCCGACTATGCCCTTTCGACGGACGAGCGGCCGCTGCGAACCAGCGGCGTCGGCTCCTGTGGCGTCGTCGCGATCCACGATGAAATCTCGGGTGTCAGCGGACTCTTGCACTTCATGTTACCGGAAATCGAGGATAGAAACAACGACCACGCCGACGCGAAGTTCGCAGACGCTGGCATCGCAGAACTATTGTCGGCGTTCGAGTCCGCGGGCGGTTGCTCGACTCGAGCGTGGGCGAAACTCGCCGGCGGGGCGACAATGATCGGATTCGATAGTTTCGACAGGCCAATCGGCGACCGGAACGTCGAGGCCGCGCAGATCGCTCTTGAGGAGCGGAACATCCCGCTGTGCGGGACAGACGTCGGCGGCGACACCGGGCGAAAAGTGGTGTTCGAACCAGCCACCGGCGAGTTGGTGATCACGACCGCAAACGGAGCGACACGCCGACGATAACGGGGGAAACGTGAGTGGAGAGAAGGCGACGACTAGAAGAGGTCATCCGGGTCAGCCCGTGTCTCGTCGGCTCGCTCGACGAGCAATTCATCGAGTGCAGTCTCTAACTCGCTCCGGTGGGGGAGCGCGAGTAGTTGGCACTGCAGCGAGTCGCTGTCACCGGTTTTGATCGTCGAATCGAGTAGGAACGCGTAGTTTTCCGTTCGGGCGATGTCGGCGATGATCGGGCTCATGATCGACGAGCCCATGTCCGCGATGAACCGCGGCGGCGAGTGTTTAATCGATGTCTTGAGGACGTTTGCCCAGCCGTCGAGGAAACCGCTGGCGACGATGTTGCAGAGTTCTTCGAGCGCCTCGCGTTCGCGGTCCCCCCATTCGTCGTCGCTCTCGACCGGCAACAGAGCCTCGACGCTCGTCCGCGCCGAGGGAGGGTCGAACAGAATCGCGAGGTAGCCACTCGGCGAGCCGGCGTACTCGATGGCCGTCCCAACCCGCTGGTCGTCGCCGACTTGCGACGGAATGTCGGGGATCGGGATGAAACTCAGCCGGTTCACCTCGACCGCGGTTTCGAGGCCAGTCATCGTCGTGACGTTGGTCGCAGCCTTTGTCGCCCCCTGCTCAGTCATCTCGGTAAAGACCTCGAGTTTCTCCAACGAGACGCCAGTGCCGTTATGATCGTGGCTTTCGTTCTCGAGTAGCCGCTGGAGCGAGTCGACCGTCGGGAATAGCAACATCCGGAAGTCGACCCCCTCGCTCACGGCTTTGACGCGGCTTCGGAAGACGAAGACGTACTCCTCCGTCAGATCATCCTCAGGTGTCGTGTTGGTGGTATCGATCCCGTCGTTCGTGGTCGTCTTGTTCTCGTTGCCCTCGTTATCCTCGTTATCAACAGCTCTCCCCTCGAGCATCCGATCCGGGAGGATGTCGATGCCAGTCCCTTCGACGTACTCCGGCGGCGAGACGTCGACTTTCGTATCGAGGTGGTTTGCCCAGCCGCTAATGAAGCCGTTGACCATGATGTTCCCGGCTTCGACGACGGCACCCTCAACCAGCGCCGGATCGTCCGTCGGCACTAAGTTGCTCGTAATCGCGTCCCGCCCGGCCTCGTCGAACGCGAGGACGGTCTCGCCGGATAGTGGCTCGCCCAGAGAGATGTCGACCCCCGCAAACGTCCGCCCGGCAAACTCATACTCGAGGTCCGCGACCGACAGCAGCGAAACATCAGTCACATCGACACGCGTCTCGACGCCCGCCAGTTCCGAGAGTGCGTCCGCCGCGGATTCCGCACCGTCTCGTGCCAGTTCGTTATACGTCTCGAGGGAGTGAATATCGATCTCCATCGACTTACCCTCCAGACCCACTCTCGCCCAGTCCAGACATACGTCGTTCCTAGATGGGGCCGGTAATCTATCTTATGGGGGAGACCGTTCAAAACGACAATATTCGCCGTTTGGAATACAGACGACACAAAGAGCACGGAACCGTGGGTCCGTGACAGCGTCTCAACGCGTCAGCGGCTGGTTGAAACTCCGCTCGCGGTCCATCACGACTTCCCACGTCCGCTCGCACTCACACGAGACCTGCTCAAAGACCGACGGATCCTGTCGCAGGTCGAAATCCTTGATCGCCTTCTGGACGAGATCGTCACACTCCTGGCAGTTGTGCGGCCCGCGGTCCGAACCGTGACCGACCGGGTCCGAAACGACGATGGCGTCGACATCGGCGGTCTCCTCGAGTACGTGTGCGACAGACCAGAGCCACGGCGGACGGTAGCCGTCGTTGAAGTAGAGGTCGTCGACCATCGTGTAGCGCTGGACGTTACACGGGTTCATCGAGACGGTGTGACAGCCCTCGACGGCGGCACAGCGCTCGATGGAGGAGATCATGTCCTCGACGGCTTCGGACTCCGTGAGGAACGGCGGCTTCATCAGGAGGTAGGCCTTGATACCGGCGTCGGCCGTCTCGTCAGCCTCTTCATCGGCGGCGGCAGCCTCAGCGCAGGCGTCCTCAAAGTCCGCGAAGTCGAAGTATTTGTTCACGCAGTCGTGGCGTACGCGATCCGTGGCCGTCTCGAGGCCGATCGCG
This sequence comes from Natrialba chahannaoensis JCM 10990, assembly GCF_000337135.1. Classification (GTDB taxonomy): domain Archaea; phylum Halobacteriota; class Halobacteria; order Halobacteriales; family Natrialbaceae; genus Natrialba; species Natrialba chahannaoensis. The sequence continues at coordinate 21,832 of NZ_AOIN01000097.1, forward strand.
ACGTCAGTGTCGACGCCGTGCTGGGTAAAGTCGCCGATTTTCTCCCGGTCGACGAAATCCGGCAGCGATTCGACGACCATGCGCTCGCGGTCGGCGAAGGTGTCGGCGATCGCGCGTCGAGTTTCCGCGCCGACCTCGCGCTCGTCGAGGAAGGAACCGGAGGTGTAGATCTTGATGAGTTCGGCGGGTTCGTCACCATTTTCCGCCTCGTGCTCAAGGCAGACATCAATCTGGTTCATCAGCGCCTCGTGGCTGACGCTACCGCCGTCGACACTCTCGGCGACGTAGCCGCACATCGTACAGCCACCGGCGCGTGCCCAGCGACAACCGCCGGTGTTCAGGATGATAGTCAGGCTCTGCTTGACGCCAGTGGGGGTGTTGTCCTCATCCAGCCAGACGCGGGTCGGCTCGTGCGGATCATAGCTCGCCTCCTTTCGCGAGCGAATCTCCCGCATCACTTGATTGTGGGCGTCCATGCCCTTGCCCTGCTCGTAGACCTCGGGCGTGGGTTGACTCATTGGGAGAACAAAGCGGGCCAGCGCCTAAAGCGCCTTCGTCTGGACCTGGGGCCACACACGCCCTAAAACAGCGTCGGCCGCGCGACTCAGAGCCGCATCTCTCGCGTCTCGACCGCGTCGCAAGACGGACAGACGAATCGGTACTGGACGCGATCACCCGACGAAGTAACCTGCCAGCCGCCACTCTCGTCGTGGAACCCACACTGCCGGCACTCGAGTTCGGCCTCGTCGAACTTCGCCCGGAGTCGGTCAAAGGGGGAACGGTAGGTAGACATGTGTTATCATAGGCCATGGTTTGGCTTAAGCGTCGGGGTAGCCGTCACAGGCCTTACTGATCAGAGATACGACGATTCAGTTGAGATGGAGTAAATGATATGCGGCGATATAAAATATCTTTACAGCTAATGGAGATACCTCTATGACAAGCACAGCTTTATTCCAGTGAGAGAGCACCCGAACCGGATGTTTAGACCGTATTGTCCGCTACCTGATACTGGTAGGTACCAGATTCTAGAAAGAATCGAGGCTTCGTTGGTCGTCCGTGACGCCTTTCCGACCGCCGCCACGAATCGACCTTGGATCGACGATCTCCCCAGATTCGAGGCAGCGCTCGATCCACTCGGCACGCTGACCGCTGTTCTCAAGATGATCGTACGGGTAGTGGGTGCCACCTTCGGTCAACCGATCAGTGACGACGCGAAGGGTTCGACGAAACATATCGTTCGTATCCTGGTTGAGCAGCGAGGGATCGGCCAGCACCCAAACATCACCGTTCCACTCGAGAGTGCGGCGATCGACATCGACTGACTTGGCGAGGTCGACTATGTCAACGTCGGTCGGTGGGTTCGCGTCTGTCTCTGGTTGCTCGAGGCCGCCTACAGCGAGCTGTCGCCAGTCATCAGCGAACTCGTTACACCACTTCCGTGCGCGTTTGTGGAGCGTGCTCGGAGGAGACGAGGCGACTAGAACAGCGAATTGCAAGTTCATTCAGTCAAATCTATCACGTAATACCTGTCTCCGTTACCAGCTTGTTCTGACCTTTCCCTTGGTGTTTAAATCTGTGTTCCGCCACTTGTTCTGGGTCTAGGCGTAGATATCCATTCGGTTGGCATCGAACTCCTTAGCTTCCTCGATTACTCTGTCAAGAAGTGCTTCATTGATTCCCTCGCTGCGCCCTTATTCGTTGACCTACGAGTTAGAGAGTCGTTTGTCGTCTTTAGTGGTGTTTCACGTCTCTACTTATGAGTACCTCTCTTCGTCCATAAGAAATAGTACCAACACCCGACAGAAACGGGGTACAAACCATAGAACATTAGTGCAGCACGACGACTTCATCGTTGCACATCGAAATCGGTGAACCCTCCGTTGGGTGCGTGTGCAAACTTATCGTTGCTACAAAACACTTATTGGATGATGGACAATATCTACTGTTATGGAAGACTGGCGACTTCGTGACACAGTCGGTGTCCTGATAGTCCTCGGAGTAACGCTCTCCGCAGCAGCCACCTTAGAAGGAGTTGCACAGGGACTTGTGATACTCGTTGGCGTCGTTATCGTATTACTTTGGATTGGGCGATTCTTCCTTGAAGGATATACAGACTCCATCAAAACAACAAACAATAATTCCTAAAACATGATCTTGTTGTCTATCAATTGAATTCTAACTTCCAACCCATATATTCTGATTACATAAATGGGACATGATTTTGTGTAGAAATTTGAAGTCGGATTTCTGGACTTGCACCAGCATCTGCTGGCAAGGATTCGCCATTATCACCACTTGATTCTCTTAATTCTTCAGTAGATTCTGTGTCATTTTGAGTGTCAGCTGAATAGCGGTACATAGCAACCTCATCATACCACCTATCGATTAGCCTATATTCTCCGCCGTCACTGGGTAGATCCCCACCTCGAATCTCATAAACATATGATTCAGATTCACCTGCCGGTAGTACTGTAACTAACTCTTCACCGTCAGTCCCAATACTTGCTGGACTAACATCTACATGGGATGACTCCTCATATTCATCACTCCATAATAGAACTCTTCCACCGTCCTGCTCGTTCTCTCGAATCCTTTCTAAATCTAGAACACCAAATGGAGAAATTCCAGTACTAACAATTTCAATCTCTTCGTGACCCTCATTCGTCACAAACAATTCGAATGAGCCAGGGGAATTGATCTGAATATCCCTGTCAACAATCTCTAAATCGAATGAGAGAGTAGTATCACTAGCATTTGATTCGCCTTCAACATCTGTAATTCTAAATTCAGTATCTCCCAGACAGCCAGATAGGCCTGTAGTAGCCCCTACAATTCCAGCAAGTAATCCTCGCCGACGAAGTGTTGACTGGAGCTGATCAGTCATTGCTATTCACCTCTGCAGGTGCTTCACTGGTGTGGGCGACAAAGATTGATTCGATTGATGGGTCCTTGATACGTGTGTCCTCAACTGAAATACCAACTTCCTCAATTGTATCGATAACATCTCTACGATATTCATCTGAAATAATCTGGGCAGTAACCGTCTTGTTGACGTGATTCTGCCGTTCACTTTCTGTTTGTTCGTCAATTTGGTCCTCTGGAGCCGAGACATCAATAACACCTTCAAGAGTGTCTATGGCTTGAGCAGCACGTTTCGGATCACCATCAACGGTGAGTTTGAGTTCTGTATTGATAGATGCACTTGCTTGCAGTTCTTCGAGTGTTCCTTCAGCTACGAGACATCCTTCGTTGAGGATTCCGATTTGATCACAAACGAGTTTAACTTGACCAAGAACATGACTTGAGAAAAATACTGTCGCACCACGATCGTTCTCTTCATGAACTACTTTCCGAACTTTTCGGACCCCATGAGGATCAAGTCCTGAAAACGGTTCGTCAAGGATGAGCACATCAGGTTCTCCGACTAATGCCATTGCAAGTGCTAATCGTTGGCTCATCCCTCGCGAGTAGTCCCCAGCTTTGTCATCAATTGAGTCCTCAAGACCAACTCGTTCAAGGAGATCTTCTGGTTCATCATTTGCTCCTTTTGTGTCGATGAATAAGCGTAGGTGTTCACGCCCAGTTCGACTTTCATACAGACTGAAATCGTCGGGAAGGACACCAACGCGCTGGTGGACACTCACCACATCGTTTCGAGGGTCTTCCCCAAGAATATTGATTGTACCACTAGTGGGGCGGGTAAAGTCCATTAGTAGGTTGATTGTCGTTGACTTCCCAGCGCCATTCGGTCCAAGGAACCCGTAGATCTCTCCTGGGGTAATGGAGAGTGAAAGATCATCTACTGCCGTTTCTGAACTGTATTGTTTAGTCAGCCCTTCCGTCTTAATTGCGTGATATTCCTCTTGGCTCATTCAAGATCACCTTTGTTAAACGAATAGTAGGCGATTGTAAGCGGTACCAGTCCCCAGAGACCAAGAATGAGTATTCCAACTGATTCGTGGAGGTATAATGGGACAGATTCAGGACTAAATGCAGTCTCGACCGCAAGAATATTTGTTGTTGATCCTGGTTGGATTTCAGTCAGGACCTGACTATGGATACTGGCGGAATTACCAGCATCAAGGATCCAGTTAGTGATTGTATTGTACGCTCCTGAGGGAGACAGTCTCTCCAATAAAAATAACCCTCCTTCTGGCGGCGGATCAAGCCGATTAACCTGAATACCAGTCATCAGATAGTAGAATACGGTTACTAATTCTTCCCATGCGATTTCGAAAATAAGAATTAAACCGATGAATAATGTTGCTGCGGCAGTCGCAGTTCGGTTAACTAATGTAGAGATACTTGTAACAACCGATACCAATACTGCAAGATATAGGAGCGTGATGACGAGAACCCCCAGGTAGCGAAGGGGTGAAAAGAGACCGTATTGTAGTATACCGATGACAGTAATGATGCCGAATGCTAAGAAACATGGGATAGCAATGCCGATAGTACGTCCAACAAATTTTCCGAGTAATATCTCTCCACGAGTAAGTGGCAGACTTAGTATGAACTTCAAACTACCAGACACTTGCTCAGCAACAATCGCTCGATAACCTAGAATCACCGCTGCGAGAGGGAATAACAACTCAGAGCTATATTGTATAAATCCAATCGTCATGTCTGAGTTGAGCTGTTCCCATGCGATATACATTGGACGATATGTCCACAGAAGGAGGGCTACTGCGAGTATCCATACACCTTTTGTAGTGAGTAGTGCTTTACTCTCTTCTCGAGCCAGAGGGACCCATCTCATCGTTAAGATTTGTTTCAATTGAACAACTTCATCGATTATCACTCTTCTCCTTTATGGACGAATTTAATACTCTCTCATTGAGACCGTGATTAGTGAGTTAATCTTGATCCTACTATATCATTCCCCATATCTAACCATGAATAATATACTTTGATTGGTACTGGGATACTGCTTGATTCGACTTGAGCAAAACACATCCATATTTCATCACTTGATAAATAATTTATAATTATATCTTCTATCTAAATATGTCGAAAATCAATTAGGATGATGTGGTTGTGAGGTTGTTCACTCACAGAGGCCAGATTGAATCGTCGTCTGAGTCGACAGTTTCACCATTTCCATCAGAGTCACCTAAGAGCACCATATACGGGTTGAAGTCTTCGGAGAAGTCATAGCAAAGATTCGTCCCTGGGATGCAGATCTCTTGGAGGTCATTGTGGAAGGTAGCTTGAAGGGTAGATTCGTATTCATCCGTTCGCTCGACATCCTGGATGTCTGTCCCCTCATAGTACACGGCACTGTGAGTATCAAGGACAAGATCCGTTGTTTCCCCGTTTGACACCGTCCCAGCGCTGGAGTCGTAGTCCCAGTGGATCGTACCTTGCCACTCGTATGCATCAATCTCGAACGAAAGTGAGTACGAGTGGACTGTATCCGAGTAGCTTGTGGGAACCGAAGATGGTTCAATTGCTTGAGTCAGGATTTCGCCTTCGTCTTCTTCAACGTCCCAGCCCCATTTTTCGACAGGGCCATTGTCTGGTTTTCGAATTTTCACGGATTGCGGGACTCGCTGGACATCATCGCCCTGACCACTTGGATAGTTCAACGTACCCACTGATCGAACCCGAGAAGGTCTAATCGCATCAGCGAGCGCTTCTGCTTGCTCTTCGTTTAGAGCTTTGAGCAGTTGCCGTTCCTTGTCTGTGAATTCGTCTTCCTTGATCTTCTCGTATGGATCTAGCTCATCATCGCTGTTGAGCGCAACTTGAGCGAACTCATTCACTTCATCAAAGCTTGTTGGATCGAAAGTTGCCAGTTCTGGTTGATCGGGATCAGCAACAGCTGGTCCGATACCTGCAAGCGCGACTGTACTCGCACCAGCAAGACTGAGTACCTTTCTGCGATTCAGCTTTCGTTGGTTGTGGTTATCTCGAGCCACATTCTTGGTATTATGCGGATAGTTATTTATATTAACTATTGAATGATATTTCTTGATTCGAATAAACTCAATCTATCTTGAATTTCTATAGATGACTGGGAATATTTCCACCAACTGAAATCATCATCAATAGTTGAATATGATTCAAAATAATATTTGATTTAATGTGTGAGAGAACCGTGATGTATATTGTATTTATTGGTGACAGTAATTAGACTAATGCGACCTATCGACACCGTCCTCAGAAAAGCAGTTTCTTAGAGAGTATTTATTCTCACCTTAAGTTGGCCGTGTTAAATCACTAAACGATGGTGAAAGGGTATGCCATATCAACGAAATGGAAGCGGAAGTCTCTATACCCTCTCGCGACATTTTGCACTTCAGGTGGTGTTCAAGAGAGTGTTAGTGGTGTACTCTCGGCTTCATGTTTTGAATACCAGTCTCTGGCCCACGTAACTGCGGCCCTATCCTTAGAATCAATAATACCACGAACAACACCAATATCGTCGTGAATAACGACAAGCACATGTTCCACGGGTTCTGTGATCACGACGACTCCCATCGGGATTTTACCAGAATACGAATAAGCGTCGAAATTTCCGGTGTCGATGAGGGTTTTGAATTCGTCACTGAGCTTCGTTTGCACGTGCTCAGTCGCCACTTTCCCGAAGACAAACTCAGCATCCAGTCGGTTCGCTGTGGTCTGAGTCAAATACATATCGACCATAGGCGAGAAAATAGTCGGCACGACACCACTAATCTTGGCCGCCTCAGAGACTTGTTCTTCAAGATATTCGTACACAAGGTCTGGTCTCGTCTCCCCGATCACACGTGTCGTTGCATCACGAGCGACGGACGGATCAAGAACCGTTCCAATCTCCTGTCTTGTTTTGAGTAATCGCTTCGATTCTGCAAACGTCCGGACGATTTCATCGGTTCGCTCATACTGTGTATAGACGACTTCGCCGAACGTTGTCGGTACATACATACCATCCTGTTTTTTGACTAGATCGTGATCTTCGAGTTGTTTGAGCCCCCGGTAAATCGTCGACTGTGAGGCGTCTACCTCGTCGACCAGTTGGTTTTGATAAGCCGGGCCATCGATGAGTCGTTTGAATATCAACGACCGGTTGTGGAGGACCATGTAGGCGGCGTGCGCTTTCTCCGCATCCATGATTCTATGTATTGTGAAAATACACTTATAGCTAATGGAGATGACGATAAGAGCTAACTAAAATAGTGGTATTCAATATGACATAATCAGGCTAGATAACGTACGACATTCGTGCCCTGTGCGCATAATCAACAGGTGAAGCGACGGAAAAGAAACCACGTGTTGTCGAATACCCAATCGATGGTAATGGGTTATACTTTCACTCCGGTAGCGTACGCTTTTTATCGATTCCGTGAAAGTACGGGATAATGACAAAGAGGTTCCCCGAACAAAACACCTCTCTTTCTACTGAATCCGTCTCTGGTGATGCTGATTCGTGGGAGGAACGGAATCGTAATCTTCTCGGCTCGATTGACCTAGATAACATTTCCCGAGAGCCTGGAGAAAACCCGTATGATAGTTTCTACTCTGCTGATCCAGTTGATCCAAAAAACTCTACCCATCAAGCTGCTCTCAACACCGCCCACGAAATTATCGACGATCTCAACGACGAGATCGACGTGGCCAATGCCGTGACGAACGCGAATATCCCACTCGAGAAATTCAACGATCCCTACTGGGATGACCACCCAGAAATCTACGAGTTCGAGGTAATGCTCCGGTCGTTCATCTACGCCGAACTCCGAGGAATCCGTTATCACCAGGATCTCGCGGACTTCCTCGAGCGTAACCCCACGATCGCGTTCACACTGGGCTTCGAACCGGACTTCGGTGACGAAAACGAGTATCCTGCCCTCCAGGTGTACCACACGCCGGAGACGCCTCACCAGACGACGATCACCCGGTGTGCGAATCGTCGATTCCTCGCTCGAGCGGAGAAGTTCATCACGGACGTCGCCGACGAGGTCGAAGCCTACTGCCGCCGACACACCCACCTTGTCGAGATGCACGAGCTATGGAGCGAGAACGATGACGTGAATCCCGGCGAGTCGGAGGAAAAACTCGACCCAGATGGCCTCACGAAAGAGCAGATCCGCCGGCTCGTGAACGAGTTGATGCGCCACGTCTGTCCGAATATCAGCTTCCAACGGGGGAAGAGCAAGGAGATCCGCAAAAACCTCTTTCTCGAGGTGATCGCCCACTGCGGGCTGACGAACTCGAGCGTCTACGGTGGCGGCGACGTCTTCGATATCTACGCCTGCCCCGAAGACGGCGAACTACCCCACGGGAAGACGTTCTTTGACCACATGAAGGGGCTACGTCTCGAGGAGATGCTCGAGATGTTCGACGCCGCAATCGAAAGTATGGTCGGCGGGGCACAGGATATCGGCCTCTACGACCGGCCCGTCGACATTGCAATCGACGTGACGACCGTCGAGTACACCGGGATCGGGAAGACGTTCAGCTTCGAAACGATCGCCGACCCGGATAGTGACGAGTGGGGCAAGCGGGAGCGGTCCGAGGCGAAAGAGGCGATCGAGGAGTGGGAGCTCGAGCCGATCGTCGGCGAGGACCCAGCGGACATCAAGCACGCGAACTTCGACGACCCAGATAAACGGGCTGCTGCCAAGCGCGTACGGGACTGTGTGCAGTGGGTGAACGGCACTAAAAAGCAAGACGAGGATATCGAATACGGCTTTCAGTTCGCCGCTGCGGCATTCGCTGAGCATACCTGTCCGATGATCTACGGCGTCGAACCGATTGACGGGCGAAGCGGTGAAGAACTCGCCGGCCACGTCAGTCAGTTCGTCGAGCGAGCGCAGGACCTCGTGGTCGTGGACACGGTGTATATGGACTCCGCGTACGGGCGCTGTTCAGAGGTTCATAACCAGTTCCACTACGGGCACGGGTTCAGGACCGCCGACCGGTTCGACGTCGAGTACGTCGTGAAGATGGAAGAGCGGAAGCGTGTGAAACGGGAAGTACTCGAGGAGCGGTATAAAATCGATCACCGATTCGAAGAGGGAGATACGCCGCTGAGCATCAAGCGGAACTACGGTTTCGGCGATCACCACAGCGGCAGTGGAAATGCTCACACGACGCTCGTGGCGATCGGGAAGTGGGACAAAGACGATATCGAGGACAAGGAAACTGACCGGGTCGTCTTCGCGACGAACCACCAAGGCGATGATCCGGCGGACCTGCGGCGGTTCATCAACGGCTACCGCGACCGGTGGATCATCGAGAACGGGTTCAAAGAGACCAAGAAGTTCCTCGCCGAGACCCGGAGTTCAGACCATCGGCCCCGGCTGTTCTACTTCCTCTTCGCGATCTTGCTGTTCAACACCTGGATGCTCGTTGATCGGCTCGCGAAGAAGCGTCTCGGGATGGAGTTCGCTGGTGAGCCGTTGATCTCGTTCGAGGTGTTCGTCGCCGCCGTTGCGAACTTCATGCGGCCTATCGACTAAGCTGGCCGCCGTTCCGGGTTTGAATCTCGAGAGTGGCGACACTATTCTGTGACTCAATTTTCGCCGTTTTCCTATCACGTTCGACTAGATAGCCGATTCTAGTTTTCTGATAGAGGGTGTTTTCACTCGAAAGTCGGTGTGGTCTTACTTTTCTTCACTGTTAGCTGTGCTTAGTAGAATCCGTTTCTCGATCAGCTGTCTTTAGATGAGAAGTTGAGACTATCGCGGGTTTAGCGGTCCTGTCATGCAGAGATCGGAGAATCAATGAGACGGATCCGCTTCAGATCTCCTCTCAAGATCCAAATTTTGTTAGCCCAGAAACTATTTCGGTGGTCTTCTGAAACGGGGACTAGCGTTGCCACTCAGAAACGTGGCTTTCGGCTGATTGAGAGGGCGTTCTACCCGATTCTAGCCTCTTTCCTTAGCAGCGTCAGTGTGTTATCGGCTGTTACAATTGGCGAACGTTCATACTCACCGGTCAATTCGACTTGCACGAACAGATTGACTGCCCACCAGATCGAGTACAAGAGGCTGGCAAACGCAAAGTAGAAGAATCGCAGCCCGGGATCTTTCGACGTCGTCGTAGCCATGAATCGCTTGGTCGATTTGTATTCACCCTCGATCTCCATCGATAGTCATACTCAGTGAGCAGTATAGGTCAAGCAGGTAACGGAGAAGCGATGGCCTCATCAGATTCTTGTCAATAGGTGCCTGCTGAATATAGAGGATCTATGTATCGGTATCTCAATAGGGCTCCTGAAAGCAAGTAACCTGTCCCCGCTGTGGGCCAGCAGTGTTAGCCGGCCGAGTCGACGACGAGGACGAATCGGTTCGAGTGGAAAGAAAGGTGACGAACTGAGCAGGTGAACAATCCGAATCTCGGTATCCAGATGGGGGAAAAAGGGGTGACGAACCGGTGCTGGTTAGAGATCTCGAATCTCGTTCACAGCATAGCGAACATTTTCGGTTGTTGATTGTCCCGAGGTGTAGACACCGTAGGTTACCTGGAAGATGTCGTCTTCGTAGTCGAAGTTCGGGCTACTGTCTTCACCACGGAGCCAGTGGTCGCCATCAGCATCGACCGTAACCGAGTACGTGTTCGAGCCTTCGATTCCACCAGCGGGGGACAGTACGAAGGTATCTCCGGCGTTCAGGTTAGAAATGTCCGTCTGAGTGACGACGTTTGCGCCGCTATCTCGAAGATACGCGGTTCGGTGCCCTTCCGTGTTCTGGGAGATTCGTGCTTCGATTCCGTCGATATCCTCCTGCAACCAGAACAGGACTCCGCTCTCGTTGTTCGGGTTGCTCTGATCGTCATCTAACCCGAGCTCCAACCAGTCAGGATCTACGACCTCGTCTCGAGCAGCGATTTCGCTTACAGCGTAGCGAACGTTTTCGGTCGTCGACTGCCCCGAAGTGAAGACGCCGTAGGTTACTTCGACGGAATCATCCTCGTACTCGTAGTTGGGACTACTATCCTCACCTCGGTCCCAGTGATCGCCGTCGGCGTCGACCGTTACCGAGTAGGTGTTGGACCCGTCGATTCCTTCGGATGGGGCCAACACGAAGGTATCGCCGGCGCTCAGGTTGGAGATGTCCGTTTGCGTGACGACGTCCGCGTCGCTATCCCGGAGATAGGCTGTTTGCTGACCGTCGGTGTTCTGTGAGAGTCGCGCCTCGATACTGCCGATATCTTCTTTTAGCCAGAAGAGAACGCCACTCTCGTTGTCCACGTCGCTGTACTCGTCGTCCGTCCCGAGGTCCAGCCACTCGGCGGGGTCGCCGCCACCGCCGTTATCACCGTCACCGTAGTCGAAGTAGTAATTCGGGAAGTCACTCTCCGTGAGCGTGGCGTCAACGCCGATATCTGCGGCGTCGAGATCGGTATCCGTGTAGTCCGTCCCGTCGGGCACGGTGAGGGTCCCGTTATCCCCGATCTGGAACGTCGTCCCCGTGTTTGCGTCGATTTGTACCCCGCCGTTGAGTGTTACCGTCCCGGGCGCATTCGACCGGTCCTCGACCCAGTCGGCGATGTCGAACGTATTACTCGACCCCGACTCATCGAGAATCATCACGTCCTCGAGCTCTAGGTTCGGGTTCCGATCTGAGTGGATGCGGAACGCGGGGGCGCTACCCGAACGGATGTGAAACGTCGAGTTGCGGATCGAGCCACCCTCTCCTCCTGGGGAGCCCCCGGTCCAGGTCCGAATGCCGGCGGAGCCCCACATATCACCCTCAGCAACTAGCGTCAACCCGACGACATCGCCCCACTGGTCGCCGTTCCCGCCGAGCAGTGTCCCGACCTGCTCGGTATACGGATAGTCAGAATTGACCTCGGCTCGCCCACCGATGACGATGTCGTCGGCTCCAAGGCGCATGTTCGTGAGGGCGTTGTTGACTGCCTTACAGTTCCACAGCACGCTTGTCCCCGGAGCGTTTTGCATATAGTATCCGTTGCCCATGAACTGCCGGACATCGCAGTCTTTCCAGACGGCGTACCCTTCGTGACGTGGATCGGCCCCTGCCCCGATAGCGTAACCCCGATCCTGGCCCGAAACTTCCGTGGAGCCGTCGGTGGCGGTGAAGTTCTCGACAAAGGCCTCGCCCTGCGGTCCGACTTGGACCAAAAACGTGTGTGACTGCCCGCCGTCGTTTACCTGTCTGCCCCGCTTGCCTTCAATTGTGACATCCTTGACGAACAGGTGGTCTTGAACGGCCCCGTAGGTCGTCAGGATTGACGCGTCGACAGTCTCCGAGAGGTCAAACGTGACACCCTGCAGGGCGACGACGTCGTTTCCAGAGCCGCCCATCGGGAGGACAATCCCCTCCATGTTGACGACGATTGTGCAGTCCTCGCCTGCGAGCCCAACAATACTGTCCGTGTCGATCGAAGACGACACCTCGTAGGTGTTCCCGGTCCCGAGGTCGGCGATTGCATTGCTCGCGGTCGCATTGACTGCGTTCGCAAGATCGCCACTTCGACCCGCATAGTCCGTGACGTCCTCGCTAGACCATTCGTTCCGAGCGTCGTCGGGTTGACTGGTCCACAGATCCATCGCCTTCTGAGGGACCTCCGACGCTAAGTTGAGATCGTTGTCGGACTCGGTAGTCGTAGACGCACTGGCTGATCTCGACCCGTATGTGAGACCTAGCATAGACGCACCAATGCTGGCTCCACTAGCCTTCAAATAATCACGCCGTCCGAACTTCCCGGGGTCCCAATTACCGTTCTGTTCCTCTGTTTCGGCACTGCCGTTTCTATTTCCAGCCATACGTCATCACTATTAATAATCACCAATATAATAGTTTCTTAATAAATATGTAAAATAAAATGATTCGATTTACACTTAGAAGATTGATTTGGGTGGTTTGCACTCCAGCCGATCACGGACGGTACGCGTGAAAACACGGTTTGATTTTCGGTCCGTCCAAATCTAAAAAGACGATACTTTCGAAGTGAACTGACCGGAGGATTCAAATCGTCTAAACGGAAGAGTTCGTTCTATTGTGCTGGTATTTGGGGCCATAACACGTTCAACGGGCCTGTCATGCAGAGATTTGGACGATCTGCCGGAGAATAGAAACGTATGCATTGTGGGCACTGTCTAGTTTAGCACCTCCGCTGGCGTCTGTCCGTTGAGTGATTGATGTGGTCGTTGTGTGTTGTAGTAGTGTACAAACTGCT
>NZ_AOIN01000098.1 GCF_000337135.1 Natrialba chahannaoensis JCM 10990
GTAGCTCTCGCTGAGCAGGTCTACGAGCATTGTTCCAAACTAACTCTACGACCTGCTCACTTCTCAAACTGGCCTAACTAGACACTGCCCCTCAACTAGTCGTTTCAGATGGGGAGGTCCGAGAATCGTGGGAACACTGAACGGGGAGAAGACAGCCTGAAGTAGCGCTACCAGTCGAGACTGCCACCGCTCTGGTATTCGGTCACCTGTGTCTCGAAGAAATTCTTCTCCTTGTTGAGGTCGACCTGCTCGGAGAGCCACGGGAACGGGTTGTCAGTGCCGTACTGCGTCGGGAGGTTGAGTTGGCCCAGTCTGCGGTCGGCGATATGCTCGACGTACTCGGCGAACTGGTCGGCACTCATCCCGAGTATTTCGTCCGGGCACGCCTCGTAGGCGTAGATCTTCTCTAGCTCGACGGCCTCGGTGATAAGGTCGACCACCTCGTCACCGAACGCATCGGTCCAGACACCCGGGTTCTCCGTTCGGATCTGGTCGATGAGATCGACGCCGAACCCAACGTGGAGGGACTCGTCGCGCATGATGTACTCGAACTGCTGGCCGATCCCGACCATCTTGTTCTGGCGTTTGAGCCCGAGCATCATGGCGAAGCCGGCGTAAAAGAAGATACCCTCCATGATGACGTAGAACCCCACGAGATCACGAAGGAAGTCCCGAAGGTCTTCGTCAGTCTCGATGACGAACCCGTTCTGGTTGATTACTCGAGTAAGGTCGATGACGAACTCGTCTTTCTCTGCGATGGATGGAATGCGGTCGTACATGCCGTACATGTAGTCCGGTTCGAATCCGAGCGAGTCACAGCAGTAGATGAACGTGTCCGTATGGATCGCCTCTTCGTAGGCCTGTCGAAGGAGGTACTGGCGACACTCCGGGGCGGTGACGTGGTCGTACACCGCGAGCACGATGTTGTTCGCGGTGAGCGATTCGGCGGTCGAGAAGAAGCCGAGGTTCCATTCGACGAGCTGGCGCTCGGCGTCGGTGAGGGCGTCACCGTTCCACTGGGAGACGTCGTCTTGCATCGGGATTTCTTCGGGAACCCAGTTGTTGTTCACTCCCGCTTCGTAGTACTCGCGCGCCCAGTCGTAGTCGATCGGGAGGATCTTGTTCGGGTCGTGTTCGGCGTCGGTGTTAATGAGTGGCATCTGTGGTTGTATGTAGCAATGAGTTCGAGATGGTGCGTTACTGACAGGCCTCACAGGTTGGATCGTCGACGCGACAGAGCTCATCGCTGCTGTCAGCGTCGTCAGTCTCCGAATTATCGTCGTCGAGTGTGCCAGTCGAGTCGTCGTCCCGGTGCTGGGTCTTCCCGTACTCGGCCATATCCAGGGTCGATTTCTCGATCTGGGAGGCACCGAGCGTGCGGAGATAGTACGTCGTCTTCAGCCCCAGTTCCCAGGCGGTCCGGTAAACATCGTCGAGGAGCGAGCCGTCGGTCGACGGGAAAAAGACGTTGTGCGAGACCGACTGATCGATCCACGTCTGTCGGTGTGCGGTGAGTCGAAGCTGGTGACGAGGATCGATCTCGAACGCACCACGATACAACTCCTGGAGGTCGTCTGGGATGCTATCGATCTCCTGCACGGACCCGTCGTGGAATTTGAGTCGGTCCACCATCTCGTCGTCCCAGCGATCACGTGCCTTCAGGTCCGAGACAAGCTTGTCGTTGATAACCGTGAAATCGCCCGACATGTTCGACTTCACGTACAGATTCGAGTAGATCGGCTCGATGGACGGCGTCGTCCCGTTGATCGTGGAGACTGTTGCCGTCGGTGCGATCGCCATCGTGTTCGAGTTGCGCATTCCGTGTTCGGCGACGTGCTCGCGGACGACATCCCACTCGAGTGATTCCTCGCGGTCGGTCGGAATCTCGCGGCCGCGTTCGGCTTCGAGCAGGTCGACGGTATCCTGTGGGAGCAGGCCCTGGTCCCATTTCGAGCCCTCGTAGGAGGGGTAGGCCCCGCGCTCGCTGGCGAGCTTCGACGAATTCAGGATGGCGTGGTAAGAGACGAACTCCTGCCAGCGGTTGGCGGCCTCGACCGCGTCAGCTGAGTGCATTGGAATGCCAAGTTCCATCAGCGCGTCGTGGAATCCCATCGTGCCGAGTCCGATCGGCCGGTGGCGCATGTTCGACCGTTCCGCCTCCTCGGTTGGGTAGAAACAGAGGTCGACGACGTTGTCGAGCATCCGCATCGCCGTCTCGATGGTGTCAGCGAGGTGCTCGCGGTCGAGTTCACCGTCGGAGACGTGTGTCGCGAGATTTACGCTGCCGAGGTTACAGACGGCGTGTTCGTCCGCGCTCGTATTGAGCGTGATCTCCGTACAGAGGTTCGAGGAGTGGACCGTGCCGACGTGGTCCTGCGGCGAGCGGACGTTACAGGGGTCTTTGAACGTCAGCCACGGATGGCCGGTCTCGAACAGTCGCGTGAGCATCGTCCGCCAAAGTTCGGCCGCGTCGATGCGCTCGTACTGCCTGAGATCGCCGTTCTCTGCCTGTCGTTCGTACTCGCGGTAGCGCTCTTCGAACGCTTCACCTGACAGGTCGTGAAGATCCGGCACTTCGTCTGGGCTGAACAGCGTCCACTCCTCGTCCGCGTCGACGCGTTTCATGAAGAGGTCCGGAATCCATGCGGCAGTGTTCATGTCCGGCGTCCGTCGGCGCTCGTCACCGGTATTTCGCTTCAGATCAGTGAACGCAGGAAAGTCCAGATGCCAGCAGGCGAGGTAGGCACACGCTGCGCCGCGACGTTTCCCCGACCGATTGATCGCCGAGGTCACGTCGTTGCTGATCCGGAGGAACGGCACCACACCGGTCGACTCGACGCCCGTACTCTCGATCAGCGAGCCCGCGGACCGAAGATTCGTCCAGTCGTTTCCGAGCCCACCGCTCCACTTCGAGAGCTGTGCGTGGTGTTTGTACGAGTCGAAAATGTTCTCGAGGCTATCCTGTACGGTTGTCAGGTAGCACGACGACAGCTGTGGATGGGGCGATCCACTGTGAAACAGCGTCGGCGTCGACGGCGTGAACTCGAGTGACGAGAGCACGTCATAGAACTCGATCGCTCGCTGTTGTGGGTCGTCCTCCTCGAGTGCAAGGCCCATGGCAATCCGCATCCAGAACGCTTGCGGGAGTTCGAGGTGCTCACCGTGCTCCTCAGTCTTGAGGAAGTACCGCTGAGACAGTGTCTCCATCGCCATATACTCGAAGTGTTCGTCGCGTTCGATCTCGAGAGCCGTCGCCAGCTCCTCGAGGTCGAAGCGGGTGAGAAGCCGCTCGTCGAGCAGGTCGAGTTCGACGGCTCGTTCGATGTTGGTGACGAACGTTTCGCGGTAGGCATGATCGAGCGCGGCACCGGTAAGATCCTCACCGAGAAGATTGCGATAGTATCGTTGCCGAAAGACCGCAGCAGCGATCTGTTTGTACGCTGGCTCGCGCTCGATGCGTGCGGTGAGGGCCTGAAGGATGGCCTGGTAGCACTCATCGAGGGATGCCTCGTCGTAGAGGCTGTGTTCGATTTCGGTAACCAACTGCGCTCGATCTGCCGATGAGAGGACGGACGGCTGGTCCGACAGAGCGCGATCTAGTACTGCGTCGATATCGAGGGTCTGTGTGGGTGATGAGTGGTGGGTCATAGATTCGTCGTTAGTGGTCCGTCGCTGCAAGTCGCCGTTTCAGCGGCCCAAACCGGTAGGGACGTATCGGTACCTGATGAGGGTCCCACGTTGATCGTTGGTACTACACATCGTTGTCACTACGCGGTGCCGCTGGTCCCCTTCAGAGAGGGGATGAGAGAGGCTTCGACTGCAATAGCTGGTGTTGTCGACTGCCACATAAAGCTTTCCAACCCTACTTTCACAAGAACAAATTAGATTGTTTTTGGACGGATGGGTCTATCCATTCCTGTCGTGATCTGTGTCAAAACGGGGAGGTTGGAAACAGCAGTCAGCAGTTACTATAGTAGCCACTGCAAGTCAATGCACACCTGATCAATCGACGGCTGTACGATTAGTGTGTAACTAGTTGCAGTTGTTACTATAGTGGCTATGGCTCCGTCGTCCGCTCAGCGAGCTCACGTCGTCGAGCCTGTCGTTGTTCCAGCGCAATCGCTCGGAGTTCGGTCTGTGACTCCGTTGGACAGCGAAGTGCAGGCACAGACGCAGGAGTCTCGGATTCATCAAGCGCGACGAAGCTGAAAAACGACGTTGCCGCTTCATTTCGCTCTCCTCGATCCGGTCGTTCTGTGTAGACATCGACTTTCACGTCCATACTCGTGCGGCCAGTCTCGAACACATAGGCGGTCGTGGTGACGATATCACCAAGCTCGATTGCGGCGATGAAATCCACGTGATCCATCGCTGCTGTGACGACCTGCCGACGGGAGAACCGCCGCGCAGCGATTGCACCACAGATGTCCATCCAGTGGAGCACCGACCCGCCGAGTGCCCGACCGAGGTTGTTCGTATCGTTCGGCATCAGAATCTCGCTCATCTCTGTGTATGAGCGTTGCAGGGTAGCCGTCGAATTCACGGATTGAGTAGTGGACATACACTGTCGTCGGCAACCCACTTACAAAATACTACCTAGTTTTCTCTAGTGAAAGCTTATTTGTTTTAGAGCAGGTGTCGCTACTGCTACGGCGGACGTAGGTTCACGGAGACTGTGAGAGCAGAGAACAAGACCTTACTGGGCTGTAGTCCAACGCTAGCACCGCAAACTCTGATTGACAGTCCTCGGCGTTTATGTAGGACGGGGTGATAGCCGGCTCCATGTACGAGTTCGCGCCACCGCTCCAGCTCGCCGGTGATGGGTTCCTGTACTGGGCAATCGTCTTCTTCGTCCTCGCAATCATCGCGGCCGCGGTCGGTGCCAGAGGTGTCGCCGGAATCTCGATGGAGATCGCACGGATCTTCGTACTGGTGTTCATCGTGTTGGCGGTCATCGCACTCCTGTTATAACTCGCCTCACAGTGCTTTCGTGACGTGCCCACGGTTGGTCGAGTACACGTAACAACCCGGCAGCGGCGTTGCTATGGACTGCTAGCCGGGCCATGAGACCGGTGGGTCCGACGGTCACAACTATCGCCGTAACCAAAATCCATTACGTACGGGTGTGAACAACTAACAGTCTTGACCACCTATTAAATGGAGAGCGATTACTATGACCGAACTCGGTGGTTTTCAGGATCGGCTCGCGCGCATCAATCTGTCCGATGGCTCGGTTGACTACAAGTCAATCGACGAGGAGGACGCACGGAAGTACATCGGTGCACGCGGACTTGGTGTAAAGCACGTATTCGAACAGGGGCCAGACGTCGACCCGCTTGGGCCGGACAACTTGCTCGCGTTCATGAACGGTCCGCTCTCGGGAACACAGGTGACGATGAGCGGCCGGATCGCCGTCTGTACGAAGTCACCACTGACCGGCACCGTCACCGACAGCCACCATGGCGGTTGGTCCGGCGCACGCCTGAAGTGGGCCGGCTTCGACGGCCTACTGGTCGAAGGTGAGGCCGACGACCCCGTCTACGCCTACGTCGAGGACGGTGAGGTCGAACTCCGGGACGCCAGCCATCTCTGGGGCAAGGGCGTCCACGAGACGCGCGACCAACTCGAGGAGGAGATCGACGGCAGCTACGGCAAGAACCTCTCGTTGATGGCGATCGGCCCCGGCGGCGAGAACGAGGTCAAATACGCCTGTATCATCAACGAGGACGACCGGGCCTCGGGCCGCGGCGGCACGGGCTGTGTCATGGGGTCGAAGAACCTCAAAGCGATCGTCATCAAGTCGACGACGAAGATGCCCCAGCCAGCCGATCAGGAGACGTTCCGCGAGGGCCACCAGCAGGCGATGCAGGCGATCACGGAATCCGAAGTCACCGCGCCGAACGAGGGCGGCCTCTCGATGTACGGCACGAACGTCCTGATGAACATCGGCGAGGAGATGGACGGCCTGCCGACGAAAAACGGCCGCTACACCTCGACTGAAGCCATGCGCGATGCGGAAGGCGTCGACATCGACGCCGAACGCGTCTCCGGAGAGAACGTCCGCGAGAACATCCTCGTCGATGAACCCACCTGCCACTCCTGCCCAGTCGCCTGCAAGAAGGAAGTCGAAGTGCAAGCGATGCACAAGGGCGAGGAGATGAACGTCCGCACCGAATCCTACGAGTACGAATCCGCCTACGCGCTCGGCCCGAACTCCGGCCACACCGACCGTGACGCCGTCGCGCTCATGCTCGACCGCTGTAACGACATGGGTGTCGACACCATCGACACGGGCAATATGATGGCGATGGCCATGGAGATGACCGACGAAGGAAAACTCGACGAAGAGGGCGAACTCGAGTGGGGCGACACGGAGACCATGATCGACCTGATCGAGCGGATCGCCCGTCGCGAGGACGACCTCGCCGACCTGCTCGCAGAGGGGCCACGCCGCGTCGCGGATCGCAAGGAGGCTCACGACAACTCCCTCGCGGTGAAGGGCCAGACCATCGCGGCCTACGACCCGCGCTGCATGAAGGGGATGGGTATCGGCTACGCCACCTCGAACCGTGGGGCCTGCCACCTGCGTGGATACACACCCGCCGCAGAGATTCTGGGCATCCCTGAGAAGGTCGACCCCTACGAGTACGAGGGGAAGGGCGAACTCACCGCCGCCTTCCAGGATCTGCACGCCATCAGCGATTCGTTCGACATCTGCAAGTTCAACGCCTTCGCAGAAGGCATCGAGGAGTACGTGCTCCAGTACAACGGCATGACCGGCCTCGACGTCACCGAGGAGGAACTGCTCGAAGCCGGCGAACGCATCTACAACTTAGAGCGCTACTACAACAACCTCGTCGGCTTCGACGGCGCTGACGACTCGCTCCCGGCGCGCTTCCTCGAGGGAGAGGACGGTATCCCTGGTCAGGGCGCGAGCGAGGGCGAGTTCTGCGAACTCGAGGAGATGAAGGAGGAGTATTACGACCACCGCGGCTGGGTCGACGGCGTCGTGCCCGACGAGAAACTCGCAGCCCTCGAGATCGATATTGGGCCGGGGACGGGTGTCTCCGCGGGCGATTCGCCGGCACCGGCAGACGACTGATCACCTCCTGCGGTTTTTCCATCCCAGCGCGATTGTGGTGCTGTGTCCTGTCTGGAGCACTGTGACAGCCAGAGGGATTCGGCCACAAACACAGAACCCGATGCTGCTATACCAGCCCCGCCCCAACCACGAATAGACGCAGGATGATGGCCACGACCCACGCCCTCGCCGGGCTCGCGTTCGCCGCCACCATCGCGACTATCTCTCCCGCGTTCGGCACCGTCGCCGCCGTCGCCGCGATCCTTGGCGGCCTCTTTCCCGATGTTGACCTCGCGGCGGGCCATCGTCGCACGCTTCACTTTCCCGTCTACTACTGGGTACTCGCCGCGCCCGCGTCGCTCGTCGCCGTTCTCGCGCCGAGCGACCTCACCGTCGCGCTCGCCGTCTTCCTCGTTGCCGCCGGCCTGCACTCCGTCATGGATCTGTTTGGCTGCGGACTCGAGTTCAAACCCTGGCTCGGCACCTCAGATCGGGCGGTCTACAGCCACTACCACGGCCGGTGGCTCGCGCCGCGGCGCTGGATTCGCTACGACGGTGCGCCGTCGGATCTCGCGCTGGCGGCGGTGCTCGCGTTTCCCGCGCTGTTTGTGTTCGACGCGAACGCGACGATCGAGTGGGCAGTCGTGGTGTTGCTCCTGGTTTCGATCGGGTACGCCGCGCTCAGACACCCGCTGGCTCGACTGGGTGAGTGGCTGCTAGAGCGACTCCCAGCACCCGTCGTCGCAGTGGTGCCGGAGTGGATCGCATCGGCCGGCGAGCAGCGACGGTCAGACCAGCAACGACGGAAACAGTAGCTACGACGCACCCACCGAGTCGCAGACAGTGAATCGAACCCACCCACCGACTCGAGTGCACGCCGTGCACGCCGGGCAGTTACTGCATCACTTCTAACGAATGCCTATCTACGACAGCAGCCTGTAGGCACCAATGGAGGCCCCGACCATGACAACACCAGATACCCAGGAAGAAATCGAACAGACACTCGGCCAGGTACCGAGCTGGATGGAACACATCGCAGCCCCCGCAGACGACCACAGCTGGGGACTCTTCCGAGATCTTAGCCTCGGTGAGACAGAACTCTCCCCACGTGAGAAGGCACTCATCGGTGTCGGTGTCGCCGCAGCCATCTCGTGTCCGTACTGCACGCACTTCCACCGCGAGGAGGCACGGCTGGCCGACGTGAGCGAGGCCGAACTGGAGGAGGCGGTCTCACTCGCTAGCACGACCCGCTACTTCTCGGCGACCCTGCACGGCAACGAGATGGATATGGACGAGTTTACCGCCGAGACGGCTGAAATCGTCGACCACCTCAAGGAGCAAGAGGCAGCGGCGGCCGGTGACGACTGAGTCCAGACAGTGATCGTGAGCGAAGCGACTCGCGTACGCCTCGACGTAACTGGCGGCTGCACGAGAGGGCTGCCGTCAGCAGATTCTTCGGAGTGAAAGCCACCAAAGCCAGCCAGTGCCTGCCAGAGCCAGTTACTGCGCGATAAGCACCGGCTCCCGAATCTCGAACGCCGTCTCGAACTCCTCCTCGCGGTCCTGTCGGCGGCCGATTCGGCGTATTTGCTCCTCGTGTGCTCGCCGTACCGCTGCCGTCTCTCGCTCGGTCAACTCGAGTTCCTCGCCGAGATTGTCCCAGTGGCCCCACCCGACGAGGAAGGCCTCGCGGTCGGCATCAGTGTGGATGCACTCGAATTCGTGGCGGTAGCGCTCGCGTCGGGGCGCAAGGAGTGTTTGTGCTCGGTCGACGAGGGTGGGCAGTTGCTCCGGTGGGACACTCGCTTTGGCGGCCGTGAGCAGGAGGATTTGGCCGTCTATTGGATCGCCGGGTTCGGTCATCTAGCCACCTGCACGCATGGCTTTCTGGGCGAAGTCCTCAACGAGTGCCTCGAGAGGGTCAGTTGTGGTCGTTGTTGTCGCTGTGTTCGCGTTGGTCTCAGATCGATCACCGTCGTCGTCAGTCTCGTGTCCCTTTCCGTCGCTCTCGAAAACGACTGTTACCTCTGTCAGCGTTAGGGTGGGGCCAATACTGACGGATTCGGACGAAATGGCTGCCCGCCACCAGTCCCCTTTGACTACCGTGTCATCAGTACTCTCGACCTGCGTACCGCCGAGGTTCGTCAGATAGCGGATGGCAAGTCGCTCAGAGATGCCGCGAAAGGAACGCTCAATCCGCCGTGTCATAGCGTCGGTTCGCAGCCTAGACGAATAAAGTCGCATGCCGACCCCCGCCGTGATCGCGTTGGATGGCTGTCGCTGGCCGAGATAAATGTATCCATCAAAACATTTTTGGGCGAGGTATTCATCAGAGCTGACAATGGCTCTCCAGCTGAACGGCGTCGGAAAGCGCTACAGCGCGGATGTGTGGGGCGTCCGCGATGTCGACCTCGAACTGGACACGGGAATCCATGGCTTGCTTGGTCCCAACGGTGCCGGGAAATCGAGCTGATGCGGCTCATCACGACTGTGTCGGAGCCAACGACGGGGACCATCGACTGGAACGGAACCAACGTCTCTGACTCACCCGACGCTGTTCGAGACATCCTTGGCTACCTTCCGCAAGAGTTTGGCGTCTATCCTGACCTGACTGCCAGGGAGTTTCTCGAGTACATCGCCGCATTGCGTGGGCTGGATCGAGAGACGGCCAGTGCTCGCACCAGCGAACTGCTCGCACTGACGGGTATGGAGCAGGCGGCAGACAAGAAACTTCGCACGTTCTCCGGTGGGATGCGCCAGAGTGTCGGTATCGCGCAAGCATTGCTTAACGATCCCGAGTTGCTGATCGTCGACGAACCGACCGTCGGGCTCGATCCCGAAAAACGTGTGCAGATTCGGAACGTGCTCTCGTCGGCCGCGAGTGATCGCGTGGTCCTCCTTTCGACGCATATCGTCCCCGACATTGAGGCGACAGCGAGCCGTGTTGCGCTCTTGGACGGCGGTGAACTCCGTGCCCATACCGATCCCGAATCCCTCATCAGCGATACCGACGGCAACGTCTACGAGTGTCACGCCCCGCGCAAAGATGTCGAGACGCTTCGTGAACGCTACCTCGTCTCGAGTACCGTGCAGCAGGCTGACAGTGTTCAGGTCAGGCTCATTGCCGAGGAGCGACCAACACCGGACGCTGAATGCGTCACTCCGACGCTCGAAGACGCGTATCTCGATCATATTGGGCCGCGGACAATAGGGGTGTCGTGAATGCGAACTGTTTCGGTTGCGACCGCCGTTGCACGGGCAGATCTCCGACAGCGCGCACACTCTCGTCGGTTGTTGATCGTCGTGGCGATCGTTGCGTACGTCGGCTATCAGCTGAACGTTGGGACGTTCGAACTTCTGTATCAGGATACCGTCGCCGGCGAGACGGTTGACTACCGCGGCGAACCAACCGCACCGTACGTTGGACTCACGACGGGGTTGACCGGGGCGACGTTCGTGCTGTTTTTCGGCTACTATATCCTTGCGAGTTCGCTCAGGCGAGATCGAACGACCGGGTTCGATGAATTGCTCGCGAGTACACCGGTTTCAAACTGTTCGTACCTGCTCGGCAAGTGGCTTAGCCACGTCGGAGTCGTCAGTGTCCTGTTATTGACGCTGGCCGTCGCTGCACTCACCAATCATGCACTTCACGGCGACGGGACGACTGACCCCGTCTGGATTGTTGGTTCAGTCTTCCTCATTGGCTTCCCAATGGGGTGTTTCGTTGCCGGCGTGACGCTCGTCTTTCAGTCTACCACGCGGCTACGCGGGACGGTCGGAAACGTAGTGTACTTCTTCGGCGCGGCCATGCTGTTGTCACTCGTCGCAGCGGCGTTCACGGCAGATGATGGAGGAACAGGATCGATTCCGTCTTGGATTCGGGCTGTCGACTTAGTCGGCCTCGTTGTAGCAGGTGAACTGACGTTCGAGGCGCTTCTCTCGGTTGCACCTGAATACGATGGGCCGCCGGTGGCAAACTACGGGGCTGGGGCAACCGGTAGCGAGGTCATCACCTTCGAATGGGACGGCAGTTCGTGGCCTGGCTGGTTCTATGCGAATCGTCTCGGACTGGCGGTGATTGGGCTTGGATTGGTACTCGTCGCGACGCTTCCATACGAGCGGTACAACTCGAGCGAAGGATCGATGAGTTGGACGCTGGGTAATCGATTTGCTCGGTTTACGCCATCGATTTTCTCGCGCTTTCGCAACCCGTTCCGTGCCAGCGAAAACGCAAGCACACCAAGGGTGGTCAACCCAACAGATGTCTCGCTGACACCAGTCACGGATCGATCTGCTGGTGGCTTCGGTCGACTGTTCGCTCAGGAACTGAAGTTGCTAACCCGGGGCTACCCCCGATGGTGGTATGCCGGCACTGTCCTCATCGCTGCCGTTGGGCTCAGTGGTTCTGCACCACCCGAGGTACTCGTCCCGATTGCGGCAATCTGGCCGTTGTTCGTCTGGTCAGGGATGGGATATCGAACGGCCCGGCACCGTATCACGCCCTTCATCGTCGCTTCGAAACAACCGTACCGCCAGCTCCTCGCAGAGTGGGCTGCCGGTGCGCTCGTGGCGGCCGCCTTCTTCGGTGTGACACTCTGGCCGATGATTCTGGAGACAGGACTCGACGGAATCGTCGTGTTGGTTGGCGCGATTGTCTTCGTTCCCTCGGTCGCGCAAGCGCTCGGTCTCTGGAGCCACACGCGGCGAGTGTTCGAACTTGGCTACCTCTTACTCTGGTACATCGGCCTCGTTAACGGTGTCCCACCGCTCGACTTCGCTGGTGCAACCACCGAAACAGTCGGAACTGTAACGCCGCTACTATTCGGTGCCATCGGACTGGTCGCGCTCACCATTGCGCTCGGGTATCGGTGGCGTCAAACGTAGCCGAAGCAACCAGTCTGGGCCATCAAAGAAGTGCTCTGAAGCCTACGACCGAGAGCACGCCGGCACACAGCGCGAGCAGAATGCTCTCGGTACGCCACATGACGACCAGAACGACGACCGCGGCACCCCACTCCGCCGGCCCACCGTTCACGAGTTCCGGGCCGAGAACGGCGATCACGATCGCACCCGGAAGGACGTTTAGCCCGGCCTCGAGTCGATCGCTGAGTTCGAAGCGGCGGACGATCCAGATGCCGCCGACCTTGGTGAGAACCGTGACGGCAGCCATCCCAAGGATGACACCGACGACGAGCGGGTCGAGCGACAGCGCGTCACTGATCATAGCGGATCACCTCGACGGCGGCCGCTGCGAGCCCGCCGAGCAGGATGTACCACCGACCCGGGACGAGTTCCGCGGCGACGATGGCGGCTGCGAGTGCGACAGTCCACGGGACGAGCGAGGATTTTCCCTCCCAGAGTTCGGCGGCGAGTGCGAGGAAGACGGCCGCGAGGATAAAGTCGAAGCCGTACTCGGTCGGGTCGCCGACGACACCGCCAGCGACGGCACCGACGACGGTTGCACCGACCCAGAAGAGCCAGACGGCGAACCCGCTTCCGAGAAGGAACGCGCCGTAACCGTCTCCTGATCGGAGGTTTCGCATCGTCAACGCCCAGTTCTCGTCGGCCATCACGAAGAGACTCCCGTAGACCTTTGACGCCGAGAGGTGTTTGAACCACGGCTGGAGCGCTGCGCCCATCAACGAGTATCGGAGGTTGATCGCGAACGTCGTGACGAGCACCGCAGCGATCGGAATCGGATCTCCCCAGAGTTCGATGGCGACGATCTGTGAGGCCCCGGCAACGACGGTCGCGCTCATTAGCACGGCCTCGGCAACGCTCAGGCCAGCCTGATTGGCGAGCACGCCGAAGGCGATGCCGTAGCCGCCAACGCCGAGTGCGACAGGGAGACAGGTGAGAAAGCCGGTTCGAACGCCTTCCCAGCCGAACGTGACGGTTTCGGGGTCTGGGTCCAGATCCGTCTCCGCACTGGCGACGGAACCGGAGCCTGGCGTTGAATTGGGAGCGGGATCAGGGCCAGGATCAGGGCCAGGACCAGAATCGGGACCGACACTAGACACAGCCGTCGACTCCGTTCTAGTTACGGTCTCCGACTCGTCCGCACCCGCTGTCGCATCCTCGGTTTCTCGGTCAGATCGCTCCTGCGTGGGATACACGTCGTTCTCTGGGTTCCTCTCCATTCGATCACTCTTCGCTTTCTCTCGGCGGACCGACGCGTAAAGCAGTCTCGAAAGCCGGCAGGAGCGGCCGGATCCATTGGACGTTGAAAACAGACTCCATGAAATTGCTGTGGACGACTCACTCACCGCCAGCAATACAGCTTGGGGCTGCTCACAGCTACGGCCGTCCACCGCCCGCGACCGGCGGGAACACCGACACCACGTCGCCATCTTCTAGGTCCGTCTCCGCACCCGCCATGTGTGTCACGTCCCGCCCGTTCTTGAGGACGCTCAACTGCGGGCGAATCACACCGGACTCGAGTAGCTGCCCGTCGAGGCCGTCGTACTGTGACTCGAGGTCGGCGAGGACATCGCCGACGGTTGCGTCGGCGGCGGCGGTTCGGGTGCGTTCCTTCTCGCCGACTGCCTCGCGGTACGTCGCAAAGAAGCGGAGTGTGAGTTCCATATACGCTAATTGAGCGGATTCGACATAAGTTCGGGCGTCTGTGACGACACGGGACCGTGAGCGGGCACGCAGGTGTCGGCTCAGCGTTTATTCGCGCCCGTAGGGAAAAGCGAGTATGACGGGCGAACATGGCCAAACGCGACGACGGGTACTCGGAATGGCTGGCGTGACGGTTTCGGCGCTGCTCATCGCGGGGTGTGGGGATACCGCACCGGAAGATGAGGATGGCGAACCAGAAGCCGAAGAGGGGACCGGGAATGGGCAAGATATCGAAGACGAAGACGAAGATGAAGATGAAGACGAAGACGAAGACGAAGAGGAGAACGGGGAGGAGGAGGGTGACGCGGGAACAGGTGTGACAGACAACGAAAATGGAGCAGATGCGAACAGCGAGGACGAGGACGAAGACGAAAACGAGAACTGAGCAACACCAATTCCCGTCGTTCACCACAGCCCACGGCTGCCAGCTTTTCAGTTCGGATCGAACGGCGTAATCGATATCGACTGTGCGATCGTCGAGATTCGAAGCACGGCAGCCGCGAGCAACGTGATCGGAAACAGACCGAATAGAATCGTGCCCGTTACAATCGTAGTCGACAGCGGCGACAGCGTCGCACCGCCGTCGTACCCGCCGAGATGCACTAGCGATCCGCTAGCCAGCGCGATCGCCGGTAGCCCCGTATAGACGAGCAGCCGCGACAGCCGCGAGAGTTCCTGCTGGATGTACATCGAGAGGAAATAGTACCGCGCGATGTCGAGGGACTCGAGTGCAACCACAGTTCGGGCGAGGCGGTCGTCGGTGTGAGCGGAACTGGTTGCAGTATGGGCCGCCTGAATCGAGTAGAGGTCCTGTACATAGTCGAGATAGCGCACGGGGTAGATAGCGAGGACGACGGTGCGGAGACTGTCGTCATCGGAGCCGAGACATGCTGAAACACGGTCGGTGTGTGCCTGTAGGCGTTCCCGAACGGCGAGTAATGACTCCTGAAGCGGTGTCTCGTCAGAGGCGTCGACACCGAGTTCCGCAGTCGTCCTATCGAGGTCGGCGATCGCGGCTCGGAGGAAACCGGCAGGTGTGAGTGAGGCGGCCGAGCCGTTGGTCGCGCTGTGATGGAATGCAAGCGTTTCTTGGATCTCGCGCTGGAGTTCGCCCGGTGTGCCGAAGTCACGCGAGATGACGAGCTGGTTGATCGAGACGACGACGGTGATGAGTGTAATGTTGCCGGCAACGAGGCTGCCGAGCAGGTAGTACAGCGGCGAGTGGTTCTCGCGGACGGGTCCAAATCCGGCAACGCCGGCCAGTATCGAGAGGCAGGCCAGCGCGAGCACGGCGACCAGCATTCGGTTCCCTCTCAGGTGCACCCAGCGAGTGAGCGCGTTACGGCTCTGTTCCGTCATTAAGCGGTCTAACGAGTGGGCCAGACGCACAAGTAGGTACGGGAGGACCGAGAGTTACAGGTTCGGAGAGCTAGACAGTGGTGTGTCCAAACAGTGACAGCAGTAGTCCCACCAGTGACAGCAGTGTCCGTGCGTGAGAAGTGGTTGAAACTCGTCAGGAGTGCGTTCAGACGTCGACGTACTGGTTGACCCACTCCTGACGGCGTTGTAAGATCCGTCGTCCTTTCGGTGTCAGTGCGTAGTAGTTCGTCCGGCGGTCGAGTTGCCCCTTCTCGGCGAGCTCTTTCTCGACGAGTGTATCGAGATTCGGATACAGCCGTCCGTGAGTGACCGGCTGGTCGATATACCGATTGATATCGTCGAGAATCTCTTGGCCGGACGGTCGATCCTTCCCTGCGATTACGTACAGCAAATCACGCTGAAATCCGGTTAACTGATCCATGGATCATCCTCTGAATTGCAACCTTCATCCATTCGTGGCTTTGTTATAGAGCCAGTACGGCTGCTGAGGTGGGCAGAACGGACTGCATAGCCCGTCCACCCGTTGATTTAGCCGGCGATAGATTCAGGGTAGATGTCGTTTGTCATCGTGACGCCGCGTTTTTGCCAGACTGCGCCGTACCGGACGGTATGCCAACTGATCCGCTCGCCTGGGAAACTACCGACCGAGAGGTAGCGTACACCTGCCCGGGCTTCGATATCGTTAACGAGTCCGTTCGGCTCCCCGACGGCACCGAAACCGAGTTCGACTATCTTTCTGAACCGTCGAGCGTCTGTATCCTCCCGTTCACAGCCGACGGCAACGTCGTCTGTATCGACGAGTGGCGACAGGCCGTCTCCCGCGTCAATCGTGGCCTCCCCGTCGGCGGTACCGAACCAGACGACACCGACCTCGAAGCCGCCGCCCGTCGCGAACTCCGCGAGGAAACCGGCTACGAAGCCGACCGCATGGAACCGCTCGTCACCGTCGAACCCGCCAATGGAATCGCCGACTCCGTCCTGCACGTCTTTGTCGCCGAGGACTGTCAGCCGACCGCCGAACAGGAACTCGACCACAACGAGAGCATTCGCGTCGAACCGGTTGCCTTCGAGACGGTACTTGAGTCGCTCCGAGCTGGTGAGATCCGTGATGGGCGGCTGGTTCTGGCGGTGTCGTACTATTTGTTGTCGCGGACGGACGAGATGTTTGCCGGTGGTGTGAATATGGGTGGCGACGACGATGCGACAAGATCGAGAGAGGAAAAAAGAGACAGATAGAGAGAACAGGAGTAGCGGGGCGATACTTGGTGTGGCACACAGTAGAGGCCAACGCATACGACTACGGATCCGTATCCAGGTCGCACCTCTTGTTCTGGCCGGGTTCTCGTTTTGGACGGAGAGGGACGGGTGAACCGCCGTGGGTGCGGGGCCGGGAAGCGTACTCAGTCTACCGTATAGTCGCCGGGCTGCGACGATACCCAGACGACGGACGCCCACGGGTGATCACGGTACACCATCCGGACCTCGGCATCAATCACAGCGTCGTTGAAATCTGGCCGCGAGAGTCGAGGCGAACTACAGGGAGAGTTGCCGTTGGAATCCGGGTCACAATAATGCCGTGCGTGGTACCAGACATCGTCGTATCGGTCCGAAAACCGCTCGTGCAGCGTCGTGTCGATGGTATTTGACCGATCGGGAGACAATGTATCGTGGAAGTCCTGATGGATTCGGATTTCGACCGTGGTGGGATCCATCTCCGAAATTTGCTCAGTGAGGATATCCTCCTGACGCTGTGTTCCGCTGTCGTCGGTTGTCACTCCGGTAACGGTCCGGCGCGTGATACGACCCGCAGGTGCAACTCGCTTACTTGCCGCGTATCCGCCACCAATACCGACAATGCTAGCAGCGAGCACTGCGAGAAAGCTGCGTCGGCGCATAGCCTAGGCGGTTATTTTCGTTGACGTGACAAATATGTATTCCTGTGTGGATCGTGTTGTCTTCTGATCTGTCGGACCGGTCGAACTGATGGAACGAGCTGAATCCGTCAGTCCGACGCTTAGTGACGAGCGGTTCTCGAACTGGTCATCCTTGTACACCGCAAAAAACAGATCGCATCCGGACGCGATTCGCATCCGGGTTCGTGGTTCATACTGCGCGCGTGCTATCGATCCAGAGCCAGCTTAGCCCAGGATCGCGATGGAGTTCTGGTCGTCGTTGTCATCGTCGAGACCGTTGTTCTCGTCGGTGTCGTCATCATCATCATCCATCTCATCGTCATCGTCAATCTCGTCCTCTTCAGCGGTCACGTCTTCGAGATCGGAAGCGTCACCGAGCGTGACGGTCTCCGCCGTTGCGTCACTGATCGAGATCGAGGATGCGCTCGCGTGTGAGACGGTTTCCTCGTCGGTTACGTCGTTCTCGTCGTTCTCGTCGTTCTCGTCGTTCTCGTCGTTCTCGTCGTTCTCGTCGTTCTCGTCGTTCTCGTCGTTCTCGTCGTTCTCGTCGTTCTCGTCGTTCTCGTCGTTCTCGTCGTCATCGACACCGTTGTCCTCATCGTCGACACCGTTGTCTTCGTCATCTGCTTCGGTGTCGTCGGTGTCATCCTCGTCGGCCTCCTCGAGTGACTCGACCGTCATCGAGTCGATGGTGACATCGTCAACATCGAACTGTTCGATGGTCAGGTGCTCGAGTTCCTCACCGTTTGCGTCGTCTTCGTCGTCAGCGACGCCGTTGTCATCAGCGACGTCGTCGTTGTCATCGACGCCGTTGTCCTCGTCATCTACCTCGTCGTTCTCGTCATCATCGTTGAAGATGCCGTCGAAGAAGTCACCGATCTGGTCGAGGATACCGTCGTCATCCTCGATTTCCAGGTTGTCGATCGTCATCTGATCGACATCCATGGTTTCGATGGTGAGTTCGTTGACGGTCAGCTCGTCGGCATCCTCATCGAAGAGGTCGAACTCGTCGTCAGCGGCGTCGTCGTTGTCATCAACGCCGTTGTCCTCATCGTCGACACCGTTGTCCTCATCGTCCGCGTTGGTGTCGTCGTTGTCGTCGACGTCAGCGTCGTCATCCTCATCCAGTTCCTCATCGTCCATCTCGTCTTCCATCTCATCTTCATCGAGTTCGAGATCATCGATTGAGACATCCTCGAGTTCGAGGTGTTCGATCTCGATGTCAGAGATCATGACAGACTCAGCGTCTTCTTCAACTTCTTCGTCGTCAACGCCGTTCTCGTCGTTGTCGTCAACGGCATTTTCGTCGTCAGCGGCGTCGTTGTCGTTGTCATCGACGCCGTTATCCGCATCATCTGCTTCGTCGTTCTCGTCCAGTTCCTCTTCGAGTTCTTCAGCGTCAGCGTCGAACTGATCGACGTTTAGCTCCTCGATGGTGGCATCCTCGACCGTAACGTTATCGAGGTCGAGTGTGCCAACCTGTACGTTCTCGAGTGTTGCGCTCATGTCTCCGGTGTCGTCCTGCGCGGGTGCTGTCGCCC
This sequence comes from Natrialba chahannaoensis JCM 10990, assembly GCF_000337135.1. Lineage (GTDB taxonomy): Archaea > Halobacteriota > Halobacteria > Halobacteriales > Natrialbaceae > Natrialba > Natrialba chahannaoensis. Next base: position 18,540 of record NZ_AOIN01000098.1, read on the forward strand.
CGGCGAGGGCAGGACCCCCCGACAGTGCGACTAGCAGTGCGACGAAGACGACTCCGAGTTGTTGTGGTCGTGAAACCATGCGAACTGACGTACCGCCTACTGTCGGCTAAAACGAGCCGACTGTTACAGGCTTATCAGAGCGAAAAGTCCAGTTAGAACCGCTGCAATCGTCGCTAATCACTCGTTCATCATGTCACCGACAGAGAAGAATTTCGGTGACAATCGCACCAACCGATTCGGGACGAATTGTGTTTGTGCCTGCGGCTGCCACTGGATTATTGGAACCACTCATTTACTCCCGGCAAACGCATGTCTGATCGGACAACCGTCGTCAAACCGTGACCGTTACGGGTAGAACACAGACTGCCGACAACTCGAGTAGCAACAGGTGTGGTTGGGTTCGGGCGACAGGAAAGGTGACAGGCCAACAAGCAACAAACGACGGGTAACAAGCAGCAGCCACCAGAGCCAGACCTCACAAATCAGACTCCACATCAACTGGAAAGTACACCAGAACGTGACACGGTACTCGAGTAGGAACTAGCCAGAAGATACTGCTGGAGTCAGGCCTGTGTCGAGAGCTGTATCGAGGTCTGTCGTCTGTCGCCACATGTCGTAGTTAAAAATAGCGGCGGCCGACCGGGTGATCGCCCCTGCACTGCCCTGCTGTGTCGGTCGACTGTCTGGGTGTCCGACTATTGGTTTTTGTGTTCGTTAGACGGCGAGTGCGTACTCTTCGTCGTTGTCGTTGTACTCGTCGTCATCGTCATCGTACTCGTTATCGTCGAGCTCGTCATCAAGTTCGTCGTCGACAGGTTCGTCGTCGATTCCGGTTGCGTCTCCGACTGTGACGCTGTCGGCGGTGGCATCGCCAACGGTGATCGATGATGCGTAGAGTGACGCGATGGTTACGTCGTCGGTCTCATCGAGGTCGTCGGTGTCGTCGACACCATTGTCGTCAATGCCGTCGTCCTCGAGTCCGTTGTCGTCGAGTCCGTTGTCATCGACGCCGTTCTCCTCGTAGTCGTTGTCGTCTGCGTAGTCTCCGTTCTCTGCGTGGTCGTCGTGACCGTTGGTGTGGTCATCGTCTGCGTGCTTGTCGTCGTGTTTCTCGTCGTGTCCGTCATCTACCGCGTTGTTCTCGTCGTGCTTGTCATCGTGCGCATCGTCATGTTTGTCGTCGTACTCGTCATCGTGGGCATCCATGTCGTCGTGGTCATCGTGGTCATCGTAGTCTGCCTTCGTGTCGTCGTGTGCTGCGTCGTCGTCAGTCGCTGCATCATCGACATTGCACTCGGTCACTGCCTCATCGTTACCGTTGTCGACAACAACCTCGTTTTCGTCGTCCACACCGTCGTCAGCGACGCCGTTCTCGTCAGTCTCGTACTCGTCGTCGGTTTCGTCAGGTGCGGCTTCTTCCTCTGGCTCGTCGAGGTCGTCGGTGTCGACGCCGTCGTCCACCGTGTCGTCGATAGCGCTGACGGTCATCGATTCGATGGTGAGTTCGTCGACGGTGAACTGTTCGATCGTGAGCTGATCGATTTCGTGGACATCGGTGTCGTCGAGGTCGTCGGTGTCGTCGACACCGTTGTCATCGTACTCGTCGTCATCGACGCCATTGTCCTCGACGCCGTTGTTATCGTATGCATCGTCGGTGTCATCGAGGCCGTTCTCGTCAACACCGTTCTCCGCGTCGTCATCCGCTGCACCGCAGCAGGCACCGGTGTGGTCCTCGTCGTCGGTCACCTCGTCATCATCGACCATCTCATCATCCTCGTCTACCAGCTCGTCGTCCTCATCATCCACTAGGTCGTCGTCAGTTTCAACGTCCTCTTCCTCGTCAACATCGAGCTCGTCGTCGAGCTCGTCATCAACCATTTCGTCTTCGACGGCGAGATCGTTGATCGTGAGCTGCGAGACGCTCATTGACTCGATGGTGAGGTCCTGAACGACGAGTTCGCCAACGTCCTCATCAAAGAGGTCGTGGTCGTTGTACTCGTCATCCTCGACGCCGTTGTCGTCAACGCCGTTCTCGTCGAGGCCGTCATCGTCGAGGCCATTCTCATCGACACCGTTGTCGTCATACTCGTCATCAGCGTCGTCGACACCATTGTCGTCAACGCCGTTCTCGTCGAGGGCGTCGTCCTCGAGACCGTCATCGTCGACGGCCTCATCCTCGTCGATAACGACGTCCTCATCTGCCTCCTCGGCGACATCTTCATCCATCATCTCGTCCTCGTGTTCAAACTCGACATCCTCGATGGAGACGTCGGTCAGAACGAGCTGGTCGATCTGGATGTCGGAGATGGTGACGTGATCCATCTCGTCGGCGTCATCGATACCGTTCTCGTCAACGCCGTTCTCGTCGAGGTCGTCGTCTTCGACACCGTTATCCTCGACACCATTCTCATCGAGGCCATCGTCCTCGTACTCGTCATCGGCATCGTCGACACCGTTGTCGTCAACGTCGTCGATACCGTTCTCATCGTCTACACCGGGCCCATCAGCCTCTACGTGCTCATCGCCGAGTAACGCATGAAGCTGCTCGTCGTCAACATCGAGTTGTTCGACAGTCAACTCCTCGATCGTCGCCTCTTCGATTGTGACTTCGTCTAACTCGAGTGTGCCTACCTGTGCGTTCTCGACCGTCGCGCCCATGTCTCCGTCCTCAGTGTCGTCTGCGGCTGGTCCCGATCCGCCAGCGAGGGCAGGACCCCCCGACAGCGCGACCAAGAGCGCCACGAAAACGACACCGAGTTGCTGTGATCGTGAAACCATGCGCCCGGGGCTTCCCCATGCGAGCGGCTAAAACAAGCTGACTGTTTCAGTCATGTCAGGACGGAAATGCCAGTTAGAAGCCGTGCAATCGTCGCTAATGACCCATTTCATTAGCGGTCGTGTGACTGTCATCAGCTGCGAAGATCGTCGCCTGAGACGAGTCGGCCCGTACGCGAGAACACGCCCATCAAAGCTGGACACACACCAGCCGCCAGAGCGATCCCGGCCGACCCGCTGGCAGCAAACGCCCGGAGAACGGAACGTTTACTGGTTCGCTCGTCAACACACTGTCGATGCGTGAGTGCTTCGAAATCCGGGAGACCGACGCTGGCGGCCGGCTCGGCGAACTGACCGTTCCGCGAGCCGACACCACCGTCGAAACGCCCGCCCTACTGCCAGTGATCAACCCGAATCTGGACACGATCAGCCCCCGTCGGCTCGCCGACGAGTTCGGCGCTGAAATTCTCATCACGAACTCCTACATCATCCACGGTACCGACGATGTCCGCGAGGAGGCACTCGAGAAGGGGCTCCACGAACTGCTTGAGTTCCCGGGCGCGATCATGACCGACTCGGGCTCGTTCCAGCTCGCCGAGTACGGCGATATCGATGTCACCACGGAGGAAATCCTGGAATTCCAGCACGCGACCGGCTCGGATATCGGCACGCCGGTCGACATTCCGACACCGCCGGACGTCCCTCGCGAGCGGGCCGAGGAGGAACTTGCGACGACGCAGGAACGCCTCGACGCCGCCGAAGACGTTGACACGGGTGAGATGCTCGTCACCGCACCCGTCCAGGGCTCGACCTACCCGGACCTCCGAGAGGAAGCGGGCCGTCACGCCAACGCGACCGAGCTGGATGTCTTCCCCGTCGGCGCGGTCGTCCCGCTGATGAACGACTACCGCTACGACGACGTGGTCGACGCCGTCGCCGCCGCAAAGCGCGGCCTGGGTGCCGACGCACCGGTCCACCTCTTCGGTGCCGGCCACCCCATGATGTTCGCACTCGCCGCCGCGATGGGCTGTGATCTCTTTGACTCTGCAGCCTACGCTCTCTACGCGCGCGATGACCGCTACCTCACCGTTCGCGGCACCCGGAATCTCGATGAGCTGGAGTACTTCCCGTGTTCCTGTCCTGTCTGTGCCGCCAACTCGCCAGCCGACATCCGCGAACTCCCGGACAAGGAGCGTGAAAAAGAACTCGCCGCTCACAACCTCCACGTCACGTTCGCCGAAATCCGCCGGATCAAGCAGGCAATCCGCGCCGGCAACCTGCTCGAACTCGTCGAGCAGCGCGCTCGCGCCCACCCGACGATGCTCGACGGCTACCGAGCGCTGCTTGATCACGCGACGGCACTCGAGCAGACGGATCCGGTTTCGAAGGGCGCGTTCTTCTACACGTCCCACGAGAGCGCGCGCCGACCTGAGGTCCTGCGACATCACCAGCGACTCGATCGGCTCTCGGTGCCGGACTCGCTGCTCCTGACGGAAGGTGATTCGCCGCGAGGCGACGAGTTCGACGACTCCTGGCGCGTCGAGCCGCCGTTCGGGCCGTTCCCGCGAGCGCTCTCGAAGAGCTACCCGCTTACGGCCGAGGTGCCGGATCGGACTGATCGTGCGGCACTCGAGGCCGCTGCAGAGGGAGTGACACGGCTGGTCGAGACGAATCCGGACACCGAGTTCACGCTGGCACACCGGGGCTGGCCCACGGCGGTACTCGAGACGGTGCCCGCGGCGGTCGAACTGGTTGACCTCACTTCCGAGTGATCGGCAGTCGAGCCGGTGATGGTGCATTTCGTCGCCGTGTACTCGGCAGTGGAACTGGTAATGGCGCATCTCCTCGGCACGTAATCGGCAGTTGAATCAACGCTTCTCACCACCGAGTCTCAACGGTCTTGAACACCCCTTCGACGACCAGACCAGACCGTATATTTCATCGAGGTACAAACGTCCGCTGTGCGCGAACGCTCCCGGAACACGGTGTGCCTCGGCGCGGCACTCATCGTTGGGACTGTACTCATCATCGGCCTCGCCGGCCTCTTCGTCGTCGACGCCGGGTCGACGACACCCCCACCCGCCGAGTTCGACGACACCGTCCCCGTCGGACTTACACTCGAGGACGAGCGCGGTCTCGACGAGGACGTTGCCCTCCCGCAGGCGCAAGTGTTCTACTCGCAATACCAGTACGTCGTCGGCTACTACGGCGTCGAGACCTTTCTCGGCGAACGCCAGCAGGCCGGCCACGAACAGCAGTTCGGCCACCCGCTGACGGTGTACGTTTCCGACTACAGCGACACCGGACTCGAGTTGAGTGCTGAAGGCTATCCGATTCCCGAGCAGGAACCTGGTTGGACCGACGCCGAGACGGCGTGGTTCGTCGTGGATAGCGACGCGCAAACGCCGGCCGGCGACACGGTCGTCCCGTTCAGCGAGCGCGAGGACGCCGAGGCGTTCGCTGGTGACCACGGCGGCAGCGTCTCCGACTGGGAGTCGGTACTCGAGCAGTCGTTCGATCAGGACGATGCGACAGTTGCTCGTGATCGTGTTGACGACCATCACCAGGTGGCTGACGACCGAATCGAGGCCGTCGACTCGTACGCCGAACGGCCGCCGTCGATCGTCGCCGGCGAGGAGACGGAGACGATCCAGGAGGCGATCGACCAGGCACCAGCGAACACGACTGTTGTTGTTCCGGCGGGGACCTACGAAGAGACACTCGAGATCGACCGGCCGATTACGCTCGTCGGCGAGGGTGAGGTGACGATTCGCGGTGACGACAACGGTACTGTCATCACCGTCACAGGGGAGGACGTCGGAATCCAGAACCTCGCGGTCACCGGCGTCGGCAACCAGACGAAGGGGGGAGAGGACCTCCCCGTTGACATCGACGAGGACGAGTGGGACGCGACCTTCATGACGTACTACGCTGGCACTGACGCCGGAATCGGTGCCTACGGTGCCGACAACCTCCTCGTCAATGATGTCGAAATCGAGACACCGGCGAGCGGGGTGATCGGCTACGACAGCACGGACGCCGTCGTCCGGAACGTCTCGGTCAGGGGTCCCGAGGACCCATCTGATGGCCTCGCTGGTATCTTGCTGTTTCAGTCGTCGAGCGTCGTCGAGGACTCGGCCGTGCAAGGGGGGAAGAACGGTATCTATCTCTACCGCTCATCGAACACGATTCTTCGGTCGAACGAGGTCACCGGCAACGAAATCGGCGTCCACCTGATGCACACGAGTGACACGCTGATCGACGGGAACGAGCTCCGCGGGCATCTTGTCTCTGGCGTCGACGTGATGACCGGCCCCGAACGGAACGCGATCGTCGAAAACGACGTTCGCAACAGTGAAACAGGGTTCAGTATCGGCGGCAGCGAGACGTACGTTGCATCGAACGTCGCCGCCGACAACGAACTCGGCCTGCGCGTTGAGACGACCACCTCGTTCTACGAGGGCAACGTTCTCGCCGGCAACGTCGTGGGAACGGACGTGAGGGCGATGCTCCCGACGAACCGTGTCGTCGGCAACGACTTCGTCGAAAACGACGAGCACGCAACGACCACGTCCGGGCCGCTTCGTATCTGGAGCGACGGCGAGAGCGGCAACTACTGGCAGGGCGGCGCGGCAATCGCGGGCGATGCCGACGGCACCCACGCCGACCGCTCGTACTCGCCGACTGATGCAGTCGACGAACGACTGCACCGAACTGATGGCGCACAGACGCTCGTCCGAGCACCGGCACTGCAGGCACTCGCCGGACTCGAGGGGTCGGTTCCGGGCATGCGGACTGGAAGCATCGTCGATCAGGCACCAACCTGTGAGCCGAACAATCCGGAACTACTCGACCGAACCGACTGGGCCGAGTCCGCCTGGTCGTGCGCTGACACACCTACTTCGACCAATGACTGACGACTCATCGCAATCGACATCGTCGCGATCATCGCCGCACGCATCGGCATCGCCAGCAGGACCGGTGCCCGAGGCAAAACCGAAGCCATCCCCAAAGGAAGAACCCCACTCCGAATCGACCACCGAACGGGAGCCAGAATCGGGTTTGGGTTCTGGACCTGAGTCAACACAGACACCCATCCTCGAGGCGACTGGACTCGACCACGACTACGGAGCGGTCTCCGTTCTCGAGGATGTCTCAGTCTCGCTCCAGCCGGAGACAGTCACGGCGCTGGTCGGTCCAAACGGATCGGGGAAAACGACGCTGATCCGCGCGCTGGCGGGCCTCCACGAACCAACCGATGGAACCGTCGCCTACCACGGCCCTGACACGGCACGGCAGATCGGCTACCTTCCACAACAGCCGTCGTTCCGGCCCGGATTCACCGTCATCGAGACGCTCCAGTTCTACGCGTCGCTCGTCGGTGCACCCAACCCGGAGCCAACGGCGCAAGCACATCTCGACCGGGTCGGCCTCGCCGACGCGGCCTCGCGTCCGGTCGACGCGCTCTCCGGCGGGATGACGCGCCTGCTCGGCATCGCACAGGCGACGATCGGTGATCCGCCGGTCGTCATCCTCGACGAACCCGGAAGCGGGCTCGATCCGGGAATGAGTATGCACGTATTCGATGTCGCAGCGGAGCTCGCCGCAGACGGGATGGCAGTCCTCCTGAGTTCACACGACCTCGAACTGGTCGAGCGTGTCGCCGACGAGGTGTTACTCCTTGACGACGGACAGATTATCCAGCGCGGCTCGACTGTCGACCTCCAGCGTCGCCTGAACGCAGACTCGTTGTGGGATGTCTACCGGAACGCGACCGGCGGCGACACTGACACGGTTACCGTCCAAGGTGAGTCGACATGAGCGACGAGAATCGGACGCAGGCACAGGCACAAACGCAAGCACAGAGCCGAGAGACCACCAGTACCAGCACCGACAGTACCAACACCAGTACCGGCACCAGCAGCACTAATACCAGTACCAACACCAACACCAACACCAACACCAGCACCACCACCCACCCCCGAACGAAACACATCCTCAAAACCATCATCGCACGGGAACTCCGAACGGTCGCCCGAACACGAACGTTCTACGTCCTCGCCCTCGCGATCGCCGCCGTCGTCCTCGGTGTCGCCTGGACCGGCGGCGGAATCCGTGCCGGATACGTCCCAACCGCCGTTGACCTCCTGACACCACTCGAGTTACTTGTTCCCGTCGTCGCCGTCGCGTTCGGCTACCGTGCCGTGCTCGCCGACGAACAGCGTGGTGAACTCGACGTTCTCGAGACGTACCCTGTCTCGAACCGGTCGATCGTCCTCGGCGTTTACGTGGGACGGCTGATCGGACTCCTCGTAGCGATTGTCGTCCCGCTGGTGCTCGTCGCGGTGGCTGTCGCCGTGGCCGAGGAGGATCGAATACTGATCTACGCCAGCCACGCGGGCGTCGATTCGCCGCTTCTGTTCGCCCGGTTCGTCGTGCTGACGGCGCTGTTCGCGATGACGGTGCTCGCCGTCGCGATTGCGATTTCGGCGGCAGTGAGCGCCACGCGGGGTGCACTCGCGCTCGCGGTCGTCGCACTCGTCGTGTTGCTGGTCGGCCTCGACCTGCTACTCGTCTACGGCTTTACGTCCGGGCTGATCGGTGACGGCGCGCTCGTCCACTCACTCGCGCTCAGTCCGCTCAGCGCCTTCCGGGGATTGGTCTTCGATACTGTGGTGGTCGTCGCGGCCGGCACCGGTCCGACAGTCGCCTCGCCGCTGGCGAGTCTGTTCGGGCTGGTCGGCTGGACCGTCGGCTCGCTTGCGCTTGCGAGTTGGCTACTGAACCGCTGAGAACTGGTTGCTTCTCTGAAATCCGCTGAGAACTATTGGGTTGATCCTGCTACGGCAACGGATCACATCAACGACATTACGAGCTCTTGGGTCACGTCCTCGTGCTCGTAGTGCTCGCCGCCGTACTCGTCGCTGAACACAGTCGCGTCGTCACCGTCGCCAAACGCAACGATCGACCCACCCATCGCGCCCTCGACATCACTGTCGACGACCAACTCGAGTGCGGTCGCCGGTGTGAACGAATCGGCGTCGAAGTGGCTGCTGAGGACGTAATTGCCGTCACCTTCGCCGTCGTCGCCGGTACTTTCGTTGACCTCGTAGTCGACGGCGGAGTAGTCAGTCAGGTACGTCACCTCGGGCGCTGCGGTCTCTTCGTTCTCGAACGCGAAGGTGTACGTACACAGTGTACTACAGAACTGCGCAGGTCGGTCGTCGTCGTCATCGAACACCGTCGTGGGGTCCTCGTAGTGGAGTTGGCCCACAGGTCCTGGCTGGTTCCCGATCGCCATCTTACAGTTGTCACAGCTCTGTTCGCTGTCGATACTGACTGGATCAGCTACCGGTTCCGGCTCGTCGTCACTGAGACAGCCGGCAGCCAGACCGATTGCGGCGGTCGTCACCCCCGCGAGAATCGTTCGGCGCGTCGTCCCCCGTTCGGTTCCTGCTAACCGGTTCAGTCCGTTCATATTCGCACTTAGAAGCAGTGCTGTAAATCCGGTCTGGTATAATTCACGAATGGGCGTACATACCACACTGCACGTAGTCGCTGCTGTTGTAGCCCACACGCGGTAGCTGCTGTCGTGGCCATCTCATCATGTCGTGGCCATCGCACCATCGTCAGCAGAATCAGCAACAGAACCACCATCGTCATCAGAAACAACAAAGGTGCGAGCGCGAGCCAGTTGGCAGTATGCTCGGACCAGCGTCGCTCGTCCTCGGGGTATTCGTGATGATACTGTTCGCGTCGTGGCTTATCCGCCGTGTCCGCGGCTCACCGCTCTCCGCCGAGCAACGCGAGTCCCTGGAGAGCCACCAGGAGGCCCAGGGGCGCGACCCACCGGTCGATGTCGGCGAGGAACACGAGGTTGCAATACAGGAGTTCACCGAACACCACACGGGCGAACGCCAGGCCGTCTGCAAGGTCGAAGGCTTCGTAATCTTCGTCGAGGACGTGCCGAGTCACTACGAACCGACGGACGTGATCCGAATCTCTATTCTCTCGTTCAACCGCGGGCACACGTCTGCGACGGCAACCTACGTGCGGTGATCGACCCTCTCTGGCCTGCAACCTCGCCATTAGCCCGAAATAGACACGAACGACGCCCCCAACACGACGATCACCGCAGCCACACCGACCCGCCAGCTGACGTGCTCGAGTCGCATCGGCAAGAAGAGGGCAGAGAGCACGACCACGAACAACGGCGTGAGCTGCAGCAGTGGCATGACCACAACGACAGGAGCGATCTCGAGTGCCGCGAAGTAGGCGACGAAAGCGATAGTCGTCGAGACGCCGGCCCCGACGTACCAGAACGTGGCCCGTTCGCGAATCGGGATTCGGCGAAGCGATCCCGTCCAGAGCTGGTAGCCGACGAATCCGATTGTGGCTGCGCCTGCCATCGCGACCAGTCCAGGAAGGATCGCCGTCCCCTCGGCCAGGCCGACGGAGACGAAGATCGGCTCGAGTCCGATACAGACCGCGGCTCCGAGTGGCAACAGGAGGGTAATACCGGTTTCCCGGAACGACCGCTCGCGTGCCGTCGTCGCAGCGGTTTCCCAGGAAACGACGGCCAGTCCGACGACGACCAGCACGATGCCGAGGAGGTGAATCAGCGTGAGTCGCTCCTCGAGTAGCACGACGGCGAACACCGTCGCGAAGAGCACGTTCGAGGCCACGATCGGCGAGGTCAGGCTCGCACCGATCTCGTCCGTGCTTTTGAACATGAGCAGCCGGGCGACGAACATCCCGACGAGGCCGGCCGCAGCGAACGACGCGAGCGAGGTCGGGGTGTACAGCCCCGTGTACGGCGGCGGGTAGAGAACAAGCATGGGGAGACCGACGAGGACGACGTTACACAGCAAAACGACGAGCACCGCGTCGGTGACGTCGCCGTCGTTGACGCCCAGGCGCACGCAGAGGAACTGGCCGGCAAACGCCAGCGCGCCGGCAACCGCGAGCGCCACTCCGAGCGCTGACTCGGAGAGTTCGAGTACCATGAGCCTCCTTTCGAGCGGACTGTGATAATGACTCTGTCCAGACCGTAAACACGACACGGACGCTGCGATCCACACCGACAGCCTCTTTCGCGCTCCCCCACCCAGTTCTGGTATGACCGAGTACTTCGAAGTCCACGAGCGCGACGGGGCCGCGCGTGTGGGCGAGCTGCGCCTCGATTTCGAGGCCGTCGCTGGCGATGCTGATTCGGACACCGATTCGAACCCCGGCTCCGCTCCCGACCGAACCCCACCCCAAACGACACCCGCACTCGTCGACGACGTACTCGAGGACGCGGGCTCACTCTGGTCGGCAGAGCGCGAGTTCCCGGAGGGTGACGACTCCGCACTGACGGTGCTCCCACACCGATCGTTCCCGGGCGGGACGGCCGACGAGGTGCAGGACTCGTTCGCCGTCGACTATCCGGACGTGGAGTTTCCCAGTGTGGCAGTCATCTCGAGTGACCATGTCGACGACCACGGGACGGACGCCTACGCAGTCTCTGACGTGCAGTCGTTCACCGGCCACGGTGCGGGACTCGTCGAGGCCGTCGTGAACGTTCGCGAGGAGATTCCGACCGACACCGCGCTGTTCTTTTCGGGTGTCGCGACGCCGCGAAACGTCGCCCTGTTAGCGTACGCTGGCGTCGACCTGTTCGACCGAACCGCGGCCATCGTGAAGGGAACTGAGGGCCGATACCTGACCACCGACGAGGCCTACTTCCTCGAAGATCTGGAAGAGTTGCCATGCTCCTGTCCGGCCTGCCAGCAGCCCCGCGAGGCGTTCACCCGCGAGGACTGCGTCGACCACAACGTCAACGCCCTGGAGGCGGAACTCGGTATCGTCCGCCGGCGGATTCGTGACGGCCGCCTGCGCGACTACGTCGAGGGCCAGGCCCGCCAGGATCAGTGGCTCACCGCCGCAATGCGCGAACTCGACTCGCAGTGGGGATACCTGGCAGAACGGACGCCGATCCTCCGAGACGCACAGATCGACGCCGCGACCGAGGACACCCTCCGTCGCGTCGAGATCCAGCGCTACGCCGACCGGGTCACCACGCGGTACCAGAACCGATTCAAGAACCCGCTCGTGCTGGTCCCCTGCTCGGCCGCCAAACCCTACAGCGAGTCCCAGAGCCACCGCCAGTTCCACGACGCCATCCAGTGGCGCGCCCACCTCGTCTCGATGACGAGCCCCATCGGCGTCGTTCCGCAGGAACTCGAGACGACCTACCCAGCCCAGCACTACGACACCGTGGTCACGGGTCGCTGGTCCGAGGACGAAAAGCAGTTCGTGAGCGAGGTGCTCCGGCGGTATCTCGAGCGCAACGAGTACCCGAAGATCATCGCCCACGTCCCCAACGAGGGGTACCGCGACATCGTCGGCCGCGTCGAGGAGGAACTGGATCTCGACATCACCTACACCGTCAACGAGCACCCGACCGACGACGAGTCCCTTGCGAACCTGAGCGAGGCGCTGTCGGGCGAACTCAAGTACTCCAAACGCGAGCGCGAGCACAACACTGTCCGCGCTATCGCGGACTACCTGCTCGGCGATGGGGCCGGCGACGACCTCTTCGAGGACATCCAGACCACCAGCCGGTACCCAAAGATTCAGGTCCGCGACCGCGAGGATACGCAACTGGCGACGATGGTTCCCCAGTACGGCACGCTCTCGTTTACACTCGCAGGCGCGCGCCGCTGGGTTGACAGCGACGCACCGGTCAAGCGCGTCGAAATCGACGGCTTCGTTCCCCACGGCAGCGTGCTCGCGCCGGGTGTGGTCGAGGCCGACGAGGAGATCCGCGTGGGAGACGAGGTCGTCGTCGAGGGGCCGAAGGCGTTCGGCGTCGGTCGTGCCGAGATGTTCGGCCGCGAGATGGCCGAGAGCACGCGCGGAATTGCGGCTGAGATTCGCCACGTCGAGGAGAAGTAAGTCGAGGTGTTCCTCCGGTAGGCTGGGGGCTGCACGTCCCTTGAACGGACGGTTCTGTTGAAACTCGATTCATTGGGGAGTTGTCTCTGTGAGGTGTCGTGCACGACACGTGCTTCTCGAGCAACGGCATTTCTGTTCGATCTACGTACTGTTCCTGGCAGCGTGCTGAATATTGGGTGCGTGTCGGCTGCCGACTGACCGGATCGTGATTCGTTTCCGATTCAGACTATGCGGATGCTGCAGAAGGTGAAGTTCTGCAGGAGATGGTTCCATGTGACTGCGCCACATAGTTGAATATGAGGTATCATCCAATGGCCGAAGCAATACCAACGGAAGTACAGGAGTTACTGGACAAGCAAGCAATCAGTGAGCTGATCCGCAAATTTGTGTATCTATCCGATGAAAACGATTGGGACGCGGAATTCGAACTCGTTACCGACGACGTGATTGCGGAAACTCCGTTTGGGAGTGCAGAGGGAAAAGACGACTTTCGGGAAACGACTGCGGAGATTTTTGCGGAGTTTCAATTCAGCCGGCACATGCTGCACAACGGGCTCATCGAGATCGACGGCGATGAGGCCACTGGACAGTGGTATGGTGAGATCCCCATCCTCACGACTGACGGTGAAGCAGAATGGATACTCGGGATGTACGAACACGAGTTCCGCCGAGTCGATGGGGAGTGGAAACTCTCGAAATATACGTTCGATCCGACCTATGTGACCCCGTACGACGAGGGATGGGCCGAGCAACCCTTCCCTGAGGAGATGCCGGTTGAACCCGATTGGTAACTAATCCAGCCGAATGACGACCTCTACATGACAAAATCAGCGTTGGATCTGCATGAATATAACGTTCCCACCGTGCTGAATAGATGCTCTGGGCCTTGTTTGAACGCGTGATTTTACGGGTGTGAGTCCTCGATGGCGCGTTCGATGTTTCGGACCGCGGATTTCATGACAAGTTCACGGAATTGGCCGAACCAGTTCCTCGACCAGAGCGTATCGCCGTATCTGCGCCAGAGGCCGAAAAACACCGATTCAGCGTTCGAACGCTGGTGATATGCTCGATCCTTGATGAGCAAATTTCTCGCCCATCCCCGCATTCCAGGATCTCGCTGCGGGATCAGCGGTGTGATACTTTCCGCACGTAATCTCGTGCGAAGTTCCTCCCAGTCGTAGCCCTTATCGGCAGCGACAGTCGCCAACTTGTCGAGATTCCGCACTAACACCTGCCAGCCGACCTGTGTATCATGCGGTTGTTTCATAGAACAGTGTATGTCGAGAATCGCACTGGTTTCACAATCAATGAGCAGCGTCGTCTTCACCGCCTCNTGTGTATCATGCGGTTGTTTCATAGAACAGTGTATGTCGAGAATCGCACTGGTTTCACAATCAATGAGCAGCGTCGTCTTCACCGCCTCGAACGTGTAGTCTGTCCGTTTTGCGTAGTGCTGGCTAGCTTGGACGCGATCAACACCGGTTGCGTCGATTGCCTGCACATCACCGAGATCATACAGTTCGACAGACTGATCGAGGATCTCTCGCCACCGCTTCATCGGAATCACCTGCTTTCGCGTACACACCGTCGAGAAGTGTGGGACCGTTTCAGGCGTCAATCCGAGTGATTTCGTCACTCTCGGCATCTCGCGGAGGACGTCCATCAGCTTCCGGTACGGATGGCCGAGATACTCTTTCAATCCCTGAACGGCGAGAATCACCCAGTCAGCGTAGCCTTCTTCTCCCGGACGGTAAGCCGGAGCTGGCTGGCCAACGACGGCTTTTTGAGCGAGCGACACAACCCTCTCTGTGAAGCGGGAGGTCTTCGTGTGCACAACGAATCCGTCCCGCTTCACTTCCTAGTATATTTGGTATTTTCTCCGAGCTACTAGCACGGCGATACGAGTTCGATCGACTCTACACTGCTAACGTTTGAGCGTCTAAACAAGGCCGATGCTCTGTATTCAGCACAGTGTTTTTGATAATAATATAAACTCAATCGCTGCGTTGTCACCTCCGTGTCCGATACTAGCCGCTACAACTGACGAATGAATCCGGTCCACACAGGATCACGATGGCGTGTGACCCTCTTTCTTCATAGAAATTCCAGTAGTTATATTACTCTCCTTACCGAACTGTCACAACGGAAGCCACATCCAAACGAATACGCGGGGGCATGCGTACGAAATGCCCCGGGTGGTAGGACACCCAAGGCGTGGCTTCCACTGCGGCCTGCAATGGTTGCCATGTTTCCGTTACTCCTACCGAGACAAAAAGGTCTCGCACGACGCACAGGAACAGGTATCGTTCACAAACAGCGCGCTCACGACCAGCACACGGAGCCGTGCGCCTCTGAGCACGGACCCGTTCCGGACCGTCTCCTCCCCGATCGTCGATGGTGGTCTCGGTGACTGCACGGTTCGACGAACAAGCCGACGAGTCGACGCCACTCGAGTCGGTCTCCCACGAGCCAGTCGACCTCGACACACGAACCGAGACGCGCTGCTACCGCTGTGACCGCGCCATCGAAACCAACCACTGTATTCGCCTCATCACGCGTCCGGGCCCCGACGCGACGGCCCACTACGAAGCCACGAGCCGACCCTGCTGTCCCGATTGCGTGGCTGCCATCGGGCTACTCGAGTTCGCTGCCGGTCCGGGGTCGGGATCGGGATCGGGATCGGGGTCGACCGGTTCGGACTGAATCGGTAGTCGATAGTCGGTTCGACGGCCCCCTTCGCCGACGAGGTCGTCGTCGAGGGACCGAAGGCGTTCGGCGTCGGCCGCGCCGAGATGTTCAGCAGAGAGGTGACCGAAAGCACGTGCGGGCTCCGAGAGACGATCGGTCACACCCCAGAATTGTCTACGAAGGGTGTCACGTCAGCTCGACGTGACACAATGAATAGACGTACGACAGCAGACAGTACTGTGCTACCCGACACTCCGTAGCACGCTGTTAAGACGCCAGAATCGAGGTTTATCCGGCTTTCGGACCGGTCCGTATTCGCGACCTACTATCAATTTGTAAAAATGTTTTATCTCCGTACACTGCGTATCTCTTTGTGGAGACGATTATGTCCTCAAACACAGCAACTGCTGA
This sequence comes from Natrialba chahannaoensis JCM 10990, assembly GCF_000337135.1. Classification (GTDB taxonomy): domain Archaea; phylum Halobacteriota; class Halobacteria; order Halobacteriales; family Natrialbaceae; genus Natrialba; species Natrialba chahannaoensis. The sequence goes on from NZ_AOIN01000098.1 coordinate 34,353, forward strand.
CAATGAATCGCACGGCTACTCACTCAAGCGCGGATGGCGAACATTGGCAATCGCCGGTGCCGTCGTCGGCCTGATCGGCCTTCTCGCGATTGCGTTCCCACTTGCGACGGGCATTTCGGTTACCCTCGTAATCGGCGCGCTGCTCGTCCTGAGCGGGATCGTCCACGGCGCACACGCCTTCACCGCACGCGGGTGGAGCGGCTCGATGTGGCAACTCGCACTCGGCATCATCTCGGTCGTTGCGGGTGTGCTCGTGCTCGCGAACCCCGTCGTCGGGCTCGTGACGCTCACGCTGCTCGCGATCGCCTACCTGCTGGCCGACGGCGTCGCAGAGCTCTGGCTCTCGATGCGGATGGCCGACCAGCCCGGCCAAATGTCCGTCGCCGCGAGCGGCGTTCTCTCGCTCGTCCTGGCCGGTCTGCTCTGGATCGGCTTCCCAGCGGACGCAGCCTGGGCGATCGGTCTGCTCGTCGGCATCAGCCTCTTCGTGACCGGCCTCTCGATGGGCATCGTGGCCATCACTGGCCGCAACATGGAAGAAACGGCTGCCGCCGGCGAACCACGAGCCGCGTAAGCGCGTGAGGCGCTCCCAACCACGTTTTCGACCTCTTTTAACGACGCTATTACTCGACCGATGAGCAAGCGCCCTGTCACGGAGTCGCCTACCCCAACCAACAGCAGACAGCAACTCCTTCGCGCACGTCCACAAAGCCAGCCGTTATTCGGCTGTCGGTCCCGAACACACTGCGTGAACCTCTCGATCGTCGATCTCGTGTCCGTCCCCAAACGGCGCAAGCGCAACCGAAGCGTACGAGAACACGGTCGAACCCGCTCAATTGGCCGAGGAACTCGGCTACTCGCTTACTCGCCGATCACCGAATCGAAAAACTTCCGCTCTGCCGTCCGCAGGTGTTGGTTGAACGTCGCCGGCGCGATCCCCAGCCGATCCGCGATATCCTCACCAGTACTCTCCCGGGGCCACTCGAAGTAACCCGCGAAGTAGGCCGTCTCGAGTGCGGCCCGCTGTTTCTCGGTCAGGTCTTCCTCCAGCACAATCGTCGCGGTCGACCCACGACTCGAGCCGCTGCGGTCGCTCCGCTCGGTCGTCCGCTGAGCGAGATAGGTCGCGTCCGGTCGCTGCTCTTTGATGAGTTCGATCATCTGGCGGGTGTCCCGACCGCGTGGAAGTTCGACGACGAATCGGAACTCGCCGTTTGCGATCGTCGCTGATTCAACGCGGCCACCGTGGGTTGCGATTGCCTCGAACAGCGAGGCTGCAGCGGGCATCACGAACTCGAACTCGAACTCGTCTCGCCGCGCCGAGAGGAACCGGGAATCGCTAACACCACCGATTCGCTCGACCGTCTCTTCGAACGTCTCCTGTGGAATGTCTGTCGCCGATCCGTAGGCGAGCAGGGTCTCGTCGCCGCGGACGAGCTGATTGATCGAAATGTGGCCGGACTCGCGTTCAGAGAGGCCGACCAGTTCGGGCACCATCTCCTCAAGTCTGAACTCGAGTTCGATGACGGCGTCGCTGACGAGTGCGTCGCGTCGCTCGAGTGCGGTGATCGCGTGTGCGATGGTGTCACCGATACGTGCGAGAATCTGTGTTTCCGGCGAGGTGAACGCACGGGTCGAACTCGAGTAGATGTGCAGGGCACCGTAGATGAGGTCCTCGTGGGTGATTGGAACCGCCGCTGAGGAGTGATAGTCCCGCGTAGTGGCTTCCTCGCGCCACGGTTCGAAGTCGGGGTCGGAGTCGATTCGGTTTGCGACCTGCACCTCGCCGGTACGGATCGCGGTTCCGGAGGGGCCCTGCCCGGCGGCGACAGCCTCGTTGACACTAATCTCGACGTCTTCGAGGTAGCCCTTTTCGACGCCGGCGGCTGCCTTCGGGACGACATCGTCGCTACCTGGATTGACCTCGCCGATCCAGGCAAACCGGTAGCCGTCCGAGGCGGTAAGGCGATCACAGACTTCCTGTTCGAGTTCGGCGCGTGTCTCGGTCGTGATCACCGAATGGATGATGTCATGTCCGATATCGTTCAACCGGTTGACCGTCTCGAGTTGTTCGCGCTGACGGCGACGTTCGTACTCCTGGCGGGCACGTTCGATCGCGTGGTGAATCGTTCTGACGAGCAGTTCGCTGGTCACCTCGTCCTTGACGAGGAAGTCCTGTGCTCCCTGCTGGATCGCCTGAATGCCGACCTGCTGGTCTCGGAGTCCGGTCAGAACGACGATCGGTGTTGCGGTGCTCGCGCCCGATACCTTCTCGAGTGTCTCGAGGCCCTGGCTGTCGGGGAGGTTCAGATCGAGCAGGACGACGTCGATCGCGCGTTGGTCGAACAACTCGAGTCCTTCCTCGAGTCGCTTCGCACGAGTGATTTCGGGTGTTCGACCGGCCGTCTCGTCGGAACTCACCCGCTGTGCGAGCTCCTCGGTACCGCGAAGCATCTCCTCGATCAGCCGCGCGTCACCGGGGTTGTCCTCGATGAGAAGGATTCGAAGGCTTGGTGTGGTATCCGTTTCCGTCGACTCTGCAACGCCGGTACCGGAGGATTCCCCGCCGTCAGTGCGTTTGGTGCCCCAGAAATCACGCCCGGTTTCGGTGTCCGTTCGTTCGGCTTTGGTGTCTGTTTGCCCGGTTTCAGCCTCCATGTCGGTTTCAGCCGCGGCTTCAGTATCACCATCGCTCCCACTGTACCGACCGTTCACAGCTGATCACCTTCCGGCGGTAGCCGAACGACAGAGAACCAGAACTTCTCGAACGCCCGCACCGTCTCGATGAACTCGTCCGGATCGACCGGCTTCGTCAGGTAGGCGTTCGCGTGCAGTTCGTAAGACTTTGCAACATCCTCTTCTGCCCGCGAACTCGTTAGGACGATCACCGGGATCGAACGCAGCTCCGAATCTCCCTTGAGCTCCTCGAGTACCTCCTCGCCGTCCGTCCGCGGGAGGTTGAGATCGAGGAGGATCAGGTCCGGCCGCGGCACGTCTTCGTAGTCGTTGCGCTGATGAAGGAACTCGAGTGCCTCCGTGCCGTCGGAGACGACGTGCAGGTCGTTCTCGATGCGACCCTGTTTGAACGCTTCCTTGGTGAGGCGGACATCGCCGGGGTTGTCTTCGACGAGGAGTATCTGTGCCGTGGTTGGTGTCGATGGTCGTCTGGAAGTCATTGCTGAGTGCGTGTCTTGGTGGCCGTACATTGCGTGGGCGTGTGGTGGCTTGGCGATCGAGCGTCCAGACAGTCGCGAACAGTAGAGAGAGGGAAACAGTGAGCTTGCCCTCCAATCAACGCGATCCAGGTGGTAAAATGGCGGGCTGTCGTTGGGGGTCGACGTTCGACCCAACGACAGCGGTGATTGGAAGGCAGTGCCAAAGTGTGACCGATACGGGTGCGTGTGCCGTCCGACCACGGCCATTGAAAAGCGGCCATCTCCTACTACCGCAAAGTCGGCTGGAAGGGATAAATGTAGTGTTCACACCTCGCACAGGGTGAGTATCCCAAAAATCAACCAGTTTATCCAGCCATCGATCACAGATGGGCAAAAACAGAGCAGTAATTCGACTGAGGCTAGTGCCACTCGGCTGCCCTACGACGCATCGCTCGACTCGTCGACGACCGGACGATACCGCCTGCCACGATGTTTCCCGACCGATTCGATCAGGTCGTAGTGGACCATCTTCGTCAGATGGTTTCGAAGCGTACGAGTCGTCTTCGGTTCATCGACTCGCTGTTCGTACTGTTCGTAGAGGGTGCCCGGCTCGATCTCGCCGGCGTCTTCGATCACGTCGTACAGAACGCGCTGGTGCTCGAGTAGCCCCTCGACCGTCTTCTGCCGGATCGCCGTCCGCGCGTCCGGAATCGCAGACTCGATCACCGTGGTGGTCACCCGCTCGTCGCCAGCCTGTTCGGCACGCCGCGCTGCCGAGCGCAGGATACCAATGCCGACGCGGGCGTCGCCCGAGGCCGCCTCGGCGATCGTCCGTAACTGCTCGGTGTTGAGCGCGTTCGGTTCTAACCCCTGTGCTGTGCGTTCGCGCAAGATTGCAATGAGTTCGTCCGTCCCGTACCGATCGAACTGGACGCGGGTCCCGGCGTGAAGTCGGGAGCGAACCCGGTCGTCGAAACTCGCGAACAGCTCCTCCTCCCGGTTGGCGATCAACACGAGCGAGACGTGGGGGAGTCGGTGGAGGTCGTAGAGAACAGTGGTCTCCTCGAGTTGGTCGACCTCGTCGAGGACGGCAACGAGTGGTTGGTCGGCCGCGTCGTCGAGCCGGCCAAACAGTTCGTCCTTCGGTGTCGATCGGTGGATCGACACGGTCTGGTCAATAGACTCGAGAAGGCTGTATAGCACCCGAAATCGCGTGTATTCCTGCCAGCAGTTGACGTAGGCGATTCGCACGTCGGGATCTTGTTCTCGCAGTTGGGCGAGCGTGTAGCGGGCAATACAGGTCTTGCCGACGCCGGTGGGCCCGAACAGGAACGCGGGATCGGTTCGATGACCGGCAAGTAGCGGTTCCAGTGATTCGGAGAGGAGATTGACCTCGTCGTGGCGGTGGACGACTTCGCTGGGAACGAAATCCTCGCGCAGCACGCGGGCGTCGACGATCACACGGGCAGGGTTGCTTACCAATCATAATAAGTGGTTGGTGCATGTGACTGTCTCCGACAGAGTTCTGTATAGCAATATAGAGTACATTTTCCTCGCTGGGCGGCATTCGGGAAACGTCTATCTCACCGTCTTCAAGAACGCCTGTGAGCCACCCCACTCGTTGATCGGCACGCTCCAAGTGGCCGTAGGGAAGAGTGTTCGACTGGTTCGAAACTGACCCCGAACGTCCAACGGAACTGGTTGCCGATCTCTCAATAGAGAATTTCCGACTCAACCAGTACGTGAAGTACCTCGGGGACAAGCCCCGAGGCACTCGCCCTGCTCCGCCTGTAGACGCTGTCGGTTTCGAGCCAGTCGAAGCTCACCGGTTCTACATGTACGTAAATATTATATTTCAATTTCGTGATTTAGATGTATGTCTCCCCAAGAGCCTGTCATGAAGACATTGACACCGAACGTAATGGTCGACAGCGTCAAAGAGACGGTCGCCTTCTACGAAGCACACTTCGGATTTGAGGTCACAATGGCCGTCCCTGCGTCCGAAGACAACATTCGAACGAATCTCGAGACGGACGAGGAGATCGTGTACACGCTCCTCGAACGCGACGGTGTTGAGATCATGTTCCAGGAGGCCGAGAGCCTCCGAAGTGATGTCCCTGCGTTTTCTGATTCGGCTGTCGGCGGATCGGTTTGTTTGTACATCGAAGTGGAGGATATCGAGGCGTTCTATGAATCTCTAGCTGATGACGTCGAGGTCGTCACGGAACTCAACACGACATGGTACGGGATGACAGAGTGCTACGTTCGCGATATCAACGGATACATCCTAGGGTTCGCCGAGGAGACGCAATGATCGAGTCCGCCGATCCAGAGGTCCAGACATTCATCGAGGATGTCTGTGCCACTGATGGGGAACTGTACGAGGTTCTCGAGGCGCTTCGAGATCTCGTGTTCGACATCTATCCCGCGGTGGATGAGCGGATGATGTACGGCGGGATCATGTTCTCACTCGAGGACGACTTCGGTGCCGTCTTTGTCCACACCGAACATGTGACATTCGAGTTCACGGACGGTGTCCAGCTTCCGGATCCGAACGGACTGCTCGAGGGAACCGGCGAACGTCGCAGACACCTGAAGTTCGAAACACTGGCCGACATCGAGGCGAATGACACGACCTTTTACGTCGAACGAGCTGTCTGACCTGCGGGTACGCACAGCCTCAAATATTGGAAGCCGACGTTACTTTTAGATCATTCTCGTTTGTCCTAGTTCTAGTTGCAAGGAAACAACAAGTCAGATAGTAGTTTATAGAAATAGACATGCTGAACTCGTGGTACGTTGCGATACCGGCGGCTATTTACTCATCTGTCCGAGCTGATCGGGATAGTAACCTACAGTAGTAAAAATATCTGAAATATAAAAGTTGAATATTTCTATCATTATTTTACATTCTGTCCAGTCACCTGGACTACCTTGCACGATGACAGTCAACCATCACATCAGCCGACGAACCTATATAAGCGCCGTGGGACTCGCGGCGGGAACAGTAACACTGGGCACAGCTGCCGATAGCGCCCTTGCTGATGGGACGTACGATCGTGTCGTCGCAGCGAGCGACGTACACTTTGGCTCACCGTACTCGAACCCCGATGCGTTCGTCCAGTTTCTCACCGAGACGGTACCCGCACTCGATCCGGATCTGCTCGTCCTCAATGGAGACATCTTCGAGTTCTGGTACAGGGGCATGTCGTCGGTGCTACTCGAGTACAACCATATTACGACCCAGTTCGAAGCGCTGGCTTCGTCGGGGACCGAGATCGCACTGGTTGCCGGCAACCACGACCGCCGACTCGTCGACGTCGGACATGCTGATTACGACGCCGCTACTCTCGATGCACCGTGGCGGATCGACGAGGCGTTCACCTTCGAAAGCGGCGACCGGTCGTTCGTTGCGGTCCACGGTGACGGCCCCGACCCAAAACAACAGGACGGGGTTAGTTCACTCCTCTGTGCTGGCAGCGACCGTCTCGGGAAGGTCATTGTCGATTTCTCGGAAGCCGTTTCCGGGAACGACCTTGGAACACGCTCGGCTGAGGACCACTGGTCGCAACTGACCGATGACCTCGACGCCGCCGTCGTCCCAGCGGAAGCGCCGCCGGTCGACGGAACGGACCACGAACCGACCGCTGCTAGTTCCCGTCCGCGGGTCGCCGAGACGGTGACGAACGGACTGCTCGAGACGTACGATGAGTTCGTCCTCTTCGGTCATACACACTATGCAGAACTCGGTGAACGCTTCGTCAACACGGGTGCCTGGACCGAGCGTGGGGTGACAGACTACCCCGACCGACCCCAGAACACGTTCGTGCAAATCGACGCGGGTGACGTTCAGGTACTCGAGTGGTCCGATGACGGAACGTCGGTACTGTTCGAAGAGTGACGGTCGCTGACGATGCGACACTGGGAGCGGGGTGACGATACGATCCTCCACTTTCGCTTGTGACGACCGGTGACCGCTCGCCCGGGCAGTGATCACCGGGACCGAATCACAACAGACGAAGTCGTTCACAACAACAGAGATCACGTCTGAGGTACTACCGCGTCACCATTGCTCGCTACACATTTCAGCGGAGCGCTCCCCGACCAACAATCTGTTTCTGAATAGCGCCATTTTCAATTAGTATTCATCAACGACACCAGAGTTCGGCATCTTGTCAATCGAGTTGTCGGCAACTTCGTGAAGTGCGTTTGACACAGTTCCATGTTCGGTTGCGTGTGGCCGGCCCGGGGCGTCGTCGTAGCCGTACCCGAAGAGACGGTTTCGGTTAAGACTGAGTTTGGTGAACTCCGGCTGAAGGAGATCGAACAACCCGAACCGTTCTTCGAGTTCGGGGAACTGCGACTGGTAGTCGAGAATCGCTCGCCGAGCGTGCAACCAGAACTCCTTCTCGTCGTAGCCTGCGTGGGTTTCGAGGATGTCTGCGACGTACCGGAGCACGCACACGAACAGCCCGCAGAAGATGAACTGACAGAGTCCCTCGGGCGGTTCCCTCCGAAGCACGTCGTGCATTTCATCGGGGAGTGACTCCAGTTCCGGGAGAGGCTGGTCACTTACGTTCACATCATCGGCGAAGTCCTTGATCGCGAGCCGCGACGGAACACCGTCCTCGACCACGAGAATCGTGTTCTGGCCATGAGGGGAGAACACCGTTCCGTAGCGGTAGAGGAAGTGTAACAGTGGTGGGAGGATAGTATCGAAGAACTCGGCTATCCACTCGTCGAGCGTAAGTCTCGACTGGTCGACGAGTCGTGTGAGGTACGGCTCGCCCTCACCGTCGACGTGCATGAGCGACGAGAGCGTAATCGCCTCCTCGTCGTTCTTGAGGAAGTGGTAGATAGACTCGCGCCAGACCGCACCCAACAGCTCGTGATACTGGTACGGTGAGCCGTCGATGTCGGTAAAGTCCGAGTGATCGTAGTTGATGCCAGCGATTTCACCGGGCAGAACGAGCCCCTCGTTCTGGAGGAACTCGTCCTGTTCGTAAATGCCCTTGATGTACTCCGTCACCATCGGCGCGAGTTCGGTCCGTTCGCCAGGAAGCCCTCGCCAGACGAGCGTGTTGAGGATTCGCATCGGGACCTTCACATGGTGTTTCTCGTTGTCGTCGACGTTGACGAAGGTTCGGACCGACTGCTGGGGGAGGTACGCGTCCGGCCCCTCGCCAAGTGGGACGATGTCATCGGCCGCGATGTGGTCGGGGAACAGCGGAACGATGCTTTGCTCCCACTGCCAATCGTGGACCGGGAGGAAATAGTAGGCATCGGGGTCGAGGTCCTTGTTGGCTAGCCGATCGCGGAAGCGACCGAAGTGGTCTCCGAGTTCGCTCTCCACCAGCGAGTCGTGGTCAACCGAGTCGACCCCGACGAACGTTGCCTTCTGCTTGCGAACGGCAGCCCACGAGAGCGTCACTGGCTCTTTGCACTCGGGCGCGTACTGTTTGTAATCGTCGTACCCCCAACCGAGTCGGCCCTTGTTGTAGGTGATCCAGGGGTGGCCCTCCATCTCGCCTTCGAGATGGGCGTAGTCGAGGACCGTGGGGTCGAACCCATCGCGATCGCGTTTGCGCGCTTCGATATGGGCGTCGGCGAGCAGCGTTCGCTTGTACTCCCGGACGAGGTTGCCCTCGGTCAGGCCATCGAGGTCCGTGGCGGAACCGAGGTCGCGTAGCAGCGTGAATGGATCAGTGAGTCGCTGCCAGGTCTCGTCCGACCGGCGTTCGACTGTCTTATCGTGGACGTGGAGGCTGTCCATCAGCCGCTCGGTCGCCTCGAACCGATACTCCGCAGTTCCCAGATCGAACCGGTACACTGCCTGGTCGTCGCCGGGTTCGACCTGTCGTGGGGTGATGATGTCCTCGTACGCAAACTCTTCGAGCATCTTGGTTAGAAGACGGCGTTCGACGGTCTCCCAGACCGACGGATCGAGCGCGTGCTGTAGCGTCGTGTCGTTGTAGTTCATTGTCAGTCGTCTTGCGTCGGCGTCGATGTCGGTTCGCCCCCGGTGTCGTGGGAGGTGTTCGGTGCGTGCTTGACGAACTGGTCGACAGAAAAGTCCTGGAAAACCGTGTCCCTGTCCTCAGGGTATGCCGTCCGACCGACGATTCGGTTGACGAACTTGCTGTTCCGGTAACAGCCAAGCCCAAGGTCCGGGACGCCCACACCGTGGGTGTGGAGTTCGGCGTTCTGGAGGAAGATATCCCCCGATAGGTCGAGATCGAGGCGGTGGTCCGCCGTCACCTCGAAGCGATCCTTCTGGTCCCAGTTGATGGCGTCCTCGAGCGGGTCGAGGAACCCGGGAATCGGTCGCTCGTAACCGGTCCCCAGTATCACAACCTCGCTCTCGTGGACGAACGATTCCTCGGACTGCCACTGGTGACAGTCGAGCGCATAGGCGTCGTTGAGCGCGACGATGTCGCGCACCTCCGTCATGGCGAACAGGCCGACATCGGGGTCGGCATCGCCGATGGAGCGTCGGTAGAGGAGGTCGTATATTTCGGCGCTCGTCCCGGGGTCGATACCCTTGTAGAGCAGTTCCTGGTTCGGGATGAGGTCGTCTTTCACCGCCTGTGGGAGGCCATAGACGTACCGCTCGTACTCCGGCGTGAAGTGCTGGAGGCCGAGTTTCGAGTACTCCATCGGGAAGAACCCGTCCGAGCGGGTCAGCCAGTCCAGCCGGTAGTCGTGGTCCGTCTGGCGCGAGAGCAGGTCCTGGAAGACCTCGGCGGCGCTTTGCCCGGAGCCAACGACTGTCACCGAATCCGCATCTAACACCCGCTCGCGATTGTACCGGTACCGCGCGGTATGGAAGACATCGTCTTCGGGGTGGCCCTGAAGCGCCTTTGGAATCTGTGGTCGGGAGCCGATACCGAGGGCCACGTGTTCAGTTCGGTAGTCGAACTGCGCGCCGGTGTCGGTGTGGTGGGCGGTGACAACGTAGTGGTTTGCGTCGTCGTCCCAGCAGACAGTGGTCACCTCCCGGCTGAACTGCGGCGTGTTGAGACGGTCGACAACCCACCGGAGGTACGCGTTGTACTCGCGGCGGGGTACCTGGAAGGTTTCGTAGAAGTAGAACTCGTACAGCCGATCAGTCTCCCGCAGGTAGTTGAGATAGCTGTACTCGCTGGTTGGGTCCGCGAGCGTGACGAGGTCCGCGAGAAACGGCACTTCCAGCGTTGCTCCATCGAGGAGCATTCCCTCATGCCACTGGAACGCAGCGTCGCGTTCGAGGAAAGCGGCGTCGACATCCTCGGTGACATTGTCCAGCATCGCTGCGAGACCAAGGTTGAATGGCCCGATACCGATCCCGACAACGTCGTACACGCGGTCATCGCTCGCTCGTCCTCGGGCATCAGTCATCGGCAGCCACCCCCTGGGTCGGTGCGGCGGTCGCATCGTCGAGGACCTCCGACTCAAACCGGTCGCGCTCACAGACCAACAGCAGCGCGTCCTTCTCGACTTCCTCAAAGTAGAATTCGCCTCGCGGCTCGAATCCACACTGCTCGAAGACACTGATGGCCCGGTCGTTGCGTGCGTCGGGCTCCGCTATCACTCGTTCAGTGCCGGGATGACGAAACTGCATCGCGACGACCGCTCGCAGCAGTGAGAATGCGTATCCCTGGCCCAAGTACTCCTCGGGACCGATGAGCAGATGGACGCCCTGGTCCGACGGCCCGGCGTCGTAGTGATTCGCGATGTCGTCCTCGGCCGCCCAGTAACACTCCCAGTAACTCATCGGCACAAAGTCGAGGCAGCCAATATACGGCGTGAGGTGATCGCTTGCCTGCTTCTCCCGGATGGTACGGCGAAAGGCTGGCAGCGGCAGATCGAGTTGCCAGTACGGCTTCACGTGGTCGCTTCCGAGCCACCGGTGGAGACGCCCGAGGTCGCGCTCCATCGAGGCCTGCCGGAGCGTGACTGTCCTGTCGATACTTCGGTCGTGGGTTTGGTACTCGTATTCGCCGGCGGCGTGTGCAGTCGGGCCGGTCATTGGTCCACCTCGGTGACGATAGGGTTCCTGATGTCCGTGTACACGGACTGGTTTTCGAGGTCGTTCTCCAGTTCGTCTAGGCCACGGAACCGGGTGAGGAGGTTGCTCTTGCACGGGACGGTCTCCTCGGAAAGGAGTACTTCGAGCAGGTCGGAGCCGGGCCGGTCGTACTGGTCGTGGATAGACGCTAGTTCCTCCCGGAGGACGCCGAGCAGCCGGCGTTCGTCTACCAGCCCATCGCAGCCGAACGCGTTGACCACATCGAGTGCATTGTTGAGGACGACGTAGTACCGGAGGCGCTCGTCGGCGACCGCGTCCGAACAGATGGTGCCCGCGCGCTCGCCGACGCTTGGCAGGTACTCGGAGACCTGGTCATACTGCGACTCCGGGAAGTAGAACCCCTGGTTGTCGCGGTAGTAGAACTCGTCCGGGTACCCCTCGTCGTCAAGGGTGAGAATCGAATTCTGCTGGTGGGCTTCGACACCGACGCCGCCAACGAGATAGAGCCACAGCACGGGGCGGATGCTAACCGCAAGGTACTGCCGGAACCACGTCTCACTGACCTCGTCCGTTGACCGCCCCTCGCGATCTGCGATGGCCGTCACAATTCGACCCAGACGGGATTTCCCTCTGATAGCATCTTGACAGAGAGATACCAGTGGCGTCGCGGCGGTCTCGCCACGGAATGGGTTGGCTCGGAGCACCGACTCCAGACCAGACTCTTCTTCCTCACCCACGTCGAGCGCGAGATACGCCGGATCGCGGACGATGTCGAAGTCAGGGAATGTCGTGGCGAGTTCGTCGCCAAAAGCCGTGTCGAGCAGTTCCGCGACCGCGACCCCGCGTTCCAGTTCTGGCCGCTTGTTCGTCCGGACGGAGTTCGTGATTTTGACGTTCAATGATGATTTCACCATGAACGGCGCGTCCTCGCTGTAGAGGGTGCGAACCGATGTCGTCGGCGCGAACTCCCGACCGATGGGACCGAGGTAGCTGAGTCCGTCTCCGAGGTGTGCCCGGACATGATCCTGGCCGAGCAGATAGTCCGCTTGCCAGGGGTGGACCGGCAGGAGCACGTCTTCGCTCTCGACGTGGGTCGCTACGACTGACTCGTCGACCGCATCATCCTCGCGGAGATGGCGTTTCACCCAGGTGGCCGCGCTCTCCGAACGGGCCGAGTCCTGAGATACCAGATCAGGGCGGGCACGGAAATAGTGCAGCGCGAACGATCCTCTAAGTTCGGGTGCGTACGTCGACCGGTTGTGCGAGGCGATTCCCCGGCGACTCTTCGGCGTTGGGTGACGCTGGTGGCCGAACACGAGCGCCTGCTCCGCGTCCCGGAAGGAGAGTCTGTCAGCGTAGAGCCGGTTCGTATCGCCACGTCTGGCGTCGACAAACTGCTCAATGTTTGCCTTGCTTCGGAGAACGCACTCGAGTAGATCGTCCGGAACGGCCTCGCCGCCGCGAGAGAGGGTGAGGTCCTTGATGACGAGCGACGCCAGCGTAGCAGTGTCAGCGGAGTGGGTGGAGCCATCGGGGAGTCGGTAGCGGACTGGGGTGTCGAACCGATGACCCTCTGTTGGCGAGCAGTGGATCAGTGGGGCCAGTAGTTCCACGTCCTGTTCCGGCAATGTCGTCCGGACCAGTCCGTCCGGACCCGGCTCGACCCCCGCGACGGTGTCAGTTCGTACCTCATAGTCGGCCGCATCACGGAGGTAGCAGTTAAGGAACGCGTGGACTGTCGCGTCGTCGGCCCGCATGACTGGATTCACGTTGCCGTCGGCACGCCGGTCCTCGCCAGTCTCGATGTCGGCACTCACACGACCACCCCAGATTCAGTCCGCACGGCCGTCCCACACTCACGGACGATGTCAAGCATCGCCGCCACGTCGTCGAGCGTCGCCATCGGGTTTAACAGCGTGAACTTCAGACTGGTCACACCGTCGACGGCGGTCCGTGCGACGACCGCACGTCCCTCGGCGAGTAGTTCCTCCCGAACTGCCGCGTTGAGTCGGCTTACCGCGTCGTCGTCCATGTTCGTCTCGGGTCGGTACTGGAAAACGACGGCATTGAGTGTCGGGTCGTTCACCAGCCGGAAGTCGTCAGCATCGGCGAGCAACTGCGAAGCGTCGTCTGCCAAGGTGAGCGTCGATTCGACCAGCGATGCCAGTCCCGTCCGACCTAGCGTCCGGAAGGTCAGATACGGTTTGAGCGCGTCGAAGCGACGCGTTGTCTGGACCGACTTCGAAACCAGGTTCGGTACCCCGGCGTCGTCGTGGTCCTCGGGATTGAGGTAGGCGGCGTTGCGTGCCATCCATCCGAACTGCTGCTCATCACGTAGCAGGAGCGCGCCACAGCTGATTGGCTGGTAGAACAGCTTGTGGAAGTCGACGGCGACCGAGTCCGCGCGGTCGATTCCCACGAGGCGGTCGTCGTATTCGTCACTGAGCGCGAGCGCGCCGCCGTAGGCCGCGTCAACGTGCAACCAGAGGCCGTGGTCGAAAGCACGGTCGGCGAGATCAGTGAGCGGGTCGATGCTCCCGAAGTCGGTTGTCCCAGCGGTGCCCACGAGCGCGAACGGGTCGCAGTCACGGCGGTCGAGGTCCGCAAGCGTGGCGTCGAGCGCGTCCGTATCAATCCGGTGTGCGTCGTCCGTGGGGACGGTGACAACCGCGTCCTCACCGAGTCCGAGGTAGTGAACGGCCTGGGTGGCCGTGAAGTGCGCCGCTTCCGAGCAAACAATACGTAGCGACGACGCCTCGGTTGGAAGGCCCTCAGCCTGGACATCGCGACCGAACTCCTGTGCGCAGTACCAGTCGCGGGCGAGCAGGAGTGCTTGGAAATTCGACTGCGTCCCGCCGCTGGTGAAGATACCGTCTGCCCCGTCCGGGAGGCCAAACAGGTCGCAGAGAGCGTCGACGACCCGCTGTTCGAGGACCGTCGCCGCCGGTGCCTGGTCGAAGGAGTCAAGGGACTGGTTCGTCGCGGTGAGCATCGCCTCTGCGGCGAGGCCGGGAATGATCGGCGGACACTGGAGGTGGGCAGCACACCGCGGGTGTGCTGTCCTGACTGAGTGTGCGAGGACCGTCTTGGCGACATCCTCAATTGTTGCGTTGAGCTGCATGCCCTCCTCCGGGATAACTGGTTCGGTCAGTTGTCCGGCCAATTCTGTCGGTGAACGCCCAGAGTAGGGGGTTTCCGTGTCAGTGACACTGTCGACGACAGCGTCGGTTGCCTGCTCCATCGCTGCCCGGTAGGCGGCGTTCCCTGCCTCCGAGCCGATGAACAGCTCCTCGATACTCATACAGCCACCTCGGCGGGGTCGGTGTCCGTGCCGGCGACGGCAGCGACAGCCTCGTGGAAAATCGCCGCGATGTCGTCGACCTGCCCCTCTGAGACGACGAGCGGCGGGAGGAACCGTGCGGTCGCACTGTCGCGGCCTCCGAGTTCGATAATCAGTCCGCGGTCGAAACACGCGGCCTGAACCGCCTCCGCGAACTCGCCGTCTGGTGCGTGTGGTCCTGCGCCCTGCCAGTCCGCGGCCGAGTTAACGAACTCGACACCCTGCATCAGTCCGCGACCGCGGACTTCACCGACTGCGTCGAACTGTTCGGCAGTCGTCTCCAAGTGGTCACGGAGCCGGGAACCGACCTCGGTCGCGTGGTCGTCCAAGTCGTGTTCGAGTATGTAGTCGATAGTCACCTCGCCAGCAACCATGGCCAGTTGATTTCCGCGGAAAGTGCCCGCGTGTGTCCCCGGTTCCCACACGTCGAGGTTCTCGTCGTATACGACGGCTGCGAGCGGCAACCCACCGCCAATCGCTTTCGAGAGAGTGAGAACATCCGGAACGATGTCCGCGTGCTCGAAAGCATACAGTTCGCCGGTACGGCCGAGTCCTGCCTGAATCTCGTCGAGAATCAGTGGGATATCGTGCTTGCGAGTTATCCGGCGTATCTCTTGGAGCCATCCGTCAGGTGCTGGAATCGTACCGCCTTCGCCCTGGACGGGTTCGAGTATCATCCCAGCAGGGTCGGTGACGCCGCTCTCGCCGTCGGTGAGCAGATTCTCGACGTAGTCGCTTGCAATTCGATGACCCTCGGTCCCGCCGACCCCGAAGGGACATCGATAGTCGTAGGGAAACGGGAGGTGGTGGACATCGCTCATCAGCCCTGGGATTGACTCCTTGGCGTCGGTGTCACCCATCAACGAGAGTGCACCGTTTGTCATTCCGTGGTATCCGCCCTGGAACGCGAGGACACTCCGGTTTCCCGTGGCAGTCTTGACGAGTTTGAGCGCGGCTTCGACAGCGTCCGTCCCCGCGGGACTGCAGAACTGGATCTTGGCCTGATCACTGAATTCGTCGGGGAGACTCTCGAACAGCGAATCCACGAATCGCTCCTTCGCGGGCGTCGAGATATCAAGCGTGTGGAGTGGGCGATCGGCGTCAAGAGCGTCTTCTATTGCCGCGATCACCTGTGGGTGGTTGTGGCCGAGTGCGAGCGTGCCAGCACCCGCAAGGCAGTCGTAATACTCGTTCCCACTCATGTCGGTCACAGTGACTCCCTTCGCCTCACGGATGGCAAGAGGGAGGTATCGCGGATACGTCCGGGCATTGGATTCCCGCTCAGCCTGCTGTGTGAGAATCGTTTGATTCTCTTGATCTAGATATCTCATAGGGCGTCCTCTGTGGCGATCGAAATTGTCTCACGTACGGTTCGTCTTCGGCCGGTTACAGATCGCATATTGATTTAGGCCAGCCTAAAAGAAATAAATCTTCTGGATTTTAGGCTGCCCTAAAGAATAGGAAGGGGATCACCCTCTACTTATACAATATCTATAGAATTTTATTTCGAATACTATTATATCATTCTGGAATGTGTTTATTTTCACCTCGAAAGCCATTCGAATGCCGCACTAAGAATCCGTTTCTCACATTTTATCTCCCTCACAGCAGAGCTTTGATAGCCTGTTTAAGCGGTTCTTTGCCTGGTTTCCGCAGTAATTCTCGTCAAAGCTATAGTAACAACTGAAACTGTTTACACACCAATCGCATAGCCTTCATGCGATTGGGTGTGCACTGACTTTCAGTGGCTACTATAGAAGGCCTGGAGATACTGTGTAAGTTTATCCTTTGAGGTGTCTCAAGATGTCGAGAACCACGGTCGCAGCAGCGATCAGTGGCTCTCGCAGGTATTGACGTAGACATCTTCAGCCGCGTATTCGCCGTCGCCGTGGACGAGTATTCGCCGTCGAATGCCTACAGAAGGCCGTCCGAAAAATCTGGACCTACACTGTCTGCTCGGCGTCTCGAGTACCTGTGCTGATCTCGGGGGAGGGCCGACCGACGTAGCGGTACCGCCGTCACTGGACGAACACCAGCCGTAGCGATCAGAAATCGCCACTCACACTGCACTGCCATCACGATGGCAGGAATCAAGATCGCGGGGTTTCGTCTGCAACCCGCACACTCATACGCCCACTCGATGGGTCAGCAGGTATGCACGAGAACACGACTCCGTCGTTCGACGGCGAGTCCGACGACGACCACCAGCGTGCGGTCTACGAGTTCGTCGAGCGACACGGAACGGCAACACGTGCGGAGGTGCTGCAATCGGTTCGAGTCAACGCGGGACCGACCCACTCGAAGCCAGCGCGGTCCGGCCGATACACGCAGGAGACAACGCTATCGCCGACCCAGCTGGAGGCGTGTCTCGACTCCCTGGTAGCCGAGGGATGGCTTACAGAACGTGAGGGCACCCTCCACGTCTCACTCCCCGGAGCGCCGACAGAACGCGAGACCGACGCGGGACGACTTCGAATCCGGCGCGCGCAGGAACGCGACCGCACAGCCCTTCTCGAGACGATGCGCGCCGTCGCGGCCGACGGCAGTTACGTCGTCGCTGCCGACCTCGCGACGCGACTCGAACGCGCTCCAGCACTGGTTCGCGTCAACGGCACCGAAGACGGCGCAGCGTCCCGGGTCTGCTTCGTCGCCGTGCTCGACGATGACGACGACGCAGACACCACCAGCGGTGAAGCCGACGGCCACGACGATCGATCACTCGTCGGCTGGCTCCACCTCGACACCCCCGCACTCGAGTCCCGCTCGCACACAGCCGAGGTGACCGTTGGCGTCGACCCCGACAACCGTCGGCAGGGCATCGGTCAGGCGTTACTCGAGTACGGACTCGAGTGGGCAGGGGAGGCGGGTTACCGAAAGCTGGTACAGGGGGTGCCGGCGACGAATGAGGAGGCGGTTGCGTTCCTCTCGGAGTGGGATCGGGAGGGAGAGCGAGTGGAGCACTACCAGATCGACGGTGAGTACGTCGACGAGGTATTATTCGCGGCGTGGCCTACAGTTTCTTGAGGGTTGCTGACAGACACCGAAGTATGGAGAAGATCGAACTGGGCGTTCCGAAACCGTTGCTGGAACGATTACCGGCCGACGATGACGTTGCTGCGGCCGATATGCAGCGAGCCGTCGGCGGCTGGGAAGCACAGGTGAACGAGATTATCGACTCGGCCGAAGACGACCGGGAGGCGGCCGCCCAGATTCTCGACGTGATCGACCGGTTCGAAGCGCGCTGCGAGACCTACGACGATTTAGTGCCGGAGCTTCGAGCCTGGGGGCAGTCACCAATCTACGCGATTGTCTGGCGCACGTTGTACGCGGATGTCGTCGCCCAGTTGTACGAACACGACGACCTCACGGACCACATCGATCGGGAGCGAAACGCACGACTCGTTGACGACGGCATTCGGTTGCAAGATATGTAAACATGGTTAGATACGGTATGAGTTAAAAGCTATTTTACATATTCCCATAATGTATTTTGACGGAAAACCCTGGATAGAGTTTCAAACGGGAAAGAAGTCAATGGCTTGTGACATGGCCACAACGTTGAAACTCTGAAAGTAGGACATATAGTTATGGATGGCATGAGAGGGAAGAACACGAGTGTCCCCAGGGGATGGCGATGAACAAACAGCGGGGGATTGGACGCCGAAAGATACTGTCGACGGTGGCTAGTGGCACTGTCGCTGCAACTGCCGGCTGTCTGACTGATGCAATCATTGGAGACAACAGCGACGACACTCGACCAGCACTATCAGATCGAACGCTTCGCTACGGTGGCGTCCTGCCGTTTTCGGGTGGCCTCGGAGCAGTTGGGGAGGCACTCGAGAACGCGACGACGTTGCCGATCGCCGAACTCGAGGAGTCGGATCTCGACGTGTCAGTCGAGTACGAGGGTGTCGACTCGGAAACGACACCGACAGCGGCGGTCAACGCGGTGGCGGACCTGATTGACGATGGCTATCCGGCGGTCGTGGGTGCGGCGGCGTCAGGCGTGACGCTGCAGATGACCCAGCAAGCGACGATCCCAGCCGAGGTCGTCACGTGTTCGCCTGCGAGCACCTCACCGACGGTTGGTATTCTCAACGACCGTGGGTTCTCGTTTCGGACTGCACCGGACGACTCGATGCAGGCAGTCGTTGCAGCGCAACTCGCCGTCTCGGAGCACGACGCAGAAACTGCGGCGACGCTGTACACGGCTGGCGACTACGGACGGCAGCTCTCGGGTGCGTTTTCGGCGTCGTTCGACGGTGAGGTTCAGCGTCAGGTGTCGTTTGCAGGG
Source organism: Natrialba chahannaoensis JCM 10990 (assembly GCF_000337135.1). Classification (GTDB taxonomy): domain Archaea; phylum Halobacteriota; class Halobacteria; order Halobacteriales; family Natrialbaceae; genus Natrialba; species Natrialba chahannaoensis. The sequence goes on from NZ_AOIN01000098.1 coordinate 53,150, forward strand.
GACAGTAACTCCTTTGCCGAGCCGATCGCAGAGGCGCTCTCGGACGAGCCGGATATCCTGTTCCTCGTCGGGTACATGGAGAACGGCGTAGACCTGTTGACGGACTACTACAACGGCCCTGCCGGCGACGAAGTCGTATTCGTCAGCGACGGCCTGCAGGACGACTCGATTCCCCAGGGCGTCGATGCCACGATCTCGGATGTCTACGGTACTGCACCAGTCTCTTCTGGACCTGGACAGGACGCGTTCGATCAGATGTATCACAACGAGTACGGAACCGATCCGGCGGTGTTCACGGCGAATTCCTACGATGCGGCCGCGACGATCCTGCTCGCGAACGCCGCCGCTGGCGAGAACGACGGCCTGGCGATTCGATCACAGATGATCGAGGTGACGACCGGCGACGGCACCGAGGTCCTCCCCGGTGAACTCACCGACGGCCTCGAACTCGCCGCGGCTGGTGAACCGGTTCGGTACCGTGGAGCCTCCGGCGAGGTCGAGTTCGACGAGAGCGGCGACGGCGGGTCGATCACCTACGAGTACTTCAGGTTCACTGACGACAGCGTCCAGTCATTGTCAGAGCACGAGCCTGAGGGGGTGGCACAATGACGGCCGACGTGTCGGGCGACGACACGCCAACGAGCGACAGCACAGCGGACGAGAACGGATCGGCCAACGCCAACGGGCCACGTTCAATATCCGAAGACAGCGGCGTCAGACGACGGATTCGATCAGCGGTTCCCACAATGATTCGAGGGAGCTACCGTGCGAAGTTCGTCATCTCGATCCTCCTCATCCTCGTCATTATCTCCGCCGTCGGGGCGACCGGCTACGTCAACGCCGAGCGGACGGTCGAATCCGACGCCGAGCAGCAACTCACCGCGACAGTCGACATGCACGCAGACTCGATCAACGAGTGGACGATCGCGATGGAATCACACACGCGGTCGCTCTCTTCAGCGTCGGAGCTCGTGGGCAGTAACGCAGAGAGCGCCGAGGCGTACGTCGTTGAAGAGCAGGCAAAACTCCCGGTCGACGTTCGGGCAATCCATATCGTCGATACGAACGACGATGCGGTGTTGACCAGCACCAACGGCGAACTGCGCGGCGAATCACTCACCGCCGTCGACGAGCCGTGGACGGAGATCGAACCCGGCGTCGACCTGACGGCTGCGAACGACGTCTGGTACTCGCCGACAGCCTACGAGTCTACGTCGCTCGACGATCAGGTGATCGCGTTTGCCAGCCCGATCGAGGGTGACGAAGCGCGAATCACCGTCGTCGTCGGCACGATCGACTACCGCGTAGATGGGCTCCGACAGCTCCACGAGGACCAGGAGACGATGATCCTCAACACCGACGGCGACACCGTGCTCGCAAGCGACGAACTCGCCGGCGATCCAAACGAGGAAATCGTCGAATCGCTCGGTCTCGTCCGCGAAGGAACGGCCTTCGAACGCGACGACGACGCCGGCCTCGTCATCGGCTACGGGGCAACCGCCGACAACGACTGGGTCGCGGTTACCACCGTCCCAGCAGCACAGGCGTTCGCCGCGAGCAATGCAGTCGGCTGGACCCTGCTCTCCGTGATTGGCACCGGACTTCTGTCCCTGCTGGCCGGCGGCTTCTTCCTTGCCCGCCAGACCGTCACACCGCTTGAAGATCTCCGCAACCGCGCCGAACGCATGGAAGCCGGCGACCTCGATGTCGACCTCTCGACGAGCCGCATCGACGAGGTCGGCCAGCTCTACCAGTCGTTCGACGAAATGAGCGCCGCACTCGAGACGCGGATCACCGAAGCCCGCGACGCACAAGCAGACGCAGAAGCCGCACAGGAAGCGGCTGAGGAGGCGAAAGCCGATGCCGAAGCGGCACAAGAGGAGGCTGAAGCCGAGCGTGAACGGATGGCCGAGATAACCGAGGAACTCCAGTGGACAGCAGACCAGTACAGCCAGACGATGCGCGCCGCCGCAGACGGGGACCTCACCGTCCGCGCCGACGTCGACACCGACAACGAACAGATGCAGGAGATCGGTGCCGAGTTCAACGCGATGCTCGAGGAACTCGAGTCGACCGTCGACGATGTCAAGCAGTTCGCGACGGATGTCGCCGCGGCGAGCGAGCAGGTCAGCGCTTCGAGTACCGAAGTCCAGCGCGCGAGTGAGCAGGTTGCTGACTCCGTCCAGGAGATTTCGGACGCCTCGGCGCGACAGAGCAACCAGTTGCAGACGGTTGATGCCGAGATGTCCGATCTCTCTGCGACGACCGAGGAGATCGCGTCTACGGCGACGGAGGTCGCGACGGTTGCCGAGCGCACCGTCGAGTCCAGTCGCGAGGGCCGCGAGGCCGCGACTGCCGCAATCGAGGAGATGAACGAGGTCGAAACGAAGGCGGATCACGCCGTCGAGACGATCCGGTCGCTCGAGAACGAGGTCGAAGAGATCACCGAACTCGTCGACGCCATTTCGGACGTTGCAGATCAGACGAACCTGCTCGCGCTGAACGCAAGTATTGAGGCGACGCGAGCGGGTGAGGGTGGCGAGGCGGGTGGCTTCGATATGGTGGCCCAGGAGATCAAGGCGCTCTCTGCGGACGCAAAGGAAGCAGCCGCCGAGATCGACGACCGGATCGAAGAGATCCGCGGAAAAACCGACGAATCGGTCAGCGTCGTCGAGGAGACGAGCGACCGGGTCGAAGAGGGTACCGAAGCGGTACAGCCGGCGGTCGAGTCACTCACCGAAATCGCCACGTTCGCCGAGGACACCAACGATGGCGTCAAGGAAATTTCCGCGGCGACGGACGCTCAGGCGTCCTCGACCGAGGAGGTCGTCACTGCCGTCGACGAGGTTGCGACCAGCAGCGAGGAGTCGGCCGCAGAGGCCAGCAACGTCTCGGCTGCAGCAGAGGAACAGACAGCGTCGCTCACCGAGGTTACCGACAGCGTCGACTCGCTTGCAGACCAGGCCGCTGCGCTGTCGCAGACGCTTGATCGGTTCGAGACGGCTGTCGATCGCACCAAACGAGCGCAGATTGCTGAGCAGAACCGGACCAATGGCGAGCCAAGCGAGCCGGAAACGAGAGACGACGACACTGATTGGGCACCCAGTTCGTCAACACACCGCTAATCACTCCCAACCCCATCCCTATCCGTTTACGTCTCGGGTGCAGACTTGCCAGGTACCTGTTGTTGGTCTGCTCTTGCTCTCGACGCTCTTCACCTCTGAGAGTCGGCGATACAGATACTACGATTTTCGACGCGGGTTGTCTGTCGTGATCGTCTACACATGTACCGGTTTCCGCAGTACTCGTGGACGATGTGGGGCGGTTCCTCGGGTGAGCGTGACCCGCTGTTCACCGCCGAGTTTGTTCTGCAGCGGTGTCCCGGTATCGGGCCGGTGGCGAAAGTTGATGTACGGATAATCACCCAGCAGGACATCGCGGAGATCAAGCTTCGTGTAGCACAACAACATGGTCGTTTCACAGCGGGCTCGGTGAGTTAGCCGCTCACTACGCGTGCACACCCAACAGGTGAATCTATAATCGATTGGTGGTCAAAAGGGCAAATCAATGCCGCACCAACGTGCGGCTACTCGACCGAGGCTGCCCGTTTCAATACTATCGGCGTGATTATGAGGGCGGCAACAGCAACAGCATATATTCCTAGCTGAAGCGTTTCATCTTCGACGAGGAACAGTCCTATCCCTGCGATGATGGCAGCATCAAAAGCGGCTATTCCCCAGCGAAAGAACGGGTTTTGAAACAGCGATGGTGCTTGTGACATAGGTCTCGTTAATTTTCTTAGTCTAATATACAATTCGATGTGATTATCTGGAGTTTGGTATTAGCAACATAGCATGAGCGAACGACTATCATCCGACGAGGAGGGTGAGCAATTGAGATCTCGTCTCGGTCTCGACACTCTTGGACAAGTGTTTGGTGCGATAGCTGCTGTAGGGATGGGGTTCCTTCTACTCTGTTTTTTCGCACTCTTCGCAGTCGTAGCGCAGTCGTCAGACACGGTGGAGCTACCGCTATCTCACCCCATTGTAATTGTAGGAATCTGCTCGTGGGCTTGCGTTGTTGTCTCGCTGTTCAGTTACGTCATCTGGGCAACCCAGCGGCTCCGAAACCAACCGCGAGATTCCGACCAACCGGTTCGTTGGAGCACCAGCGATCCAGATCCATATGGGGAGCAAGAACGCCGAATCCTTGCAACACTGGGGTTCGGGTTAATCGTTCTGTTGATGCCTGTAGCCATGGTTACCGGCTCTGGTGGTTCTTAAATACATCTTCTGTACCATCCAAGATGCGAAACGTCTGTACCGAGAAAGAGTATCATAGCTGATCGCGAACGTCACGGACCTCTTCGACAGCGTCCACTTCGACATCGGTGGCCAGCTCGTTAGGAGCATCCCCCAGCGGAACCGCTTCGTTGCCCTTCTGGATCATCGGCTACGAACTCGGTCAAGTTGCCAGCAGTGTGGCTCATGCCCCATGAGTACACTGCTGATTGCAAAATATTGCAGTAACCGAAACAGAACATGTGTTTGCATTCCAAACACCGCTAGGAAATCGACGAGACGGCTCAGTATGGACCACCGTCCTCCGCTCAGGATCGGCTGTAGTGACGTTCAATGCGATTCAATAAGACCAACTGATATTTATAGAGACGGCAGAAATCTCAAAGACATGCCCTCCAACCAGAATACTTCCCGTGACGATAACAGTGGTATCCTGACCGATGAAGGATTTGACCTTTTTGTGATTCTGGGCCTTTCCATCGGAATCGGTGTGTTTGGTGTATGGCTTACAAGTGATCTTACCGTTGTTTTGACCTGGTTTTGGATAGGAATTGGACTATCGATTGTGTACCTTCTTTACAATATTAGTCAAGGCGTCCACCAGCTCATGAACAAGTACTAATCGCTCAGCACCGCCACCAGATCGCTCACTCGCCATCGACCTCACTTCCACCGGCCAGCGGATGTTCCGGATCTGGAACCGGCACGCCGACGTCAGCAGCGGAACGGCGGCTCAGTCAAGCGTACGAATCACACTCTCCACAGCGGTGGGCTCGGTCGCGATCGTCACCGAAGACACGGCGGAACCGATCGGTGACATGGGCTCCGAGTGTTCGCAGGTCGAATGGTCGACCGACGGCCACGGTGCGACCGTCACGCAGACCACCCCCCAAAGCGGCCGCTAACTGTCAGGAGATGCGGGAAAAGGGATTTCTATCCAGTGGGCCGGCGCAGATTCGAACTGCGGTTACGGCCACCCGAAGGCCGAAGGATACCAAGCTACCCCACCGGCCCGCAGGCGAAATGAGCACAGCAGATTGTTTAACGCTTCCGAAAACCGACTCTAGATAAACGGGTATCGCTCGCATAGGGCACACACAGCCCCGCTACGACGACATCTCTATTTCGACCCAGAGCTCAAAACTCAACACTCCTCGTAGCCCGCTGTGTCCAGATAGTGGTGGACGACTGTCACCGCCTGATCCGCGTGCAACAGCGTCGGCCCGAGCCGAAGCCGCTGATCGACCCGCTCTTCGAGCACCGCTTCCTCTGCATCCGTGAAATCGTGGTGATCCGAGAGGACAAACACGCCGGACTCGAGTACACCCGGCTCACAGTCGGTGACCGGTGTCCCATCTTCGTGGAGTTGGACGATGGTGCCGCCAGCGTCGACTGTCTCGAGTGTCGCCTCGAAGCCACGGCGGTAGACCTCGATACCGGGGTTGGGTTCGGCAGGGAGCGCACCGATCGCTTCCTCGCGGTGTTCGAGGGCGCTGCGAACGAGGGCAGCGGTGCTTCGCTCGTCGGGATTGAGCCGACGGAGGTCGGAGCCGTCGAAGGTGATCGTGATGGTATCCTGCACGACGACGTGGACACGGACATCCTCACGGATGCCGTGAGAGGTGACGAAGGAGGCGGTGATCGACCGGCAGAGAGCGTCGAGTCGACCGGCACCACCGGCGAGATCGTCGAGCGAGAAGTCAGCATCGAGTGGAACGTCGTGAGCGATGAAGACGAACTGGCGCATGATGGTGTGGATGGCTGGGAGCGAGATAGCAGCCACGGTTTGTCAGTGGTGGTTGCAGTCGGTCTGGTTGTGGGTGTCAGCCACCAGTCGCGAGTAGCGGCAGTGAGTGTCGAGTCAGGAATCGCTCCCAACGCGACGACGGACCGACGTGCGGACAACCGCTAGCCCGGGTGCGCCGTCGCGGTACCAGACGATGATGGCGACGGCGAACAGGCCAAACTGGAACCACTCGTAGGGCCCGAGCGCGTAATAGTTGAGGATGGCGTCGAAAAGGCCATCGACCGGATCCTCGGGTGGCTGTTCGACCAGCGGCCAGAGGAGGAACTCGGAGCCCGAGAGGTCACCCGTAAGCACCGACGGTGGCAGGTCTGCAACGAGATGTGATACGTGCCCGATGAGGAGCGCAATACCAACATCTCGTCGTTCGAGTCGGTCAGCAACGAGCAGGACCGCTGGAATCAAAAGCGCCGCAAATAGCAGCGAGTGACCGAGCGTTCGGCCCCCAGGAAGAACCTCGGCCGACCAGGCGAGCGGCTTGTCTATCAAATCAGGTAACTGTGATCCAATTGCAAGTGCGACGAGTGGGAGAACCCGCGGCGGGCGGTCGAACCGGTAGTGTGTGTACGCAGTGTAGAGCAGGTACGCGACGGCGAGGTGTCCCCAGGGCCACATTCAGGTTCGGCCATGGCTTCTCGGCCCAGCATATAGTAGTCACCGAAACTGACCGTTCGTCCCGCCGGGCCACCTATATGCCACCCAAAAACCTCCGGCCAGCGGTGGGCAGACATTGCATAAACAGGGCCAACCGTTTCCAGTATCTCGGGAGTTGCGTCTTTGTATGGCGAAATCAGAATCCGGACAGCACGATGCGGGCCAGGGCCAAGGCCAGGCCAACCCACAACTGCTCTCGCTACTCGAGGGACGTCCCTGTCCCGCCTGTGCAACCGGCCAACTCGAGTCCCAGCAGTACAAGGACAATCTGGCAGCCGTCTGTGATAGCTGTGGGACGCCCCAGGCGCAGATCTGGTCGTCGTGACAGTTCGCGGCGGGAAGCAGCCGTTGGCTCGTCCGTACTTTTTCGTGGCTAACTCGAGTTGCGATGGTTCCAAAAGCAGTCAACGGTCACGAGTAGCTGGTGAGTGACATCGAGCGGTGTGATCCGGTGTCGGGATGATCAAGTGATGTCGGTATGGGGATCTGGTGGTGTCGGTATGGGGATCTAGTGGTGTCGTTATTCCCGTATAGGCGAGTTTTGGTAGTTGTGTCCGATGATGAGGGCGAGAATGTTGACGGCAATGAGGGCCAGAAAGAGTGAAAATCGGCTCATCGAGTCGATGCCGGTGAGGAAGACCGGGAAGTAGACGAGCGGCAAGAGTGTGCCGAGCCAGAAACTGATCATCGTGACGGTGCTCCCGGGGTGCATTGGCTAGCGCATCGAGTCGAGGGCGACGAATGAACCTTCGATCGCCGCGATCCAGTTTGTCATGAGCTCTTCTTCGGGTGCGTCTGCGGGGAATATTGCGCACTCGTTCGCCTGTGATCCGTTCTCGATCGTGACGTGGTCGAGTTCGATCGTGGGGGAGGGGCCGTCTCGATCGGGGTGTGTGGATTGGGCTGTAGATTCTGTGTCGCCCGTGGGGTCCGTGAGGTCCGTGGACTCTGCAGCTTCTGTACGTGCTGTCTCTCCGGCAGGCGCTGTCGCTTCGGCTGACGAGCGCTCGCTTTCGACCTCGGTTTCGTGCTCGCTCTCGGTCGACTGTGCCTCACCGAACTCGGTATCGAACGACCAACTGTCAGCGTCGTCTGTCATGGGAATGCAGGCGGCGAGTGTTCGCGCCAACGGTGTGGAGGCGGCTACCACCTATTGTTATCGGGACTCTAAACACCGCAAACGAAACCCTGACAGCCACTTTTCCCCGGTTCGGACGATTCAATACCGCGAAAAAGAACGAAACAGCGGTTGATCTGTACGAATCCGTTATGGTGACGACGAACCGCGCTAGGCGGGGCATAGCAGGGTAAGTGACGAGAGACAACAGCCGATTGAACCAGCGAATCATACCAAAAGTCCCTCGACAAGCCAGAGTCAGTACCGGGTTTGGTTCGTTCACACGCTTTCGAGCAGCGTCGGCACTGATCTCGTTGCTGATTCACCACAGGACACTGAGAAAACGATCGTGAACGCAGAACCATCGTCGGTTCGTCGTGAGTAGAACAAAAAGTAGTCAGAGCCGAAATTCCCGATCCCCGTGGTGATTACCTATCGTGCGCCGAGCACTATCGACTCGGTCGTCTCTTCCCGATCGCGCCAGAGCGTGAGTTCGAGGGTGTCGCCGGGGTTGGTTTCGAGTGCGAGGTGCGTCGAGAGCGCGTGGCGGTCGGGAATCGGTTCGCCGTCCATCTCGAGGATGACGTCGCCGCCGACGGGGATCGGTTCGCCGCCACGTCGTGTCCGCGTGTGTGATCCCTGAAGCGTACCGTGTGCAGGCTGGCGCGGACGGACCTCGTCGATGATGACGCCGGTCGCCTCTGGTAGGTCGTTCTCTTCGGCGACGAAGCGGTCGACGGTCATGAGCGTAATCCCCATGAACGAGTGGTCGTACTCGCCGTCTTCGATGAGTGTGGGCGCGACGCGCTGGGTCAGGGCCGCGGAAATGGCGAACCCAATGTTGTCGCCGCCGGCGGCGTTGACGACGCCGACGACGTTACCGTTCATGTCGACGAGCGGGCCACCGCTGTTACCCGGGTTGACCCCAGCATCGGTCTGAACGACGTTCGGGAACGAGAACTCACGCCCCGGTGCGTTGACCGTCCGATCGACACCGCTAACGATTCCCTGGGACATCGAGCCCTCCAGACCGTAGGGATTTCCGATTGCGAGGACCTCTTGGCCGGCGACGGGACGCTGTTCAGAGAGCGTGAGCGGAGTCGCATTGTCAGGAACGTGGTCCACCTCGAGGACGGCCAGGTCACTGTAGAGATCGGTCCCGAGGACACGGGTCGTCGTCCAGTCGCCGTTGATGTACTGGAGATCGACCTCCTGTCCCCCAGCGACGACATGGTCGTTCGTAACGACGTGGCTGTCGTCGATGAGAAAGCCGGAGCCCTGCCCACGTCCCTCAGATTCCGAAAGTGGGCTCTCGACACCGAAGACGCGAACCTGGGTGACGGAGTCGATGACCGACTCGTAGATGTCGGTGTACGTCGACCCATCCGAGCGGTTGTCGCGGTCAATCTCGTGTGACGAACTCCCCTCAATCGAACTCGCGGTATCGGGCTCAGTACACCCGGCGACGACGCCAGCGATCCCGGCCCCCGCTGCCGCCAGAAACTGTCGTCGGTCCAGTCGGGAATCGTCCATACCACATGGATAGGACTCGACCTATTTTGTAGTACCGAGGACTGTCGCCGCGAGCCGACGGGTCGGATTGTCGTTACGCTTGGATCAGCAACCATCGATCGGTTTGCCGGCGAGGGATCAACGGCCGCTAATCACCGAAGGGAAAACGTGTTACCCGCGGCCCCCCGACGAATGGGCATGACGACGCTCGAGGACGCCCGTGCGCTGCTCGCGACGGGTCCACTCTGTAACTCCTGTCTCGGTCGGCCCTTCGCCGACCGGAGTTTCGGACTGACAAACGCCGAACGCGGCCGTGCACTCCGGACGACCATCGCGCTGGCAGACGATACGGACTACGAGCCCGACGACCCCGAGACGTGCTGGGTCTGTGAGGGGTACTGCGGCACCTTCGACGCCATTGCCGACACCATCGTCGACGCTCTCGGTGATGTTCACTTCGAGACCTACCAGGTCGGCACGCAGGTCTCCCCGCTGGTCGAGGAGAACGACCGCCTGCTCCGGGAGGACGCCGGACTCGACCCCGAAATCGGCGAATCGCTCAAACGCGAGATGAACCGCGAGGTCGGCCGCCGCGTCGGCGCGAAAAGCGGTGCGGAAGTCGACTTCGACCGCCCCGACGTACTCGCCGTCATCGACCTCGACGGCTTCGATTCGTTCGAGGCACTCGAGTCTAACTCGGTCACGAGCCACGCGGTAGACGTACAGATCAATCCGGCGTTCGTCTACGGCCGGTACCGCAAGCTCGAGCGGGACATCCCGCAGACGGAGTGGCCCTGCCGGGAGTGTGGCGGCAGCGGCGTTCAGCTCGGCGACGACGGCGAGGAGGCCTGCGATTACTGTGACGGCTCTGGGTACATGTACGACACCAGCGTCGAGCAGGTCGTTCGCCCGCACGTCGTCGACGCGATGGATGGCGACGAGGGCACCTTCCACGGCGCGGGCCGCGAGGACGTCGACGCCCGGATGCTCGAGGAGGGACGCCCGTTCGTCCTCGAAGTGAAACGGCCGCGCGAGCGCACGCCGGACGTAGCCACACTCGAGTCCGAGATCAACGAAGCCGCCGAGGGCGCGGTCGAAGTCGAGGGACTGCGCCTCGCGAGCTACGACATGGTCGAGCGCATCAAGGAACACGACGCGAGCAAGCACTACCGCGCGGATGTCGAATTCGGCGACTCGGTCGAGGAGGACGAGTTCGAGGCGGCACTGGAGGAACTCCGCGGGACGACGGTCGAACAGGACACGCCCCAGCGCGTCGACCACCGACGGGCGGCGCTCACCCGCGAGCGAACGGTGTACGATGCCGAGGGAGAACTCCGCGAGCCGACGCAGGCTGAGGTCCGGATTCACGGCGAAGGTGGCCTCTACATCAAGGAACTCATCAGCAGTGACGAGGGACGAACGGTGCCGAGTCTGGCGGGGCTACTCGAGACGGATGCGGTCGTGACGGCGCTCGACGTAACGGGTGTCGAAGGGGAAAGCGAGCCGTTCGAAGTTGAGGCGTACTTCCGGGACGAGCCGCGGTCTGACGCCTGAGTCGCTGCTAACTGCGAGACTACCTATTGAAGCCGTCCCGCCCGACTGTGTCGTTACGGATTCTTCCCGCGGCTATCGTCACCGAGTTCCTCGAGTCGATCCAGTTCGGCCTCCGCCCCCGCTGACCGACGGTGCTGGGGCGAGGTGATCGCTTCGCCGGAGCCCTCGATGCGCTCGTCGGCGTCCTCGACGGCGAAGCGCTCGCGTAGCCACGTGACGGCGGCTCGCAACATGTGTCGGGTTTTCGACTCCAGGAACAAAAGTCCCCTCGACGACACGTCTCGTGTTCGGGACTGGACGTCTCGCGCCCGGTACTGTCCCCGTCCAAACGAGCACGCAAAAGAACATACAAGAGAGCACGAGAACGCAACCGTTTAGCAGTCAGGCACAGATCCACAGCCTATGCCAATCGGCGTCGACGAAGCGGGAAAGGGACCCGCACTGGGATCGATGTTCGCCGCAGCCGTTCACGTCGAGCGCGAGACAGTGCTGCCCGACGGCATCACGGACTCGAAACAGCTCACACCCGCTCGTCGCGACGAACTCGCCACCACACTACGCGAAGACGACCGGATCGGTGTCGGCGTCGCCGAAATCACGATTGCCCAGATCGACGACCCCGAGACTGACATGAACTCACTCAGCGTGCTGGCGCACGCGGAAGCGATTGAAGCCGTCGCTTGCGATGCCGGGCTCGAGACGCCCATCACTGGGCACTGTGACGCCTGCGACACCGATGCCGATCGGTTCGCACGCCGAGTCGCAGATCAGTGTGGACTCGAGTGCACCATCACCGCCGAGCACGGAGCGGACGACGACTCGCCCATCGTCGGCGCGGCGAGTATTATTGCGAAGGTAGAGCGGGATGCACACGTCGAGTCGGTTTCGGCCGCGTTCCCCGACTGCGGCCCGGTGGGCAGCGGCTATCCGAGTGATCCGAACACGCGCGCGTTCCTCGAGTCATACGTCGACGCACATGGCAAGTTGCCCTCCTGTGCCCGCGAGTCGTGGTCGACCTGTGAGGACGTGCTTGCAGCGGCTGAGCAGACGGGACTCGGGCAGTTCTAACTGGCCGTTGGAACCGACAACGCGCGCTCGCTTTTATACGCCTGTCCGTGGGATGAATAGGCCGTGTTCGGCGTTCTCACCTTGCTTGGACTTGCCGTCGTCGCCACGGCCGTCGTCTGGCAGGGCAGTATCTGGCTCGAGTCGTCTACCGACCAGCTCGCGGTCGGCTACGGCGTCCCACCCATCGTACAGGGCGCGATCATCGCCGCCGCCGGCTCGAGTATGCCCGAATTGATGAGTGTCATTCTCGCGACGCTCGTCCACGGCGAGTTCGAACTTGGTGTCGGGGCAATCGTCGGCTCAGCGGTGTTCAACCTGCTCGTCATCCCTGGTCTCGCCGCGCTTGCCGGTCCCAAAGAGATGCCGACCAACCGCGACCTCGTCTACAAGGAGTCGCTGTTCTACATGCTCGCCGTCGCGGTCCTGCTGCTGACGTTCTCGCTCGCCGTGATCTACTACCCACTCGAAGGTACAGGACTGCAAGGCGAGGTCACTCGCGCGCTGGCGCTGTTCCCGCTTTCGCTGTACGCGCTGTACGTCTTCACGCAGTATCTGGACGCGACGGAAGATGAGCAACAACCCGACGCGAGTGTCGACCGGGCCAGAGCGTGGCGCTGGTTCGGCCTTGGCCTGGTGGTCATCATCGTCGGCGTCGAAGGACTCGTTCGTGCGGCGATCGGACTCGGCGATGCCTTCGGAACTCCGGCGTTCCTCTGGGGGATGACCGTCGTTGCGGCTGGTTCGAGCGTTCCCGACGCGTTCGTCAGCATCGTCGCCGCACGCTCGGGTCGCGCCTCGGTCAGCTTGGCGAACGTGCTCGGAAGCAACATCTTCGACCTGCTGGTGGCAGTTCCGATTGGCGTCCTCCTTGCCGGCGCGCTCGCGGTCACGTTCGCACACATCGTCCCGATGATGGCGTTTCTCGTGCTCGCAACCGTGGTCTTCTTCGCAATTTCCCGGACCGGTATGCTACTCTCCGAGCGAGAGGCCTGGCTCCTGCTCGGCTTCTACGGTCTGTTCGTGAGCTGGCTGGTACTCGAGAGCATCGGGGTGGTGAACGTGGTGCCGACGTGAGGTGAGGCGAGTCACCGGGGAGCTGCGATCCGGATGAAACGAAACGCGAAGGAGGTTGCAGCGTCAGGCTGGCCGCTCTTGCTGGTTGCAGTGGTCTGTCAGGGTACGATGCCGGTCTGTACGCAGTGTGATAATCCCGTCTCGATCGATTTCGTGCAGGCACATGGTGACGGTGAAACCGTCAACTGGTGTCCGCCTTGTCGTGACGAGTGAGACGTTCGAGAACGCGTGTATCAATCAGGAAGCGAGAATCGAGATTGAACCGTTTGGGTGTATGACCCCTGTTATTTGTCCGTCAGGAGCCGCTGCAGGATGTTCCCGTATGCGGGTCGGGTGACGAGCACACCGATCAGGACACCAAGGATCGTGATGATCGCGAAGCCACGGAGGTCGCCAAGACTCATCACGGCGAGTGGCGACATCGCGATGATCGTCGTCGCGGCGGCGGCCCCGATGACCCAGAACGCCTTGCGGAAGCGCGACTCGAAGACCCGCTGGGAACTCACCTCGCCGTCGTCCATCACCTCGTCGGCGATGATGACGAGGTCGTCCACCCCCGTCCCGACGACCGCGATGAATCCGGCGACGTGCGAGAGGTCGAGTGGCATCCGGATCAGCGCGGCGAAGCCGAGCAGGATGAGTACCTCGGACATCGCGGTGAGGACCATCGGCGCGGCGACGCGCGGGTTCCGGTAGCGCAGGAAGACCATGCCGCTGACGGTCAGCACTGAGAGAATCCCGATCAGCAGTGAGTAGATTTTGAACTGGTCTGCGAGCGCCGGCTCGACGCTGAACGTCTGCTGGCGGTCGAAGTCGAGCGGCGCGGTCAGTGCGCCGGATTCCAGATTGACAGCGAGCTGGTGGGCGTCCTGCTGGGTAGGCGTGATCATATCAAACGTCGGATCGTTCGCCCACTCACCGGATGCCATACTGTTTCCGAGATTGTCACCCATACTGTGCGCGTCGACGACCTCACCGTCGACGACCGTAAGGAGACACCACTGTGGCTGGTCGTGATCGAAGTTGAACTCGCCGGCCACGAGGTCTTGAATGCCACACTGCTGCACCCCTTCTGAGGTGAAGCCGTACTCGTTCATCGCGGCCTGATACTCGGTGGCCGCGCTGTTCCCGTCAGCATCCTCCGTGTTATCGACGTTGACAGGGACGTAGTTGTAGCCGTGCTCGTCGTTGTAGGAGGCGACACCGATCCTGCTGAAGTCGTCCTCGCCGTGCAGGACGGTCTGGTTGGTCTGGTTACCGTCCTCGTCTGGGTAGTAGGCGACGACCTGCACGTCACCGCGGTCGGCGAGCAGTTCGCGCAGTTCCTCCGGACTCATGCCGGGAACCTCGGTCACGATGTAGTAACTTCCCTCGACGGTGGCTTCCTGGTATACCTGTCCGCCGGAGAGACCCGCCTCGTTGACGCGCAACTCGATCGTCCGCATCATCTGGTCCCGGGTTTCCTGCGTGACGCCGTTCTCGACATCACCTTCGCTCACTTCGGAGTCGTACTCCGCGACCACGGCTGCGAAGTCGGCTGCGTTGACGTCGTCGGTGAATACCTCGGCCGTGTAGCGGTCGTCACTCTCGTGATAGCGAACCGTCGCATCGGCCGTCTCGAGATCGAGTTCGGTGTACAGCGAGGACTCTAACTCGGAGTGTTGTTCCGGTTCGAGGTCGATGGTGTCGATCATCATCCCCGTCGGAGGAGCACTCACGCGTGTGCCGCCGTCGAGTCCGATGCCGTACTCGATATTCGACATCCCTTCATCAACGGTCTGGTTCTCCTCGTCTTCCTCGAGGTCACCGGCGAGGGAGTCGTCTGCCATAATGCCGCCGGGGATGAACAGCGCAACGAGCGCAAAGGCAATGAAACTGACGAGCAGGAGGATCCGCCAGTATTCCTTGACGAATCCGACCGGACTTGCGCTCATGATCGCACCCCGTGGAACTTGTACCACCGAAGGAGACTGAGGTTTAGCAGGTACGTGTTCATAAGGTCTGCTGCGAGGCCGACAAAGAGGATGATCCCGATCGACGCGAGCAGTTCAACACCGAACAGCGAGGCAGCGATCCCCATGACGAGCATCGCAGCCATCGACGTGACGGTCATCGTGACACCCGTCCGCGTCGCACGGTGGGTGCTCTCGTAGAAGTCACCGCCGCGCCTGAGGATGTGGGTGTTCAACAGGATGTCCGAGTCCACAGAGTATCCGATCAGCATCAGGAGAGCGGCAACCGTCCCGAGCGAGAGCGGAATGTCCGCAATCGACATGAATGCGAGCGGGATCATGAGGTCCGAGAACGCCGAGGCAACGATCGCAATCGACGGCACGAACGTTCGGAAGAGCAAGAACGCGAGCACGCTCATGCCGGCGAATGCGACGCCAAGGCCAAGCAGCGCGGTCTGCTGAGTCTGTGCTGCGAAACTTGGCGATGCCGTCGACTCCTGCTGGACGATTTCGTTATCGCCGTCCTGTGTGAGTTCCGTCTCGGCTTGACTACTCAACTCCTGAATCGCGTCCTGGTCCTCGATACCAGCGAATTGAACGGTGTACTGGTTCTCAACGCCAGGTGCCTGAATTCCCTGCACAGAGTCCGGTTCGACGCTAAACGCCTCCTCGATTTCCGCCTGCGAAGACGTCGTCTGGACCGTCAGCTCTGCACCGCCTGCGAAGTCCATCCCGAGCGGGACCGGCGTGCCGGTCACGAGAAACGAACCGCTCAGAATGAGCAACGCGACGGCAAGGACTGCGAGTGGCACCGCCGCAAGTTGGCGGTTCGTGTACCGGGTGTACGATATATCCGGTACGTCGAAATACCCCATATATCGGACTACTAGCAAGCGATTGAAGTAAGCCTTCTCAATTTCCACTGTCGGTTTCGAAGAACGATCACCTGAAACCACAGCACGCTCAAGCACCTCGAGACCGTATCAGCGTCTATGACGACACACACAGAGACGGACCGTTCCGACAGTCGCGATCGAACCGGACGCGACCCTGCGACACGCGTCGTCATCTCCTATCCAGAGGATCTCTCAGATTGGGGTCGGTTCCAGGTCGAAAAGTCGTCGTTCCGTGCGTTCCTCCGGAAAACCCGCGACCACGCCCGCAAAGGGGACGAATGGGAGGAATTCGTCGGCGTCGGTTGCTGTGGGAACTCGCTGGACGTGCCGCTCCGTGTCGAACGGGTCGAGGGCGGCACAGAAATCGGCGAGCACACCGAAATCAGCTACACGGTTCGCGAGGCCTGTGGCATTCAGGGAAGCTGGCGCGTCCAGAGCAAAGGTGGGCCGAACCAGGCCTGATCTCGCAGGCCAATCACTCCACTCAATCCGGAAGATACCGCACACTCAGCACGCCATCGTCGATCGCGTCGAGCCCCGTCGTCCGGCGGACCTCCACTCGAACTGCATTGAGTCGCGCCGCACGCGCGATCGTCTCCTCGTCCTCGAGTACGTCCTGTGCTGCGGCCTCGACTTCCTCGGCCGGAACGCGGAAAACGTGGATCTCGCCCGTCCCCGCGCGCTCTTCCTGAATCAGGTCGCCAGTCTCGGCGTCGGCCGCCAGCTCGGCTTCGTGCTGGGTCGGTGAGAGATCACTGTCGACGAGTTCGACACGCCGGCGCTCGGCCACCTCGATCACCTGCCAGGTGACTTCGAGTGGCGGCTCCGGCGCGACGGTCGCCTCGAGTACGTCGTTCGCGTCGAGGCCGGGATTCGAGCCGAGGGTGTGTATCTGTGCGGTATCCACATCGCGAACGACCGCTGACTCGTCCTCGGCGTGCGTGACAACGAAGGTCCCAGTTTTCTCGTTCTCGGACCCGGTTTCAGTCTCAGTCATAGACGACCGTACGCGCGAGACCATTTTCGGGGTTTCGGCTTCCGACCGTCGGACCGAGTCCTTGACCACAACCGATTCACCACAGTACCCCACGAAACCGACCCGATGACGGAACGCCTTTACACCCGGCGGTTGCCCTCTCGGGCATGAACGTCGACATCGGAAACGCACTCGCCAGCGTCGCCTCACCGGGCATCTCTCGGGATGCACTCGAGTCCCTCGATGACCAGGTGGCGGTCGCACACGAGCGCATCGAGGCTGGCATGGACGCCGGCGAGCACGGCTACGAAGCGCTCAATCTGCCGGAGCGGACGGATACCGACGAAATTCGGCTCGCCGCCGACCGCGTTGCTGGGCCCGAGACAAGCGCTATCGTCACCGTCGGTATCGGCGGCAGCGCGCTCGGGGCGGCGACGATCACCGACGCACTGAACGGGGAGGACGACCCAGAGGCGATCTATCTCGACAACGTCGATCCCGAGTGGCTCACGAGTGAACTTGCACGACTCGACCTCGAGACGACCGTTGTAAACGTCGTCTCGCGCTCTGGGACGACTGCGGAGACGCTCGCAAACTTCCTCATCGTTCGCGACGCCTTCGAAGCCGCTAGCGTCGACTGGACCGAACGAACCATCGTCACGACCGGCGAGTCGGGGCCGCTCCGCGAACTCGCAGACCGCCATGACCTGCCATCCCTCAAAGTCCCTGACGGCGTTCCGGGACGGTTCTCTGCGCTCTCGGCGGTCGGCATGGTCGCTGCCGCCGTCTGCGGTCACGATCTGGATGCCCTTCTTGAGGGCGCGACTGCAGAGGCCGAGACGCTGACCGGCTCGCTGTTCGAGTGCCCCGCCTACGCCTACGGTGCAATGGCCTACGCACTCGACACGCGCGGTGCCGGCATCAACGCGATGATGCCCTACGCGGAGGCACTCGAGACGTACGCCGAGTGGTTCGCCCAGCTCTGGGCGGAGAGTCTGGGGAAGGATGATCTGGGCCAGACGCCAGTGCGTGCGCTCGGAGCGACGGACCAGCACTCACAACTCCAGCTCTACCGAGCGGGGCCTCGGGACAAGCTCGTTACCTTCGTCTCGGTCGAGGATGGAGCGGACCTGGAAATTCCGGAAACCGACGTCGACGACCTTGCGTACCTCGGTGATGCGACGCTCGGTGAGTTACTCGACGCCGAGTTCGAGGCGACGGAGGCGAGCCTCGCCGCAGCAGGTCGACCCAACGTCCGCGTCGAAATCGAACGCGTCGACGAGTTCGAACTCGGCGGTCTGTTGTACGGAATGGAGGCCGCATGCGTGCTCGCAGGCGAACTCTACGGTGTGAATACGTTCGAGCAGCCGGCGGTCGAATGGGCAAAGAAGGCGACGCGCGGGCTGCTCGGCGGCGGTACGTTCGAAGAGGCCGAGGCAGTTGCCGAGAAAACCGAACTGCGCGTCGAGCGCTGAAGAGCGCGGGTCTCGCCTTTGCGTCGTGCCAACGTCCATACGTCGGGTTCCGGATGCGGTGCCCATATGAGTACTCACACGAACCAACGAATATGACCGAAACTGCATGGACCGAATCCGGGTCGGCCGCGACCGACGCCGTCCCGGGCATCGGAACCGGCCTCTCGGCGGTGATGGCGGCCACTGTACTTGTCCCCGCCAGCCGAGGGATCACCGAACCCGCAGTCATCGCGGCAGCCGTCTTCGCCGTCGTCGCTGTCGGTGCCTTCCTCGCGAGTCGCTACGGGAGTGGACGACATCGGATCGCCGCTGGCATAGCAACCGCCGCCAGCGGTGGCGTCCTCCTCTGTACTGCCTACGCACTGAACCAGGGGCTCACCGCCTCGACCGAGTTACCTGGGCTCTCGACGTCAATCTCACTCCTCATGGCCGGCTTCCTCATTGCCAGCCTCACAGTCGGCGTCGGCGTCGCTGACGCCCTCAGAATAAGCGTTTCAGGGCTCAAGGACCGAAGTTCTCAGATGGTCGTACTAACCCTCCTCGGGGTTACCGGGCTCTTCGCCGCCGAACTCGCCGGCCTCTTTCTCGCACTTCCAGTGATGGAGGTCGCCGGCGACCTCTCGACCACCGGCTTCCTCGTCATCGCCCAGCTCGGCATGGCGCTTGGAACTGCAATCATCGCCGGCATCTACCTCTCCGCCACCGACCGGGGACTCGAGTTCCTCGACCTGCGCGTCCCGTCGAAGCGGGACGTGATCTGGACGGTGGGCGGACTCGTCGTCCTCTTCGGTGCGCTGATGACTATTTCACTGGTCTTTCAGACGGCCGGCGTCGAGAGTGCAGAGCACGGGACAACCGAACAGGCGGCGGAGAATCCCGAAATTCTGCTCGTGTTGATTCCGGCGTCGCTGCTCGTGATCGGGCCGTTCGAGGAGTTGCTGTACCGGAACGTCATCCAGAAGGCACTGTACGACACCTTCTCTCGCGTCGGTGCGATCGTCGCCGGGAGCGTCATCTTCGCCGGCGTCCACGTTCTCGCTTACGC
The DNA here is from genome assembly GCF_000337135.1 of Natrialba chahannaoensis JCM 10990. Lineage (GTDB taxonomy): Archaea > Halobacteriota > Halobacteria > Halobacteriales > Natrialbaceae > Natrialba > Natrialba chahannaoensis. The sequence goes on from NZ_AOIN01000098.1 coordinate 72,578, forward strand.
GACCGCTGGCCCGGGCGCGGTCATCGCAAGTCTCGGTGTCATCTTTGGCCTCTCGCTCGTGCTCGGCACGCTCTACGAGCGAACCGACAACCTACTCGTGCCGTCGGTCGTCCACGGTGTGTACAACGCGATTCTCTTCGCGAACCTCTATCTGGTCTACGGCTGAGCCGCCAGCAGGCGGGCACGTCACTTCTACGCGGTTTCGTTCGGTACCATCGCTCAACAGCGAAGAGCGGCGACAAGCAGCCGCAAGAAGCGGAGTGATAATGAGTCATCGCCAGTACTCGAGTACCCCACGAAGTTGCCACTCGACGGGCAAACGAGGTGCGGGACGACGGGCTAGCGGGATGGTGAGAAACCGTCGTGTCACTAACCGATGAGACGACGATACTACGACGGATTCTTGCGCGCGAGCCCGGAGCCACAGATCGGACAGCGCTCCTTTTCCTCGTCGAACTCGCGGCCACAGCCCTGACACTGGTAGTGCCAGTGGCGCTGTTCGTCGATGCCCTCGCGGGCGATCACTTCGACGGCGACGTTGAGCTTCTCTGCGACGTTTTGCATCGCGTAGTCGTCGGTGACGAGCGTGGCGTCGAGTTCGAAACTCGCGGCGACGAGCCTGATGTCCGTATCGGAGAGCACGCCGAGATCACCGGACTCTTTTGCTGCCCGGCGGACCTTTTCGGTCGTATCGTCGTTGGGAATGTGAATGTGCATTCCCGATCCCTCCATCGCGTCGTAGCGATAGGCGCTCTCGTCCTCGAGTTCGTCGCGGACGAGGGGGATGGTTGCAGTCTGTTCTGTCGTGTGGAAGTCGTGGATAAAAGCCGAGGAGTCGAGAACGTACATGCCCTTAGCGCTGAACGACGATGTAGTCTTTCACCGCTTGAACGCGGCTGACGGAGACGAGAAACCGGCCGGCGTCGTCGACGTTGAAGTCGACGGCCCGCTCTGGCAGTTCGTCGTCGGGTTCGATAACAAGGTCGTGGAGTTGCCCCGACTTGAGGTCCATTGTGATGTTGTACAGCAGGCCCAGCTCGGTGCCGTCCGATCCCATAACGGACTTGCCCGAGAGATTTTCAGCGAGTATCTCACTCATGCATACTCGTATTTACTAATCGGTATTAAAAACCTCGGGCTCAGAAAGGGGTGGTATCCGATAACCGGTCGTATTTTGCGACTGATCGGGATGAATCGGCTTCCAGAGCGTGACGATGGGTTTAACTACTGCCCGGCAGACCTCTAGACAAGACCTTCTCTGGTGGTTCATCATGTCGGATACCGATACGGACACGGACACGGGCGCGGGATCGCACGATCCCACATCTCTCAGAACGCCGATCGTCGCTGTCCTCGGGCACGTCGATCACGGCAAGACAAGTCTCCTCGACAAGATCCGCGGCTCCGCGGTCATCGAGGGTGAAGCAGGCGCAATTACCCAGCACATCGGGGCGACGGCCGTCCCGCTCGATGTCGTCTCCTCTATCGCGGGTGACCTCGTCAACCCGGACGACTTCGACCTGCCTGGGTTGCTCTTTATTGACACGCCAGGACACCACTCCTTTACCACGCTTCGCTCCCGGGGCGGTGCACTGGCAGATATCGCGATTCTCGTCGTCGACGTCAACGACGGCTTCCAGCCCCAGACGCTCGAGGCACTCGATATTCTCAAGCGTTCCCAGACGCCGTTCATCGTCGCGGCGAACAAGATCGACACGGTTCCCGGCTGGAACCCGAACGAAGACTCGCCGATCAATGCGACCTACGAGGCCCAGTCAGACCGCGTCAGCTCTCGACTCGACGAGAGTCTCTACGAGATTATCGGGAACCTCTCTGACGAGGACTTCTCCGCCGACCTCTACTGGCGCGTGCAGAACTTCCAGCGCAACGTCGGCGTCGTCCCCGTCTCGGCAATGACGGGCGAAGGCGTCCCCGACCTGCTCGCCGTCATGATGGGGCTCTCCCAGCGCTATATGAAAGAGGAGATGGAGATCGACGTACAGGGCCCCGGCGTCGGCACCGTCCTCGAAGTCAAGGAGGAGAAAGGCTTTGGGACCACGATCGACATCGTCCTCTACGACGGCACGATCAAAGCCGACGACCAGATCGTCGTCGGTGGAATGAACAAACCGATCGTCACCGACGTGCGCGCGCTGCTCCAGCCTCGTCCGCTCGCAGAGATCCGAACCGAGAGCCGGTTCGAAAAGGTCGACGAAATCTCGGCCGCCTCCGGTATCAAGGTCGCCGCACCCGAACTCGCAGACGCAATGGCCGGCGCGCCAGTTCGCGTTGTCCGTAACCGCGAACTGGACGAGGTCGTCGAGGAAGTCGAGGCCGAACTCGCCGATATCGCCGTCGACACCGAAGAGCAGGGTGTCGTCGTCAAAGCAGACACCCTCGGCAGTCTGGAGGCGATGGCCGACGCGCTGGGCGAAGCGGAAGTCCCAATTGTCCGCGCCGAAGTCGGCGATGTCGCACCACGGGACATCTCGGTCGCATCGACTGCAGAGGAGCCAAAACAGCGTGCAATCCTCGGCTTCAACGTCGAGACGCTCGCCGACGCCGAACAGCGCGCAGAGACCGAGGACGTGACGGTGTTCACCGACGAGGTCATCTACCAGCTCATCGAGGAGTACGAGGAGTACGTTGATGAACTCGAGCGCGCCCAACAGGACACGATACTCGAGAACATCGTGCGACCAGCCCGGTTCCACATCCTCCCGGATCATACCTTCCGACAGAACGACCCTGCCGTGGTCGGCGTCGAAGTCAACTCTGGGACCGTTCAGAACAACGCGAACGTGGTCAAGTTCGAGGGGAACGAACCCGACCGCGTCGGCCAGGTCAAAGGGATTCAGGAACAGGGCGAAGACGTGGACGAAGCGCGCGCGGGCAACCGCGTCTCGGTCGCGATCGACGGGCCGACCGTCGGCCGCCAGATCGAGGAAGACGACGAGCTCTGGATTGAAATTCCGGAAAAGCACGCGAAGATCTTAGAACAGGAACTGGCGAGCGAGATCCCTGGTGACGAACTCGAGGCGCTGAACATGTATCTGGACAAGCAGCGTAGCAGAGATCCGTTCTGGGGCAAGTAGCGGCGCTGGCTCGCGGTTACTGATAGAAGATTGTACTGATTCTTTTTCGGGGTGATGGTAGCAACTAGAGACACGCGTCTGGGGCGAGTTGACTACCTCGACTGACTCGGTCAATTAATTCGGATCGAGTTCTGGATCAGCAGCACCTGATCGGTTTTCTGTGCGTTCAGTTTCGGAGTGGGATTCAGTTTCGGATTTGCGGTCGGTCTCTCGTTCGGGTTCTGATCTGGATTCGAATCCGCGCTCGTGGTCGGACGCCACGTCGGAGTCGTGGTCGCTCCACTGATCGTATGCGTCCCGACTCTCTCCATCTCGAAGGCGGACAAGCGTTGCACGCAGCGACTCCGGATCGTCGATCACCGAGCGCTCACAGCGGACGTCGAACCACCGGTCGCGTTCGATGATCAACTCGTCTTCAGTGAGCCGAATCTCACCAATGCGGTCCCAGGAAACGAGTCGCCGCTCGAAGTTGTCGACGAGCAGGCCGTCCCTGTACGCTTCGAGGGTGGTCGTTCCCCACTGGCTATCCGCACTCGGCTCCTCCCAGACGTCCCATCTCCAGTCATACCGGTCACTCAGCCACATGAACGCCGGGATGAGCGCGTAGATGAGAACCCAGGCGCTCGACCCATCGCCAACGAGCAGCGAGCCGAGGCCGAAGACGACCGTCAAGGTCGTGAATCCGAGCAAAATCGCTCCCCGGAGCCCGCTGCCGAACGACGGTCTGCGCCACTGCCACGATACGACCGGTTCGTCCGGCGTCACTGCGTCGATGTGCCGATTGCGGGCCATCTGGGAAACGCCCAGCGTGACGGCTCCGCTGAGCACTGTAAAGAGCCCCGCCGTGAGCGTGAACCGGCCGGTGGACTGGAGGACACCCATGGCGGGCCCGATTGTACTGGCACCGAACCCGAGGCTGGGCAGATACCAGACGAGACGGCGACGACGACTGCCACCGAGTCGTTCGGGAAGGTTGCCAAGGCGATCGCCAAAGACGAGCGAGAGAAGCAAGGCGGCGACGACGGTGCTCGGTGTCGTGGCGAGGATCGTTGCCGTTCCAGCGCCTGCTGCGACGGAACCGAGTGCGATGACGCCAGCGACGATGATACCGAGGTAGAATCCGAAGCCGGCCTTGAAACTGAGATCGAGCGACTTGTTGTCGGACGTGACAGGGGGGGCGGAGACAGCCACACCAGACATATACTGCGGCTGACGATATAATTGCACGGGAAGCATACGAGACCATTCGGGCCTGAACGTGCACACACGCTGCTGAGAGCCCGTTTACCTCCGGCAGGACAAACACGAGTGAGTCCAATTCGGCGAGAATAGGATCGGTGGTGATACTGTCGGATAGAAGTCAGTGAGCAGTCAGGCGCGAATTCGTGGCGTTCACCGAGAGGGAACGCCACAGTTCTGCGACCGACCTTCGAATAGGTCTGTCCGACAGTATGAACCACAACTCACGGACATGGTCGTTGACGTCCTCCCCGCGCTGAAGCGCGAGGATTCCCGACCGCGTTGGGATATTTAAGGTCTACGAGCGGACTTGTTTTCGAGGTGCGAACG
>NZ_AOIN01000099.1 GCF_000337135.1 Natrialba chahannaoensis JCM 10990
ACAGTAGACGCCGAACCTAATTCACGACACTGCTGGTGAGGTTGTCTATGGTCAAGACAACCGAAGCAAAACAGGCCTGTCGTGCCGCATCAACTCTTGTCTACCCAGAACTCGACTTTGACATCAAGTCGTGTGGAAAGTACACGAGAGAGGACTTTCTCGAAGTCCTCTCTCGGATCGCTTTTGATCAAGAGTTCGCCAATACAGGCGGGAAAACGTACCAGTTAGATCACAAGGAACCAGTTGACATCACGTCAACGGCTCGCAATTCGCTTGCAAAGTCACTTCTCTACCATCTTCGGAATCTGGAAGCGGACGCCATCGACGAGCAGTTCGATGGCGTCCGCGACGATCTCTTCGAGATTCTTCGGAAACGTCGGCTGTTACCGAACTGTGTCGATGTCGCGATCGATCTTCACGAGTGGCGGTTCTACGGTGCAGCCGACACAGATCACGTTCTCACCACCTACCCGGATCAAGGAACGACTCGAACGTACTGTTTTGCGACTCTCTGTATTGTGGCACCTAGAACACGATTTACGCTTGCTGTACTTCCGCTCGAAGAGAACGGCTTTCGCGCCAAGCGCGAAGCCGTTCGAACGCTGCTGGAGACCGCCCAGCAGTACATCTCGCTCAGACACGTCTATCTTGACCGTGGCTTCTATCAGGTTCACGTTGTCGCGGAACTGGAACAACTCGACGTCGATTACATCGTTCGTGCGCGTCCGAGTAAAGGGATGAAAGACCGTCTCAGCGCCGACGCTGAGACGGTCGTCGATGACTATCTCATGCAACGCAAACGGAAACCGACCGCATCAGTTCCTGTAACAGTCTTTGCTGTCCCACACCGGTCGAAAGAGGACGAACACGTGTGGTTTGTCACAAACCGAGAGATAGAGCCAGAAGCAGCACGAGCGTACGCGGCAGCATTCCGCCGCCGATGGGNAGAGGACGAACACGTGTGGTTTGTCACAAACCGAGAGATAGAGCCAGAAGCAGCACGAGCGTACGCGGCAGCATTCCGCCGCCGATGGGAGATTGAAACCTCATACCGGCAGATCGGTGACTTTCTTCCGAGAACGTCGTCGCCGACGTTCTCGGTGCGACTGTTCTACTTTCTGTTTGCGGTTGCACTGTACAATCTCTGGGTTTTAGCGAATGTTCTCGTTACAGATGGTACAATTCCAGGGAAGCCACCGATCTCAACGAAGATCTTCCAGGAATTTGTTCTTCCAACCGACTACGGATAGAACTCCACNACAGATGGTACAATTCCAGGGAAGCCACCGATCTCAACGAAGATCTTCCAGGAATTTGTTCTTCCAACCGACTACGGATAGAACTCCACTCCAGACGACCGAGCTAATCGGTTAGGAAGCACCCAATGAGTGATAACGCTACGGAGCGCCGACGAGCGGCGCTCCTTCGCTCTCTCAACCGCAGCTCCACTCACTGGATCAATTACTCCGTCACCGAAAGTGACGAAGCAATCTGTTTCAGTTTGTTCTACATCTTGGTTCGGCAACGACTGTGAACGGCGAGGCTTTGCGCCTGCTCAACCTGTAAANGTCACCGAAAGTGACGAAGCAATCTGTTTCAGTTTGTTCTACATCTTGGTTCGGCAACGACTGTGAACGGCGAGGCTTTGCGCCTGCTCAACCTGTAAACGATCCGGGGAGTTGGTCACCGAGACCGGCCACAACTTCGACTTCGAGGCCTGGGAGGGTGGCGGACATAGAGAGGACCAGACTCAGCGTTGTGCGTGTGTTTTCGACGGCGTTACGGTGATCTTCGTTTCGAAGGGGTAACCGGTGAGGCTGGTCCAGGTCCCCCGGACAGATTCCAGTCGTGGATGGGTTGTGGCATTGAATACCTCGCCACCAGTGGGTCCTCGCTGAACGGCGTCGGAAGTATATTCAACCCAGTGTTCACGTATCGCTCAGTAGAGAAATACACCACGCGAATGTTGGAACTGACATAAACTCATAGTGTTGCCCAAACGGTTTATTATAATTCAGCAGATACGAGAGTCATATGCCTCAACGAGAGTTGGATCCAACGGGGACGAAACGCCAATGAAAGTGGAACAGAGGCTTCCAAACGTCATTAGGAAAAGTTATACCCGGAAGTTCTTCGTTGTGGTTGGAGTCATTATTCTGACTGTAATCGCACTAGGTCTGCTGACACAGTCGGCAGTTACATCTCAGCTTACTGACCAACAGCGGGAAAACCTACTGACGAACGCCCATCAGGAAGCAGAATCGCTCGATCAGTGGGTCACAGCACAGCAGTCGACGGCTCGAACGCTGTCTGAACACCGGGACCTGCAGGCAGAACAACCGGGCCATGCGCGATCGATGTTGACAAACGAACTTGAGCATCTCCCGCCGGAAATAGCGCATTTGCATTATCTTGATCACGAGCAAGAAACGATCACTGCGAGTACAGACGCCCAGATCGAAGGAAACGACGTGGAAGCAACGAACATCGTCTGGCCACAGGAACAGGAGTTCGAGGCGGTTTCGTTCGATGATCCAGACACCGTCATTCAAACGTGGATGTACTCGGACGATGGGGCCCCGTCAGTCGCGTTCGTTTCACCGGTTCCCGAGACCGATCACGCATTCGTGATGGTCATTCGAACGAGTGATCGGGCAGAACAGTTCGAAAGTCCAATCAATGGAACGGCGACGACCGTGATCGGCGATACAACGGGCGATATCCTTTTTGACGAAAACGAATCTGCGTTTCTGACCGAGTTTGACTCTGCTGGCGAGGAGATCAGCACCACCGTCGAAGCAGACAGTGAGAGAACGATACTGACAGACGATTCCGTTGTCGCGTTCACACCGGTCAATCAGGCCGAGTTGAACTGGGTCGTCGTGAAAGAGGCCCCACGATCCGAAGCGCTGTTGATCGCCCAGCAAGTCAGGTCGAACCTGTGGTTGCTTCTCGGGGCTAGCTTGCTCGGGCTAGTGTCACTTGGTGTGATGGTTGAGCGCGGACCGATGCGATCGCTCCGGTCCGTATCGACACAAGCGGCCGCACTCGCCGACGGCAATCTTGACCAAGAGATTACGGACGAGAATCGGATCGATGAGGTCGGACAGGTACGAACCGCGTTTCGGGATATCGAAGACTATCTGAACGTCGTTGCTGCACAGGCTGATGCACTTTCGCGACAGAACTTTGACGATGATATCCTCGAGGAACCAGTGCCTGGACGACTCGGACACAGGTTAACCGAAATGCAGAGTGACCTCCAACAATTCATTACTGACCTCGAACAGGCTCGCGAGGAAGCAGAACGATCTCGAGTGGAGGCCGAACAGTCACAAGCGGACGCCGAACAACTTGCAACATCGCTGGAACGTCAGGCCAATGAATTTAGCACTCATCTAACAAAAGCGGCCGACGGCGACCTCACGCAGCGACTCGAGACGGACATCGACAACGACGCTCTCAGACGCATCGCGACCGCGTTCAACGAGATGATCGACGATCTTGAAGGGTTAGTCATCGAAATCCAGGCTCTCGTCGAAGACGTCGACGGAATCAGTTCCGACATGACGACCTCGACCAACGAGATCAAAACCTCAAGCGTTGCCGTTGCCGAAAGCATCGAAGAGATATCGGCCGGCGCAGAGCGGCAAAGTCAGAAGCTTACGACTGCCGCGGGGGAAATGAGTGACCTCTCAGCAACCGTCGAGGAGATCGCATCGTCGTCGGATAACGTTGCCAGCCAGTCTCGAGAGGCTGCTGAGATGGGGAAACAGGGACAGCAGGCAGCGAAACGGACTACCGAACGGATGGATGAAGTCGAGACGAAAGCGGAAGAAGCCGTCGAAGAGATGCTCACGCTGCAAGAGGAGGTAGAACAGATCGGCGAGGTCGTCAAGTTGATCGACGACATTGCATCAGAGACCAATTTACTCGCGATGAACGCGTCGATTGAAGCGGCAAACGCATCCGAGGAAGGAAGTGGGTTCGCCGTGGTTGCTGACGAGGTGAAAGCGCTTGCGGAAGAGACTGATGAAGCGACAAGCGAGGTAGAACAGTTGGTCGCTGGCGTCGAAGCGTCGACCGATGCGCTGGCAAGCGATATGTTCGAAATGCAATCGAACATCGAAACCGGTCAAAAGACGATCGACGAAACCGTATCGATCTTCGAAACGATCATTGATCGAGTCGAAGCTGCCAACGCCGGCATTCAATCGATCAACGATGCGACGGACGATCAAGCCGAATCGGCACAGGAGGTCGCACGGATGGTTGACGACGTCGCGAAGGTTAGTGATCAGACAGCGGGCGAAGCGCAGAACGTCTCGGCTGCTGCTGAAGAACAGACCAGTACGATCCAACAAATCGCATCGACTGCGGACACCCTGTCGGAACGTGCAAACGAGTTACAGTCTCAGACCGAGCGGTTCGAAACAACTGCTGGCAGGGACTGACCACACCTGTTGGTGTTGGGCGGACGTGACAAGATGTGGTGGCGAGTGGCGTTCAACCGTTACAGGAGACACGCCCCCTATCTGGCCTACCAGTTGAGACTCCACACGACAGACGAAAAGGAGAGGACAGCAACTGAGAGCAGAGTTTTCAACCGCCGCTGTATCAAGCAAAACCAGGAGATCGAAAGTTGACCTGTCACGTATCGGAATGACAGCCATTACCGGTGACGAGACGCTCCCGAAATCGTTTTCAACCGCTCACGCGGACACTCGGTATGCCGACGGAACCGGACACTCATTATGACCCCTCACTGGGGAACAAGTTCATCTTCGTCACCGGCGGCGTGATGTCAGGACTCGGAAAGGGGATTACGGCCGCGAGCACCGGCCGCCTCCTTAAAAACGCCGGGTTTGATGTCACCGCCGTAAAGATCGACCCGTACCTGAACGTCGACGCGGGGACGATGAACCCCTACCAGCACGGGGAGGTGTACGTCTTGGAGGATGGTGGCGAGGTCGACCTCGACCTGGGGAACTACGAGCGATTCCTCGATATCGACATGACCTCGGACCACAACATCACCACCGGGAAGACCTACCAGCACGTCATCGAGAAGGAGCGTGCCGGAGACTACCTGGGGAAGACGGTCCAGATCATCCCGCACATCACCGACGATATCAAGCGACGCATCCGCGAGGCCGCCGAGGGAACCGACGTCTGTATCATCGAGGTCGGCGGCACCGTTGGGGACATCGAGGGGATGCCCTACCTCGAGGCCCTGCGCCAGTTCGCCCACGAGGAAGACGAAGAGGACATTCTGTTCACGCACGTCACGCTCGTCCCCTACTCGAAAAACGGCGAACAGAAAACCAAGCCGACCCAGCACAGCGTCAAGGAGGTCCGTTCGATCGGGCTTCAGCCCGACGTGATCGTCGGCCGCTGTGAGGACAAACTCGATCCCGAGACCAAGGAGAAGATCGCGCTGTTCTGTGACATTCCGACGGAGGCTGTCTTCTCGAACCCCGACGTCGAGGACGTTTACCACGTGCCGCTGATGGTCGAAGAGGAGGGACTCGACCAGTACGTCTTAGAGCACTTCGGCCTCGCTGAGGAGGCGCTGCCGGAGGGCGAGCGCGCGAACGACTGGCGCGAAATCGTCACAACCGAGAAAGACGGCGCGGTCGACATCGCGCTGGTCGGCAAGTACGACCTGACAGACGCTTACATGTCGATTCACGAATCGCTTAAACACGCCGGTTTCGAGGTCGGTGTCGACGTGAACGTCCACTGGGTGCCGGCCGGTGAACTCGCCGACGGCCACGACGACCAACTCGAGTCGGTCGACGGCGTCATCGTCCCCGGCGGCTTCGGCATGCGGGGGACGGAAGGCAAGATCGAGGCGGTTCGGTACGCTCGCGAGAACGACGTGCCGTTTCTCGGGCTCTGTCTTGGCTTCCAGATGGCCGTCATCGAGTACGCGCGAAACGTCCTCGGCTACGCGGACGCCCACTCCGCCGAGATGGACGAGGAGACGCCACATCCGGTCATCGACATCCTGCCCGAGCAGTACGAAGTCGAAGACATGGGCGGCACGATGCGCCTCGGCGGCCACACGACCGTCATCGAACCGGAGACGCTCGCCTACGAGATTTACGGCGACACGTCCTGTTCCGAACGCCACCGTCACCGATACGAGGTCAACCCCGAGTACTTCGAGGACTTCGAGGAGGAGCCGCTGACGTTCTCCGGCACCGCGGGCAACCGGATGGAGATCCTCGAACTCGAGAACCATCCGTACTTCCTCGGGACGCAGTTCCACCCCGAGTACACGTCCCGGCCGGGGCAGCCGAGCCCACCGTTCCTCGGACTGGTCGAGGCAATCGCCGACGAGAGCAACGAAAGCACGTCGGCAGGCGCGGAGCACGATGCAGATAGCGACACTGACGCAGACACCGAAACGGAGGTTACACACTAATGGTAGACACAGAGACGTTCGTCCCGGAAGCAACCGCAGAGATTGAAGACGAAATCGGCGACGCAAACGCCGTCATCGCCCTCTCAGGCGGTGTCGACTCGTCGGTCGCCGCAGCACTCGCCTACGAGTCCATCGGCGACCAGCTCACCCCGGTCTACGTCGACACCGGCCTGATGCGCAAGGGCGAAACCGACCAGATCCGCGAGACGTTCGACTACATGGACTCGCTGCGGATCGTCGACGCGAAGGATCGGTTCCTCGAGGCCCTGGAGGGCGTGGTCGATCCCGAAAAGAAGCGCGAGATCATCGGCGAGCAGTTCATCCGCGAGTTCGAACGCGAAGCCAAAGACGCCGACGCGGACTACCTCGTCCAGGGAACGATCTACCCCGACCGTATCGAGAGCGAGGGCGGGATCAAGTCCCACCACAATGTTGGCGGACTCCCAGATGTCGTCGACTTCGACGGCATCGTCGAACCCGTCCGCGACCTCTACAAGGACGAAGTGCGCGAGGTCGCACGCCATCTCGACCTCGACGAACTCGTCGCGGAGCGAATGCCGTTCCCCGGTCCGGGTCTTGCGGTTCGCGTAATCGGCGAAGTTACCGAAGAAAAGCTCGAGGTCGCCCGCGATGCCTGCCACGTCGTCGAAGAGGAACTCGAGGAGTACGAGCCGTGGCAAGCCCTCGCCGCGGTGATCGGCAAGGCAACCGGCGTCAAAGGCGACAACCGCGTCCACGGCTGGGTCGTCTCCGTCCGCTCCGTCGAATCGCGTGACGGCATGACCGCACGCGCACAGGAGATTGACTGGGAGACCCTCCAGCGCATCCAGTCGCGCATCACCGGCCAGAACGAGAACGTGGCCCGCGTCGTCTACGACGTGACCCACAAGCCACCAGCGACGATCGAGTACGAATGAGCGAGGACACCCAGAACCGACGGGCGATCGTCGCCGGTCCCGACGAGGACGAGATCGGCGCGGCACTCGAGAACGAAGGTCTCACGGTCACCAGACTCAACGGTGTCGTCACGCGGCCACAGCTAGAGGAAGCCGGCATCGTCGACGCTGATCTATACGTGCTGACCGATATTGATCAAGCGACGACGATTCCGATCGTCTGCGATCTCACCGACGACCTGCGGACGGTCACCTACGCGCGACGGACTGTTCCCGAGTTCGTCAAGGGACAGCTCGACCTGGCGATCGATCCGCGACTGATGTCAGCCACGGTCGTCGCGGAAGAACTCGTCGAGTAAGTGACCCCGGGGCCACCCGGATCATCTTCTAGCCGACTTGTACCCGCGAGATAGCGCATATGAATCGGCAAACATTGCCGCGCTCGCCATAGGGGATCGACAAACTGGGCGAAAATCGGTTTCACCGTCTGTGAACGGTCCTCTGGTCCGAATCCAGCGATTAAATCTGGCTTAAATCGGGCGTAACTCGGTGCAAGATGGTTCGACCATCACGACAGTTCAAGTAGGTACCGGCGATACCATCCGATGGAGGTCGACGGGCTACCCTCACCCAAGGCACCCAACGCCAACTCCCGTGACTTCCAGCAATCCCACCACAGCACCCTTCCCCCCACCATTGCCACACCGTTGTGGCGCAGGCTCCGCTGCACCGGCCTGCGTCACGTCCTGTGGTTTTGGCATCTGACTCGGGACGCGATTTGTGTCCCGAGTTCGCTTCGTTCCCGAGCGACGGTCATCTCTAAACGCTGGCTCTGTATCCACAGCTCCTGCGTTGTCTCTACGCTCGTCCCTCGTCCAACGCCCTACAGTAACGATCGGGTCAGGTGGATCAACGGGGGTCAGGAGAGGAAGATGGGACAGGAGGATAGAAGGACCAGAAAGAGGCAGATTAGGACTGCGACCGGACACGCTCGAGTACCGGAATCTCCGCAAGCCGTTCCTCGGAGAGCTTGTCCCAGTCGAGTCCGTCCGGTTTCTCGCCGCCACCGGGCCGCAGCACTCGATCCGGTGTAACGACCAGATCCATCGGTACGTCGTGGTCGTCCAACTCGAGTGCCCCGGCCTCAGCAGCTGTCAGCAGTTGCCGCTCGTGAACGGTCGTCGTGACCGGCGTTTCTTCGTCGACGAGGCCGAGTTCGAAGAGGACGGCGAACTCGAGATCGCTGTAGCCCTCGCCCTTGCCGATTCGGCCGCCATTTGCGGGATCGACCTCGGGGTCGGCGCGAACGCCGACGCTTCCGGAGACGATCAGGTCGATTTCGTCGACCGCTTCGGGGCCGACCTGCTCGCCGTGTTTCGACGAGCCGGAAACTGTGGTGGCCGCGTCGTAGTCGTCCAGTTCGCTCGGATCGAGTTTCAGGAAGCACTCCTCGTCGCGCAGCCGCGGCACCGCCATGTACACGGTCTTGCCGTCCCGCAGCGCGCGCCGACGAACCGGAAGCTGTGGGGCGTCGGGATTCGCTTTGATCGTCGTCGCGTGTTCCCACTCCGGCTGGGCGGCCAGGCGCTCGGCTGCCGAGTTCGCGTCTTCGAAGTTGGGGATCCGCCCGTGCGGTGGAAACGGGAACCGCGCGACGCCGCTGTCCTCGAGTTCGTCCCAGACGCGTTCGCGGATCGTGTCTTTTGACAGTTCGTCGTCGACCTGCGACGGCTGCTCTTGCACACCGTTACCGGTGACCTGCTCGTCGCTCACACGTCCTCACCACCGTTGGCCTCGGCCGTCCCATCCGGCCCAGTAGCTGGCGATTCAGCCGACTCAGGATCAGTCTCTTCGATATCGTCCGAGCCAGCGCCATCTCGTGCGAGTTCGACGAGATGGGGGCACTCCGGAACAAGGATTTCTGTCGCCGCGAGTTCGGCCGCGTCGGCGTTCCCGGGAAGACCAAAGATGAGCGTCTCGTCGGTGACACCGCCGACCGTCCGCGCACCGACGACACGGCTGCCGTGTGCCTCATAAGAGAGGTGCGTAAACAGTTCGCTGAACGTGGTCAACGACTTTTCGATGAGTGGCTGGACCGCTTCGATCGTGATATCGTCCGGCTCGATACTCGTCGCCCCCGCCGTAATAACCACGTCCACGTCGCCGCGGTCGACCATCCGCGAGACGATCGACTGGACGGTATCGTGCTCGCGACCGACGTGCTCTCGCATCGCTACCTCGTGGCCCGCCTCGGTGAACGTCTCGGCGAGGACCTGGCCAGCGGCGTCGGACTCGAGTGTCCGGTCGTCGGCGACGGTGACGAGCCCAATGCCGAGCGTGTCGGGCGTCTCGGTGGTCGTCGATTCGGCGGCTGTGTCGGCTGGTACTGGTTCCGACGGTGAATCGCTCGACTCGTTCATGGGCCGTATTAACCGCCAGTGGGTAAAACACTGGTTCTTGTAGGCTTGAGGAGCCGACGGCGGCGGGGGACGCGCTCGCTGACGAGCGTCGCGTCCGCGTTGGAAAGTCAGTGAGGTGGGATAGCTTCTATCGAACAGATCGGCACTGTGAAGGGATCTTTCTCGATGGGTGTTGAGGAATCGGGGATGACTCACCAGGTTCACAACTGTTATGCCACTGTTTCGGATTATCTGTATCTATGCAGGCAATCAAAATCACCGCACACGGTGGGACCGACGGCATCGAGTACGGCGAGTACCCCAACCCCGAGGTGGGTCGCAACGACGTGCTCGTCGACGTCAAAGCCGGCGCACTCAACCACCTCGACGTGTGGGTTCGGCGCGGCCTGCCGACGCTCGACCTTGAGCTACCACACGTCCCCGGGAGCGACGCTGCGGGTGTCGTCGAGGCCGTCGGTGAAGATGTTTCCCGCTTCGAACCCGGCGACCGCGTCGCGGTGACAGCGGGCGTCAACTGTGGCCACTGCGAGTTCTGTCGCAGCGGCGACCCCACGCTGTGCGTGAACTTCCACCTCCTCGGTGAGCACGTGACCGGTGTCCACTCCGAGTACGCCGCCGTTCCGGAGGACAACCTGATTCCAGTCCCCGAACACGTCGACTGGATCACCGCAGGGGCATCCTCGCTCGTCTTCCAGACCGCCTGGCGGATGCTGATCGACCGCGCGGACATCGAGGCCGGCGAGAAGGTGCTCGTCCTTGGCGCGAGCGGCGGCGTCGGTCACGCTGCGCTCCAGATTGCAGACTACGCCGGTGCGGAGGTGTACGCGACAGGGAGCACCGAGGAGAAACTTCAGTACGCCCGCGAGCACGGCGCGGACCACGTGGTCAACTACGAGGAACAGAACTTCGCGGAGTGGGTCCGCAGCGAGACCGGCAACCGCGGCGTCGATGTCGTCGTCGACTACATCGGCGCTGGCACCTGGCGTGACTCGATCAAGAGCCTCGCGAAGAACGGCCGCCTCGTCACCTGCGGCGGTACGGCCGGCGGCAACCCGGAGACGGATATCCCGCGCATTTTCTGGAATCAGCTCCAGATTATCGGCTCGACGATGGGCTCGCCCGGCCAGGTCGACGACGTGATGGAACTCGTCTGGGACGGCACGTTCACGCCTGCGATCCGCGAGGTACTGCCGATGAGCCAGACCGCTCGCGCCCACGAGATCATCGAGGGCCGGGAAGGGTTCGGCAAGGTGGTTGTGCGGCCGGATAGCGAGCTCTAAGTCGAACGACCGTCAGCCCGGCACGTCAGCCGCCCACACCGGTGAACCGTGAGTGCTTTCATCACCGAGGCGAAACCCTCCACTGTGACCTCGAGCGACGACGGCGGCTACGTCCACGATCCATCGGCGTTCGACGGCGACGGGACAGCCGACACCAACAACGAGGCGGGCGACAGCGCCGCCGAAAGCGGTGCAGACTGGACCAAGAACCCGCGCAACCCTACAACGGCTGATCGAGACTTTGACTGGCGCGGGTGGGTGCTCGTCGGCGTCATCATCATCGCGTTCCTCGTCGCTCCACTCTCGATCCTGCTCTGGCCGCCGACGCTCAACTATTTCGTTGCGCTCTTGATTTTGCCGCTGTTCCCGGCGGCACTGCTCGCGATTACGGCGGTGTGGGCAACCACGCGCCCGTAGATTACGAGTCAAATCGGTACTGTGGAGCGTTCGAAACGACAACAATACAATTTCGATTCCGATTCTGATTCCGATTGGGATTCAGCGGGACACAACCCGGCTCGTTCTACTCGAGTACGGCCGGTGAATTATCCACGGGACTCGAGTACCCCGTCCAGCCGGTCGATGGCGGCCCGACCGTGCTCGACGTCTCGAGCCGGTGTCTCCTCGCGGTCGACATACTCGGTCAACAGTGTCGTGAGTCGTCGAATCTGTGCCGTGGTGAACTGTTCTGTGTCGTCGTGTGATTCGACTGTTTCGACCAAGGTGAGTGTCCACGATGGTGGCGACGAGTCCTCGTCGAGCGCATCATCGACTCGGTCGATGAGTGAGTGGTGAACGACCCATTCTTCTTCTCTGGAGAGCGTGACGTCGTGGTATTCGGTTTCCGATGGTGGGGTACTCATTGCGATACTGGACCGATTTCGTCGGCCCTCGCCCGACACTACGGGGGATGTGCTCATAAAGTTTGTCACGTGCTGTCATACAACAACCAACGGCGAAGTGAACGACAGATGTCGGCTCGAATGCACGGGAGCCAAAATCTGGTCTGTCAGAAGATGCGGACCAGCGTCTCGCCGACTGGACAGCGCGTCGGCGACCGCGCGGCGGAAACCGTCGTCGGTCGGTCGGGCGACGGACGTGGCCGAGTAGCCGGGCACCCACCTGGAGTGTAGCGAGACAGTTCATCGAGCAGTTCATTCAGCGCCAGGGGAGGAATACGCGAGAGAAAGCTACTCGAGTTCCGATGCAGTCTGTGCGGCAGCATCAGTCTGTACGTCCCGTCGCATCGCGATTTCGAACCACGGACAGAGACGGAGTTGTCGGTACCATTCGGGATGCTCGGCCAGACGTTCGTAGGGGACCCACAGCAGCCCTGCAACCTCTTCCTCGTTCGGGTCGAGGTCGCTATCAGTCAGCGTGAGCTTCAATACAGCACAGACTTCGTGTTCGACGCCTGCGTTTTCGAAGTAGCGCTTGTACTCGAAGCGGTCGGTGACCCGCAGGTCGTCGTACTGATCGGGCGTAATCCCAAGTTCCTCCTCGAGTCGCTGGCGGGTCGCCTCCTCCTGACTCTGGCCCTCAACGGGGTGGGAGGCGACAGTCCCGTCCCAGTAGGTTCCCCAGAGGCGCTTTTCTGGTGCTCGTTGTGCCAGGAGTACGTTGTCGTCCTGGTCGAATACGAGTGAGGTGAACGCCCGGTGACGGATGCCGTCGCCGGTGTGGGCCTCGAGTCGGTTGACCAACTCGAGTGCGGTGTCGGTTTCGTCGACGGCGATCACGTCCTGACGAGCGTTCTTGTGCTCGTGTTCGTGTTCGGTGTCATCATGTTCGTGATTCTCGCCCGGCGCGCCAGGTGTGCTCATGGATACACAGTCATAGCGGTGCGTGAAACCAGTTCGCCTTCTGTGGTACCCGTGGGCTGTCCAGCCGATACGCCGCTCGGACAGCTCAGTGGTCGACGCTCGAAGAATCTCCAGCGTCGCCGTCTCGAGTAACTCCCCGTCGAGTACAGCCTCGACGGGACCATCGAGACACTCAATCGTCAACAACGCCATCATCCGCCGGACGGTGTGTTCGCCACCCCGGTCGAACAGACTGTCTAGCGCCGCATCCCCGAGCAGGGCCGCGTCGCCGTTGGGACCACCGGCCGATGGCATAGACTACGGTGTCCAAACAAAGCGCAAAAGGGCACCCCCAGCGTTGGTCTCCGCATGTACACCGTCGATCTCCACACACACACCCGGTTTTTCCACGGCCGGCGGTCGTTCGGCGACCGGTACGATCCATACGGTGCGAGCATGCTCGCGAAAATCGCCCACAGACGCGGTCTCGACGGCGTCGCAACGACCAACCACGACTACTACACGCCAGTCGAGCCCGCGGCCACCGTTACAATTCCCGGTATCGAAGTATCGACCACTCACGGTCACGTCCTCGTTATCGGTCCCGACCCGCCGCGCGAGACGGTGCCACTCGAGTACACTCCGAGAGAGGTCGTCGAGAAAGCACACGAGCGCGGCTGTGCGGCGATCGTAGCCCATCCATACCGTGATAGTGATGTGCTGAGCGAGCGGTTTACCGATGTACCGTTCGACGCGATCGAGATCAACGGGAAGCATCCGCGCACGCGAACGCTCGTCGAGTCACTGGCCGCAGAGTGGGAGCTACCGATCGTCGCGGGCAGTGACGCACACTTTCCGTTCGAGGTCGGACGGGCGTACACGAGAGTCGATGCGCCGGAGCTCACACCTGCAGCGGTTGTCGAGGCGATTCGTGACGGGCGGGTCCAGCCACGCGTCGTGAACGGCCCGCTCGATTCGGCGCTTCGGCAGGGTTACCGGTGGATCCACCAGCGGAAGTATCCAGACGACGTGCTGGCCGAGTCACGGGTGGCACTCGAGCAGCGCGCGATGCAACAGGAGGACGAGGCTGAAACGGAGATGGGCATGGGGGCGGAGAGGGAGACGGAGGCTGCGACGACAGACACAACGAAGTCCACTCCTTCACAGTAATCATCCCAAACGTCGACAACGAACCCGGGTTCTGAGCCGACACCAGAACGTCCCACTCCGGCCGGACAGGGACACCGTACAGCACCAAGGCCCAGCATACGTCGCTGTACGAGAACATAACTTAATCAAGCACACCTCCGAAACCGGAGACGACAGATGTCCTCGCAAGCGACAGCCAGCACCCACTCGAGTCGATCCGAGACGACCGACTCGGAAACGGGGCTCACGGTTGCCGCCGTCGATACGATCCGGGAAATCGATCGCGATCGCTGGAACGAGGTGGTCGAACGCGCCGACCTCGGGACGGTATTTCACCGCTACGAGTGGCTTGCGGCGGTCGAACTGGGGATCGGACACCCAGCGAGACACCTGCTGGTCGAGAAGGACTCGAACCTCATCGGCGTCGTCCCGAACTTCGTCGTGCCGATCCCGAAGACGCCATTTTCCCGGCTAACCTCGATCTATCCCGGCTTCGGCGGCCCGTTACTGACGACCGACGTCGACGACTCACTCTCACTCGTACTCGAGACGATCCCAGACTGCTGTTCGCGGCGGACGATCGTCCACGGAATCCGAGCCTGCAACACGAACTTTCTCCGGTACGACGGCGCGCTGTCTGGGGCTGGCTACGAATCGAATCGCGTCGGCGGGCGATTCGTATTGCCGCTTTCGAACGGCTACGATGCGGTGTTCGATGGGATGGATAGCTCGAAGCGCCGGGCGATCAGACGGGGGCGAGAGACCGACCACGATATCGTCGAGGCGGAGCTCACGCACCAGGAACTGACGCGCTTCTACGAGCGGTACCGCCAGCACATGGAGAGCGTCGGCGGGCACGTCTATCCCCGCGCGTTCTTCGAGCAGTTGCGGGAGATGGAAGACCGCATCCTGCTCGCACAGCTCTACGTCGAGGGTGAGTACGCCGGCGGCTTCCTCGAACTCCTCAACGACGAGCGAAACACCGTTCACGGCTTCTTCGCGGCGATTCCGCCGGCGTACTTCGAGTACTACGCCTCCGAACGGCTCTACGACTACGTGTTTCAGTGGGCGATCGAAAACGGCTACGAGGCGTACGATTTCGGCGGCGGTGGCGCGGACTTCCGGGACGGTGCGTTCACCTTCAAAGAGGAGTTCGGTGGCGAGCTCGTTCCGAACGTCTACTGGGAGCGTGGCACGAATCCGGTCTGGCCGCTCGTCCGTCGAGGGCGGTCGCTCTATCAGCGCTTCGACGGCGTCTGAGAAACCCGCGTTCAGCCGAGCTGTTCGTCGAGAATCAGCCGCGTTTTCGTGCTGACGACTTCCTCCTGGTCGCGCGCCTTCGTGATTAGATCGTTCACCCCGCGCGTGTCCGCGGCGTCGACCACGAGGACGACGTCCTGTTCGCCCGAGACCATCCAGACGAAGTCGACTTCCTCCCACTCGGCCATCCGTTCGGAGATGCCCTTCGTGTCGACGTCGACCGCGACGCTGATCTCGAGCATCGCCTTCACGTTGCCCGTGTGCGTCGAAATGGTAAAGCGTTCGATGACGTCGTTGTCCATCATCCGTTCGACGCGGTTGCGCACCGTCCCCTCGCTTGTCCCGACCTCGTCTGCGATTTCCGTGTACGGCGTTCGGGAATCTCGGCGCAGGATGTTGAGGATCGATCGGTCGAGTTCGTCCATAGAGATCTGACACTACGGGGGTGGCACACTTACCCATTACGAAATTCGTAACTGAGTTTCGAAGACAACACTTATGCCGGTGTATCCAATACGTAGTTCGTAATGACAGCAGCCTACGTGGCGCTGGAGGGCGGACACGTACTCGAGGGACGTGGTCGTGCTTCAGGAACGGCTCGCGGCGAGCTGGTTTTCACCACCGCATACACCGGCTACGAGGAGAGCCTGACCGATCCATCCTACGAGGAACAGATCCTCACCTTTTCCTACCCACTGATCGGCAACTACGGCGTGCGAGAAGAACGATTCGAGGACGACCGCGTCCACCCACGCGCCGTGCTCGCAAAGGAACTCACCGAGGATGTCGCCAACTGGCTCGAAACGGAGGGCGTGCCGGCGGTCGACCACCTCGACACGCGAGATGTCGTCACTGACATCCGCGACGGCGGCGCGATGAAGTGCGGCATCGCCGTCGGCGAGGACGCGACTGAGGAGGACGCACTCGAGCAACTCGAACAGTGCAAGGCGATGAGCGACCACACGGACATCGGCGCACAGGTCAGCGTCGACGAACCGACCGTCTACGGCGCTGACAACGACGGCGAAACCGTCGCACTCGTCGACTGCGGTGCGAAAGGATCGATCGTCGACTCCCTGCTCGCCCGCGACGCGACGGTTCACGTGCTGCCATACGACGCAGCCGTAAGCGATGTCGAAGCCGCCGATCCGGACATTCTGTTCATCTCGAACGGCCCGGGTGACCCGGCAAACTACGAGCAGGCAATCGCGCTCGTCGAGGCATTCGTCGAGGACACGCCGGTCGCTGGCATCTGTCTCGGCCAGCAGATCGTCGCCGAAGCGCTCGGCGGCACGACCGCGAAGATGGACTTCGGCCACCGCGGCGTCAACCAGCCGGTGCTCGATCTCGACTCCGGTCAGGTCGTCATGACGACCCAGAATCACGGCTACACCGTCGACGAACCCGGCGACTACCTCGAAGTCACCCAGATCAACGTCAACGACGACACGCCGGAGGGGCTCGACGGCGTCGACCACGATATCATCACCCGCCAGTACCACCCCGAAGCGAACCCTGGCCCGGAAGATACCCTCGACTTCTTCGACAGTGTTCTCGGTATGGCATCGAACACGTCACAGCGAGCGGTTCCGGCAGACGACTAAGCTGGGCTACCAGCGTTCACACTCAAGTCGCTTCGGTCGTATCTCAGTCCCATTTCTCTCACTACTGCACTTACTGGCGGCAATATCGATGAAAATGTGCTACCTCATTCGTCCTTATTCTCCGGTGCCTGAGAATCCGTATTCCACCGTTGCACTCGCCGTAATACTCACCGGATCCGCGTCAATCTCGGTCTCGGGTGCGGCGTCGGCAGCGTCATCCGTTTCGTAGGCCACGTCGTGGCGAACCGTACTCACCCGCACGTCGCTCGTCGTCACCGCCGTCGTGCCGGTAAGTTCGACGCCACGATTCGAGGCGATGTGTTCGGCCTCCTCGTCAGCCATCGCCAACGCGTCATCGATCGCATCCTTTCGAAGTTCGGCACGGGTCTCGTCTTGGACCGTGAAGTTCACCCGACCGACATCGTCAGCGCCGGCGTCGACTGCGGCGTCGATCACTTCACCGACACGTTCGACATCGTCAAGTGTCACCTGATAGGAGTGCGTTCCGACAAACTCCTCGACCCCTTCCTCACGCCTCGCCGCCCGCGAAGGTCGGACGCTGTACCGTCCTTCCTCAATGTTATCCTCGGGAATCCCCAGGTCGTCGAACGCTTCCCGTAGCTGTTCCGAGCGGGTCGCCAGGTCGTCGCTCACCGCGTCGGCCGACTCGTCGACGCTTTCGACGCCGAGACTCATTGTCGCCCGGTCGGGTTCCGTTTCGACCTCACCGTCGGCGGCGACGGTAATCGTGTTGTCTACGCTGGCTGTGCTCGTCCCTTCCTCCGCTTGCTCGGGCTCGTCCGTACTCGAGAGCACGTTGCCGAGACATCCTGCCGTCGTCGCTGCGACACCGACGGTCGATGCCGCGAGGAACTGTCGTCGATCCATACGCTCTCGAGACGTGCCAGTCAAATAATGATTCGTCAAGGTCAAATCACTCTTTCAGTGTGCTGTGGGTTTCGGGCGTCATACATGCCGATCTCTACCGTCTCGCACGAACTGGAACGCCGCCGAGCGTTCTTGGCGGTTGGCGGTGTGTGTCGACTCGACCGTATGGCTGACAGGCTGCTCGTTCCCATCGCGAACCCCGAAACCGCCGACCGACTGCTCGATACTGCCGTCGACCTCGCACACGACCGCGACCTCGAACTCGTCGTCCTGTCGGTGGTTACCGTCCCGATGCAGTTGTCACTCGAGCACGCTCGGGACACGCTCGACATCGAGGATGAGGAGACACTACTTGCGGACGTGGTCGAGCGGGCGCGCGGTTACGGCGTGAACGCAACCGGTCGGATTCGGTTCGGTCGCGATATCGCGGACGGAATCTGCCATGTCGCCGCGGAACTCGACGCCGCTGCAGTGCTGGTCGGCTGGCGCGGCCGGCCCCGGCGTCGCGACGTCGTACTCGGGAGCCACATCGACGCGGTGCTCGCCAACGCGCCGTGTGACGTGCTGGTGAAGCGGATCGATCGAACCGTGACCGACATCGAATCAATCCTCGTTCCCGTCGCTGGTGGCCCGAACACCGAACTCGCAGCCGAAACTGCCGGTTCACTTGCTCGCGCCTACGATGCACGAGTCGAACTGCTGACGGTGGTTCCAACTCGAGACGACGAGCAACTGACCGATGCGCGCGGAATGCTCACGGAAACGAGTCCGTCGCTCGGCGTCGTCGACTCGGTGACGGAGACGGTACTCGAGGGCGACGTAACTGAGACGATTCTTGCGCAGGCGACAGCGCACGACGCGGTGGTTATCGGTGCCGCAGAGAACGGCCTTCTCAGGAGTGTGCTCGTCGGTGACGTACCCGAGACGATAGGTCGAGAGGCCGAGAGCACGGTTATCATGGCGAAACGCCACCAGGGCGTGCCGAAGACGGTGTGGCGGCGAGTTCGTGACCGGTTCCGATAGCGGCTGGCGGAAAATAAAAGAACAGTCAATAGCCATCCAGAACGCGCTGCTCGCAGTTTCGACAGGGAGTCAGTCGTGTCGGAACGACCGCTGACCCGTAAACGCCATCGCGATTCCGTGCTCGTCCGCCGCCTCGATCACGTCGTCGTCGTTAACCGACCCGCCGGGCTGGACGACCGCCTCGATACCCGCCTCGGCCGCCTCTTCGATCCCATCCGGGAACGGGAAGAACGCGTCCGAAGCCATGACCGCGCCCTCAGCATCCTTCCCCTGGGCGTGCTCGTCCGCCTTCATCGCCGCCAGTCGAACGGCGTCGACACGGGACACCTGCCCCATCCCGATACCGACTGTCTCCGTGCCGTCCGCGAAGAGAACCCCGTTCGACTTCACGTGCTTTAGCGTCTGCCACGCGAACACCATGGACTCGAGTTCCTCCGCCGTCGGCTCGTGTTCGGTGACGATTTCGAGGTCGTCGACCGAGATGGTTTGCAGGTCGCGTTCCTGGACGAGTCGGCCGCCGACGAGCGGCTTCTCGGTGAATCTCCCGGTCGGTTCGTCGGACAGTTCACCAACGTCCAGAACGCGCAGGTTCTCCTTCTCGAAGAGCACGTCGAGCGCATCGTCGGTGTAACCCGGCGCGACGACGATCTCCTTGAACGAGTCGGTGATCTGCTCGGCGGTGGCTGCGTCACACTCCCGGTTCAGGGCGACGATCCCGCCGAATGCGCTCTGGGGGTCCGTTGCAAGAGCCTTCTCGTAGGCTGCAGCGAGGGAGTCGGCTGTGGCGCAGCCGGCCGGGTTCGTGTGCTTGATCACTGCGGCGGCGGGTTCGTCGAACTCCTTGATCAGGTTCAACGCGCCGTCGGCGTCGTTGTAGTTGTTGTACGAGAGGGCCTTCGCACCCTCGTTCAACTGGTCGGCGTGGACGACGCTGGCCTCGTCGCAAGTGTAGTCCGCGTAGACGGCGGCGTCCTGGTGTGGGTTCTCTCCGTAGCGGAGGGTATCGAGTCGGTCGCTCGAGACGAGTCGGCGACCAGGCAGGCCGTCTCGCGGCTTCGCCGCTCGACTGTCCGAGGCGCGTGGCCCCTCGCTTCCATCGTGGTCCGCGTCGTTGACGGTCGCCACGTCGGCGTCGACCGTCACTGTTCCGGCGGCTTCGTCGACAGTCGCAGCACCCTCGGCGAACCACTTCACTGCACGCGGGTACGCGCGAAACTCGCCCTCATAGAGCACGCGCTCTTTCAAACTCTCTGGATCGTCGCCCTCATACACCGGAATCGGCTCCTGGGTGACGATCGGGCCAGCGTCGACCTCACTCTCGACGACCTCGCCATCCCCATCGGTGGCGTCAGTAACCACGTGGACCGTACAGCCCGTCATCGAGACGCCCGCCTCAAGCGCGTCGCCCCAGGCGTCCATTCCCGGGAACGACGGCAGCAGCGACGGGTGGACGTTCAGCGTCGTCGGTGCTGCCTCGAGGAACGTACTCGAGAGGATGCGCATGTAGCCGTCGAGACAAACCAGATCGAACTCGTAGTCCGACAGGGCCTCGAGGACTGCCTCCTCGTGTTCCGTTCGGCTCATGCCGTCTGCGAGCGGGACGACCTCGGTCGGAATCCCGCGCTCTGCGGCGGACTCGAGTACCGGTGCGTCTGCACTAGTCGCAAGCACGACGGCCAGTTCCGCGCCGCCTGGTCGTCGGTCGGCGATGTTCAACAGGTTGCGCCCTCGGTTGCCGGCCATCCCGGCGATTCGCGTCATGGGTGTACGGCCACCCGCGAGGGGCAAAGTGGTTGCGGTCTTCATCCGCAATGTATGCATATGTGTGTATCAAAAACTACCTATATCGAGTTTTGTTCGAGGAGGTATACACAGTCGTGTCCGAACCGCACTCGCGTTTCGACACTCTTTTGCACGGCGCTGGAAACTCTCGGACAATGACCGACACCGACGCACTGTACGCGGTCTCGCCGCTCGATGGGCGCTACGGAAACCGAACGGAACGGCTCTCGCCGTACGCCAGCGAGGCCGCGCTCATGCGCGCCCGCGTCCGCGTCGAAGTCGAGTACCTGATCGCCCTAGCTGACCTCGAGGCGACGCCACTCGAACTCGACCTCACCGAGCGCGAGGAACTACGCGGGCTGTACAAGCACTTCGCGGAAGAGGACGCCCGGCTGATCAAGAAACTTGAAACCACGGGCCACGAGGAGTTCGAGGCGACGAACCACGACGTGAAAGCCGTCGAGTACTTCGTCCGCCACCGGCTGCCCGAAGACAGTGACGCCTCCGCGTGGATCCACTTCGGACTGACCAGCGAGGACGTGAACAACCTCGCCCACCGGCTGCTCGTCCGCGACGCCGTCGATGAGGTGCTGCTGCCGGCACTGTACGACGTGCAGGATACGCTCGCCGAGATGGCCAGAGAGTACCGCGACCTGCCGATGCTCGCTCGTACCCACGGCCAGCCCGCGACGCCGACGACCTTCGGCAAGGAACTTGCCGTCTATGCCGCCCGACTCGGGAAAGCGACCGGCCAGATCCGCACGGCGACCGACGACCTCTCGGGCAAGCTCGGCGGTGCCTCGGGAACCTACGCGGCCCACGTCGCGGCCTACCCCGACGTCGACTGGCAGTCCTTTGCCGTCGACTTCGTCACCGGTCTCGGGCTCGAGTTCACCGAACTCACGACGCAGGTCAATCCTTGCGACGACCTCGCGGCGCTGTTCGACGCGTTCGGACGCGCAAACAGCGTGCTCCTCGACCTCGATCTGGACATGTGGTTGTACGTCTCCGACCGCTACCTCGGCCAGGAGGCCGTCGAAGGTGAGACGGGGTCGTCGACGATGCCCCACAAGGTCAACCCGATCGACTTCGAAAACAGCGAGGGCAACCTCTCGAAGGCCAACTCCGATCTCACGTTCCTCGGCAACTACGTCACCACCTCGCGGCTCCAGCGTGACCTCTCCGATTCGACCGTCAAGCGCAATATCGGTGCTGCCTTCGCTCACTGTCTGATCGGCTACTCGAAGACCGCCGCCGGCCTCGAGAAGGTCGTCCCCAACGAGCACGTCATGCGCGAGGCACTCGAGTCCACCCCGGAAATTATCGGCGAGGCCGTCCAGACGATTCTCCGCCGCGAGGGCCAGGAAGACGCCTACGAACAGGTGAAGGCGCTCACCCGCGGGAAGGACGTGACACTCGCAGACTTCCAGGAGTTGTTTACGGATCTCGACGTGGACGAGGACGTGCGCGAGGAACTCGCCGCGCTAACGCCGGCGGGATACACCGGTATTGCGGCTGGGCTGGTCGACGACATCGAGAACTGACGGTACGGTGTTGCCATCCCCGGCAGTAGTTATCTTCTCGTCGATTGGGGTTCATCCCCGACAATAGCTGTTCTCAGCGGCGGGAGCTATCGCTACCAGACTTCAGCGCAACCAGTACCGATTTGAGCCTCGACTCCGAACGCTCGACTATGGTCGAGCGTCTCTTCCCCGAAATCGCTACTGCGCTCCTCTTTCTGATCGCGATCCTGTGCATGATTGCGCTGTTGTACATCTCGACGAAGTGGTGAGCAGCGTTCTGCGGTACCACTCAGCCGACGAGTACAGCCAGCGTCTCCTCGACTGCGTCAGCCGCAGCCTCAATCGCTGAGAGCCGCACGTACTCGCGCTCGGCGTGTGCGACAGCACCCGCTTCGTCTGCGAGGACGCCCGGACCAAAGACGACCGTCGGCGCGTCGGCCGCGAAGAAGCCAGCCTCGGTCGCCGCCCCGAACGGCCGCACCTCGCCGCCGCTTGCATCCTGCAGCGTTCGCACCAACTCTGCCTCCCCGTCGGTCACGAACGCCTGCGGAAACGGCGTATCGGGGCGGATGAGATCCACCGAGACATCGACTGCGTGATCGCTCGGTAGCCGATCCGCGAGAAACCTCTCCAGATCCGCACGGAATGACTCGCTCGTCTCCGGCGGGACGCTCCGGCGATCGAACGTGAGCCGACAACGATCAGGAACGCGATTCGACGCCTCGCCGCCCTCGAGTACGGTCGGCGTCAGCTTCGGCTCGCCGAGCACGTCGTCCGCGCCGGGACCCGCGGCGTCGTCGTACTCGCGGAGGGACTCGAGTACGTGCGAGAGCGCGGCGATCGAGTTGTGTTCTGTGGGGACGCTCGCGGCGTGGCCGCTCTCGCCCTCGATGGTGACGGTGCCCTCGCACTGCCCGCGGGCGGCGATACAGACGTCGAGGTCGGTGGGTTCACCGACGATGTAGCCGTCCGCCGAGAGGAGCTCTTGGAGCGCCTCAGCGCCGGTCATCAGTGTTTCCTCGTCGGTGGTGATCGCCAGCGTGAGCGTCCCGGTTTCGGGTTCGGTTCGCAGGAAGGCGGCGAGTAGTGCGGCGAGTGGTCCCTTCGCGTCGCAGGTCCCGCGTCCACGGACGATGTCGCCGTCGCGCTCGTAGGGGACGTGTGGCGGAACGGTGTCGATGTGGGTGTTGAGGACGATGTGCGTATCACCGCCTGTGTCATCTCCGCGCGTCGCCAGCACGTTCCCGAGGTCGTCCACCTCCGGCTCGATCCCGGTATCCCGAAGCGTCTCGAGCAGGAACTCACGCATCTCGGCGACATCCTCGTGGGACGGAATCTGTACCGCGTCGGTGTGGAACGAAGCGATGTCGAACACGGTTACCATCTCAGTGCTGCTCGACGCGAGTCACGTCCTCGAGCGTCTCCCGCCGGCGCACGACGCGCGCCTCACCGTTCTCGAGTGCTACCTCTGCTGGCCGGGGCTGGGAGTGGAACTGGCTCGCGAGTTCGTAGCCGTAGGAGCCCGCGTTCCCGATGGCAATGATGTCCTCGCGCTCCGGGCGGGCGATCGGCCGGTCGTGTGCGAAGACGTCCGCGCTGGTACAGACCGGGCCGCCGACGGTGACTTCGTGTGGCTCGCGGTCGGGCGCACTGACGTTGTACATCGGGTGGTAGGAACCGAACATCGCAGGTCGGATCAGCGTCGCCAGGCTGGCATCAATACCGACGACCGTGGTGTCTGGTGCCTCTTTGATCGTGTTCACCTCGCTCAGGATGACCGAGGCGTCGGCGACGACGTAGCGGCCCGGCTCGAGTTTGAGTGTGGCCTCGAGGTCACCCACAGCGTCGCGGACCATATTCGAGGTTTTCTCGAGATCGAGTGGCTCGTCGTCCTCGCGGTAGGGAACACCGTACCCGCCGCCGACGTCGACGAACTCGAGTTCATCGTCGCCGACGCGACGAGCCATCTCGCCGACGCGTTCGATTGCGCGGCAGTGCTCCTCGAGTCCCTCCGTCAGAACGCCACTACCTGCGTGGGCGTGGAGGCCGACGAGGTCGAACTCCTCGCGGACGCGGTCTGCGACCTCGGGGACGCGCTCGTAGGGAATACCGAACTTCGCGTCCGCGCCGGTGGCAACCTTCTCGTGGTGGCCCGTCCCAATTCCGGGGTTGATTCGGATAGCGATCCGGCCGTCGTAGCCCCGATCTTGCAGGCGGTCGAGGGTGTCGGTCGCGCCGATGGTGATCGTCAGGCCCGGGTTCTCGGCGGCAAGATCGGTCGCGTAGTCCAGGTCGTGATCCGGCGGATTGACGGCGGTGTACTGCAGCGTGTTCGGGTCAGCGCCGGCATCGATCGATCGCTGTAGTTCCCCCCAGGCTGCACACTCGATCTCGCCGCCGGCCTCGAGAACAGCTTCGAGAACCGCCTTCCCCGTGTGCGCCTTCGCGGCGTACATGACCTCGGCGTCGGGGAACGCCGACGCGAAGCGGGTGTAGTTCGCTTTCACCCGGTCGAGGTCGGTCACGTACAGCGGCGTGTCGTACTCCTCGGCAAGGGATACGAGTCGCCCGTGATCCCAGTCAGCGAGCAGGCGAACAGCCGGTGAATCCACGAAATCGGTCATTGGTCACCACAAGTGACCGGGAGCAGTCAAGGGTTTGGGTTCGGGCAGTCGTGGACCACGCTCACTCCGGAAACAGTTCTTCAGTTCGGTCGATTGCGTCGATGCGCTCGCGCTCGTCAAGCGAGAGGTTGAGCTCCTGCGCCTCGAGATTCGCCCGGAGGTGGTCGACGCTGCTCGATTTCGGAATCATCACGACGCCATCTTTCGCCAGCAGCCACGCGAGACAGACCGCTTCGGGCGTCGTATCGTGAGCCTCGGCGATGTCGACTACCGTGTCGATCTCTCGCGTGCGGCCGTTCGCCAGCGGCGAGTACGCCACGAGCGGATAGCCGTGCTCACGGGCGTGAGCGAGCAACTCGTCGGGCTGGAACAGTGGGTGGAACTCAACCTGATGGGCCGCGATGGGCGCGTCGAGGGTGTCCCGTGCGGTTTCAAGTTCTGATACGGAAAAGTTGCTCAGCCCTACGCCACCGATCGTCCTCTCTTTGTAGAGTTCGTCGAACGCGGACAGCGTTCGATCGGGCTCATACGCTTCGATCGGGCGGTGGACGTACAGCAAATCGACCGCATCGAGTCCCAGTCTGTCGAGACTCTCCGCAGTCGTGCGGTGCACGTCGTCCGGCGCGAGGCTGTCGGCCCAGACCTTCGTCGCGACGGTTACGTCCTCGCGCGGGACAGCACTTTGGGCCAGTCCGTCGCCAACGACGGCCTCGTTGCCGTATATCTGTGCCGTGTCGAGATGTCTGTAGCCGTACTCGAGTGCCGTCTCGATTACGTCGGGGTCGTCGATCCCCATTGTGCCGAGGCCGACGGGCGGTAAGGAAAGATGCATCCGCGTCATACACACCGTTCACGGCGCGAGGGGAAGTGAACTCCGACGAGAGAATGTGTCGTTGAAACGGGTCGGCTCTCGGATTATTCGCGCAGTGCGTCCTCGCGCTCGGTCGCCTCGATCGTCTCCGTCTCGAGGTCAGTGGCGACGACGGCGGGTTTGTACGCGCCGCCCTCGAAGAGGTCGTGGTCGCTGACCGAGGATTCGACGAAGCGGGTGAACGCACGGCGGTTCGCGGGCAGTTCGCCGTACAGCACGTCTTCCTCGACGAGGTCGTAGACCGGGATCCGCGGCGTCAGGAGCGTGTTCTCGCCGACGACGCTGTTCTCGCCGACGACGAAGCCGCTGGTGACGCGACAGCCGGCACCGAGGGAGACGTTGTCCTCGACGATGA
Organism: Natrialba chahannaoensis JCM 10990; assembly: GCF_000337135.1. GTDB lineage: Archaea > Halobacteriota > Halobacteria > Halobacteriales > Natrialbaceae > Natrialba > Natrialba chahannaoensis. The sequence continues at coordinate 25,908 of NZ_AOIN01000099.1, forward strand.
CCGGCGCGCTCTCGACCGGCTCCAGCACGCCGCCGATGAGCGTGTTCGCGCCGAGTTTGACGTCTTCGCCGATCTGGGCACACGAGCCGACGGTGTCACAGGAGTCGACGAGCGTGCCGTCGCCGATGTGTGCGCCGATGTTGACGAAGCTCGGGCTCATCATGATGCAGTCCGAGCCGAGATAGGCCCCGCGGCGGATCGTGGTTCCGTCCGGCGTGTTGCGGGTGCCGCGCGCGCCGAGGTCATCGGTTTCGCGCAACGGCAGCACGTCGTAGTGGTCGACACCGCCGTACTCGTAGCTTCGGTTCTCCCGGAGGCCGAAGTTGAGCAGGATCCCCTGCTTGACCCACTGGTTGGCCTCCCACTCGCCGTCAGTCTTCTCTGCGGCGCGGATGTCGCCGTCCTCCAGCGCCGAGAGGAACGCCTCAAGCGTGTCGAGGGCATCCTCACCGGCTGAGTCGGCGTCGATCTCGCCGCGCTGTTTTTGATCCCACAGCTCGTTGATTTCGGTTTCGAGTGTATTCATGCTCATGCGTCGATCACGTCCACAAAGTCGTAGTTTCCTGCCTTTGCTCCTGCGATCCAAACTGCCGCGTCGACCGCGCCCACGGCGAAGACACCCCGATCTTCGGCGCGGTGGGTCAGGCGAACCTCCTCGTGGTTGCTCGCGAGAATGATCTCATGCTCACCGGTGATGTTGCCCGCGCGGATGGCGTGGACGCCGATCTCGTCCTCCTCGCGTGGGGCTTCGCCTTCGCGGCCATGGGTCCGGTCGCCGAACTCTCCGTTCGCCTCAATCTCATCCAACAGCCGGTTCGCCGTTCCGCTCGGTGCGTCTCGCTTCGCGTTGTGGTGGGCCTCGACAAGTTCGACGTCGTAGCCCGGCAGATTCTGGACGGCATCGCCAACGACGTTCACCAGTGCCTGCACGCCGCGCGCGAAGTTGGGCGCGTGGAGAACCGGAATCGACTCAGCGGCGGACTCGAGTACGGCGAGCTGATCGTCGTCGAAGCCGGTGGTCCCGGTGACGAAGGCAGTCGTAGTGGTGTCACCGCCAGCGTCGGCGTCAGCACAGGCCTGTACGTACTCGGTGGCCGACTCGGGACCGGTGAAGTCGATGACTGCGTCGGGCTCGCGCGAGGTGAGTAGCGAACCGAACTCGGCTGCGGGTTCGACCGCAACGCCGTCGACAGTCTCGCCGTCGGGCTCGCGGTTGACCGCGAACGCGACCGCACAGTCATCGCGGTCTGTGGCCGCGGCGATAACCTCACGGCCCATGCGGCCGGTTGCACCGGTGACGCCGATGTGGATTGGCTCCGTCATCGATCGCCCTCTGGTTCGGCGTTTGCTACATCAGTTGTCTCACGCTCGAGGTCGTCGAGAACGGTCTCGAGGTCGTCGTGGTACTCCTCGGCGAGACGGGTGAGCGGCGGCCGCATCCGGGCTGGACCGTAGCCGCGGATCTGCATAGCTTCCTTGACCGGAATCGGGTTCGTCTCGACGAACAGTTCGCGGAAGAGCGGTCCGAGTTCGTGGTGGAGATTCTGTGCGCGTGCGTAGTCGCCGTCGAGCGCCGCGCCGACCATCGCGCAGGTCCGCTCGGGTTCGATGTTCGCGGCGACGCTGATCGTTCCCGTGCCGCCGACCGAGAGTATCGGCAGCGTCATCGCGTCGTCACCCGAGAGGACGGCGAACTCCTCGTCCATCGTGCGCTCTGCGATCTCGCCGATCACGCCGAGATCGCCGCTCGCGGCCTTGTAGCCCGCGATGTTCTCGTGGCTCGCGAGTTCGACGGCGGTGTCGGGTTCGATCGTCTGCCCCGTTCGCGAGGGAACGTTGTAGACGATCTGTGGCAGGTCGACTGCGTCAGCGATCGTCCGATAGTGCTCGACCAGCCCGCGCTGTTCTGGCTTGTTGTAGTACGGCGAGATCAGCAGGAGGCCGTCAGCGCCGGCGTCGGCCGAGCGCTCCGAGAGTTCCAGGGCCTCACGCGTGTTGTTTGATCCGGAGCCAGCGATGACGGGCACGTCGTCGACGGCGTCGATGACCGCTTCGACGACGCGGACGTGTTCGTCGTGGGTCAGGGTCGCGGATTCGCCGGTGGAGCCGACGGGAACGAGGCCGTCGACGCCAGCGGCCTCGAGTCGCTGTGCGTCCTGCTGAAGTGTTTCGAAGTCGATGCGTTCGTCTTCGTCGAACGGCGTACACATTGCGGGAAAGACGCCGGTAAGGTCGAGTTCTTGTGTCATGGACCGATAGTGTCAGTTGGTCAGTCAAACGAGCCGAAGTCAACGCCGGAAGCGCGCCCGAGACGAGGTCGCCACGCTCGCCTCGAGCACTACTGGGCGCATTTTTTCGCAGATTTAGCAAGAGAAACCGAACAACCCCCGCTCGCCGCAACGCGACCGCCGAACGGAGGGGAACGAAGCATACACGATAGCGCGTGTGGAACAAACTTATTCTTTGCGACCCCAACCAATTTGGCCTCGATTGGTCGGTCAGCGGTGGTCTCGGACACGACTCGAGTCGGTTCGTCGCGTGTCCTGACTCGCTAGAGACGGTTCGTATCGGAAACGGGACCAACATTCGAGGGCAATCACGCCGCGCCGTCGGGCGGTCCTCCGTCGTCCTATCCCACGAAATTTATACCTCCTGATTGCTTACGCATACCTATGACAGACTTTGGATTGAAGCTGCGAATGTTCGTTGTCGGTTCGCTCCTGGCGGCGCTGTACCTGTTTGTTGGGGCCGTCGGGCTGGCGTTCCTGGGCACGGGTGCCTGGCCGATCGTCCTCCTGCTTTTGATTACGTTCCCCTTCGTCCAGTACAAGTTCGGCGTCTGGAGGGCGACCAGAAAGGCCAAAGAGATGCCAGAGAACGCCCAATATAAAGAGATTCATCGAATGACGGAGTCGCTCTCCCGCGATATGGCCATCGACAAGCCCAAACTGATGGTCCAGCAGATGGGCGTTCCCAACGCCTTCGCGACTGGCCGGAAGGGCAACGGCGTCGTCGTCGTCAGCGAGGAGCTCATCCGCCTGCTGGATCGTGACGAACTCGAGGGCGTCATCGCCCACGAACTCGCTCACATCAAGAACCGCGACGTGTTGATGATGACGGTCGGGAGTTCTATCGGGATGATGGTCGGCTACGCCGTCTACTTCGTCTACGCGTTCGCGGGCGAGGACAACCCCGGGGGCTTCATTGTGGGGCTGATCCTCTCGATGTTCGCCCAGATGCTCGTCACGGTGCTGGTGATGGCAATCTCGCGCTACCGCGAATACATCGCCGATGACGACGCGCGCCAGTATATCGGCAATGGCGACCCGCTCGCTCGAGCACTCGAGAAGATATCGAAAGGCGCTGAGAACCGCGAATCAACCATTGACGACGGCCAGGCCGCACTTTGTATCTTCAACTCCGAGCGCGGGCTGCTTGAGTCGGTGTTTGCGAGCCACCCGCCGACGGAAAAGCGCATCGAGAAGCTCCGAAGCTGATTCCTCATTTCTACGCTGTAACCGCGAGGATTCTCGGGTGATCGGAACCCAGTAATCCTCGAGCCGGTAACCTGAGAGGCAGCTCAACAGTGGAACACCCGATCACTCTGAACATGACCGCCCCCCTTTGAGGGGGGACGGTCACGCTACTGTCTTTTGGATACTGTCGTTCGAGCGACGACACCTCCCGAAATTTGACCAAATCTCTGATTCGTGAGGTCTACAAGACCGTCAGTCTCTATCGGTCACGAAATATATTTATTTCCGACAAATCTTGTGCTATTGGCGGACCGCCGACCTTCACTGGACGGTCCAAAATCCGTTCTGTTCCGGTCTACACCTCCCATTAAATATTCTGTGTTCCATAACCCTATCGACCTAAAAGAAAAGTATTTAATCAATTATCGAAGTAATTCGACCTATATATTCGTGTTATCAGATTTATGCACTAGTCGGACTACTGTTTCATGACACTTCGAAAGTAGGATCTCCAATAGATTAATAGAAACGAAAAGTATATGAAAAAGAGGTAAGGATTTAGAAATATGAACAGAAACAGCAACAGATCAAAAGGGTTGAATCGACGAGATATTTTGAAAAAAGGAGGGTTTTCCGGGGTTGCAGGGATTACCATCCTGGGCCAAACTGTCTCGGCGAGACGGAACGAATCCAACGATGTGCTTCACGATGTCGAAGCGATCTCGGAAGTCCAGTCAGTCCTTGATGAACTCGGTTACGAGAATATCCCGAGGAAGTACTCGGCGGCGAAAACAGACTTTGGACCCGAGCCTAACGACGCCACGGTCACCTCCGTTGATTTCGAGTACGGAGCATTACAGGTCATGGAAGCTGGTGGTTCGGTTCTCGTGAATTTCACGTTCGAGTCTGTGGAGGACGTCCCCAGCAGTGAATACCGAAGCATACCGATAGAGTCAATCCCGGCAGAGTCCGACGCGTGGCTGTACGGGCACGAAAACGGTACGCTCCTTTACCGAACGGCTACTCCTGACGAGCGCGATAACGTTCAGTCACTGTTCCCGGATGGGGATTTAAGTGAGGCATCTATCTATACACACGAAGACACAGATCGTTTCTTCGTTGAACGAACTGACGAAAAATCACTTGAGAGCGATGAAACCGATCCGACCAGTTATCATGTTTCGATAGAAAACGAATTGGTTACACCTGCCCCTGAATCCTCAGACGGTATTGGCACCCGGGTTGTTTCTGGAAACCCGGTCAAGGAAGCTGCTGAGCGTATCGCGAGACAGTTTGCCAAATCACTCGGTTGGAACAGCCTTGATGGAGTGACCGACGAATGTGCCGCAGCAATCGGTGGTTGTCTTGATGGTCTGTGGTCTACCGTCGATTGTTATAAGTGCCGTCCCGTTTGCGCCCTGGGGTTGACCGGTAAAGCAGCAGTCGTCTGTTTCCTATGTGTCGGAGCAACCTGTGTAAATCTCAAGTCTGCAAGTGGCTGTGCGACCGCGGCGAGGTGTGTTGACCGTAACGAGTAACTATGGAATCGAGCGACCTGATCAGTTCGCTCAACAGGCTGAACGAATCGTTTGATCCGAACGGACCACCAACATTGACATCCTCCTCCGCGTTCACGCGGAGGAATCCCACGGCACCGCACCGCTGGATTGGGATATAAATGATTGACCGGGTCGATTGTTCAATTCGACCCGTCTCATTCCCAGTCCGTCGAGCGACGCGATTTTTACATTTGCTCGCGTACCTCCATTTGTGACCGAAATCCATCCGGACCAACGCGTCGCGGTGCTCGTCGACGCGCAGAACCTGTATCACTCGGCGCAGAGTCTCCACAGCCGTAACATCGATTATTCGGCACTCCTCTCGAAGGCCGTGCAGGATCGCCAGCTTACGCGCGCTATCGCCTACGTGATTCGCGCGGAGGCACCCGAAGAAGAGAGCTTCTTCGATGCACTGGTAGATATCGGCTTCGAGACGAAGATCAAGGACATCAAGACGTTCTCCGATGGCACCAAGAAGGCCGACTGGGACGTCGGCATGAGCCTCGACGCGGTGACACTCGCAAATCACGTCGATACGGTTGTCCTCTGTACGGGCGACGGCGACTTCTCGCGACTCTGTTCGCACCTGCGACACGAGGGCGTACGTGTTGAAGTGATGGCGTTCGAGTCCTCAACGGCCGACGAACTAATCGACGCAGCGGATGCGTTCCTCGACCTCGACGAACGCCACGACACGTTCTTGCTCTGACCGCTGACTCCGCAGTTCTTACTTTTCACTTCCGATTTTCAAGCGGAATAGAACAGAATCGAGTAGCCATGCACTCGGGTTCGAGTCCGCGCTGACAGACACCGCTTGCCACCGGCCGGACCTGTACGCTTACGACGGCGTCGATTGCGCGAGATCAAGTACGACAGCAATCGCGCCGACGGCGAGCGCCGCCCCTGCGACGACGCCAGCGACGGGGTAGCCGCCTGCGTTCGTCTGGAGAATCGATGGGCTGGCAAGAACGAGCCCACTCACCGCGAGCAGTATCGTCCCGAGCGCAATCTGAACAACGTCCATTCACGCGCCATTACCAAGTCGGAGTATATAATAGTCGTGATCGATGGCTGTACCCGGTCATCTCGTTGCGTTCCCGTAGACGTGCTCGCCGGCTGTGATCGGTACCCAACGGGGCATCGAAGGGCTTTCGACCCAGCGGACGAAATCACGCCCAATGAGCGAGTCAGTCGACGGTAACGCGGATCTCTCGACGCTGCGGACCATCGCGGACTATCAGTTCGGTGCGGGTGCTGGCACGGCGCTCTTTCCCGATATGTCCAGCTCCGACGCCTCCGCAGACGAACTCACCATCAAACGAACCTCCTCCGGCCGCCCCCAGCAGGTCCACGCCGAGGCCGGCCGTATCGTCTCGTTCGGCATTGACGGCCAATTTACTCTCGGGCTCGAGGGCGGCCGCCGACTGGCAGCGGTACTCGAGTCCCCGGCCTATCGCGTGGTCGTCGACGACGAGAGCGAACCGTTCGTGCGCGACGAGAAAAACGTCTTTACGAAGTTCGTGGTCGATGTGGGCGAGGAGATTCGGCCGGGCGACGAGGTCCTGGTGGTCCACGAACGCGGCGAGTTGCTCGCGGTCGGTCGCGCGGAGTTAGACGCAGCGTCGATCGCGGATTTCGAGACGGGGATGGCAGTCAACGTGCGCGAGGGTGCGCCCGCGCCAGAGTAGGAACGTTACTACGCACTTACGCCAACTTCACTACCCACTCACGCCAGCCAGCTTTCGTATTCTTTTTGACGGATCGCTCGAGTGCCCCGGTATGGTGTCAACACTCTTTCTCACTGTCGTCTTACTGCCCATCGTGCTTCTGGGCGTCGTCTGGTCGTCGGCTCAGTACGTTCCAGACGGGGAGGGTCGACTGTTGGTCGTCAACGGCGAAATCCGTGGCGTACTCGAGCCAGGCATCTACTTCGCACCGCCGTTCGTCTCGGAGACGTATCCGATCGACTTCGAGACGATGCAGTACGAAACACCGGAGCCACATCCACTCCCGCCGGAACTCAGAGCCGACGCCGAGCAGATTGCGCCGTCGGAGACGGCCGCTGCGGACTGAGACGGATCGTTGCCGCGTGGCAACGGTGATCACTCCGACGGGCCGGTGACCACCGATACCGAACGACAATGGACCGATGAGCGCAGCGCCACAGCCGACGAACGACAAAGTAAAAGGTCGCGGGAGGCGACGTGTCGGGTATGTTTGGAGGAGGCGGCGGACTCAATCCGCGAAAGATGGAACAGATGATGCAGCAGATGGGTATCGACGTCGAGGACGTCGACGCCGAAGAGGTCATCATCCGCACCGACGAGTACGACCTCGTCTTCAACGACGCCGAAGTCACGAAGATGGACGCTCGCGGCCAGGAAACCTACCAGATCATCGGCTCACCCGAACAGGTCGAGTCCGGTTCCGCTGGTGGCAGCGCTGACGCCGGTGCAGGCGGCTCGGAGCCCGAAATCCCTGCGGGTGACATCGAAATGGTTGCGACCCGAACCGGCGCTAGCGAAGAGGATGCCCGCGCCGCACTCGAAGCCAACGACGGCGACCTGGCCGCAGCGGTCGAGGAACTCGAGTGAGTCGAGTCGTGCATCGATGCGGAGACAGAGACGGGAACAGCAACACGAACGGCAACACGAACGGAGTGAGCGCCCGTGAGTGACGGCGATAGCGACCAGAGCGTCGAAGCGGGAGCGGAAGCAGAAACAGAGACAGAAGAGGAGACGGACGCGGAGACGCAACCGGACGAGGAAACACCAGACCAGCCACCCGTCCTGCTCGTTCGCGACGACCGCGAGTTCCTCGTCCAACCCGGCGAGGAGATGGGAACCGACCTCGGCATCCTCGAGGTCCCCGCGGATGTCGAACCAGGTGACACCGTCGAAACGCACCTGGACGAAGCGTTCCACGTCCGTCGACTCCGTGGCCCGGACCTCTTTCATCACTTCGAGCGCACGGGCGCACCGATGGTCCCCCGCGATATCGGACTCATCATCGGCGAAACCGGCATCGCGCGCGGTGACCGCGTCCTCGACACCGGCACCGGAACCGGCGTCCTCTCGGCCACGATGGCCCGTGCCGGCGCGACAGTAGTAACGTACGAACGAGACCCCGACTTCGCCGATGTCGCCCGCGAGAACATGGTTCTCGGCGGCATCTCGGACGCCGTCGATGTTCGAACCGGCGACCTGACCGAAGAACTGGAGACGGGAGCACTCGAGTCCGCGCCGTTCGACGTACTCACCCTCGATACGGGTGACGCGGCCGAAATCGTCACGCATGCACCAGAGTTGCTTGTCGAGGGTGGCTTCGTCGCGGTCTACGGCCCGTTCATCGAGTCGACGCGCGACGTCGTCGAGGCGGCCCGCGAGGCCGGGTTGTCGAATATCCGGACGCGAGAGACGATTCAGCGCGAGATGCAGTTCGACGACCGCGGTTCGCGGCCGTCGACGGCACCCGTGGGGCACACGGGGTATCTGACGATCGCCCGGAACGAGTAGTTCTCCCTCTCTCCGTTACGTCCCATGTGGATCCGTCCACAAGAGAGGTGTCATCGAGCGAGAGGTTCGAAGAACCCGAGAGATGCGCGGTTCGGAGCCTGGAGGGTGAGAACCGCGGGTATGCGAACGGGCAAAGCCCGTGAGCACGACTGTTTACCGCGTGTGAACGGAGTGAGCGCGCGGGCCGACGACTGATGTGGAGACTCGCGAAGCGAGTCGGAACGGAAGGAGGAGTGTTTTTCATCGAAGTTTTTCCGAGTGTGGTCGCGAAGCGACCGCACGCAGAGAAAAAGTTCGGTTCTAGTTATCGTCTTCGCGCCACTTGTGCTCACACTCAGAACAGATGAAAAAGCGCGTCTCGGACTCGTCGGCCGAACGAATCTGCTGCATATACCAGTACGCGCGGTCGTGGCCACACTCGGGACAGTGGGCATCGGTCTCGGGCAGCGAGGTCTCGTCGGAGGACTCGATAACCTCGGTCGCCTCTTGACTGTCCGTGACGACGTATTCGTCGGCGTCGCCCTTGGGTTTCGTATAGCCACAGCTTCCGCACTCCCACAGACCGTCATCGGCTTTCATCATCGAACCGCATTCGTCGCAGAATTCCATCGTTGTCCGGGCTACGTCGGTCGAGCGACTTAAGCGACCCGTTTGGATTCGGCGACGCTCTCACCGCTCGTGCTGACGCAGCGGCTCAACCCTCTCCTTCCGACTGAAACGGCTCGCCCACAGCCTCCCGCGGCAACGCGTTGTGTAATGCCGCCTCGAGTTCACCCGCCGACTCGTATCGCTCCTCCTGTGTCTCACCGAGAAGCGACCCCAGATTCCGCTCGCCGTCTGCAAGCACCAGCGTCGTTGCCTCGAACGCGCCCGCTGCCTCGGCTTTCGTGACGGGGTACTCGAGTTCCTCGAAGGTGGACTCGAGTTCGTTCAGTTTCAGTGTGCGGTCCATACAGGAGTAAACGCGGCGTGAGGGCTTGTAGGTGTATATCGTCGTATCGAGGCCCAAAACAGTCAATTTAGACAATACTTCGTTTCGAAATGTTAATCGGGCGCGACGCCGCAGAGGTATATCGATGCGGAATCTGGGACGACGTGTCGCGGCGCAGTTCGCCGTCGACCGGCGGGTACTGGCGCTCGCGTTCGCCCGGATGGCAGACGGGATTGGGAACTCGTTTCTGGTGATCGTGATCCCGCTGTACGTGGCCAGTGATGTCGTTGGGGGGCCGACGTTCGGACTGGCGGAGTCGATGATCATCGGGATCATCCTCTCGATTTTTGGCTTTCTCAACAGCAGCTTTCAGCCGCTGACGGGGCGGTTCTCGGACCGTGCGGGGAAGCGGAAGCTGTTCGTTCTGATCGGACTCGCCGGACTCGCGACGATGAACGTCGCATATCTCTTCGCCGAGTCGTACCTCTCGCTGCTCGTCATCCGCGGCCTGCAGGGTATCAGTGTCGCGTTCATCATCCCCGCGTCGGTCGCGCTGGTCAACGAACTCGCGACGACGGACGACCGCGGCGGAAACATGGGTGTCTACAACACGTTCCGGCTGATCGGCTTCGGTGCCGGCCCAGTTGTCGCGGGTGCAGTGGTCAACGCAGGCCCCTACACGCTTCCGATTGGGGAGTTGTCCATCTCCGGCTTCGACGCCGCGTTCTATATCGCGGCGATCACGGCGATCATCAGCTTCCTGCTCGTGACCGTACTGATCACCGATCCCGAGTCGACACGGGCGAACGCGAGCGCGGATCTCGCCATCCCAGTCTGGGACCGAACGGGGCCGAACCTGCTCGATCCGATCTTCACGCTCGGCGTCGCGTCGCTGTTCATGGCGACCGCAATCGCCCTCTTCGCGACGATCCAGCCGCAGGTCAACGCCCACCTCGAGCAGGGAGCAACCTGGTTCGGGCTCCAGTTCGCGGCGTTCATCGTTGCCCAGATTCTCCTCCAGACGCCGATCGGGCGCGCTTGCGACCGCTACGGCCGGCGGCCGTTCATCGTCGTCGGGATGGTGCTGTTGATCCCAACGACGCTCGTGCAAGGGTACGTCCCATCCTCCGAGACGATGTTTGTCGCGCGACTCCTGCAAGGGATCGCCGGCGCAATGGTGTTCGCGCCGTCGCTCGCGCTCGCGGGAGACCTCGCGGGCGAGGGTGAGTCCGGTTCGAAGCTCTCGGTTCTCACGATGGCCTTCGGCTTCGGGATCGCCATCGGACCTCTTTCTTCGGGTGCGCTGGTCGGCTACGGCTTCGAGGTGCCGTTCATCTTCGGTACCGCGCTCGCCGTGATCGGCACGATCCTCGTCTACACGCAGATTGAGGAGACCGTAGAGCAGACACAGCCGGTGCCGCTTGTCGGGAGTGACTGAGCCGTCACTGGGCCGCAAGTGCCATGCCAGGATGAGGAGAGAGGCTAACGGGCGGGAGTACGGCAGACGAGACGTGACGCAACGCAAAAGTACCACATGCCCGTACGATGCGACGATGACGCTCTCGGAGGAGGCCACGGAACGGCTAGCCGACGTGGTGGAGCTACAGCCGACGAAAAATTCCGAGTTGCAAGACCGGTGGGAGATGGAAAGCGGCAGCGAGGTCCACCAGTACTTGGAAAACGAACTCGGCGACTACTACTTTCGCGACGACAACAGCCTGATCCGGGCGACCGCCGAAGCCGCGGATCTTGTCGACGTCGAGCCGGGGATCGAGAGCGACCCCGACGCGGAGGGGGCACCCTCCCGCGTCCGCGTGCCAGAACTGCAGGTACAGATCGTCGACGTGCTCGCCGGTCCCGACGAGAAATCAGAGAGCGTGGTCTCGGTGTTACACGCACTCCGAGACGAATTCGACGTGGACCCAGATGCGGAAGACGTTCGCTCTGGCCTCCAGAGTCTGCGCCGGAAGGGTGTTGTTGAGGTAGAGTACCGGACGGTTCCGACGTTCCGACTAGCAGCGCCGCGAGACGAAATCGAAGTCGAAGCGGCGAACTGATCTGTCTCGTTTTCTTCGATAGAGCGTTGGATAGAAAGACAGTTTTGGAGCCACCAACGAGTGGCCAGTATGGCTACGCGCCCCACCCTCCGGGAGTACGCGCTCTCACTCGACAGGTTCGCCCTCTGCTTCGCCGCCGGACTGTTGCTGATGGGCCACGCCGCCCTCTCGTTCTGGGAGGTCACATACACCGCAGCAGACCCATCGATGCCGACGATCACGATGGGAACCGGGAGCACGATCTATTACACAGCAGTGTTCGTCGTCGGTGCGGTACTCGCGTTCGTCGCAGTCATGACTGCTCTCTACAGAGTCATTCGAGACGCGACCGGCGCAGCAGACCCAGCTGACGTACAACCGGAACGAAACTGACCGTCGGCCGACCCGAGTACACCCGTTCACGTCACCCCACTACCGACACCAACACTCACTCCTGTCCTAGTCGTCGCCGTCGCCGGCGCGCTGCGAGCAGTTGCTGACAGCGCTTCCCTGGCCCACCCTCGATCGGCCACCCCTTCGTCCGCCAGACCGGCGGCTCGGGTTCGAACGCCGAACAGGAACCCGAACACTCGGCTGCCGTCGGCTGACACGACTTGGCGCTGCAGTACGGCACGAGCTGTGGTCCCTCCCGTGTGCGCAGTTCGAAGTGACGACAGTCCGGACGCATCGTCTCGACGAACGACCGCCAGCCGCGCTCGTAGGCGCGTTCCGCGAGTGCGAGTCGTTTCTCGGCTTTCGTCGCTGGCTCGATGTACTCGAATCGCGCCGCCGAGCCGTCGTGGTCGCCGCCATCAGGTCGCTCGAGTATCCGCGTTCCCGGCTCGTCGACTGTGAGTTGTCTGGGATGCCAGGCTACCTCGGCCGCGAGTACATCCGGATCGAGCGCGAGAATGCCCGCCGCCACCGGCAGCCCCTCGAACAGCGCCGGCGTGATCGTCTCGTCCGTCGCCTGGGTCGCCACCCAGACCTCGTCCGCCAGCGCCATCGCCACGTCGAACTCGAGTTGCGGCCCGAGCGCGCGGGCGGCGCTCGCGTCGAGGTCGGGCTTGTTCTCGATGGCGACGATGCGCTCGACCCAGTCGGGGTAGGGCCACTTGCGGCGGATCTGGATGCGGTTGCCTTGCTTGCGCGTTTCTATAATCCCGCGGTCGTCGGCCTGATGAATCGCCTCGCGGACGTAGCGCCACGGGTAGCCGGGATGGGGCAGCGCGTCGCGGTAGTACTCCCACTCAGCGGGTGCGTTGCGGACGATGTGCAAGAGGTCGCTGTCGAGGCGCTTCGCCCCGAATCGTGCCCGGTCCCGGAGGCCGGCGGGGTTGCACTCGAGTACGATGGTGTCCCAGCGGCGGCGTTTGGTGCCGAGTTGGCGGGCGACGATGTGGTGGGTGTCGTCGTGACTGTGTTCGGGAGGCCACTCGCGTTCGGCCCAGCGACAGGTTCGGAGTTCGAAGGCGAACTCGGAGTCAGGAGTCATGTGGCTGGTCCAGAGTAGAGTGTGTGAGTGGAGTAGATGCGTCTGGTGTGCCGGTGTCCCTACTGGTGGGCCGGCGGTACGGTGGCGTCGGGTTCGGAGCCCACTCAGACCGACTCGAGTTCGTCGAGGAACTCGTTGGCGTCCTCGAGAATCTCTCGGGGGCCATCCTGCGTGACGGTGTTGACCGCCTGCTCGTAGTCACGCCACTGGAGGTCTCGATGCTCGTTCGAGAGCTCGGCGCTCGCCTCGAACGACTTCGCCACGAAGAGGTGAACGGTCTTGTGGATCGTCTTGCCGTTGGCCTCGAAGACGTAGTCGTAGTCCTTGCGAAAGCCATCGAGTAGTCTGAACTGATCGATACCTGCCTCTTCCTTTATTTCGCGGATCGCCGTCTGTTGTAGCTCTTCATCTCCTTCGACACCGCCCTTCGGAAACTCCCAGTCGCCCGGGCGGCTCTTGAGTAGAAGATACTCGCGCCGGCCCCGCGTGTCGCGGAAGAGGATCGCGCCTGCGCTCGTAGCTTCGACTGCCATTAACAGGGCTAATAGATGAGACGTTAAGAGAATATCGGACTGTTCGTCGCGCGTAGACGTATCTCAGCAGGTTTTTACGCGACGACCGTGGAAGAATGAACAACACTGCTATGACCTTCGTCACCCGTCTCACACTCCAGAGCGGCGATCGCGCCGCCCTCGACGGTATCGTTTCTGACATCAAATCCACTGCCGAGCGAAAGGGCGCTGCCCTCAAGGGCCCTCACTCTCATCCGCCACGGAAAATCTCGGTCCCCCAGCTGTGTCGACTACACGCCGACGACGACCGCCACTTCGACTCCTGGGAGTACACCGTTTTTACCCGAGAACTCGAGATCCACGGCCACGACAATCTCGCGCGCAACATCGCCTCGCAGAACTTCCCTGACTCGGTGCATATCGAGGCTGAAGTCGAACAGATCCACGGCGCAGGTCGCGGGAACTGACGAAGGAGGGGCTGTCCGACCGTTTTACGTCGTCCTCGTCGCACAACAGACAACAGTGTGACAGCTCCCCAAGTCGGCACGTCTTTGGCACACCCCGACAATACCTACCTATGGTCACGAGCGACCTCGTCACACTCCGGCGAGATCTGCACCGCAAGCCCGAACCAGCCTGGCGCGAGTTCTACACCACCGGACGCATCGTCGAGGAAATCCAGTCCCGTGTCGAGCTGGACGAACTCCACGTCGGCCCCGACGCCATCGTCGGTGAACACCGGCTGGCCGTCCCCGACGACACGGAGATCGCCGAGTGGTACGAGCAAGCCAGCGAGTACGATATCGACGACTCAATTCTGTCCCAACTCGAGGGCGGCTACACGGGAGCCGTTGCAGTCCTCGAACGTGGTGAGGGACCGACAGTCGGTCTGCGGGTCGATATCGACGGCCTGCCACAGCCCGAATCTGAGGCCGACGAGCACGCACCCGTCACCGAGGGGTTCCGGTCGGAACACGACGGCGCGATGCACGCCTGCGGACACGACGCCCACGCGACGATCGGTGTCGGCGTGCTCGAAGCAATCGCCGAAAGCGACTTTTCGGGGACCTTCAAGGTATTCTTCCAGCCCGCAGAGGAAGTTATCGGCGGCGGGAAGTCAATGGCGACGAGCGAGCACATCCAGGATGTCGACGCGCTGCTCGCTGCCCACATCGGCCTCGATCATCCGACTGGCGAGATTGTCGCCGGCATCGATGGCTTCCTCGCCGTTTCCCACCTCGATGCGACGTTCACCGGTGCGCCCTCTCACGCGGGCGGCCACCCCGAGGAGGGACGAAACGCCGTCCAGGCGATGGCGACAGCGGTCCAGAACCTCTACAGCATCCCGCGACACAGTGACGGTCCGACGCGGATCAACGCCGGCGTCGTCGAGGGCGGCACTGCGGCGAACGTCATCCCCGAGGTGGCCCACATCGAGGCCGAAGTTCGGGGCAAGACGACCGAACTGATGGAGTACATGCGCTCGAACGCGCGCCGAGTGATTCGGAACGCCGCCGAGATGCACGACTGCGAGGTCGAGATCGAACTCGGTGCAGAAGCGCCGAGTGCGACCAGTGATCAGGACCTCGTCTCGATCGTCAGCGAGGTCGCAGGCGAGACGGCAGGCGTCGAAAACGTCATGGAGCGCGACGAACTCGGCGGCAGCGAGGACGCAACCTTCCTGATGCAGACAGTCCAGGACAACGGCGGCTCTGCCTGCTACATCGGCGTCGGCACGGACCATCCCGGCGGCCACCACACCGCGACGTTCGACGTGGACGAGGAGAGTCTCCAGCACGGCGTCGACGTACTCGCTGGCGCGGTCGAGCAGATTAGCCGGGACTGGTAGACAAGCCGGTTGACTCCTGAAAACCGACAACTCGGGGCGTCGCCCCACCACTTCGGTATCTACTTGTCCTCGGGATCTGTACGGATGGCTGACAGTGTCTCGGAGTGAATCGTCATCCCGTATTGACACACGGTGTCGTCACACTCTCACGACGGTGAGTGAAGAGTGACGCTGCCGACGCGACTGCAACTTGGGCTCTGGCTTCGGATGGCCGTCGCCGGTATCATCGCCAGCTGTGGCATGATCGCTTTGCTCTTCCTCGAAGTCGTCGGAGTCGCGCTGGTGATCGTAGTCCTACTCGAGTTGATCCTCTGGGTGATCGTCATCTGCCTTCCCGTGTTTATCGCCTGGCACGTCATCGCAGGGATGTATCGACGTGTGATGCCCGTGCCGCTCGTCGTCGGACGGATTTCTCACGACGGGATGGCCAGCGCCGTCGAGACAGTTGCACACGGCCTCCTACAGCCACAGACGCATCTTCCGAGACGAGTGCTCGGCGGTGCGGTCGTCGTTCTTCTCGGCTGGCTTCTCGGCTACGTGCTGGTCTGGACACAGTCGCCGTGGACACCGGTGCGGACTGCCGGTGCCATCGGTCTCGTCGTTGGCGTCGTGGCGACCAGCTACTATACGGTACGAACCATCGTCGACGAACTGGGTGCTGGTGGCTCCGTCGAACGGTACCTCGAGGACGACCTCAAGATCATCGACTCGACCGAGGACTTACTACCCGATAGTGCTGATAGCGACATCGACATCGACATCGACATCGACAACGATACCAGGGAACTGCAAGCGCGCGTCAATCGACTCGCGAGTCAGGCGAATCTGCCGGCACCGACCGTCAAAGTCGGCCGCAAGCGGGTCCCACTCGCGGCCACGATTGGACTCCGCCCCGAAACGTCGACGATCATCGTCTCGACTGGACTGGTTGATCTACTCACAGACCGCGAACTCGAGTCGGTCCTCGCACACGAACTCGCACACGTCAGCAACCGCGATGCAGCGATGCTAACCGTACTCTCGCTCCCCGTCGCGAAAGTCAGGCTCATAATGGCGGCAGTCGATGAAGAATCGTCTCGACAGGCACCCCTCCACGGGGGGTTCGCGGCGGTTGCACCGATTGTTGCCGGTGTCTGTCGCTGGGCGGTCATCGTCGTGGCTCGATACCGTGAGTACGTCGCAGACCGCGGTGCCGTCGCGATCACTGGCGATCCGGCTGCCCTCGTGAGCGCACTGGAGAAACTCGACGCCGAACTCGAGGACCAGCCCTTGAGTGACCTCCGGCAGCGTCGGTCGACAATAGCGTTCTCGATCGTTCCGCCGCCGTGGGAAGAACGACGGTTCTTCGACCGACCGCGGCGGTACATCGCCCGCACCATCTTTGGAACACATCCCCGAACAGAACGGCGGATCAAACGGCTTCGGTCCGACGCCTGAACGGGCACTAGACTCAGACTACGGCGGACTGGCTCCAGCTGACAGCCGGTAGTGGTCGGCGTGGAAAGACAGTGTCTGGATCGTGTGAGAGACAGCGGTACTCGAGTCCACCTCGCGGCCATAGCGTCTCCATCTCGGTCGTACCCACAGGGCACTCGTTTCTTTACGTATCTCTGGTCACAAGATGTAGATACGACGGGTTACCGACGCGACGATCGATATTTTCCTCGCGTGGATCACTTGTTCGTGAGTGAGAGCGACTAGTACTTCGGATCTGCGCCGGTCGCCTCGTATACGTCGTCCATCACGTCGTCGCGGCGCTGCTGCCAGTGTTCGAGTGCGGCGGGATGGTCTGGGTAGTGTTCGTAGAGGTCGAGCAGGTCGTCGGCACAGCGTTTCGTCTGGAAGAGTGTCCAGATAGTGCCCCAGTGACCGCGGCTGTTGAGTAGGCTCTCGAACGCGAGCTTCGGGCCGACGCTGGTGCTGCCCTCGTAGAGGGCCTCGGCGAGTTTCTCGCCGGGCATCGCGGCGAGCAGCCCCATCAGGTCGTCGACGTCGATGGCCGTCGAGAGGATGTTGTAGACGTCGAGTGCGGCGTAGCGAGCGCCGAAGTGGTCCATGACGCGCTGGTTGTACTCCCAGAGGGCCTTCTCGCTGACATCGCCCGTCTCGAGTCCCTCGATAGCCTGCTCGGCGGCGTACTTGCCCGCGTAGGCTGCGCCGGCGATACCGCCCCCGGTGGTGGGGTTGACATGACCTGCAGCGTCGCCGACGGCCATGTAACCGGGGTGGACGGCCGAGTCGTAGGGCCGGCGAGTCGGCAGTGCAGCGCCAAGTTTGTCGTCGATCTCGGCACCGTCGAACTC
Source organism: Natrialba chahannaoensis JCM 10990 (assembly GCF_000337135.1). GTDB lineage: Archaea > Halobacteriota > Halobacteria > Halobacteriales > Natrialbaceae > Natrialba > Natrialba chahannaoensis. The sequence continues at coordinate 43,584 of NZ_AOIN01000099.1, forward strand.
GGGACGGTTCTCGAGGTCGTGTTTGAGGTCGTCGACGAGTTTCATCGGCTCCTCAGTCATCTGGAAGCCGAGGCCCGCGTTGATCTCAGTCTCCGTCCGCGGGAAGTACCAGAGGTAGCCTGCGGCGCGCTCGGTCGGCTTGAAGACGAGCGCGTCCGACCACTCGACCGGGTCCTCGACGTGGACGACCTCGCGGTAGGCCGAACAGAAGTGCGAGTAGTTGACGTTGGTGTCGAACATTGAGGTCGAGAAGTCGACGTTGTCCTGCAACACCGAGAGCGCGCCCGCAGCGTCGATAACGAGGTCTGCCTCGTAGGTGAGCGGCTGGCCCTTCCTGATCGCCTCGACGCCGGTGACCTGTCCGCCGTCGTCTTTCTGGGTGACATTCTGAACGACAGTGTCGTAATGGAAGTCCGCGCCTGCCTCGGCCGCTCCCTCGATAATGCGTCGGCCGTACTCCCAGCGGTCGATGACGGCGAGTTCGCCGGGAACCGGGATTTCGAGAACGGTATCCTCCTGTGGAATCTCGAAGCGGCCGTGATCAACGCCGGTGTTGGTGAACGCGGGTTCGAGTTTGGACTTCGGAATCGCATCGGGGAACGCGTCGGCTCCCTTGAGCGCGTCACCACAGGCGATGTGGCCCGCTTCCTCCTCGGTCTTTCGCTCGAGGACGACGACCTCATAGCCCGCTTGCGCGATTGTCGCTGCCGCGTAACAACCCGAGGTCCCCGCGCCGACGACGACCACGTCGGGTGATCGGGTTTCGGCCTCGGATGTCGACCCGGCAGCCGACTGTTCCTGTGTGCTCATATCAACAGTGTGGACACCGTGGTAAGAAAACGTTTTATGGTCACTCCGTCCTCGACCGACGGACAAAATGGGTGCCAGCGTCGGCTCCAGCCTCGGTCGACCGCACAGTAGAGTGGTTCGGACATGGATACGTTTCCCACCGTGAGTTTCGTCCTATCCTCGAGGACAGATCTGTAATAAAGAGTTTTAGTGTCGTTCTTCGTAGCACCCCGTATGACCGAATATACGATCGAGTTCGTCGGCACGGGCGAGACGATCACCTGCTCAGACAAGGAAACCATTCTGAGCCGCTGTCTCGAGGAGGGCATCGCCCAGGAGTACTCCTGCCGTGTTGGCATGTGTTTGGCCTGCTCGGCCGAGATCATCGAGGGTGAGGTCACTCAGCCAGCGGCCCGCGGGTTCACCGAGGAGGAGGCAGAAGCCTACGCCCTGACCTGCATGGCGCGCCCGCAGTCAGACCTCAAACTCGAGCGCGGCAAGTACCCACCGAGCATCGAATCGGATCTCGAGGCCGGAAGTGCAGATGGCGGTGACACTGCTGCGGCTGACGACTGAGTCGGTCTTCTGTACCTGCAACTGTACCTGTACCTGTACCTGTACCTGGACTTGGACTGCGACTGTTTGCCGGAGTACCAGCCGGGTGCACTTTCACCGAAACGACTGCTAGCAGTGGACCAGCGTTCGTTCGAAAGCCGTTACTCGGCGAGCAACGCACGTGTCCGTCGATGTCGATACCACAACATCCCCGCAAGCAGCGGCGACGCGAGCGGTAAGTTGCCCGCCGACGGAACGCGGTACTCGATTCGATCACGAACGAGCGTCTCCTCGCCGAGGTCGACGAACTGGTGGATGTGACGCCATGTGTCGTACGGTCCCCGATCACCAATCTGCTCGTCCACGAAGCGTGCCCGGTCCGTCGCTACCTCTCGACGATTTCGACAACCCACTCGCTCTCGGGAACCCAGCCGATGCCGAGTGGCTGCAACTCGAGATGGACTTCAGTTCCGACACGGTAGCCGTCCGGATCGGGTTCACCGTCCGGCCCAACGGCGTGAGAGACTGACATCCCGGTCCAGTCGGGCGTCAGCACCGTTAGTTCCTCGACACCGTCGTAGAACTCCCAGACGGTCTCGAACGCGACCGGGAACACTAAACACCGTTCACAGGTTGGCATACAAAAGCTGATGGCGTACTGATGTAATTACATTACTCTGTCGCCGTCGTGCTGTACTCAGCGGACGCGGGACAAATAGGAGGTGTCTCAGGTCAAAAAGAGATTACCAGAACCGTGGCGGTGAAGTGGTAGTCTGCTTACTCAGCCGTCGACAGGAACTGTCGAACCCTGCCAATCAGTCGACGAAGTCGATATCGTCGGCGTCCATCTCGGGCTGGACCGTCTCACCCTCCGGTCGCCCGTAGATCTGTGGCGACTGGACGCCGGTGACGACGATCATCGTCCGCATGCTGCCCTCAAGTGTCTCGTCGATCGAGGTCCCCCAGATGATGCGTGCGTCGGGGTCGATCCGGTCGTAGATCTCTTCGACGACGCCCTCGGCTTCCTCGATAGACATGTCGTTACCACCGGTGACGTTGACCAGCGCGGAGCTGGCACCGGAGATGTCGACGTCGAGCAGGGGCGATCGCAGGGCGGTTTTGACCGAGTCCTCGGCCTTCGCTTCGGAGTCGGACTCGCCGAGTCCGATCATCGCGACGCCGCCGCGTTCCATCACGGTACGAACGTCTGCGAAGTCCAGGTTGACGAGACCCGGCTTCGTGATCAGTTCGGTAATGCCCTTCACCGAGCGCATCAGCACCTCGTCGCTGACTTTGAACGCCTGGCGGACGGGCAGCTTGCCGACGGAGTCGAGCAGTCGGTCGTTCGGGACGACGATGACGGTGTCAGAAACGTCGCGCAGGCGCTCGAGTCCCGCCTCGGCGTTGGTTCGGCGGACCTCTCCCTCCGCGGTGAAGGGCGTCGTGACGATCGAAATCGTTAGCGCGCCCGACTCGCGGGCCGCCTTCGCGACGACGGGTGCCGAGCCGGTGCCGGTACCGCCACCGAGTCCGGCGGTGACGAAGACCATGTCCTGTCTCTTATACACATCNAGATGTGTATAAGAGACAGCATCAGGATCTTGGTGTCGGCTTCGATTTCCACGAGGTGCTGAACGTCGGTGTTCGCGGCGACGAGCTTCGCGCCGTGGATACCTTCCTCGTGCATCCGGTTGATGGTGTTCCCGCCGGCACCGCCGCAGCCGACGACGGTGATGTCGGTCTGGAGGTCCTGCAGAACGTCCTCCAGCTCGTCGTCTGTCATCGTCCCGGTTTGTCTACTCTCTGACCCGTCTGCCGACTGACCGTCCGCGGGGGCGTCGGCCGGCTCCCCCTCCTCGGCCTCGTCGATGGCGTCGTCGATGAGTGAGTCCATTCTTGGCCCCTTCTAAACGATGGAGCATAATTACCTTTCCCCTACACGTCAGCCACCTGGCTGACATGTTACTAGGATATTACCTGTCGGACCGTGCTTGCATAACAATCAACTCCCGTAATTGGGTAATTACTACTTATACTCTCCCTCCAAATAACTCAAATCTCGAACCTATCGATCTGCTGGCGCTCGACGCGGCCGGGCGTAATCTCCTCGCCATCAACGGTTACCGACTCGCCGCTCGCGAGCGCGCCGAACTTCGGCCCCTCCGGCACGCCTGACTTCTGTGCAAGCGCTGGATCGAACGCTGTCTTTTCGGCCACGACTGCGTCAGCTTCGACCGTGACCGTCTCATAGGCGGACTCGAGTACCTCCGCCAATTCCTCGACGAGTTCGAGTCGCCCGACACCCTCCGGCAGCGCGAACTGGGTACCGACGCGGCTGCCGCCGTTTTCCGTCGTGAACGCGACGGTGTGGGCCTCGATGATGGCTCGGACGCGCTCGGGGTCGATTCCCTCCGCAGTGTCGATCAGGTCACCTGGCAGGTCGACGAGGGTGAACGACGGCTCCCGGTGCTCGCCGAAGCGGACGCCCTCCTCGACCGTCCCCAACGTCGATTCAACCGCGTCGATGAGGTCGAACTGCCGGTCGCCGACCTCCCGGAGCCACGTCTCGCTCACCACGCGGTGGCCCGCCTCGTCCAGGGTGGACTCAAGTACCGGCCACTCGCCGTCGAGCAGTGCGACGTCCGCCTGGCTGGCCTCGAAGGCAGCGTCGATGACCGCTCGATGGGCCGTCGGATGGCCCATGGACTCGAGTGCCCAGTCGGCCGCGATGTGGCCCACGGCCCAGGGTGTTTCGCGGACGACGCGTTCGAAGCGCGGCGCGTAGTGGTTGCCGCCGAAGCCGACGAGTTGTCGATCTCGGTGGGGCGCGACGCTGTCGCGTGCGATTTCGAGAATTCCGCGGGCGACGGCGCGTGCGCCTTCGGGATCGTCCCACTGTTCGTCGTCGCTGCCGAGTTCGGCGAACAGCGACGGACAACCAACGTCGGTCGGGCCGTGGTGGGTACACTCCATCCCAACCTCGTAGCCATCGGGCGCGAACTTGTCGAACGCGGCGAGCAGTTCCGCGAGCGCGTTCGGACAGGCCTCGGCGACTGCGTCGTCGTCGCCGCCGTACTCGGCCGGGCCGAAGTTGCCCGTGAAGTGGCCGGTCAGCAGCGCGCCCGTATCGCCGGAGTGGCGGGAAGCGAAGACGAGCAGGTCCGGGTCGCAGTCGAACGCGTTGGCGGGGGACTCGAGTTCGATGTGCAGCGTTTCGAAGGATCGGAGTTCGACGCCGTCGAGGTCAGCGAGGGTGTAGTAGGTACCGCCGCCGTCGGCATCCGGGCGGACCTCGTCCCGGTGTTCGGTCCAGTCTGCGAGTTCGCGAAGCTGGTCGCAGATGTGCACCGACGCCCGATCGGCGCGGCTCTCGACGATCGCAACGTCCGTCTCGGTCATATTCGTGCTGGCGTGCTGGGTGTCGTTAATGCTGTCGAACAGCAGTCCGTATGAGACGTCGAGTAGTTCTGTTCGACAGGAGAACTCGTCCGCTTTCGGCCGGTTACGGCAACAGGAGGTAGATGAAACCCGCATAGCCGGCGAGCAAAATCGCGCCGTCGAGCCGACTCAGCCGCCGGCCATGAGCCATCAGCCCAACCAGCAGCAGGGTGAACCCGAGCAGGTAGGGGAACTCGAGACGGAGTGTCTCTGGGGCAACTTGGATCGGCGTGATGACGGCGACGATGCCGAGGACGGCGAGGATGTTGTAGATGTTCGAGCCGACGACGTTGCCGATGGCGAAGCCGGTTTCGTCGCGGATCGCGCCGACGGTGGAAGCCGCGAGTTCGGGCAGCGAGGTACCGAGTGCAAGCACCGTGAGTCCGATGAAGAGGTCAGAGAAGCCAAGCGCCGAAAGGAGGTCGGTGCCACCGGAGATGAGCCAGCGCGAGCCGAGGACGAGCGCGAGGAGGCCGGCGAGGACGAGGCCAATGTCTCGGAGGGAGACACCGTCGCGGCTGCCCTCATCAGTTTCCGGGGCGTCGTCCAGCGGCACCGAGTCCGCGTTGGCCGCATACAGCAGGTAGCTGGTGAAGACGGCAAGTACGAGGAGGAAGACAACACCTTCGAGTCGTCCGAGAGTACCGTCGACCCCGAGGACGACGAGCAAGACCGCGGCGAGCACCATCGTTGGAACGTGTCGGCGCATGACGAGATCGCCGACCGGGAGCGGGCGGATGAGCGCTGCAACGCCAAGCACGAGGCCAATATTTGCGATATTCGAGCCGAGGACCGCACCAAGCCCGATGTCCGTCGAGACGTCGAGCGCGCCGATCGTCGCGACGAACAGTTCGGGCGCGGTCGTCGCGAACGCGATCACAGTGACACCGACGGTCGCCGCCCGGAGCCCGATACCGAGCGCGAGCCGGCCGGCACCGGCAACGAGGAGTTCAGCACCAGCATAGAGAGCGACGACGCCGGCGACGAGGAGGAGGACGGCAAATCCGAGTCCGAAGTCGACGGGCATACACGCCGATACTCGGAATTGTCGTATAAGCAACGCGAAACAAGAAGAGCAGAATCTGTGGCAGGTTCCTGAATGATGACCGACGGGAAACCCTGCCGGAGTCACACCCGTTATGTCGCCCCCGCGTCGACTACGAGCCAACATGGCTATGAACGTCTTCGGACTGCTCGGCAACCCCGTCGGGCACTCCCGCTCGCCGCCGATGCACGAAGCCGCCTACGACGAACTCACATACGACGCGCGCTACGTCACCTTCGAACCCGACCCGTCCGATCTCGAGGCCGCAGTCGCCGGCGCTGACGCGCTCGGCATCACGGGGCTGAACGTAACGATCCCGTTCAAGCAGGACGTGCTCGAGCTGGACCTCGTCGAGGCCGACGAGTTGGCCACCCGAATCGGTGCGGTGAACACCATCGATTTCGAGCCGGACTCAAGTCGGTCGAACTCGTCGGGACGAGCGACCGGACATAATACCGACGCCGCCGGCGCGCTGCGCGCGCTGCGCGAACACGACGTGACCGTGGCGGGCGCTGACGCAGTCGTCGTTGGTGCCGGCGGTGCCGGCCGCGCTATCTCGTTCGCGCTCGCCGACGCGGGCGCAACCGTCGCCATTGCGAACCGGACGGAATCGACCGCACACGAACTCGCGGCGGACGTGCCGGACGCGACGGGGCACGGGCTGGACGAGGGAGTACTCGAGTCCCTGCTGGCTGACGCCGATATCTTGGTCAACGCGACGAGCGTCGGGATGGAAGCGGACGAGACGCCGGTGCCGGCGGACGCGCTCCACGGCGACCTAGCGGTGATGGACGCGGTGTATCAGCCACTGGAGACGAGATTGTTACGTGATGCGACCGACGCTGGGGCGACGACGGTCGACGGTGCGTGGATGTTGCTGTATCAGGGCGTCGAGGCGTTCGAGCTGTGGACTGGCCGCGAGGCTCCGGTCGATGTGATGAACGAGGCGCTACGGGCGCAGTTGTAGCCGTCTTGCCGGGGCCAGAGCGTAGTGACGAGTGGCACAGTTGATCGATGACAGCGTACACTGGCTATTGCCATCGAAAGTGTGGGCGCAAACCCGGTTTCAGGGCCATCGTATCAGGCGAATTTAAGTGACAGAGAAGACTATGTCGGACTAATGGCAATCCTCGACAAGCTGAAGTCGTTGTTGGGACTCGACGACTCGAGTTCGGAGCGCCGGGGGTCTCGGGACGTTGGTGTGACAGTCGAACGCGAACGGTCGGACAGCGACCAGGGTGAGGCGGCTACCGACGAGGAGTCGTCGGCACAGGGCACGCCGGCACCTGCGTCAGCGACCTCGTCGCAGGACCAAGACCAAGAGCAGGAAGCGGACCAGAAACAGGAGCAAGAGCAAGACGCAACAGACACAACCGACTCCGACGACGAACCGACGATCGAAGAGGCGGAACCCGAGACTGACGCTGCCGCAGCGGGCACCAGCGCAGCCGGGTCGACCGGATCAGTGACCGAGACGACCGACGACCCGAAAGCGGCAGCAGAGCCCGCCGAAGCAACCGGGCCGTCGGAGACTGACGCCGCACCGACCGAAGAGAAGACGCCGGATATCGACGAACAAGAACAGGTCGAGTCCGCGACCGAGCCGGATGATGAGGCGGACGAGGCCGACACTGACGAGGGCGACGAAGCTGCCGCCGACGAAACCGAGGAATCGGACAGCGACGAGACAGCAGTCGAATCTGGATCCGAGTCCGAGTCCGAGTCCGAAGCCGAATCCGTCACCGAAATCAAGGGGATCGGACCGGCCTACGCCGACCGCCTCGAAGGTGCCGGCGTCGAAACCGTCGCCGAACTCGCCGAGGCCGATGCGGCCGAGCTCGCCGAGGGAACGGATATCTCCGAAACCCGCATTCAGGGCTGGATCGACCGCGCCGAGGTCCGGTAACCCACGCTGCTTTTAACGGCGATGAGCACAGCCCCAGAACCACAACATAAACGAACGCGATTCCTCCTCGTGCTAAAGCACGGGTTTCCTCGCTACCGTAAGATGATTAGGGAACTGGTTCCTCTCGACGCCTATGAGCGAGCCGCGCGTCGTCACATCCTTCGAATCGTTCCGAGCCGCCCTCGAGTCAGCCGACGGTGAAACTGGGCGTTCGGACGGAACGGCGCGCGGACCGATTCGCGTCCCGGTCGAGGTCACCACGACAGTCACCGATCCGTTTCTGGCGTACCGCCGCGCCCGAGTAGGGCGTTCGCGAGACGCGATCACGGGTGAGCAAACGGACGGATTCGACACGAACGGCGCATTTCTCGAAACGACGGGCGGCCAGCCCGGCTGGGGCTACTTCGGCGTCGAGCCGGTCGACCGCCTGCGAGTCACCCCCGACGCAGTTACGCGCCAGCGTTCGGACGAGACAGACGAAGCCACCGGCGCTAGCGCACCGACACTCGCCGCACTCGAGGGACTCCTCGAAACAGACGGCCTCGCCCGCGGCAACTGTACGGTCCCGTACCCGTGTGGTGTGATCGGGTGGCTCTCCTACGACGTGGCACGGGAACTGGAGGACCTCCCCGAATCGGCGGTCGACGACCGGGGACTGCCACAGCTCGAAGTCGCGACGTACGATCGGCTGGTGTCGTGGGAGGAACCAATCGAGGGCGACGAGGTGACGCTGCGAATTACGGCGTGTCCGCGGGTTCGCGGTTTGTCGAACGCTGCCTCGGCTGATCCGTCCACCGCCTCCACAGCACTTGCCGCCGACCCTGTCTACAGTCGGGACGACCTCGAAGCCGCCTACGAACACGGCCGCGACCGCGCACTCGAGTTGGCCCGGCGCGTACAGGACGGCGACGCCACGATCGGTGAGCCACCGATCGACACCACGGAGTCAACGTTCGAAAGCACCTGCGGCCGCGAGACGTTTGCCGAGCGCGTTCGGCGAGTCAAGGAGTACATCCGCGACGGCGACACGTTCCAGGCGAACATCTCCCAGCGACTGGTCGCCCCCGCGGCGGTCCACCCCGTCGCGGCCTACGACGCGCTCCGGCGTGTGAATCCCGCGCCATACTCGTGCCTACTCGAGTTCGGGGCGGCGGATCTGGTGAGTGCGAGTCCGGAGTTGCTGCTCGAGCGCGAAGTGGCACACACCTCGACGGCCGATCGCGGCCACCGGTCGAGAGCGCACGCCAACGATTACGTCAGAACCGAGCCCATTGCAGGCACTCGACCACGCGGTGGGACACCAGAACAGGACGCCGAACTCGAGGCCGACCTGCTGGCAGACGAGAAGGAACGCGCCGAGCACGCAATGTTAGTCGACCTCGAGCGAAACGATCTCGGAAAGGTCTGTGAATACGGCTCCGTCGAAGTCTCGGAGTACCGCCGGGTCGACCGCTACGCCGAGGTGATGCACCTCGTCTCGGACGTGACTGGCCGGCTTCGAGCCGACGAGACGCTCGCCGACGCCATCGCGGCGGTGTTCCCCGGGGGGACGATCACTGGTGCACCCAAGCCGCGGACGATGGAGATCATCGACGAACTCGAGTCCACTCGACGCGGCCCGTACACGGGCAGCGTCGGGATCTTCGGCTTCGACGGGCGGGCAACGCTCAACATCGTGATCCGAACCCTGGTCCGTCAGGACGCGGAATATCACCTCCGGGTTGGTGCCGGGATCGTCCACGATTCGGAGCCGGAACTCGAGTACGACGAGACGCTGGCCAAGGCGCGTGCGTTGGTGAACGCGGTCGACGATGCGCTGGGTGAGCGGGCTGAGATGGGTGTCGACGGGGACGGGGAACGCGATGGCGTGAGTGAGGACGGAGAACGTGATGGAATGAGTGGGAACGGAGAGTGTGATGGAGTGAGCGGGGAGCGAAACGAGATGAACGGAGGTGATCCCGATGAGTAACCAGGAGCCGACGCGATTGCTTGTCGTGGACAACTACGACTCGTTCGTCTACAACCTCGTCCAGTATGTGGGAGAGGTTGCAGACGAGGTGATCGTCCGCCGGAACGACGAACTCGACCTCGCGGCGGTTCGAGAGCTCGACCCAACGGGAATCATCGTCTCACCGGGACCGGGAACACCCGAAGAAGCCGGTGTTTCGATTCCGCTGTTCGCTGAGACCGAGTACCCGATCCTCGGTGTTTGTCTCGGCCACCAGGCACTGTGTGCGGCTAACGGCGCACCGGTGGGCCACGCGCCCGATGTCGTCCACGGGAAGCCCTCGACGATCAGCCACGACGGCGAGGGTGTGTTCGCCGGCCTCCCGGACCACTTCCAGGTCGGGCGGTATCACTCGCTTGCGGTCGAACGCGACGACCTGCCAGCGTCGGTGGTCGAGACGGCTCGGACGACGGACGAGCGGGAAATCTCGATGGCGGTTCGCCACCGAGAGAAACCACACATCGGCGTCCAGTTCCATCCGGAAAGTATTCTGACACGGGCGCTCGATTCGGAGCACGAACGGAGAGGGCACGATGAAACAGGGGCTACAGCGACGGACGAGACGGACGGCACGGATGACACAGACGGCATCGAACTCACATTGGGCAAACAGATGATCGGCAACTTCTGCGAGTTCGCCGCGGACACCACGCAGACGGGCGCTACTGAGGCGGACACGACCGAAATGGACACGAGCAAAACGGACACGACTCGGACTGATGGTGAGCGGCGATGACGAACGGTATCGATAGAGCGGACGAACTCATCAGTTCGACCGACAGCGAACTGCGCTACCACGTCAACGGTGACCTCGTCCCCGCGAGCGAGGCCACCGTCAGCGTCGACGACCGCGGCTTTCGCTACGGCGATGGTGCGTTCGAAACGCTTCGCGCCTACGGCGGCACTATCTTCGGCTGGAACCGCCACATGCGCCGCCTCGCGGAGACCTGCGAGGCGCTCTCACTCGATCATGGACTCTCGCCGGACGACCTCCACCAACGAATCGATGAGACACTGTCGGCGAACGACATCGAGGACGCCTACGTGCGCCTCTCGATCACGCGCGGCGTCCAACCCGGGAAACTCACACCCCAGCCCGCCGACGATCCCACTGTCGTCGTCTACGTCAAGCCGCTCCCCCGTGGTGGCTTCCAGGGCGAGACCGTCTGGGACCGACCCGCCGTCCTCCAGAGCGTCGAAACGCGGCGAATCCCCGACGAATCGCTTCCCGCGGGCGCGAAGACACACAACTACCTCAACGGCATTCTGGCCCGCACCGAACTCGACCGAGCCACCGACGAGGCGCTCATGTACGATACTGACGGTATGGTCGCCGAAGGCGCGACAAGCAACCTGTTTTTCGTCCGCGACGAGACGCTCTACACCCCCGCAGCCGACGGCTCCGTGCTCCCCGGGATCACGCGCGAGTTCGTCCTCGAGTTGGCTGCCGAAACGGATGTCCCGGTCCAGACGGGATCGTACGAACTCGAGTTCGTTACGGGGGCGGATGAGGCGTTTCTCACGAACAGGACGTGGGAGTTGCGACCGGTGGCGAGTCTGGATGGAACACCGATCGGCGGTGGGCCGATCACGGCGCAGTTGTCGGGGCTGTACGACGAGTTGGTCGAACGGACGTGTTATTCGCGGACGGGTGATTGGCTGTGACCAGCCGGTAGTGGTCGGACTGCTTGACAGAGCTGGGGTGACGGCTCGTCGTGACACACCCAAAGCGCAGTCGAAACGTTGACCAGCCGCGACTCAAAACTGCGTGGCGATGGGGACAGACGCTGACGGACGAATTGCACCGCTTTCTGCCGTGCCGACCGACTCGACGCTTCTGTTTCGAGTTGCAGAACGAGATCAGTGTGAGGAACGGGGCAGTGACAACAGCGAGGAAGTGATGACGACTTGTAGCGACGGCGGTGTCGACTGCAAGGACGAACGGGAGGCACTCCTCGTCGCCACCGAAACCGACGACACCGACACCGCAACCGCCGTCTCCTGCTGGCTCAACTTTTGTCAGCACTTTACGCACATCAAACTCGACAAGGGCTCGGGGGCGGCCATGCGAGACGACGAACTCATTTGCGAGAATCACGGCGCGTACTTCGAAGCTGACTCCGGACTGTGTACGTACGGTCCCTGCGAGGGCGCGACGCTTGCCGCACTCGAGACGACCGTCGTCGACGGTGATGTCTACCTGGCGGATGACGACTACGAGTTCGTCGGTCGTGGTCCAGTCGAGACGGACGGCGATCTGACGTCGACATCGAACGTCGAGTTCTGAAGTGATGGTATCGACGAAACCACTGCCGAGTGAGTCCCCGAGCCGTTAGTGGTCGCGAACCGCTGCCGGCTGAACGAGGTCACGCTCCTGATCATACGTGATGAGCCCCGCATCGACGAGTCGCGGGAGATGGTCGTGATACAGCGAGATGTAGACGTTTGCGACGCATTGGGCCGACAGCTCGGTCACGGGCTCGCCCGTTTCGCGGACGGCGACTTCCTCCGCAACATCGGGCAGAGTAATCGCCTCCTCGTGGGTCATCATTACGGTGAGGAACTGCCGGCGGCGCTCGCTCGCGAGGAGGTCGAACGCCGAATCGACCGCCTCCGGATCGAGGCCGTGCTCGCACTGGTCAAGCCACTCGAGTGCCGCGAGAATAAACGCGGCGCGGTCGGTCGTCGTGTGTGAGGTCGCAGTCATCGTGGTGGGGGTGTGGGGTGGGTGTGGTGGAGTATGGTAGAGTGTGGCGGGACACGATCTCGGTTTCGGCTTCGGTTTCGATTTCGGCTTCGGTTTGAGTTTGGATCTCGGTCTCGGTCGAAGGTGAGACGGCGAACGAATTCAGCAGCGTGTGTCTCGAGCCGGTGACCGGTAGTACCGTCCGGAGATATCGAAATCGGCTGGAGTCTGAATCCGAGCCGGAATCGCCGAAACGGCCTGGGACCACATTCTGGGCAGTCACCACCTGCGAGTACGTACCGGTTTCTCGGTGCCACGATAAATATTAGTGTCGAATCCGCCTCAGTTTTATCATACATTCTTACCTGTTCGCGGCTTTCCGATCGGTGGACGGGCGACAATCCGGTCCTTACTCGATCGTGAACGTTGGCTCCTCGATGGACTCGCTCTTACAGGAGGGACACCGCGAGGGGCGGTTCACGAGGTCGTCGAACGACTCGAAACCGCAGTCGCGACACCGTGGCGGGGCGACGAGTAACTGTTCGTCTGCCGCCGCATCGACCGATCGGGAGACGTGTTCGACGTGGCGCAACACCGCTTGCGGTGTGAGATCCAGTTCGACTGCGAGTTCGCTCGGTGTCGCCGGCTCGGCACGCAGCGCGTCTGCGAGTCGCTGGCGCGTCGTTTCGTCGGCTTCTCGCATGATCGGGTGTATCACCGCGACCGTTATCCGTTTGCCGCTCCGCCCGCCGCAGTCGAGACCTGTGAAAGGGCAAGTGACTTACATCCTGCTGGTGAATCACGGGCCATGAAGGCCGTGGTCCTTGCAGGTGGCTATGCAACCCGGATGTGGCCGATCACGAAGCATCGGCCCAAGATGTTCCTCCCGATCGGTGAGTCGACCGTCATCGATCGCATCTTCGCCGAACTCGAGGCGGACGTGCGAATCGACGAGGTGTACGTGAGCACGAACGAACGCTTTGCCGCCGACTTCGAGGCCCATCTCACGGAGAGTGAGTTCGAGAAGCCACAGCTCTCCGTTGAGGACACGACCGAGGAAAACGACAAGTTCGGCGTCGTCGGCGCACTCGCACAGCTCATCGAGCGTGAGAACGTCGACGACGACCTGCTGATCATCGCTGGCGACAACCTGATCAGCTTCGATGTCTCGGCGTTCGTCGATTACTTCGAGCAACAGGACGCGCCAACACTCGCTGCGTACGACGTTGGCTCCCGCGAGAAGGCGAAATCCTACGGACTGGTCGAACTCGAGGACAACCGCGTGGTCGACTTCCAGGAGAAACCCGACGAGCCGAACTCGACACTGGTCTCGATCGCCTGCTATGCGTTCCCGCAGGACTCGCTGACCCTCCTGCCGACGTACCTCGAGGAGGGCAACAACCCCGACGAACCCGGCTGGTTCGTCCAGTGGCTCCAGAACCGCGAGCCAACGTACGCCTACACCTTCGAGGGCGCGTGGTTCGACATCGGGACGCCCGAGAGCTACCTCGACGCCGTCTCCTGGCATCTCGACGGGGAGTCGCTGATCGCAGACTCGGCGACACTCGAGGACACCTCCATCGGCGACAACGTCCACGTGATGGACGGTGCGACACTCGAGGGGACGAATCTCGACCATGCGGTGATATTCCCGGATGCGACGGTCCAGAACGGCGATATACGTCGGTCGATCATCGACGAGGGGACTCATCTCGAGAATCTGGATCTCGCGGGTGCGCTCATCGGGGCGCATACGACGATCACGAACGGATCGTAGACGTGTTAGAGATGTCTCGGAGCTGAGCTGGTCACGCCTTGACCAGCTAGGCGGCAACAGACCGGCGATACTCAACGATGAGATAGTTTCGAGATGGCGTTACCGTGGAGTGAAACGCGGTAAACATTTAATCAGGGTGAGCCCTTAGCATCAGGTATGCTCGACGCCCTCTTTGGGAACGTGGCGCTCTTGCTCCTATCGGCGGGTCTCGTACTGATGGCACTCGAGGCTCTCTCGCCAGGAGCACACCTCATCGTGATCGGGATTGCGCTGGTCGGTGCGGGTCTGATTGGAGTCCTGTTTCCGGTCAGCAGCCCGTTCATTCTGGCAGGCCTGACTCTGCTCATCGGCGTTATCGCGGCCTACATCTACAACGAGTTCGACTTCTACGGCGGGAAGGGGACCGCCCAGACTTCGGATTCGGACACGCTAGCTGGCTCGACGGGCTACGTTACTGAGACAGTCACGACCCGCGGTGGCGAGGTCAAACTCGACGACGGCGGCTTCGCCCCGTTCTACAGCGCTCGCACGACCAATGGCACCATCGAAGAGGGCGAAGAAATAATCGTCCTGGACCCTGGCGGCGGGAATATCCTGACCGTCGAATCGCTCGGCGCGATCGGTGAGGACGAAATTGACCGTGCACTCGCGGCGAACGCGAGTGAGACGGAAACAGAGACAGACACAAACACGGACATGGACACGGACACGGACTCAGCAACAAGCGAGTCGACGAACTCGAACGGAGAGCCGAGTACGACCTCTCAATCGGGCGGTACAGAGACACAGACTGGGAGCAATACCAACACCAACACTAGCAGCATCGACGAGTCGGTGACGGAGACAGAGAAATCCGGGTAACTGCACAGTTGGAGACGTTCGAGTCGGATGAGTTCGCCGCAGTTGCGGCGTATTCACCATGTAATCATGTAGCAAAAATTGGTTAAACAAGGGAACATTTTTCCCGTCACCGCCGCAAGAGAGGGATATGGTCGCAGAACTGATCCCCCTACAAACCACTGGTGGTGCCGTGTTGTTCCTCGGTGCCCTCGTGCTCGTCGTGGTCGTTGCTGCACTGCTTAGCGCGATCGAAATCGTCGACGCGTACGAGAAACGTGCCCTCACCGTCTTCGGCGAGTACCGCAAGCTCCTGGAGCCGGGTATCAACTTCGTCCCGCCGTTCGTTTCGAACACCTACCGGTTCGACATGCGAACGCAGACGCTGGACGTTCCCCGTCAGGAAGCAATTACCCGCGACAACTCGCCCGTCACCGCCGACGCCGTCGTCTACATCAAGGTGATGGACGCGAAGAAGGCCTTCCTCGAGGTCGACAATTACAAGAAGGCGACCTCGAACCTCGCCCAGACGACCCTCCGTGCCGTGCTGGGTGACATGGAACTGGACGACACGCTCAACAAGCGCCAGGAGATCAACGCCCGCATCCGCCAGGAACTCGACGAACCCACCGACGAGTGGGGTATCCGCGTCGAATCCGTCGAGGTCCGTGAAGTCAACCCATCGAAGGATGTCCAGCGTGCGATGGAGCAACAGACCTCCGCGGAGCGGAAACGCCGTGCCATGATTCTCGAAGCACAGGGTGAACGCCGCAGTGCTGTCGAGAAGGCAGAGGGTGAAAAGCAGAGTGAGATCATCCGTGCACAGGGTGAAAAGCAGAGCCAGATCCTCGAAGCACAGGGTGACTCTATCTCGACCGTCCTCCGCGCCCGCTCCGCCGAATCGATGGGCGAGCGCGCCGTCATCGACAAGGGCATGGAGACGCTTGCCGAGATTGGACAGGGCGAGTCCACAACCTTCGTTCTCCCACAGGAGCTCTCGTCGCTCGTCGGCCGCTACGGCAAGCACCTCTCCGGCAGCGACGTCCAGGAAGACGGCACCGAACTCGAGAGCCTCGGGTTCGACGAGGAGACGCGCGAACTGATCGGTCTCGACGACATCAGCGAGATCATTGGCGAGATCGATCAGGAAGCCGACATGGACGTCGAAGCGATGGAACAGGAAGCCCAGGCGATCAAGGAAGGCCAGGATCCTGCGGAAATCTCGGATCCAGATGAGGTCATCGAAGAGATGGACCAGGACTTCCAGGGCCAGGGCCAAACTGACGGCGGGTCGCCGGTCGACGAGGCTGGCACCGACAGCTCGAACTAAGCCGCTGCTTCGACCACGATCCGCGGTGCGAATCGCCTTTTTTGCAGGTCCAACGGCATACTAACGAGTCGTTAGCGTCCCTGATGATCACATCCTGCTGAGCGAAACGGAGCGAAACCGGTTTTACGGTTGACGTTCTTTCGGATGGTAGACAGACATGACATCGTCCGACGGGGTCGACGACGAGAAACGAGCGACCCTGCGCCGATTCGCCGCCGTCGGCGCGTCTACCCCGCTCGCTGGCCTTTCCACGACAGCATCGGCTGAGTCCGGCGACAGCGACGCTCGCGACGCGATCACGGGCTACCTCTCGACGACGCCGGGTGCACACTTCTCGAAGATCCGGGACGACCTCCAGCTCGGTACCGGCGAAACCCAGCACCACCTCCGGCGACTTGAGGACGCAGACACGATCGAGCAGTATAGCGACGGCGACTACAAGCGGTTCGTGCTCGCAGATCGTTTCGACGAGTTCGAAAAGCAAGCGCTCGGCTACCTTCGACGGGAGACGCCCCGCGGGATGCTGGTCGAACTGCTCGCCAACCCCGACGCAACTGCGGGCGACCTCGCGGAGGCGCTCTCAGTCTCTGCGCCAACAGTGAGCAAGTACGCCGGTGAACTCGAGGAGGCAGGACTGCTCTCCCGGGAGGGCGGCTATACGGTTGAGCGGCCGACGACGGTCCTGTTGCTCGTTGTTCGTCACGCAGACTCGTTCGACGAGCGGGCAACGCAGGTCGCGCACAACGCGGATCAGTATCTGAACTACGACGCTGAACTGGATACTGATCCAAACACGGTCTGAGTGCGCCGCTTCGCGTTGCCGCTTCTGAATACGAACATCACCTCAGTCTGCAGCCGCTAACTCCTCGAGTATATCGGGCAGTTCCGAGAGAGACTCGAGTTCGTACGTCGCGTCGGCGGGGCGTTCCAGCCCGCGGTTGTGGTCGCGACGGACGAACACGGTGTCGAGATCGGCGGCGGTGCCGGCGGTGACGTCTTTTTCGAAGTCGCCGACGTAGAGGCCTCGCCGGCCGTTGTTGGTGTCGCCGCTATCCAGTTCGAGCGAGGCGAGTGCGTCCTCGATGTAGTAGGGATCTGGCTTGCGTCGGTGGTAGCCCGCGAACGTCGGGTCGCGTCCACGGACGACGTCGAACGCGAAGTCGTAGTAGTCGGCGACAAACTCGGCGGTCTGGTGGCGGTTGTTGGTGACGAGTCCGATCGTCGTGCGCTCGGCGAGGTCGGCGAGCACGTCGGTGTCATCGTAGCGGCCGCGTTGGCCGGTTCGGAGGCGCTCGTGTGTGCCCTCGGAGGCGTAGCGCTCCTTTCGCTTCCAGAAGCTATCGGGGTCGATTTCGAGTTCAGCGCAGCGGCGCTCGACTGCATCGGTGCCGTGTCGTCTGAGGTCGCGGCGTTGTTCGGGTGTTGGTGAGACGCCAAAATCGGAGAGCGCGGCGTCGGCCGCGTCGGCGTACACCTGCGGCTCGGTGCGGGGACCCTCGAGAATGATCCCGTCCATGTCGAAGAGGATCGGTATCGTCATTCGTCAGTTCGTAGTTGCGCAAAGAAGTGGATAAAGGAAGGGGCAGCGACTGCGGCGTTTGCTCACTGTCGCTCGAACGAACAGTTCAGTGGCTGCTCAAAACAGGGTCGAAATCAGGTCTGGTGGTCAGGAGACCGGAAACCGGAGATCCAGCGGTCCAGAGCTATCGCCGAACCAAGAGCGGACGTGAATCGGGCTTCAGCAGCTAACCTTCCAAGTGGTACTCGAGGAGTAGCCCCACTTCTCGATCTCGATATCGTAGTCACCTTCCTGGAGTGCACTAATGTTCGAGCCGACCTCTTTCGCCGTCATCCCGAGTTCCTGCCCGATGAGCCGGGATTTGAAGTACGTCTTCGTTGCAGCGTGTTCCCGGAAGTACTGCAGGATCTGACGTTGTTTGCTCGTGAGGTCGGGGGCCATTGCGGTGCTCATATCAGATGAGACGACGGGGCCACCCTTAGGGGGTTTGGTACGTGCGGTTAATGAGCTTCCGTCTTGCGATTTTCAGGGCAAGTAATCAGTTAATAATCGGCTGGAAAGGAGAAGTTGGTACGGCCAGTTAATGGATTCACGAGATAGACTCTCATGGGGAGGTGACTGTTAGACTGGTCGTGGCCGGGCACCACAGGAAGTGCATGAGCGACAGAACGTACAGCAGACTACGCGGTATCGTAGTACGAAGTGAGAAAGGGACCGAAGGCACAGGCAACAGCCTCGCCGAGCGCCTGCGTTCGGTCTGTGAGACCGTCAGTAAGAACCCCGGCAGCGCCCTCTGTTTCCGCGATGGCAGTCGTGTCAAGAACGTCGTTCATCACCGGGCCGAGTTCCTCGCCGTTCTCGATTCGGGTCGCGATTTCGTCCGGCAGGCGAAGGGTCGGGCCGCTGCCGACTTCGACACGAGTTCCGTCAGTGACGGCGGCCCACATGATGAGTGAAAGGCCGTCGACGCCGTCGAACTGTGCGACGCCCCCCTCGAGTCCGACGGCGTAGTCGGCCCTCGTCGTGTCGGACGCTCGTTGGGCACGGTTTCGCGCCCCCGTGATCGTCTCTTCGACCGACCAGGGCTGTTCGGGAACACCGGAGTCGACTTCGATTGGGGTGACTGTTGGGTTCAGCACCAGACAGTCACAACTACAGTGGTCATCACAGCCATGATCACAGTCACAGTCACAGTTGTGCGACTCGAGTGTCCGTTCGACTGCGTCAACCTTGACCGGGTTTGTGCTGCCAACCGCAATCTCCATGTTTGACGGTGAGCGCGGTCCACACTTGGATTCGCCGGTTCGGGGTTGCGGATTTTATCGTCATTGTTCATACCAGTTCCGACGAATTACGCGTTTTCGCGGGGTATCGAACGCGGATTCCGAAATCCTTAACCCGTGTGTCTCGGAACGAAGTAGGTAACGAATCCGTCCGGGCTTTTGCAGCCGTCTGTCCGGGCAGTATTTGCCATCGTATGACCAACGCACCATCAAACACAAGAGTACGACGTAGCGAACAACGAACGGAAGAATCGGAGACGGAAAGCGAGCAAAACGACCTCGCTTGCCCGGAGTGTGCGGGTAATCTCGTCGTCGACGACGAGCACGGCGAAACGGTCTGTGAGGACTGTGGGCTCGTCGTCGAGGAAGACTCCGTCGACCGTGGTCCCGAGTGGCGTGCGTTCGACGCCGCCGAGAAGAACGAAAAGTCCCGTGTCGGTGCCCCGACGACGAACACGATGCACGACAAGGGGCTGTCGACGAACATTGACTGGCGGAACAAGGACGCCTACGGCAACTCGCTTGGGTCCCGCCAGCGCGAGAAGATGCAGCGCCTGCGCAAGTGGAACGAGCGCTTCCGGACCCGCGACTCGAAGGAGCGTAACCTGAAGCAGGCACTCGGTGAAATCGACCGCATGGCCTCCGCACTCGGTCTGCCAACCAACGTCCGTGAGACCGCATCTGTCATCTACCGACGCGCACTCGACGAGGATCTGCTCCCCGGACGTTCGATCGAAGGTGTCTCCACTGCCTGTGTCTACGCTGCTGCCCGCCAGGCTGGCGTTCCTCGCTCGCTCGACGAGATCGCAGACGTCTCGCGTGTCGAGAAGAACGAAATCGCACGCACCTACCGCTACGTCGTCCGTGAGCTCGGCCTCGAGGTCCAGCCTGCAGACCCAGAGAGCTACGTGCCACGCTTTGCCTCCGGGCTCGATCTTTCCGACGAAGCCGAACACCGCGCGCGTGCACTCCTCCAGAACGCAAAGGAAAAGGGCGTCCACAGCGGCAAGTCGCCGGTCGGCCTCGCGGCCGCAGCCGTCTACGCCGCTGCCCTACTGACCAACGAGAAGACGACCCAGGCCGCCGTTTCGGACGTTGCTGACATCTCCGAAGTCACGATCCGAAACCGCTACCACGAACTCCTCGAAGCCGAGGAGACGCTCGGACTGGCCTGAATTCGGGTTTTGCAGTTCTCGGTTTTTATATCGACAGCAGTATTCAACACTAGTGTCGACACCGGTCGCACACTACTGCGATTCATACCTGAACAGCAACAGCACCACCAGTACCAACACCAACAGCAACACAACACCACACAAACTGCAACAACCGACACCGTTTTTCGATCACTCACCCACCACTGCACACGAATGGGTCTCGAGGGTCTCGAATTCGAATCGTTCACACTCGCCGCGTCGACAGCCGACCTCAGTGAGGAGCCAGCCGCACGCGATCACGCCGACGTGATCGAGTTCCGGATGGATCTGGCTACCGAACCAGTCGCTGCACTCGAGTCGTACGACTCGACGTACGGAGAGACGGCCGATGCACTGCCGGTGCTGGCGACGAATCGCGCTGACTGGGAAGGCGGCGAGGCAGCGGACGACGAGGTGCGCCTGCGTGCGCTTGGCGAGGTGGCGAAACTGGATGCGGTACAGGCGATTGACATCGAACTCGCGTCGCTACGTGACGGGACAGCCACAGCGCTCAGCAAGACGGCTGGTGAGCACGACGTGACCGTCGTGGCCTCTGCCCACGACTTCGAGGAAACGCCCAGTGTCGCCGCGATGAGCGAAACGCTCACCGACGCCTGTCGATACGGCGACGTCGGCAAACTCGCCGTAACGGCGATGAACCGAAGCGATGCACTGGCGTTGCTGACCGTCACACACCAGCTCGCACAGGAAGGTGAGTACACCATCGCCACGATGGCAATGGGCGCTGCCGGGAGCCACACACGGGCTGTCGCGCCGGTGTATGGCTCGCGAATCGGCTACGCGCCGGTCGACCCGGCGAAGGCGACTGCACCGGGCCAGTACGATCTCGAGACGCTCTCACGGCTGGTAACACAGTTAGAGCCGGTAGACGACTGAGGTCGGCCGGTCTCACAGCGCCGAGACGGATAGCCGAGAGACTCGAGTGAACAGCAAACAGAATCGGAATGTTAAGGAGTCGCCTCACATATCAGTACATACGATGACATGGCTTCGTGCCCTCGTTGCCGGCGGCGTTTCTCTGTTCCTCCCCGGTGCCGGCCACGCGCTGATCCGTGACTGGATCCGCGCGCTCGTTTTCGGCGGACTGTTCATCGCTGCAGCAGTGATCTTTCTTCCGACCGGAGAGATTGCCGCGGCTGATTCGGTCTCCGATAGCATGACTGCGGTCGCTACCGAGACAGATACGATTACACAGTTCCTCTTTTCCTTTATCGCCCTGTTCGCTGCGATCGACGCGACCTTCCGCGGACTTGGCTTTCCACCTGGATCGAACGCCAACGCAGACGGTGAGGGTGGACCGTCCTGTCCGGAGTGTGGCAAGGAACTGGACGAGGACCTGACGTTCTGTCACTGGTGTACGACGCGACTCGAACCGGTGGCTGATGCAGAGGCAGAAGCAGACGTGAACGCGAAGTAGGTCACACAGCCAAGCAGTGAACTGCCCAGGCAGTACCGCAGTCTCTCGGATTCGTTACTTCTCGATAATACTCTCCTCGACCGCTTCGCCGAAGTGACGCGCCGTATCCTCGTAGTACAGCAGGAGCTCGTCACCGGCTGCGAGATCCGTCACGGCCTTTCGCCCGTCGCCGGTTGCAACCTTGATCGTCTCGGCGTTCTGGAGGAGTGTCTCGATGTGGTCGCCGTCGTCGGTTTCCAGGGCGACACGAAACATCGGTCGTTTCTCGATCTTGACCCGGCCGACGATTGCCTCGCGTGTGTTGCCGTTCGTATCGACGACCTGCACCTCGTCACCGCTCTGGAGCTCCGAGAGGTACTTCGTCCCGCCCTCTGGCGTCCGCACGTAGGCGTGGACCGCACCCGCGTTGACCCGGAACGGACGCGAGGCAACGTACGGCGACTCGGCCGTCTCTGCGTGGACGAAGACGAGGCCGCGACTCATCGATCCGACGAGCATTCCCTCGTCGTGTTCGAGGAGGCTCCCGGTGTCGACACAGACTCGGTCTGCGCTGCCGATCTGCTCGACGTCGGTCACCTCGGCGTACTGGAGGTCGAGCGACTCGCGTTCTGACTCGTCCCGAACCTCGACCGTCCGTCTGATCTCGTCGGGATCATCGGAATCGAGGAGGACCGCATCGGAGCCGAGTTCGAGCGTTTCGAAGGCGGTTTTAGCCTCTTCGGCACTGGTAACGCCAGCAACGAGATCTGTCTCCTCACCGATCCGAGCGATCAGATTCTCGAGTGGGATGATCGTCCAGTCCTCGCCGATGACGATGGTGTACTCACCCTCCTCGGCGGCGGCTTCGGCGAACGCCTCGTACTCGGTGTCGAGGATGCGGACGTAGGCACCGCGCTCGATACCCTCATCGCCGTCGCGACGCAGTGTCGAGAGGTCGGCCGACCCGGAGAAGTCGTTCGGCAGGTCGATCGTGGCGTCGCCCTCGCCGTCCTTACCGACGATGACGGCGTCGGCGGCTGTGCCGTTGTCTCTCTTCGAGGTGGTGACATCGACATCGAGGTTCTCGGCATCGTCGACGTTGTCGATCTCCTCGAGTTCGTCGGCATCGGAACTCGCAGCGTCGGTGCCGGCCTCGGCGTCGTCGACCAGCGTCACGTCGCCGTCAGTACGGAACGCAGCGACGTTGATGTCGCCAAGTTCGCGGACGCGTTCGACATCCTCCTCGTCAACCAGTACCCAGTCCGCGCCGGCCTCGAGTGCGGCCGTGATGCGGGCACGACGGTCGTCCCAGTCGCCGACGGTATCGTCAGCTTTGATCCAGACGGATCGTGTCATGACTCGACGGTCGAAGGGAACTGGCTTGAACGTGGCGGATCTGGCAGGCGATGTCGATGAGCGACGCCTCACTTCGGCGAAAGCGATCGTGTCGGAAGCGTGTACTGACGACCCGGTTATCCCGGTCGTAGAATTGTACTGATAGTATCGATAGTATCGATACTTTCGTAGAAGTAACTAATATCTTCCCGTGCGATAGTTCAATCATGGGTCAGCGCCAGTTCGAACCCGACGACGCGGACGCGACGACCGCCCCAGCCGAGACGGACACCACGGCTGCCGCGGACGTAACCGACGACTCCCTCATCACCGTCGACGAGGCCATCGACCGGCTGGACGCCGACGCACTCGGCCCGGTCGCCCACGCAGCGTTCGCCCACGCGGGCGAACTGGCAACACTCGAGTACGGCCGTCCCGCTGCCGTCCTGGGTGCGGTCCGACTCGCGAGTCGGCGCAGCCGGCACGCGACACTCGAGTGCGAGCGACTCGCGGCTGTGTTCGATACGGACCCCGACGCGGTGTCGGGAGCCGACGCAGCCATTGCGAGCACGCTGACCCCACCCGCTGACGCGTCGACGATTCGTACCCTCCGCCGGCGACTCATCATTGTCGAGGAGTCGCTGGCCACAGCGCGCGCTGCCGAATCGGAAGCAGTGCCGAGCCCTCATCACACCACGCAGTGGAGTCCGACGTTCGCCGACGCAGCGCCCTGGCTGCTCGGCCGTATGGAGGCCGCTACAACACACTGTGAGAACGCCGCCCCGTTCGGACTTGACGAGGATGGGTTACAGGCCCACGCCGACCGACTGCGTGCGGATCTCGAGTTCGCCCGGCTCGGGACGACACTCGCGACACTGGTGTCGCAGCGCCGAAGATAGTGTGAGTAGCAACGAGAAAAACGAGACTGCACGCGATGTGATTGGGACACTGAGACGTGCTACGAGTTGTTCTATTGGTCCAGATCCGAAAGTTTGTGCTTGAATGCCCGATACGCGTTGTCACCCTGTTCGGTGAGTGAGACGACTCGGCGACGACCCATGGATTCGATCGTGACGTAGCCGTCGGCTTCGAGCGGGTCCAGCACGTGTGTATCGAGGACGCGAAACGCGCCCTTGTCCTCCCCGGTTCGCTCGTCAGGAGAGCGCCGGTCCGCCATGAACGAGAGGCCACGGTCGCGGCCGAACTCGATGAGATCTTTCTTCTTCGGTGGCGCGGTCCGGTCGTCGTGGTAGCCGTCCCACGAGGCTGGATCGCGAAGGAAGCCCATGATGGCGACCTGATCCGTCGTCGGCGAATCGATCGGGTACGTCGGCAGCCGATCGATTTCGTCAATCCCCATCGAGGACGGCTCACTCGTCCCGTCGTGGGCGTACGATTCTGGTTCGACGTAGAACGCGTGCGCATCGGTTGAGACGTCCATACAGGCCATCGTCGCCCCAATTGCGGCGATTGTCCCGCCGCCGGAGACATTGACTGACACGTCGTCAGCGGCGTGGTTCGAAGCAATCGTCGTCACGGCACCCAGGACCGCGTAGACATCCGTAAGATCACAGGACCACGTCCGAACATCAGGCACGATAGACTCGAGTTCCTCGCGCAACTCGTCGTGGTACGTGGCTGGTGGACCGTTGGCGTCGGGAGGGGTCGCGGTGTCGGCGGACGCGCTAGAACTGGGGGCGGAGTGGTCCCTGGAAGCGGTCGATTCGGGACCCGGAACCGGCGATTCGCTCGTCTTGCCGCGATCTGTCAGCGACCCACCGTCGTGTTCGAGGAGATAGACGAGGTCGGCGCGCTGGCGACGAATCGGCTCGACGATCCGGTCGTACTCGTAGCCCAGCGGCACGATGTGCACTCGCTTGACGACGTCCATACGCCGACAACGACCCCCTCCGAAATAACACCTGTCGAATCAGTGGACTCTCACAGGGACCAACGGCCGGCTCGCGTGGAGCGGGTCACGACGAAACGTTCAGAACCGTCGCGTTCGTACGTCCACGCAATGGCAGCTTACGACGCGATCTATTTCGATCTCGACAGCACTCTCTGCGACCCCATCCAGGATCCGGACACCCTCCTCGCTGGCACGTTCGAGGACGCCGGTATCGAGCCGTTCTGCACGCCCGCCGACCTGCGAGCCGCAATTCCCGACCTTCCAACAGCCGAAACCGCCCGCGAGTTCTACGAATCGCTCTTCTCAACCGTCGCCACACAGGCCGATTCACACGTACAGGACCAACTCGGCTCCGATGGCGCAACGGAACTCGCTGCAGCCTACCTCGAGCGTAAGGACCCGACCGCCGTCGAGTTTCGTCCCGGCGCGAAGGCTGCACTCGAGTTTGCCCGCGAACAGGGGCCGGTCGGCCTGATCACGAACGGCGGTCGCGAGACCCAGACACAGAAGCTCCGTGCACTGGATATCGAGGATGCATTTGACGTTCGCGTCTTTACAGATCCGGCGGCGGGAATCTTCCCGAAGCCGGACACTGCGCCGTTCGAGTACGCACTCCGGGCACTCGAGGCGACACCGGAAACGGCAGTCCATATCGGGGATTCGTTGCACGCGGACGTCGGCGGTGCGAACACAATGGGGCTCGACTCGGCCTGGATCGAACTTGAGGATCAGGTTCAACACGGCGATCCAACCGTCCACCAGCCGACGTACGAACTGTCGACGCTGGAGTCGTTCGAGACGATTTTCTGAGCTTGTGGCGTGTTCGACGGGTTGTGAATTCTGCGTGACCTGCCTATTCAAGAAGGTCCGTGTGGACCACTGCCCGGTACTGGCTGTCGGTTGCGTCCCGCAAACGGGTTAGGAGGGCGGCTGCGTCGGTGAACGACGCGGGGAGTTCGAACGGGTCGTCTGGCTGCTCGTCACGTTGCTTGCACAGTTTGGTGAACGCGAGCAGTCGGTCGTCGGTGCCGGGACGGGCGTAGACGGTGGCAATGTCGGCCGCCCTGTCGCCATCACGGGTCGTATTGTCGCTGGAGTCAGTGCTGCCACCCGCTTCCGCTTCATCTTCATCTTCACCTCCGTCTCCGTCAGCACCCACCTGCTCGTGCCAGTGATCGATAATCGGTTCAACGGCAAGGCGCGTCCGGCGCTTCTGTTCGGCTAGATCCGCGGCATCGATGCCGGCGTCACCGAGCACGTCGTCGAAGACATCCTGCAGTTCCTCGGTTTCCTCCTCGACGTACGGCGCGTCCGCTTCGGCCTCGATTAGTTGCACGAAGGCCGCTACCTCCTCTCGGCGGACAGCGACGGGGTAGACGAAGTCGTGCGTCTCTTTAGAGAGCGTATAGGATTGCCCCTCGACGCCCTGTTCGCCCGGGCCGGACGAGCCGAGCATCAGATCGAGTATTCCCATGTCTAGAACAGGTCCACAGCGCCGAATAAGTGTTCCGCGCTTCGATTTCCGGTGTCCAGTTGCCGGTTTCAAGTTTCAGGTTTCTGGTTTCCGATTTCCAGTTCCCGGGGTCCGGTCTCGTCCAACGTAACAGTGACAGCAGACAGCCAGACGAACACGCTACCACTCATCGCCCAGCGCCGCCTTTACACCACCATAGCCGCTCGCAGACGACCACGTCCGGCCACTCTCGACGTGCTCGACCTCGTACTCGCCGCCGCACACTCCGCATCGGTAGCCATCCGGCGCACGAACCGGCTTCGACGCCTGATGCCGTTTCGCCGCCCACTCGCAGTCACTTCCGAGACAGCGCAGCACGTACCGCGGCTCCGAAAACGACCGACAGTGTCGTGGCGCATTCAGGTCAGCCGCACGCTCGCGAAATCGCGGCCCGTGTCCCGACTCCCCGAACTGCTGGTACTCCCAGGCGTGGACGAGTTCGTGCCTGACGACCCCGGCGAACTCCGGCCACTCGTAGCGCTCGTACGCCCGCCGCGCCAGCACGATCGTTGCTTCCTCACAATCCGCCCGCCAACGACAGAGTCCAGCCCGACGCTTGGCCCGCGCAGAGACGTCCCACTCGAGTGCAGACAGGTCGAGCGTCAGGTTGGTGCCGGCGACGACTTCGCGGGCGTGGATCCGTGCCCGGGCGATGATCTCGTCGTCGATCGTGAGCTGTTCGCCGTCGGTCACGTCTACGGGCTGGGAACGCAGACGGAGACTGAAATTCTTCCGGTCTGACGGATGGAAATGGTGGATAGTAGATGGGAGATGATGGACGGAGGACGGTGGATAGTGAACACGACGCGGTTCGCAGGGTTGAGCGTAACGGATGGCGAGGGATCGACGAACACATTGCGACCACGACCGCGGTCGGTGCGCCTTTTGCCTTTCACAGCGACCGCCACAGCATGAACGACCTCGCAATTCCGGAACCGCGGGAGCCGGGTTCGAGTGAGTTGATCCAGCCTGCGGCACTGGTGCTCCCAGCTGTCGCGGAGCCCCCGCTGACCGAGCGCCGACCCTGGCTTGAGCGCGCCGACATCGTCGACGCGCTCTCGATCACCGGTGGGAAAACGCCAGTCTACCTGACGGCCGACGATGTGGCGATCACGACGACCGGCATTGGCAAGAGCGACGCGGCGACGACCGTGACGGCGCTGCTCGCCTCGCCTGAAATCGACCTCTCGGCCGCCTACGTTGTCTCAGCGGGGATCGCAGGCGGGCCGCCTGAACGGATCGCACTCGGCTCCGTCGCCGTCGCCGACGCGGTGGTCGACTGGGATCGAAAACACCGCTGGGATCGGGCGACAGGTGCGGATCATGAGTCGCAGGCGGGTCACACGGCTCGTCCCGAATCCAACGAGGGGAGCGACAACCCCGACGCCAGGCTCGATCTCCTCGCCTACCGACCGCACGACTACGTTCACCACCTTGACGACACGCTCGTCGATACCGCCTGCAAGGCTGCCGACGATGTCTCACTCCAAACAGATGCCGACGTGCGGACGTATCAGGCCAGCTACCCGGACGCACCTGCGTCCGGACCCGCTGTCGAACGCGGCCCGACCGTCTGCGGCGACGAGTTCTGGCACGGCCCGCGCTACGCCCGCGAAGTCGAGTGGCTCTGTGACGCCTACGGCGTCTCGCCCTACCTGACGACCCAGATGGAGGATGCCGCGACGGCGACGGCACTCGAGCGCTTCGGCCTGCTCAATCGGTATCTGAGCGTGCGCGCCGTGGCGAACTACGACCGCGCAGCGCCCGGCCAGTCGGTCGAGGAGAGTTTCGACGGGAACGAGGCGAGTCTGGCGCTGGCGCTCGATAACGCGGCCCGTGTGGGCGGTGCAATTGTGGACGAACTTGTCGAGAGCGACCCACTCGAGATCAAGCCAAAAAACGGCGTTTGAGTGGCGAGTGTGACGAGCACAACGGGCGTGACGAGACGTTGAGGGCGATGGGAGCGACGAGAGCGCCAACAGTCCGAGAAGAACAGTAGCCAAACGTAGCGAGCGGTGGCCGTGGAGCCGAGTCAGTGCTCAGTGCTCAGTGTTCGACTTCAATCGCGAGCCCGGCCTCTGCGAGTGCATCCTCCGTCGACAGATCGTCGTGAACGACACCGGAGACGGCGCGAGTGATAGCCTCTGGGTTCTCGTGCTGGAAGATCGACCGGCCCATTGAGACGCCAGACCCCCCGGCGTCCATCACGCCGCGGACCATCTCAACCGTCTCGCGGTCAGTGCCCTTCGAGCCGCCGGCGATGACGACCGGTAAACGAGTCGACTCGACGACGTGCTGGAAACTCTCTGCGTCGCCGCTGTAGCCAGTTTTCACGATGTCAGCGCCGACCTCTTCGGCGAGGCGGACCGCGTGACCGAGTGCCTCTGGATCCTCAGAGTCAACATCCGGGCCGCGGGCGTAGGCCATCGCAAGCACCGGAATCCCGAACTGGTCTGCCTTGCGAGTCAGGTCTGCAAGCTGACTGGTCTGTTCGGGTTCGTACTCAGAGCCGACGTTGATGTGGAAGGAGACGGCGTCGGCACCGGCACGAATCGCTTCTTCGACGGTTCCGGTCAGGCGTTTATCCTGCTCGTCTGGGCCGATCGTCGTCGAACCGTTGAGATGGACGATGTAACCCTTGCCGTTCGTGTTGTCGTGAACACGTGGGGCGATTCCCTTCTGCGTGAGGACGGCGTCCGCGCCGCCGCGGGTGACGCCGTCGATGGTCGATTCGATATCCTTCAGTCCCTGAACAGCTCCCATCGTGAGGCCGTGGTCCATCGGGATAATTACGTACGAGTCGTCTGTTCCGATCCGATTCAGTCGTGCTGTGAGTCCTGCTGTAGTCATTGCGAGTGTATAGCAAACTTGCGGTTATGGCTGTTCTGGTTCCGGTGCTTCTTCCCGCCCCTGCTCGTGTCCGTTCCTCTGCTCGCCGCCGCAGCGCGCCCCCCGCTTGAGTTCGCGCGCCTTGGACTCGAGTGCAGCCGCCGCGGGCGCGTCGCCGGTGCCGTGCTCGGCGATCAGGTCGACGAGCGCGCTGCCGACGATAACGCCGTCCGCGCCGGCCTCGATGATTTCGGCGGCGTGGTCGCCCTCGCTGACGCCGAAGCCGACGGCCTTGGGGACGTCGTACGCCGAGAGTCGCGTCAGGCTGTCGTGTGTTGCGTTCGAGACGTCCGCCCGCGCGCCGGTCGTTCCGAGGCGGGCCTGGACGTAGGCGAAGCCCGAGACCTGGGACATAATCCGGTCCAGGCGCTCGCCGGCGGTCGTCGGCGCGACGATGAAGACGAGGTCGAGGCCGTGGTCGTCGCAGGCGTCACGGAGCGGGTCCGCCTCCTCCGCGGGGAGGTCGGGAACGATGATTCCCGAGAGGCCCGCGTCGGCTGCTCGCTCCACGAACGGACGGACATCGGGTTCAGAGCCGTACTGGAGGATCATGTTGTAGTACGTCATCACCAGCAGCGGCGCGTCCGTCTCGAGTTCGTCCACCAGGTCGAAGAACCGCGCGGGCGTCGTCCCGGCGTCGAGCGCGCGGTTGATCGCGGCCTGGATGGTTGGCCCCTCGGCGATCGGTTCGGAGAACGGCAGCCCGAGTTCGATCAGGTCCGACCCGCCGCGGTCGAGCGCCTCAACGTATTCCTTGGTGTCCTCGAGCGACGGGTCTCCCGCCGTGATGTACGTAATGAGCGCGGGATGGTTCTCACGGATGGCGGCCTCGATGTCGCTGTCTATCGTCGCTGTCTGTTCACCGCTCATCTATCGAACACCTCCACGTCCGGCGCAGCATCGAGGTCACGTTTCTCCGTCTCCTCGAGTACCGTCTCCAGATCCTTGTCGCCGCGCCCGGAGACGTTGACGACGACGAGATCACCGAGTTCCTCGTGTGCCTCCTCAAGGAATCCGAGCGCGTGACTCGATTCCAGCGCCGGGATGATTCCCTCCAGGTTCGAGAGTCGGTGGAAGGCATTGAGCGCGGCGTCGTCGTCGACGCTTGCCGGTGTCACGCGGCCGGTGTCGACGAGGTGTGAGAGCTCTGGGCCGACGCCGGCGTAGTCCAGCCCCGCGCTCACGCTGTGAGATTCGACGATCTGTCCGTCGGTGGTCTGGAGGAGTTTCGTCATCGCGCCGTGGAGGACGCCGTCGGTGCCGGTCGAGAGCGTGGCGGAGTTAGGCGCGAGTCCTTCGTCCTGATCGATCTCGAGACTCGAACCGCCGGCTTCGACTGCGTAGAGGTCGACACTCGAGTCCGGTACGAACTCGTGAAACGCACCCATCGTGTTCGAGCCGCCGCCGGCGCAGGCGACAACGCTGTCGGGGAGTCGGCCGGCCTGCTCCTGTATCTGGTCGCGAGCTTCGGCGCTGATAACGGACTGGAAGTCTCGAACCAGCCGTGGGAATGGGTGCGGGCCGACGATGGAGCCGATGACGTAGTGGGTGCGCTCGACGGTGGTCGCCCAGTCGCGCATCGTTTCGTTGATCGCCTCCTTCAGGGTGCCGCTGCCGGCGTCGACGGGGTTGACCTCGGCACCGTTCATCCGCATCCGGTAGACGTTCGGGCGCTGGCGGTTCACATCGGTCCGGCCCATGTAGATCTCGCAGGGCATGTCGAGGTGGGCTGCCGCCATCGCGGTGGCCGTCCCATGCTGGCCCGCGCCGGTCTCGGCGATGATCCGCTCTTTGCCCATGTATTTCGCGAGCAGCACCTGGCCGAGCGCGTTGTTCAGCTTGTGTGCGCCACCGTGGACGAGGTCCTCTCGCTTGAGGTAGATTTCGCGGTCGTAACGCTCGCTGAGTCGGTCTGCGCGCTGCAGCGGCGTCGGTCGGCCGCCGAAGTCGCGCATGCGCTCGCGAAACTCGTCCATGAACCCGTCCTCGTTGTCGAGGACGTACCGCTGGTAGGCGTCCTCGAGTTCCTGCAGAGCGGGCATCAGTGCCTCCGGAACGTACTGGCCGCCGTAGTCGCCGAACGTACGCTCACGGTTCGGTTCCTCCTCGGCGGGTGGGTTTGATTCGGTTTCGCTCATGTCTGTGTGCGTGTCTCCGTCGTTGCTGTCGGTTCCACTGCCTCTACCAGTCGTCGTGTGTTGGCGGTCACATCGCTGTCGCCGTCGCCACCATGATCCATGATGGCGCTGCCAACCAGTAACGCGTCCGCGCCCGCGTCGCGCATCCGACGGACATCCGAAGGAGCAGAAATCCCGCTCTCAGCGATCAGCGTCACGTCGTCCGGGTCCGGTCTCTCGGTTCCACCGCTCGACTCGTCGAGGCGACAGAGTCGCCTCGCGTGCGGTGCAACAGATTCGAACGTCCCGAGGTCGACCTCGAGTTTTGCGAGATCACGATTGTTCACCCCGATGAGCGTCGCACCGGCCTCAAGGGCGTCAGCGAGTTCGTCGCGGTCGTGAACCTCGACGAGGGGCTGGAAGCCGCGCTCGCGAGCGGCTCCGACGAGTTCGTCGAGATTGTCGACGAACCGGGCGATCAGGAGGACCAGGTCGGATTCGACCACGTCCAGACTTGCCTCCTCGAGGATGAAGTCCTTCCGGAGGACGGGGACGTCGACGGCCTCTCGAACCTGCCGCAGGGCGTCTGGCGAGCCGCCGAAGTGGGTTGGTTCAGTCAATACTGAGATTGCCGTTGCGCCGCCTGCAACCATCGCTTCGGCCAGTTCGGCGGGGTCGTCCTCGCGTGTACCGTCCGTCGTCGGACTCGTCGGTTTCACCTCGGCGATGACCGGTACCCGGCCGTCTTGTTCAGTCTGCGCGACCGCGTCGAGAAACGACCGCGCGTCGACATCAAGCGGTGCCCGCTCCCGGTCCTGTCCCGCAGCAGCGCGCTCGGCGGCGGCTGCGAGAATGGATTGCACCGGTGGTGCGAGCTCCGTACCAGAAGTCATTGTTGTACATCAACGTACTCATTTGTACAAAAGTGTTGCGCCATCCACCGCCACTCACAGTGACGACCGGCGACTATTCAAGGCCGTGTTTCCTACGGACCGCGTATGGAGGACGTTACGGACGCTGGAATCTACGCGCGGGAGTCGACGTATCTCGACCGGTACGTACAGCTCGGTGCGGCCAGCGGGCGCGTGCTGACTGTTTCCTTTCCGGACGCACCCGAAGACGACGCCGAAGGCGATCACCCGGTACTCGATCGAATCTTCGAGTACTTAGACGGCCTCGAACCGGTCACCTTCGACGACGTACAGGTCGCACTGACGATTCCGACCGACCAGCGCGCCGTACTCGAGCAAGTACAGTCAATTCCGTACGGTGACCAGGTCGACGTCGCCACGCTTACGCAGATGACGCCCGAACTCGACCCCGACGACCAGGACGACGGTATCCTGGTTCGGACGGCACTCGACGAAAATCCAGCGCCCATTCTGATCCCCGACCACCGCGTCCGCGACGGCCCGAGTGCCGCACCACCGACCGTCGAACAGAAGTTACGCTCACTCGAAGAGTTGTAGTGGAGGTCGACTCTTACTCTGCCGTCCATGTCACGTACAGATACAGGCCGATCCCGATGAAGACCAGCAGCGACGACACCTGGTTGAGTGCCGGCGACTGTGTGAACAACGCCCCAAACTGCGCGATTCCGCCCACAATCAGAAAGACAGCACCGCCTAACGCTGCCGAGAGTTCACCATCCGACAGATCAAACAACACGACCCCGACACCGATCGCGATCGTCCCAAAGACGAACTCGGCGGCAAGCGACGCGATCACGTCCCCGGTCATCGCACTGTATATGACCAGTGCGAAGTAGAGGACAATTCCGAGAAAGATCGCACGATACGCTGCATCCGGCACGGCATCACTACGGCTCATACCCGATTCTTTTCGCGTGGAATTGTTACCGTTCGGATTTCGTGTCACTCCTCACGGTCCGGATCGGACGCCGCGGACGCGGAGGAAGACGCTGACTCTGCACCCACCAACGACTCACTCCACTCGAGTCCGAACGCCTCGTGCACGACGAACTCGAGTGCGTTGATCAGGTAGTGTGCGACGACGACGACGAGGAAGCTGCCGGTGACGATGAACAGGGCGGCGAGGACGAGGCCGAGTGCGCCGGTGACGATAATGCCGACGGTGCCTTGCATGCCGTGGCCGAGCGCGAACGCGATCGATGAGAGGAAAGCGAGGAGCCACGGCGAGATGTCAAAGCCGGCTGAGAGGACGCCGATGAGTGCGGCGCGAAAGAGGAGTTCCTCGAAGATGGCGATGATCGGGAGCACGACGAGCAGGAGGACGAGCCAGCCGCGTGCGGAGTCGGGGGCGAGCATCGATCGGAGTCGCTCGTCGTGGTCGAAACCGAATCGTGTCGCGAGTGCAGCGCTAAATTCGTTCCCGATGTAGAGGAGGATACCGGCGACTGTGCCGATGAGGAGTCCGGTCGTGAGGTAGTCGACGCTGAACTCGATGCCGAGCGCCCACGCTGGGATGCCGGTGTAGAGAATCGCGCCGAGGATGAGCAAGAGGAACAGACCCTGTGAGACGGCGACGTTCGCGAGGAGCATTCCGGTCGAGAGGTCGGTCGGATCGATTTCGTCGCGCTGGGCACGGGCAGGAGAACGTGCTGTGTCGTCTGGCTGTTTGCTGTTTTCGGTGGCGTTGGTGTTGGCGCTGGCGTTGCCAAGGTCGGTGCTGATGTCGATATCGACGCTGGTGTTGGTGTCAGTATCGGTGTTGGTGCCAGTACCGGTCCCAGTGTCAATAGCCGTGTCAGTACCGGCATCGGTAGCTGACTCTGGAACAGGATGGTTCTCTTCCGTCACGGACTCCACGGACTCTGCAGACTCCCTAGCGCTCGCTAGCGAGGAGTCAGGCTTGGAAGAAGTGGCTGCATCCGTGTCGGTAGGAGTCGTCGTATCAGCGTCAGTGCCAGTACTGATGTCAGTGTCGCCGTCACTGTCAGCGTCAGCAAACGACGACTGTGTGAGATGCGAAAGAACGAGCAACAACACGAGGACGACGCCTGTGATCGCCGCGAACGCCGTCCACTGTACCATCGATCGACCCTCCTGTCGTTACTGTGGACTTGGGTTCGACCCGCTTGCGGAGCCGACCGTCTGCTGGTCGAACGCCGAGCCGGTGATCGACTTCAGGCGGTCGACGAGCGAGTCCTTCTTCGGTTCGCCCTCGAGTGCGACATCGAGCACTTCACTGATGTTCTCACACGGGACGATCTCGACCATCTCGTCGTACTCGTCTTCGATCATCACGTCCTGCTCGTTGGCCTTCGGAATGATGACCTTGTCACAGCCGGCCTTGGCGGCGGCTTCGATCTTGTGGGTCACCCCACCGACCGGGAGCACGTCGCCGCGGACCGACAGCGAGCCGGTCATCGCGACCGACTGGTCGACCGGAATATCCTCCAGCGCGGAGATGACGGCGGTTGCCACCGTGATGGAGGCGGAGTCGCCGTCGACACCCTGCTGGCCAGCCTGGACGAACTGGATGTGGATGTCCTTCTCCGAGAGATCCACGTCGGAGAACTTCTTGATGATCGCCGAGACGTTCTGGACCGACTCCTCGGCCATCTCCTTGAGCTTCCCGGTGGCGATGACCTGTCCACCACCCTGTGCGGGCGCGATTTCGGCCATGACCGGCAGCATGATTCCGGAGTCTTCGCCCATGACTGCGAGGCCGTTGACGCGGCCTTCGACGCCGTCGTCGGTGACCTGCAGTTCGTAGTCCTTGCGGCGTTCGATGTAATCGTCGGCCAGCTGCTGTTCGATCGAGCGCGAGCGCTGCTTGGCCTGGAGCACGTCGTCGCGGGTCGTGCGGTCGCGGTCCTCGGCGCGGGCGATGTCACCGGCGACGCGGACCAATCCACCGAGGCTGCGGAAGTGCAGCGTCAGGTGGTTCTTCCGGCCCGAGCGACGCTTGGCCTCGAGGAGCAGTTCCTCGACGGCGTCGCGGGTGAAGTGTGGCAGGCGGCCATCGCGTTCGACTTCCTGGGCGATGAACCGGGCGTACTTCCGGCGCATCTCCGGCGTGGACTCGATGGTGTCGTCCATGTAGACCTCGTACCCGTATCCCTTGACACGGTTCCGGAGTGCGGGGTGCATGTTCTCCATGGCGTCCAGGTTCCCTGCAGCGATCATGACGAAGTCACAGGGGACGGGTTCGGTCTGAACCATCGCGCCCGAGGAGCGCTCGGACTGGCCTGTGATCGAGAACTCGCCTTCCTGGATCGCCGTCATCAGCTTCTGCTGGGTACGCACGTCGAGCGTGTTGATCTCGTCGACGAACAGCACGCCCTTGTTGGACTTGTGGATCGAACCAGGTTCGACGCGGTCGTGGCTCGGCGTCTCCATCCCACCGGACTGGAACGGGTCGTGGCGAACGTCGCCCAGCAGCGCGCCGGCGTGAGCGCCGGTCGCGTCCTCGAACGGTGCCTGGCGCTGCTCGCCGTTGTTGATGATCATATTCGGTACCATCGCGTCCGTTCCGCGGCTGGTATAGCGGAAGATAAGCCAGACAACACCAGCTGCGATGATCCCCATCAGTATATTCGCCGGACTGAGGATCGTGTAGCCGATAATGATCGCGATAATGATCCACATCAGGATCGAGCGCATCTGGTTGCGCTTTCGCGCTTCCTCCTTGTGCGCGTCGATGATCTGTTCGCCCTTGCCTGCTGGGACGGTGCGGACCTTCGGCTCGTTGCCGTCGTCCGGGTTGTGATAGACGAGTACGTCCTGCAGGTCCTCCTGTGGCAGGAGCTGACTCATTGCCTTCGCCAGCATCGACTTCCCGGTCCCCGGGGAACCGATCATCATCACGTGGCGGCGCTGCTTTGCCGCCTTGATGATGATGTCTCGCGCCTCGTCCTGCCCGATGACCTGATCGACGAGTCGGTCGGGAACCTCGATGTCCTCGGTCGACTCGATCTGGAGGCCACCGAGGAGGTCGTCTTCGGCAATCTCCTCGTCTACTTCGACGCCAGGATCGACTTCGACCGTACTGCCGAGGTCATCAACAGTTTCGATCTCGTCATCGGTACTGTCGGTCCTGTCGTCGCCAGCGTCAGCCCGGCCGTTGGACTCGTCGGTTCCGAGGCCGTCGTCGCCGACGGTGATCCTACTATCCTGTTCGTCCTCGTCGCTGGTGACATCAGTTCCGCCGTCGACGTCGTCTGGGTCACCGGTTTCATCGGTCGGCGACCGGTCTCCCTGACGCTCCGTCTCCGAAGACTGAGACGGTGACTGTGATTGAGACTGGGAAGCGGGAGATTGTGAGCGCTCCTCCGTGCGCTCGGTCTCGTGCTCCCGTTCTGTCTCCTGCGCCTGTTCCTCGTCCGGCGCAGCTCCGGAGGCGTCCTCGGGAGGGTCGTCAACGTTCGTATCGTTGCTCATAGAACTCTGTTCGGTACCTGTTTCGAAGGGATTGCCACTGATATACTTTCTCCATGCGTCGAATCGTGTCGAGTGCCGAAAACGGCAGATAGGGCGGCTAACGGACACGTCCTATATCGGAACAGTACTGGTCAATATCCGAATGGACGTGACAGCGAATTACCTGTTACATTCCCGGACACTCACGGGAAGAAACCGGTTTCGTTGCCGAGAACTCGAGATCGGTTCATACAATGCCGAACGTATCTGTTTTCGAATATGGGGGAATGCCTGTGATCAGCTCAAGCGGTGAGAAAACGGCAGGCGATAGCCAATGCGAAACCGATTCGCCCGCGACTAACTCGCCACGCTTAAGCGCGATGCCCAAACAATGTCCGGCATGACCCGGGGGTTCTACATCGGCCGCTTTCAGCCCTTCCACAACGGCCATTACAACATGGTCGAACGCATCGCCGCCGACGTCGACGAACTCGTTCTCGGCATCGGCAGTGCCGACAACTCACACACCGTTCGCAACCCGTTCACCGCCGGCGAGCGAATCATGATGATCACCAAATCGCTCGTCGACACCGACCTCGTCACCTACGCCGTCCCCATCGAGGACTTAGAACGTAACTCTGTCTGGGTGAGCCACGTCCAGAGCATGAGCCCCGACTTCGACGTCGCCTACTCGAACAACCCGCTCGTCATCCAACTCTTTCGCGAGGCCGACATCGAAATCCGCCAGTCCCCGATGTTCAACCGGGACGTACTCGAGGGCTCCGAGGTTCGCGAACGCATGATCAACGGCGACGACTGGGAGTCGCTCGTCCCCGAACCGGTCGTCGAAGTCGTCGACGAAATCGGCGGTATCGAACGCATTCAGATGGTCAGCGGCTCGGATTCGAACGGCGACTAGCGCGTGTACACTCCGGTTCCAGACCGCTCACAGGGGCGTGATTTGTCTCGGTTTCCATCAGTCTGGGTTGCGGCGACGATGGCAATACTCGGCGTCTCCGCGCTCGGAGGGATGCTCGTAACGCTCGCCGTTGCTACCGAGATGACGACACCGACGAGCGGCTCTGTTGCACTCAGCAATCTGCTCCAGAGCGTTTCGATGTACGCAGTCGCGGTGGCGTTGACCACCGGTCTGCCACCAGGCTTTGTTGTCCTCCGACGAGTCATCGACACAGCAAGATCGGGAACAGAGCTTGCACTCGGCCCCGGCACGTTCGTCCTGCTCTGTCTCGAGTGCTGTGCGCTCGTCAGCGCCGCCGTGAGCTATCCGATCGTCGTTATCTTTGCGGAGTTCTGGGGACCTGGGTTCCGACCAGTGTCGATCGCACTGACGTTCGGACTCGAGTCCGTCGCCGGCGTAACTGGCCACGAGGCGGTCGCCCTGTTTCTGCTGGCGGTGGTCTGCTGGGCTGTTGCCTGGCTGATTGCGGCTGTTCGTGGCGAGACCTGAGCGGGCGGCAGGGTCCCGCTTTCCGACCGGGTGTCCGGTTCCGAACAACCTTTTCTGAATCGGCGGCTTTGATACGGCATGATCACGATCGCGTCGGACTTTGGCTCGCCGTATCCGGCGACGATGAAGGGCGTGCTCTGTCAGCGTGTGGATGCCAGCGCTGAAACGGGAACTGGCGCAGGAACAGGAACAGGAACAGGCACGGCCACGGGTACAGACGCGGAGACGGACACAGACACCGGAACTACTCCCGTCACTTCATCCACCTCGCCCACTCCGTCCACCACTACCAGTACCACTCCCAACACCGACACCACCAGACTGGTCGACATCGCCCACGACTTCCCACGCCAAGATATCCGGGCGAGCAGCTTCTGGCTGCGCGAAATCCTGCCGTACTACCCACCGGCAGTTCACCTCGTCGTCGTCGACCCTGGCGTCGGCACCGACCGCGACGCACTCGTCGTCCGCGCGGGCGAGCACATCCTGGTCGGACCGGACAACGGCGTCCTGCTGCCCGCCGCCCGCCGACTCGCAGGCGAAGACGGAGACACATCGTCGGCGGGGCCACTCGAGTACTACGTCATCGACGAAACCGAACTCGAGCCGCCGGCGGTTGCGGGCCAGGGCGGTCCCCAGCAGAGCGACGACGCGGCTGGCCCAGCAAGCAACACCTTCCACGGCCGCGACGTGTTCGCACCCGCTGCTGGCGACGTTCACGAGTTCGGCCTCGACCGGTGCGACGACCTGATCGAACTCCCCTTCCTCGAGCGGACGGAGTCGGTCGTCGACCTCTCGCTACCGAGCGCAACTGTTGACGATGACCGCGCTGAGGGAGAGGTGCTCGTCGTCGATGATTTCGGCAACGCTATTACGAACGTACCAGGGAGATTTCTGGCGGCAGGTGGCCGTGACCACGACAACGACAACGACCACGACAACGACCGCACCCACGTACTTGCGAACGGCGAGCGGGTACCTGCTGTGGACACCTTCGCTGCCGTTCCCGTCGGCGACCGCCTCGCAACCGCCGGCAGCCACGGCTACGTCGAACTCGATGTCAACCAGGGACGGGGCAACGAAGCGTTCGATCTCGGGGCCGGTGATCGGGTGGTACTCGAGTTCCCCGTGGTCGAGTCGTAGCGATGGACGATGAGCGAGGAAATACTATAGTACCAACTGGAACTGTTTACACATCAATCACATAGCCTTCGTGCGATTGGGTGTGCACTGACTTTCAGTGGCTACTATAGGCTGGTGGCGAGACAGTTGTGAGCGCCAGCGCTGGAGCTAATTGGCACGGTCAGACAGGACAGGATAGGCCAGTCCAAAGAACGGCTGGCAGCGCGTTAGCCAACGATGTCAGCCCGCCGAGGATCAATCACGATTTCGCCGTCGTCGTGAATCGTGATGTCGTGCTGGGCGAACAGAAACGAGATCGAATCGGTTCGCTCGCCGATCCGGCGTGCCGACCGCCGACGCCAGTCAGTGACCAGCGCGTTCAGCGCGTCCGGATCGATACTGTTCGCGAGCGGTTCGAGTTCGGCCGGCTCAACGCCCGAAATCGACGAAATGGCGAGCGGTAGCGCCACTGTCACGGGCTCGTACTCGCTTTCGTCACACCACAGGTGGTAGGTGCCGCGAGCGTCGTTGTGGTAGACGGTCTGACCAACCGCCTCGTCGACCGGCGTCAATCGGTCTGATGGAGCCATGCCGGACATAACAGCTAGGGACAAGGGATGTTAACACTTAACACTATTGGCCAGTCAGGAGACGTGACCAGTTCGAACACCAGAACGTAGTAGCCGAGCGATCAGAACGCAGTGCCTACCACGCGGTACGAGCGCTCCGCTTTCGGTATCTCAGGCGGCTAAAAAACGCGAGGCGGCAAGCCGTACCGCCGAGAAAGACAGCGACGGACGCGTTATTCGGCGGCAATGACGTCGTCGATGCGGACGATCATCGTCGCGGCTTCGGTCGCGCTCTCGACCGCTTCACGCTTGACATCGGCTGGGTCAACGACACCGGACTCGAGTGGGTCGCCGATCGTGACATCTTCACCGTCGGTGATTAGGCCGGCGCGGCCCTCGGATTCGTGGGCAGCGCGGAGGTCGACGAGTGCGTCGATTGGGTCCTGACCGGTGTTCGCGGCGAGCGTTCGTGGCACGACGTCGAGCGCGTCCGCGAAGGCGGTGACAGCGAGCTGCTTGCGACCCTCGATCCCGGCGGCTTCCTGGCGAATCTTGTCGGCGATGGCGATCTCGGTTGCACCGGCACCGGGCACGACCTCGCCCGACTCGAGTGCGGTGGAGACGACGTCGAGTGCGTCACCGATGGCGCGCTCGAGTTCGTCGACGACGTGCTCGGTGCCGCCGCGGACGAAGACGGTGACGGTCTCGGCGGCTGCACCGCCTTCGACGAACGCGAGGTCGTCGTCGCCGTAGTTTTCGGCGCTGATGCGGTCGGCGTGTCCAAAGTCGGCTTCCTCGAGGTCATCGAGTGCGCCGACGCGGGTTGCGCCGGTTGCGGAGATGATGTCCTTGGTGTCGCTGCTGCCGACGTTTTCGAAGACGAGAATGCCCTCGTTCGCGAGGAACGTGCTCACGCGGTCGTCGACGTCATCCGTGGTGATGACGACGTCAGCACCGCTTTCAGCGACGGTTTCGGCGTAGCCCTGCACCTCGCTCTCTTCAGCGTCGATGGCCGCGTTGAGCTGGTCGATGGAGTCGATGGCGTACTCCGCGTCGACATCGCCGGTGCGGACGCCGAGTTCGACGTCGAGGACGGCGATCGAGGCGTCCTCGACCTCCGAGGGCATGCCCTCGTGAGCCGGCTCCTCGTCGATGACGATGCCGGGGACGAGTTCGGTCGCGTTCGAGGAAGCACCGATCTGGGTGTGGACGGTGACGTTGTCGCGGGCGACGCCCTCGTCGCTCTCGACGTGGCGGACGGCCTCGACAACCGTCTCGGCGAGGGATTCGGCGGTGAGGCCACCGGTGCCCTTGCCGGTCATGCTGGATTCGGCGACCTGCTTCAGGATTTCGTCGTCGACGGCGGCGTCACCGACCTGCTCGTCGATTGCGTCCTGTGCGATCGAGGCGGCCTCGTGGTAGCCCTCGACGATGGTCGTGGCGTGGACATCCTGATCGATGAGGTCCTCGGCCTCGCCGAGGAGGTTCCCAGCGATGACACCTGCAGTCGTCGTGCCGTCGCCGACTTCCTCCTCCTGGGTCTCGGCGACTTCGACGATCATCTGGGCCGCTGGGTGCTCGATGTCCATCTCGTTCAGGATGGTCGCCCCGTCGTTGGTGATGACGACCTCACCGCTCGAGTCGACGAGCATCTTGTCCATCCCACGAGGTCCGAGCGTCGTCCGTACGGCCTCGGCAACTGCCTTGCCGGCCATGATGTTGGACGACTGGGCGTCGCGGCCCTGTGTTCGCTGGCTGTCCTCGCTCATAATGAACATGGGCTGTCCGCCCATGCGTCGCTGTTGTGCCATGATTGTATCCTCACTAACTATGTCGTCAGCACTTCTATATAAACTTTTTCCTCCTTCACCTTCTCCGTCTTGCGATTCTGACACCGACAGACGAGTGCTCCCAGTCGCTGTGAAAGTCGGTAGCAAAATATGGTTCGACACACAATAACCGCGTGGGATGCTGGAGCTGGAACACGGGTTTCGCGTCGTCGACAGCTACGCTCGGCTGGCCCCCGGACGACGCGACGAACCGCACGATCGGACGATCACTCCCGACCGCCTCGAACGGGAGATGCATCAGGCGGGAATCACCAGATCGGTCGTCTTTCCACCGGCCGAACCGGAGACGAGCTACGTCGCGGCCAACAACGGCGTCGCCAGACGCAGCGTCGACCGCCCCTTCGTCGCGTTCGCCCGAATCAACGGCTCGCGTCGGCCCGGGGCGACCGCTACGAGCCGCCTGCACAACGTCGTCAGCTGCCGCGGCCGAGAGGAGTACCACACAACACCCGGTGACGTCGAAAAGTACGCCTACGACGACCGCTTTCATGGCTTCGTCCTCGACCCACTCACCGACGGCCTGC
Source organism: Natrialba chahannaoensis JCM 10990 (assembly GCF_000337135.1). Lineage (GTDB taxonomy): Archaea > Halobacteriota > Halobacteria > Halobacteriales > Natrialbaceae > Natrialba > Natrialba chahannaoensis. The sequence continues at coordinate 86,014 of NZ_AOIN01000099.1, forward strand.
CAGACGAGGAGGTACTCGAGACGCTCGACGATGTGGGCCTCCCGTTGATCGTCCGCGGTGGTGCGGATGCGCCACCAGCCGCGCTCGCCGAGACCGTCTTCGGGCGCTCGTTTCCCGTCGTCGTCGCCCACTTCGGCGGCCACCCACTCAGCCGGTCGCAGATGCACGAGATGGTGGATTTACTGGACGAGTTCGACGACTGCTACGTCGAGACGAGTTTCGTCCGCTATCGGGACGTACTCGAGCGCGCGCTCCTTGAGCACCCTGACCGTGTCCTCTTCGGCAGCGGTGCGCCGGCCTGCCATCCAAACGTCGCGGTGATGGAGATTCTCACGCTCGACGTCTCCGAAGATAAGCTCTGGCGGGCGTTTTCGAAGAATGCGTGTCGCGTGATCGAGGCGCTCTCGCCGGATGCACAGTTGCGAATTCGTCACTGAGTGCGGTGAGCCGAGCCCTGAGCGCGACGATTGTATCCCGTCGACCTTCCAGACCTGACAATGATCCTCCACTGCTGCGACGAGTGTAGTAATTTATAGTCATGCCCCAATACCCGCCACGTATGGACGCGGGATGGAGTCGGCTGCGATCACTGTTTGCCCGACACTCGACGAACACTCGGAACGCTCGGCGTACCCGGCGTACCCAGCACACCCGGCACACCCGGCACACTCAGCGTACCCGAACCCGCTGGAAGATCCAGCAACCACCAATCAATGGGATATAACGTCGACCAGGGCGTCAGCGACCGTCTCGCCCTCCTTCGGACCTACTGCTACGGCCTCTGTATGGGCATCGCCGACGCCCTTCCCGGCATCTCCGGCGGCACCGTCGCCCTCCTGCTCGGCTTCTACAGCCGCCTCATCACCGCCGTCACCGCCCTCACGCCCGGCCGCGCACTTGAGGTCCTCCGTGGCTACGACCCCAATCGTCGTGACCGTGCGCGCGAGGCACTACTCGAGATGGACTTGCAGTTTCTGCTCCCGCTCGGTATCGGGATGGTAACCGCGGTCGCGCTCATCGGCAGTGCGGTCTCCGCGCTGTCCGAATCCCAGCCGATCGCACTCTTTGGCTTCTTCATCGGGCTCATCGCCGCCTCGGCGGTGGTCCTCTTTCGGAGCCTGCCGTTCAGCACGACGAAACACGTCCTCGCAGCAGGAGCTGGGACCGCACTCGCATTGCTCGTCGCAAGTAACGTACTTCAGCTACCGGGAACCGGGCTGGTGCTCATCTTCCTCTCTGGTGCGCTGGCGATCAGTGCGATGATCCTCCCCGGCGTCTCGGGCTCGCTCATCCTGATTCTGCTCGGCCAGTACGTCGTGATGATGACCGAGTTGAGCGACTTTCTCACCGCAATCGGCCAGTACGTCTCGGGCGTCGGCTCGGTAGAGAACGTGCTTGATCCGGGGACGGCCGTCGTCGTCTTCGTCGTTGGCGGGCTGGTCGGACTGGTTACGATCGCTCGCGTGGTTCGAGCGGCCCTCGACTGGCAACGCGACCTGACGTTGCTCTTTCTGGTCGGCCTCATCGCTGGCTCGGTGCCTGCGCCGCTGCACAACATCGGCGAGGCACACGCCTGGACGAGTGAAGTCATCGGGTTTACGCTCGCCTGGGCGGTGCTCGGGGCACTCGTGTTGTTCGCGCTCGATGCGCTAGCTGGCGGCTTCGACCCAGAGTAAGATTTCTCGGACACCGTCAGCGCTTCGTTCGGTCTACCGGCGGTCGTACACCCGAACGGCCCGATCGTGGCGCACCGAAATTCCGTTCGGATTCCGCTGTGCCGACCGGTCACCGACGCGTGCCCGAATACCGTCGACGAACCCGCGCGCGGTGTTGGTAACAACGTCGGTACCGTCCGACACCCAACCCGTTGGCGTCGCCTCGCCGGAGACGATCCGGCGAACGCCGGACCCACCGTCTCGAAGCGCGCTGCCGATCGTCCGCACGACGACCGTCGGCCGCGGTCCGTAGTTCTTCGCGAGCCGGTAGGACAGCGCCCGGTACGTCGCTCCCCAGTCATACTCAGTCTGGCCGCCATCGGCACCAACTTCGGCGCGAACAGCCATCTCTCCCTGCCAGTGCACGTCGAAGCCGAGGCCCGCCACCCGATGTGCACAGTCGCGTGCTCCGTCACCCTTCAGATATTCGTCGAACCCGTCGAGCGCGTCGAGCACCGTTCGGTCGAAGGCGACGTTGCTCCCGTCGAACAGCGTCACCGATCGACGGGCGACGGTCGCCGTCCGCTCAGCATTGACCGTCTCGAGTTCCCCCGAGCCGGTGACCGGGCCGGTGACTACGTCCGCGCCATCCGCGAACGCAGTTTCGACAGCGTCGACCCAGCCGTTCTTGACCGCGTGCGCGCCGTCGAGGAAGGCGATCACGTCGCCCGTTGCGACGCTGCAGCCGACGTTGCGCGAGACGTTCTCGTTTCGCTCCGAAATCTCGACGAGCACGTCGACGTCGGGCCGATCACGGACAACACCCGTCGTTCCGTCAGAAGAAGGACCGTTGACGACGATCACTTCCGTCGACTGCGGGACAACCTCACAGAGTGCGTCGAGCGAGGACAGCAATCGCTCCCGGTCGTTGAGCGTCGAGACGACTACCGAGAGCTCCATACTGTGTGGTAGAACACCCCGGGAGTAAAAATACGATGGGATTTGCCCGGTGGTGATACTGAGTGGTGAGCGTTCGTCACCGAAGCCGCGTGTTCCAGTACGACACCGACGCGAAGTGATCGGTGACTGCGTTCCCGCCAACCGCCGTATCGATCGTCCGGATCGGCGAGGCGAGCCCGTTCGGAATCGAGCGATAGAGGCCGTACGGAACGAGGAAGTCGTCCTCGACGTCGACCAGCGTCAGGTTCGTCTTCGCGAGCAACTCGCTGACCTCACTCTTCGAGTACAGTCGCGATCCCATCGGCAGCGCCCAGTTATAGACGCTGCGCGCGCTAAAGCGGTTGAACGTATCGAAGACGATCTGGTCGCGCGAGACGCGACGCATCTCCCGCAAAAACGCCTCCGGATCGTCCGCGAGGTGGAAAAAGCGCATCGCGATCACCGTATCGAAGTGATCGTCCGGGAACGGCAACCGCCCGGCGTCACCACGAAGGAACTCGAGTGTCCCCGCGGGGTCGGCGCGCTGTGCTTTCGTTCGTCCCTGTTGGAGCATCGCTGCAGAGATGTCGAGTCCAACGACGTCGGCGCCCTGTTCGGCGAGCATCACCGTGAATCGCCCAGTACCACAGGCGATCTCGAGGATATTCCGGTCCTCGACGGGCATGATCGCCTCGAGGACGGCTTGCTTCTCGCGGCGGTCGATCAGCTGTCCGCCCTTCGAAAAGCGTTTGTCGTCGTATTCCTCGGCGACGTCGTCGGCCTGGTACCACTCCTGTCCTTTCACACTGGGCGCAACTACAGTAGCCGTGGGATAAAACGATACTGGAGTTGGTCGGCACATCTGACTGGTCACCAGTCGGGTAACTCCCGAACAAGTTCGCCCAGAATCAACTGCGGGAACGGAGTGCATCTAGCGATCGACCCACACAGCGATCCGTATTAATATCACATGTGTACTCCTTATACAACTTGGATTATTCGTATCCACATATAGGGAAGCTTTACCAGCACTGATTCCGCTCGACATGGTATGAGCATGAGTACCGCAGAGGATGGCACCGCAGCAACCGAAGAGGTTCTTTCAGCCGACGAGTACCGCGAGCGACTTCGTGACCTCCCACCAAGCGCAAAACTGGTCGCGAAAGTTCTCGAAACCGATTCGCCGCTCTCGCAGGGGCAACTCGCCGAGGAATCACTGCTGCCAGACCGCACCGTTCGCTACGCGCTCAACCGTCTCGAGGACGTCGGCCTCGTCGACTCACGATACAGCTTCCGCGACGCCCGCAAGCAAGTGTACTACCTGAAGAACTGACATCTGAAGAACTAACCGCCGATCACAGGGGTTGTGCTGTCGACAATCACATTGTCGTCGCCCGTGATGTCGGACTATGGTTGCGTCTCCGCCCGACACCGCCGCCGTGACTGAGTGCAGTGCTATTACTCGCTGTGTCGTTCCTGTCGAAACACGCGCACCGAGCGGCAAGACGAACGCGTACGTCATCGGCGAAGATCCTGCCGTGCTTGTCGACCCAGCTACCAGAACCGACGCACTCGACGAACTCGTCGCCAATCGCACTGTCGACCACATCGTCGTCACCCACACGCATCCGGACCACGTCGGCGCTGTCGCCGCCTACGCCGAAGACACCGACGCAACCGTCTGGGCCAGACGCGGCCGCGTCGACCGCTTTCAAGCGGCAACTGGACACAGACCCGACCGCGAGCTCGGACCCGGAACGACAATTCAGCTCGGCGACAAACCCGTCCGCGTCCTCGATGCGCCGGGCCACGCGCCCGACCACGTCGCACTCGAGTGCGGCCGGAGCGGGCCGATCCTCTGTGGTGACTGTGCGGTCCGCGAGGGCAGCGTCGTCGTCGGCGCTCCCGAGGGAGATATGCGTGCGTACGTGACGACGCTGCGTCGACTCTGGGCGCGGAACCCGCCGGCGCTCTATCCGGGCCACGGACCGACGATCAACGCGTCGCGGGAGACGATCGAACGGCTGCTCGATCACCGCGCACGCCGCGAACAACGCGTGCTCGCGACCGTCGAGGACGGCGCGACGACGCTCGCGGAGATTCTCGACGGCGCGTACGAGAAGGACCTGACCGGTGTCCGTGACCTCGCGCGGACGACCGTTCACGCGCACCTCGCGAAACTCGATACTGAGGGGGCACTCGAGTGGGACGGCGAGCGTGCCCGCCCCGATAACCGGTTTTGCACCGGCAGGTCGTAGCGCTACTCCTGTGAACTGAACTGGAACTCGAAGGTCAGCTGGTCTTCCATCTTCACCCTGACGCCGCCGAACTCGTCCGATATTTGCGTACGGGCGTTGGAACTCGGCTCGACCGTAAGGGTGACGCTGTTGTTAGTCGCGTTGTACTCGATCTGACTGACGGTGACGTCGAACTTGAACAGGGTGGGGACATCCGTCCGAATTCGATCGCGGACGCGATCGATCTCCGTCTGGACGTCGGCCATCTCCTCGTTCAATGATGTCATGGTGCAACATATGTTGCGAGAAGTCGTAACAGTTTGTCCTGCGTTCGGTTCGGCTGTCCGTCCAATGGGCGGATAGGGACGACACAGCATCGGCATCACGAGCGACTTACTTTTCCCGCTCGGCGCGTATGACCAGACGTACACGTGCAATCACTGGAGGCGGAACTCGAGGAAGCCCGCGCCCTCGAGGTCGACGCGCTCGCCGACGCCATCGAGTCGATCGGATTCGAGTGCACGCGCTGTGGCGCGTGCTGTACGGGCGAGGCCGAGGACGACCACACGGCGACGGTGTTCCCTGACGAAGTGCGCGATCTACAGGAGACGACAGAGCACGACTGGCGCGATGTCGCCCGACCAATGCCCTATGGACTCGCCGACGGTGAGGACGGGCCGGAGGGGGAGACCTTCGAGTGGGCGCTCCAGACCGACAGCTGTGGCGACTGTGCCTTCTACGAGGAGGACGACAACGGTGTCGGTGCCTGTGTCGCACACGATGACCGGCCGCTGATCTGTCGGACCTACCCATTCAGCGTAGCGCTCGCCGGCACCAGTCAGCCAATGGGTGAGGTCGTTGACAGCGTTGCGCTGGGAGCGCAACGGGAAGTCGACGAAACCGGCGACGAGGAGAGTGTCGTCCAAGCCCACGAGTGCGAGGGCCTCGGTCGTGACATCTCCCGGTCAGACGCCGAGGACCTCGCCGCGGCGCTCAAGGAGCGCGCCGTGCGGGAACTCGAAGAGGCGATCGGTGTCCGTGACGCATACGAACCGACAGCGGTGGACCCCGGTGAAATCGTCGTCCACGATTCCGAGGGCGCGAAACGGCCGGACGGGACACCGATCGACGACTGACGCCGATCGGAGCAACACGAAACCAGCGGGAAATTTATACGCGTCGTCAAATAGTTCAGTATGGACATTCCGTGGACCGACATCCGCCACGTCACGAAGGTCGACCCCGCGAAGCCGCTCCCGGACGATGCCGGCGTCATCGCGGACACCGATCTGGTGATCGTCGGCGGATCGGATGACGTGACGGAGGCGAACACGCTGGCGACGATCCAGTCGATCTTACGGCTCGCTCCGGACGTGCCGATCTTTCAGGAGCCCTACAGCGCCGAACAGGTCTCGACGGACACTCTCGACGCGATCGACTATCTCTCCGTCCCCGCTGTCTACAACGGCGACCGAAACAACTTCGTTGGGAAGCACCTCGATCTCTTCGCCGAAATCGCGCGCAAGCCGGACGAACTTACTGGGAGTAGCGTCCCGCTCGTCGGTGATCTGATCACTTCCAAGGGCGTCGACGCCGTCGAGCGATTGGCGACGAAACTGGTCGGCGAGGGGTACGTCGTCCAGCACGTCGACTCGGCTGCAGCGGATGTGTCCGGCGTCGAGACGGCGTACACGTCCGAACAGGTTGCCGGGGCCGCGCTCGCAACCGAGATGTTCTACGACTTCCCGATCTTCTACGTCGAATACTCGGGCACTTATGGCGGCCCGGAGGACGTGAAAGCAGCCGCGCGATACCTCGATGAGACGGCATTGCTCTACGGCGGCGGCATCGACTCGGCCGCGAAGACGACCGAGATACTCGAGGCGGGTGCGGACGCGGTCGTCGTCGGTGACTGTTATCACGACGATCCGGCACTGTATCAGCGAACAATTCCAGGCTGGTAGTTGCGAGTTGCAAGTACCGAGTTCCGCCGCTGAGAGCGGCAAGTCGCTGTGTGCAGTGTTTGTGGTGCCTCTCTGTGTCTGTAGCTGACCCTCTCTCTGTCTCTATGCGTTCAGAGGGAGCAGTCGTCGTCACAGGTATACTCACAGCCACAGTCACATATCTCCGGCAATCGACACAGTGAACAACGGACAAAAGAGCGGCCTACAGGTCAGAACGAGTGAGTGTGCGCCTTCGAGAACGAACGGGGGAACGAGAGAACTGCCGAAATCACAGCCGCTGGAGGGCGACAGGGCGCTGTGACACACGGACCGCCGCAATAACCGCGAGACTCCCGAGTGGGAGTCAGAACGTCTCTTCGATGATTTCGCCGACGGCGAAGTTCGATTTGACTTCCGTCACTTCGATCTTGACGCGGTCGTTGACATCGGCACCCGGGACGATAATGACGTACCCGCGTTCGACACGAGCAATCCCATCACCCTGCTTGCCGATATCTTCGATTTCGACGTAGCGCGTTTCACCGACATCGACCGGTGGCTGTGGCTCCGACGGTGCCGTTTGTGTTTGCGTCTGCGTTTGCGCCTGCGGTTGTGCCGTAGACGCTTCGGTCTCACCACCCTCATCCTCGCGAGAGATGAGTGCGACGCGATAGATCTCGTCGGGATCGATGTCGCCGGTCTCGACTTCCTGACGTGGTACTTCGATGACGTATCGGTCCTCCTCTGCCGAAACCTCCGTACTGAACAGACACAGGAGTTTTTCAGATATTTCCACAGGTAGACCCTCAATTCCACCTCTAACGCTCATCCGTATTAGAACTACCGACCATGGTCGGGAATTTTTCCGTAGACAACCGGTTTCAACCGGTCGTTTCGAGGGGCCACCGAGACAATCCGTGCGGACTGTGACACACAGGCGTACCGTCAGCCCGGATCAATCATCAATCCGCGTGCTCGAACGGCCGCGTCGTCACGAACTCGTCTACATCGATGGTCGTCTCGAGTTCCGCCGCCGCGACGGAGTCGTAGGGCCGGTTGACGACGATATCGCCCGCCGTCCGATCGCCGACGCCGGGAATCGCCGTGAGTTCGTCCATCGATGCGTCGTTCAGGTCGAGCGGATACGGAACACCCGTCACCGAGCGGTAGCCGTGATCGACGACTGCAACGTCGATCGTCCGCCCGAGTTCCCGTTCGCCGGGAATACCGACGAGCAGCGGGTAGGTTCCAAGCTGTCGGCCGAAGGTCCTGCCATCCTGATGGTACTCGAGATGCACGTCGGAGAGCACGGTTCCGGGCGAGGCGACCCGTTCGAGCATCGGGTTGTCGATCTCCTCGCGAACTTGCTGCTTGTAGCGTTTGAAGAGCTTCTTGTGCTCGTTTGCGATTTCCGCGCCGGTGTCGGACATGTCGGTGCCGTCGAAGGACATGACCTGCCGGATGTTGATCCGACGGAGCATGTAGCCCTCGTCGTAGACGCGCTGGAGGAACTCGCGGTTGTGCTGGTAGGTTTCCTCGCGCTCACCCTTGAGTCCGTGCAGGAGGTTGATTCCGGGGAGGAGTTTCGGGAGCTGACGGACGTTCGAGTCGGACTGTGACGAATCGGCCGTCGGGTCGTCCGGTCCACCCGGTCGCCAGCCCGCCTCCTCGTTGACGATCTTGACCGCTTCGAAGCATTCCTCGGCGGTGACGTTCAGATTGTTCTCCTCCTGGACCAGCGGATCGGCGGATTCGAGTCCGAACGCGGCGGTGTCGCCGGGCGTATTGTGCTCGGCGATGATCCGGATTCCCTCGCGGCTCTGCTCGGGCCACTCGACGATCGTGATCGGGTTCATGTTGTCGAGGTGGAGCGTCTCGAGATCGGGCGCGACCTCGCGGATGCCGCCATAGAGCTGGCGGAGGGCGTCGGGATTCGGCGCTTCGCCGTCGCCGCCGTAGGCGAGAATATCGGCTTGCCGGCCGATCCGGAAGTGTTTCACGCCGTAGTCCGCGAGCGCGTCGACCTCGCCGACGACTGTCGGCGGCGGCCGGAACGTCGGATTGCCGTACAGTGGTTCGGTACAGAACGAACAGCGGTAGGCACAGCCGCGGGACGTCTCGAGTTCGGCGATCAGATAGTCGGGATGGTTCGGGTGCTGTTCGACCACGAACGCGCCCTGCTGGGCCCACCGGGAGACCTCGTCCACGTCTCGCATTCGGTTGTTGAAACCCTCGAGGCCGCTCTCAACTAAGTCGTGGACGGCGGCCTCGACATCGCCCTTGGCGACGAAGTCGAAGTCGAGGTCCTGGCGTTCGGTTTCGGTCGCGCCGGCGTTTTCGTCGCCCACACCGAACTTGACGGGACCACCCATCAGGCTGGTGCCGTTCGCGGTCCACGCCAGCTTGCGGACCTCGTCGGGTTCGGCGGGCGTCCCGCCGACGTACTTGCCGGGGACGGTCATCCCGCCGAGGTAGATCATGAGGTCCGCTTCGTCGATGTCCCGCCAACGGTCGGGCTCGTCGCGCAGGCCGTCGATCGTGTGGTAGGTAATCTGTTCGGGTGGCACGCCCGCATCGACGAGTGCGCCGGCCGTGTACCGTGGATACGTCGAGATGTACGGCGGCACGCCGAAGTGGGCGGGCTCGTCGACGTAGCCATCGACGATCGTCACCGAGAGCCCCTCGCTCCCGCGCTCCGTCCCGGAGGCGGGACCGGAGCCAGCGGTGGAACCGGGACCGGAGTCAGTCATAGCGTCGGATAGCGCCTGGAACGACAAAACGGTGACTAACGCGCGGGACGGCGCGAGTGTGGCGTACGGACCGCCGCAACCGCCGCGTTGATGGTCCTGGTCCCGGTACTGTCGCTCATGCCGCCAACCGAAGAGATCGTCTGCACCGACGACGACTGCTTTCTCGACCTATTCGAAAACCACTACACCTACGACGTGCCGGACAAGTTCGGCGTCTCCGAACTCTCCTGTCCCGTCTGCGGCGGGACCGACTGTCTCGAGGCGGTCGAGTTGTGAGCCCGTCTCTTCGTAGTCGAGACGGGAACAGCCAATAGCTATAGTAGCCACTGCAAGTCACTGCACACCTGATCGCACGGCGGCAGCGCGGTTCGGAGCGAGTGAACTGAGCGAGAACCGCGAACGTGCGATCAGTGTGTAACTAGTTGCAGTTGTTACTATAGTCGCGATACCACTCACCCATCTCGCTCGGGGACGTGTCAGACGTTAATTTACTCGGTACCAAAATCAATATCAACGGGGATCACGTAACCGTACATCCGGCCATGCTATGCGCTCACTCCCCGCCGTCTCTCCCGTACAGCACGCGCCGTTCGTGCCAATATCATCGCCCTCGCTCGTCCGTCTCTTCGACAGAGGTGACAGCGTGACCGCGAACGAACTCGGTTCCTCGATCAAGCACACGCTGTACCGTCAACTTGGCCGCGCCAGCGGCCGCATCCAGAACCATCGTGCCCTCGACGTCGACGTTCTCGAGGACGACATCTCGTATCTCGTCGTCTTCGACGCACCGGGTGCAGAGACTGACGACATCCAGGTCCGCTACATCGACGGCAACGTCAAGATCAAGGTCGACCGCTTTCGTCCCTTCCGCGAGGAGTACTCGATGTGTTTCCCCGGCCGCGGGATGCACCTCGGTGGAGTGGCCGAACTACCCCCCGATGCGGTCGTCGACCCAAACGCCGGCACCGCGACCCTCTCCGAAACCGGAACCCTCCGCATCGAGATTCCAAAATCGAGCGCAGTCGACGAGAGCGAAGCAGACAGCGCCGCTGACACCGAAATAGACGCCGGACCAAGTGCGCGGCCAGAGTCTACACCGGACCACTCAGCCGGCGACGACGCACACACACCAGCCCCCCACCAGACCACCGCGACCCGAGAGGACTCGAGTGAGACCACTGCAAGCGGAGACGCACCGACTGGGACGGTCGACCCCGAGTGAGTGCGTGCCTCCGGTGTGAGCCAGGAACGCCCTCCAACTCGAGTAGCTAGTTCGTCCGAGACTGTCTCCGCCCCTCCAAATCGGCTCCGAGTGTTCGACAGCCGACCAGGACCGACAGCGTGCGACTAGTGACTTGTATCGAGAGCGAACAGCCACGGGTGGGAGCGATGTGGTTAGGGTTTGGTCATGCACACAGTTGGGCAGCGGCGTAATTGCGCAGTCTCACCTACAACTGATCGTGAACCGGAATTGAACGGCGTCGATTGGCGACATTCGTCGATGCTGAATCGAGTTGACAAGCAGTGATTCCAGCGAGGTGTGTGCACTGCGTTGTGCGGACTATACACTGCACGCTGTACGCTGTACGCCGGAAACACTGCACTCGGACTGCGACAGTCGCTCGCAGTTCCGGCGTTTACAGCGTAACTCTGAACGTGTATGGACACCACCAACCACCAACCGACGATCGGGCTCATCGGCCTTGGCAACATCGGCTTGCTCCACGCCGACCGATATGCCGCCCTCGGAGCGAGTCTCGCCGGTATGGATACCACGGCCAGAGCACGACAGCGTTTCGCCAACCGGTACGACAGTCCGGTCTTCGACGATCACCACAACCTCTTCGACACCGTCGACGCCGTCGTCGTCGCGGTCCCTAACGCCTACCACGATCGCTACGCCGTCGCGGCACTCGAGTCCGGTCTCGACGTGTTCCTCGAGAAGCCGATGGCGGACACTGTACCCAATGCAGTGCGGATCGCTGACAGTGCGGCGACTGCGGAGGGTGTGTGCATGGTTGGCTTCCACAACCGATTTCGACCGATCGTCGAGCAGTTCAAACAGTTACAGGAGGTGGGTCGGTTCGGGTCACTGACGCACGTGCAGGCGAACTACGTGCGACAGCGGGGGGTGCCCGACAGCGGTGCAGGCGGTTGGTTCACCCAACGAGCGATCGCCGGGGGCGGTGCCGTGATCGACATCGGCGTGCACGCGATCGATCTCGCACTGTACCTCACGGGATATCCGCTGGTCGACGACATCGTCGGGACGACGCGGCGCGCGCCCGAACACGAGTTCGATGTTGAGGACGCAGCGAGTGCGTTTATCCGCTGTGTGGACGGAACGACGATCTCGCTCGAGGTCGCGTGGCAGTCAAACGGGCCCGACAACCGGTCGTTCGTGATCGAGGGGACCGAGGGCGGGGCGATGCTCCATCCGAACGAAGAACGACTCGAGCTCTTCGAATCCGGGCACAAAACTGACATACACGTCGATCCGGTCGACCCGTATGAACGGCAGGCACGCTCGTTTCTGCGTGCTATCGAACGCGGAACGCCACCGAGACGGAACACGGTCACGGAGGCGCTTGCGGTACAGCAAGTGATCGACGGCATCTACCGCTCGGCAGCCGACGATACGCCGTGCGGTGAGCTGACGACGGCCGATGAGCCGGCATTTGTACCAGGTGTTTCAGGAGAGCAAGTGAGCGAATGAGGGAGTGAGACTGGGGTTCGAGTGCCAACTCCCATCGCCACCACACCCAACTTCCCAGCCCGACATTCGACCCGATTCGGTCCCATCCTTCCGTGTCTCTTCACGAGGATGCCAGGTGTGGATCTACTATGAGACGACGAACGCTGTTAGCGGCAGTGAGCGGAACTGCCATCCTCATCGTCGCCGGCTGTTCGACCGCAGAAAACCCGGAAGACGAGGAAAGCGAGGAAAACGATGAAACCGACACCAGATCCGAATCTGCTGACGACGACACAGCAAGCGACCAGGCAGACGATGACAGCCTCGCAGCGTTTCGTGCGACACTCGAGTCCGCCGGCTTCGAGCAGGTGACGCTCGAACCGGTCGATGACGGAGCGGTACTCGAGTTGGGTTACGATGCAACGGGGACGACCGAGGCGGACGTTGCCTCCGAGATCGAACTGGTCACGGATGGGTACACGACCACGATCGAGGATGGCCTGGTGTCGACGCGGCTCGAGGCGGCGGCGTATCGGCCGGATGACGGGACGGTACTCGATTACTTTACGGTCGAGGCGTCGTGGGTCGAGGACTATCTCTCGGGTGGACTCGAGTGGCGCGAGTTGTTGACGCGGGTGGCGGAGACGTTCGTGTCGCTCGCGTCTGAGGGGGATGGTGCCGAAGCAGATAGTAATGGTGAAGAGGACGGTGGGGCGGATGGTGATGGCGATGAGGACGGTGGAGCGGATGGGAATAGTGAGGACGACGAGGGTGATGCAGATGGACGTAGTGAGAACGGGGCTAGTGAGACGGACAGTGATGATGATGAGAGCGGCGGCGAGGCAGACGGTGGTGACGAGGATGGCAGCTAGATGGACGGTCGTGACGAGAACGATGCTACTGCGAGCAGTGACGGCAGTAGCGATGACACCAACGATTCGAACGATGGCGAGACCGCCAGTATCGGCGCGTGCATTCCAAGAACTTACCACGTTTTCTCACTACGGTAATCAGGTCGTGTCATGAGAAAGAATCACACAGTTATGTACACACATGTGGTAGCATTTGACAATGAAGACCGCTTCTTCACATGTTGACAAGCGGTTCCTCGAGGAGATAGCAACGGCGAGCAGCGACGGTCTCATCGGGTTCGACGCGGAGGGAGACATCGTCTTCGCGAACCGGGCCGCAGAGGAGTGGCTCGGCTACCCGGATGGCGCGCTCCTCGACCGGTCGATTGACGAATTCGTGGCAGGTGAACACGCGGTGACACTGGACCGACTCACACAACGTGCACGACAAGCGGACGAGGCAACTGCGTCGTGTGTGCTCCTCGACCGACGCGGCCGCGAGAACCCCGTCTCGTTGACACTACGATTGGCAACGGATGATGACCAGCGGCGGTTTATCGCGGTCGTACACAAGCAACCGACGGCGGGCGACGAGCAGGTAGAACACGAACAACTGCTCCGCCAGCGCTCTGCAGCAATCGAGGCTGCAAACGATGGAATGGCCATCACGGACGAAGATGGCATCTTCGTCTACTCGAACGACGCTCACGCCTCACTGTTCGGCTACGATGATGCGCCCACAATCGTCGGTCGCTCCTGGAAACAACTGTTCACCGACGCCGATGTCGAGCGGTTCGAAGCCGAGGTCTTACCGACCGTCGCCGAACACGGCTCCTGGCGGGGTGATGCGACCGGTTATCGGAAGGATGGCTCGACGTTCCCCATCGAACTCGCGCTCTCTTCGCTTGGTGACGGCATCGTCTGCGTCGTCCGCGATGCGACCGAGCAGATCGCACGCCAGCGCCAACTCGAGTCCCTCACCGACGGTCTCCGCGAGTTGCTCACCGCGGACGACCCCGAATCGGTTGGCCGACTCACGCTCGAGGCCGTCGAAACAGTCCTCGAGTTCGAGATAGCGTGTGTCCGCCTGTTCAATCCCGACACGAACCGACTCGATTGCACCGTGCTCACGGATGCAGCAGCGTCGCTGCTCGAGACGCGAGCCGCCTACGATCTCGAGGCGACGCTCGCTGGACAGGCCTTCCGAGAAGGGGCGACGGTCAGCAACCGACTATCGAGCACGGAGACGACAGAGACAGAGGAGGCCGGCTTCGGAAACGACGACGTGGAGGAGTATTCGAGCCTCCACGTTCCGATCGGTACCGATGGTGTGTTGACCATCCTGGCGGAGACGGCCGAAGAACTCGACGACCGGGCCGTCCAACTCGCCGAGATGCTCGCGGTCAACGCGAGAACGGCGATCGGTCGTGCTGAACGCATTCGACTCCTCGAAGCCCACGAACAGGAACTGTGTGCACAACGCGATCAACTCGAGACGCACAACCAGATCAACACGCTCATTCAGGAAATCGGCCGCCGGCTCATCGAGGCGTCGACCCGCGAGGAACTCGAGGAGACGATCTGTGAGCAACTGGTTGCCTCGGAGCTGTATCACAGTGCCTGGATCGGCGAGATCGAGACGAGCACGGATCGGCTCACGACACAGGTTGGGTATGGCATTACGGACAGCGACTTGGAGGCGATCAACGAGATGTCGATCGGGAGTATCGGCCACGGAACCGTCGAACGGATGCTCGAGAGTGGGTCGGTCGAGGTCGTCCGGTCCTACGAATTGAGGGGGAAGGGAATGGAGAGAAGGGTGATAGTAGCAGATAGTGGTGCGGGCACAGGGGTAGCATCCGAATCGGAATCGGAATCGGAATCGGTACCAGAACCGGACCCGAACCCGAATCCAGACCCGAACACGAACCCGAACCAAACCCCAGATACCGCGGCCAACATACTCTCGACGGCAGCGATCCCGCTCACGTACGGCGACCGACTGCTTGGCGTCCTGGTTGTCAACGGAACCGGCGATAGCATCTTCGGAGAGGAGACCGTCACCGGCTTCGAATCGCTCGGCCGGGTCACCGGTTTCGCGATCAATGCGATCCGGAACCGACTGTTGCTGCTTGCCGATTCGGTGATCGAACTCGAGTTCCGTATCACCGATCCAACGCTGTTCTCGCTCGCAGTGGCGACTGAACTCGACTGTGAGTGTTGGTTCGAGCGGTCAGTTCCAGTTGAAGGCGGAAAGATTCTCACGTACTATACGATAACGGGAAGCGACCCAGCATCCGTGCTGGAAGTGGCGTCGGGAGCTCCGCAGGTGTCGGATGCACGTGTGATTACTGAGCGCACGAGTGACAGGACCGGAAGTTCGAACGAGGATAGAAGTTCGGCAGTAACCGAGAACGAAAACGGGACCGGAACCGAACCGACCCAGCAACTCGTCCTCCAGACAGCCTCCACGAACTCCCTCGCACACGTTGCCCTCGAAAGTGGCACAACTGTTCGCGATGTCGTTGCGTCTGCTAACGAGGCCCGTGTCGTCATCGAGGCACCACAGACGGCAGACGTTCGAGCGATCGTGTCTCTGTTCGACGCCGAGTTCGACGGCGTGGAACTGACGGCAAAACGCGAACGCGACCGCTCGGTCGAGACGGTAGCCGAATTCCGTCAGGCCGTCGACACGGCACTGACCGAGAAACAGCGGGCTGCACTCGAGTCGGCGTACGCAGCGGGCTACTACGACTGGCCGCGCGCGATTACGGCGGAAGAGCTCGCGGCGTCGATGGGAATTTCGTCGTCGACGCTCCACCAGCACCTGCGGAAGGGGATCTGGAGCGTGCTGTGGGCGTTTCTCGATGGTGACGATACCCACGAGAACTGAGCAGCGAGCCGACGTGGCTGGGTCCCCGAGTGTGGAGTACGTCGGCGGTCGACGGTTGAGCAGTGGCGGCTTTTGTGCACGTAGGACCGGGCGAGTTGTCGGAGACGGAGAAGCGGGTTGGAGAGCGACGGAGGGTCGAAGAGATGGGGTGAGAGACGCAGAGAAACAGAAAGACAGAAAGACAGAAACAGAAAGGGAACTCGTCGGACAGCTCTCCCGACCACGAAACCATGCCAGCAGAGGACCGTCCCAGCGACGCACGCACCGCCGCCGAACCGCCGTCGGTTCCGTCGACGATTGTCGCGGATATCGACCACACCGGCTGTGTCACAATTTACGACGAGCGGACAGAGCGAGCGTGGATTCGATCGACAGTGTCGATTTCGCTCCCACGGGCCGTCTGAGAGTATCCTGGTCAGTGTCTCATGGCCAGTGTGCCGTCGTTGGTGTCTCATGGCCAATGCGCCGCCGTTGGGATGTCATATGGCCGTGTCGTTGTCATCTCGTGGTGGTGTCGTGGCCAACGGGATAGGCGGTCCGAAGCGAACCCATGAGAACGGAGGTGAACCACGGCGAACCAGGACGCAGTCGGGGACGGAACCGCCCGTTTTCCACGCCGGATGGGTGCCACCTTTCTCTATCGACACCACTGCTTCGACCGGGGTTTAGGTACGCCGTCCCCGTTTTTGTTTCCGTTGACGACACGAACAGACTCGCGGCGAAGCGACCAGAATCGTGTCCAGCCGATAGCCAGCGGAGACCACCCATGCAACACAGATACCGGACACGACTCACCGACGCGCGGACGCAGAATCGACACTGGAACGGCACCCCCCTCTGCATCAACGGGCACAGGAACGCAGCGGAGCCGAGACCGGCCCGCTGGCACAGTCTATGACGACACACATCAAACTCCACGGCTCGAAGGCCGAACGGTTCGAACAGGTCAAAGCCGAACTGAGCGATCGAATGGGATACGAACTGAGCAATCCGGAAGTGCTCGGCCTCCTGATGGCCGGTATCGATCTGGAGACACTCCCGACAGAGCGCCAACCGAAGCGATAACCCACAGTACCCAATAGCTGCGCGCCCCCTCACTCACCCGCGAGTTCGACTGTCTCAGTCTCCTCGCTCGTCTGTTCGAAGTAGTCCGTCGCCCGAATCAGCACCTCGTACGTCCCGCCCTCTCCCGCATCATCGGCCCTGAGCGAATCCGTTCCAGATGCCTCCTCGTTCCGTGCCATCGAACTCGTCTCGTCCACAAGCGAGCCGCCGCGGCGCAACTCGAGTACGACGCCGTCGAGTTCGCCGCCCTCGTCGGAGACGGCCCAGTCGACAACGGCTTCGGGGGTGCCGAGGAAGTCATCCGTCGTGATGTCGAACTGGTCGATGCTCGGCGGGGGTGAGCGTTCGTCGAGGGAGAGCTGTTCGGTCGCGTCGGTCGTGTTGCCATCGGTGTCAGTGACGGTGATCGTGACGGTGTATGATTCGCCAGCGCCCTCAAGTCGGTCGCTGTGTCTGAGCGTGTGGATGCCGCTTTCCTCGCTCTGGTCCTCGAGTTCGGTGACGACGTGATGGAGGATGTCGTTGCCGTCGTCATCACTCTCCGTCGCGTACCGAAGCTCCGTCTCGACGAGTTCGAGTTCGCCGTTCGACACGCTCACACCCCAGTTGACCGCACAGCGGACGAACTGGCTGTTGCTGTCGTCTGTGAGTTCGAAGCGGTCGACCGACGGGAGTCCGGGTTCGGGATCTGTTTCGGCTGTGACGATGCCGCCGGTGGTTTCGTCGGCGTTGCTTTCATCGGTGCCGCCGTCGCCATCACCGTCACCATCGCCAGCAACAACGACCGCTTCAACCTCGTACATCGTCTCCGGTTCGAGTCCCGAAATGGACTCCTCGTAGGTGCCGATCGACTCGAGTACCTGCCCGTCAGTCGTGTCCCAGCTCTCTTCGCCTTCCGGGCGAACGCGGAACGATGCTGTAACGGGGGTGGCGTCGGCGTCAGTGGTGGCGTCACCGATACCATCCAGTGAACCGGTCGCCTGCAGTGTTCGGTGGTCGTCCGCCTCGACGGCGGTGGTTTCGACGGCGAGTTCGTCGCGTCCGGTTTCGAAGGTGACGATGCTCGCGGTTGTCTCGTCGTTGCTGTCAGTTCCGCTGTCTCCGCCGTCTCCGTCCTGACTCTCGCTCGCTCCACCGTCGGGGAGCATGACGGCCCGAACGTCGTACGCCGTTTCGGGCTGTAACTCATCGAGCGCGGCGCTGAACGAGTCGCCCAGCTCGACCGACTCAGGCTCCGTTCTGGTCCACTCGTCGTCTGTCTGTCGCCACTCGAAGCAACACTCCGCTGACTCCACATCGGCGTTCGATCGAAGCTCGCCGGTGAGCGTGGCGGTGCTGGCCCGAACGTCCGTGACCTCTCCAGTCGTCACCGGGTCGACCGACTCGAGTGCCTCGAAGGCGTTGAGGAGGCCGAACCCCTGTTCGTCAGCGTCCACACCGAGATCTTCGGCGCTCTCGCGGAGGATAGCACGAACGCCGCCCGGCTCGTCGATGTTCTCGGGATCGTCAGCGTGGGAAAGCCCCTGTCCTATCAGTTGGGCTGCAATTGCGGCGACGTGAGGTGTCGACATGGAGGTCCCCTCCAGATAGACGTACTCGTCCCCTGGCTTGGTCGAGAGGACGGCCTCTCCCGGGGCGACGAGTTCGATGGTGTCGCCGCGGGCCGACCAGTCTGGCACCTCGTCGTGGTCGTTCGTCGCACCGACGGCGATGCACTCGTCGTAGGCGGCTGGGTAATCGACCCCGCCAGCCGCGCCCGCGTTGCCCGCCGCCGCGACGATCAACACGCCACGATCGTAGGCGTAGCGCAGGGCGTCCTCGAGTACTCGTGCTTCGTCGCTCCCACCGAGACTCAGGTTGATGACGTCGACGTCGTTGTCGGCACACCACTCGATGGCGGCGGCGATGTCCGAGTCGTAGCCCGAGCCGTCGCCGGCGAGCACCTTGAGCGCACAGAGTTTGACCTCGGGTGCGACGCCGACGACGCCGGTGTCGTTGTCCAGCGCGGCGACGGTACCGGCACAATGGGTTCCGTGACCGGTTTCGTCGTCCCAGTCGGCAGCGCAGTCGCTGCCGGCACAGTCGGCAAACGACCGTCCTTCGGAGACGTCGAGACTCTCGTGCTCGGGGTCGATGCCGGAGTCGAGAATCGCGACCGTTGCCTCTGCCTCGCCGGTGGCGTGCTCGTGGACCTCGGCGGCTCCGATTCGCTCGACACCCCATGGCGTTCGCTGTTTGTCGGCCAAGTCGACGGTCTCGTTCGGCTCACCGGTGCGCTGACGATTTGTCCCGTTGTCACTGCTTCGGACCGCCTGTACCCGCCTGTAATCCGGTTC
The DNA here is from genome assembly GCF_000337135.1 of Natrialba chahannaoensis JCM 10990. GTDB lineage: Archaea > Halobacteriota > Halobacteria > Halobacteriales > Natrialbaceae > Natrialba > Natrialba chahannaoensis. Next base: position 105,378 of record NZ_AOIN01000099.1, read on the forward strand.
GACGTACCTGACATCCGAGCGGGACTCGAGTTCCGCTCTCGTCTCGTCGTCGAACGCACCGGCGACGACGCTACCGTTCGAGGAGAGTCCGAGCGACCGGTAGACCGTCGAGGCGGTGCGGGCAACGCTTTCGGTTGCCGTGCCGGGCTTGAGACCGACGACGTACCGAGGCTGGTCGTCAGTCGACTCACCGTCTGCACCGGCGTCGTCACCACTCGTTTCGGTCGCCGATCCGGGAGAAACGCCGAATCCGGTGAGTATCGCGCCGGCGAGTGCGCCGAGCGAGGTGCGACGGGTGATCGGTCGGCCGGCACACACCAGCGCCAACATGACGATGAGGCGGAGTGACGATGCGATTTCGACGGGATGCCAACGGGAACGACCGAGTCGCGCCAGTCGTCCCAGCCGGGAGCGGCTGGGCCATGGTGGCGGGAGGTCCTTCGAAACCGTCTCGAACGCCGTTGCGATCACAGTGCTGGATCGCCATGGACTCGGATTCACCGGCAGGTCACGCTGTGCGTCGGGTGGACTCGAGTGCTCATCGCGACCGTGGCCATCACACTCCGTGACGTGATGGGAGTCGGTGCCGTGAGCGTGCTGCGAGAATGGTGTCGATTCGTCGTCGGATGGGCCAGAACCTCCCTGTCCTATCATAGACTTCGTCGACTGGGGCTCACGCGGACACCGACAAAACGGCTGGCGCTATCTGAATCGTGGGTCGGAGGGACTCGAGTCGATATGAATAGTGTTCCCGATAGCGGCGTCGAATCGTCACCGGGTCGGTCGCGAACAGTCCGTTCTGATAGCTGACTAGTGTGGCTAGCGGAGAGGGTAACGAGCGGACGGGAGATGGCGGAACAGGTGGCGGGCGGAGTGCGTCGCAGGCGGACGCCAGCGAAGACACGCAGGGGCCTCGTTTCGACACCCGGGGCAACCACGCGAGGTACATCGGTTGTGACCGGCGACGGGCATCGGCACGGCAGTTCTGCGGCTGTGAGGAGTACTAGTACGACACCGGTCGGTTCGGTTAGTCGCTCGCGAGTACCGTAACGACCGACGGCGTGGCCGTTGCCGCGCGAGCGGCGGCAAGGGATGATGCGACTCACGGACCACAACCACAATCACGACCGACCACCGACCCACGGCTCACGACCAGGCTCACGAACTCCCATCACGGCCTACGGCCCACAACTCACACCGCTGCAACCCTCGTCGACCGGCGACACACTCGTCCGCGTCGCCAGCACGACCGGAGCGTCACTCTCGATGAACAGCACGACACCAACGCGACGCGTCTCCGACTCACCCGAACCGATTCGCGTCCTCTTCGTCGACACCACCGAAACCACGGCCCGTGCTGCGACAGCCGTGTTCGACGCCGAGTTCGACATCCGCACGCAGATTGCGCCCTCGGACGACGATGATATCGAGTCACGTCTCGAGTCGGTCGACTGCGTCGTAACCGAGCATGGACCGGAAGCCAACAACAAGCAGTCGGCGCTCCAAGCGATTCGAGCGACCGACTCCGACCTCCCTGTCATCGTCTTCTCGACGGTACGGGACGAGGACAGCATCGAACGCGCGCTGTCGGCAGGGGCGACAGATTTCGTGCGGATCGACGCTGACGACGCCGGCTACTGGATGCTCGCGACGCGAATCAGCGCGCTCGTTGCTAGCGGCCGAGCAGGCAAGGCCACCGCGAGCGCGGATCACCCGCTCGACGCCGTCCTCGTCGGCAGCAGCGTCCTCGACGAGTCGCTCACGTTCACCGCCGTCAGCGCGAGTCACGCTGCCCTCCACGGCGAACAACGGGATCGACTGCTGGGTGCCTCGTGGACTGTTCTCTTCCCCGACGACGCGACAGCGGTACTCGAGTCGATCGCTCGGCGCGCTCGGTCACGTGGGACCGCAGTCGGCGAGGTGGCCACCCTGGATGGCGAACGGACGTTTCCGGCGCTCGTCTCGCTTGCTCGCGTTCGGGAGATGTTCGTCTGTACGGTTTTCGACCAGAGCTGGCGTGAAGGTGGGAGGAGTGAGAGGAGCGAGAGGAGTGGGGAGAGCGATGAGTCCGAAGATGCAGAGAGAGAGCAGACAGGAGTGGCGACGGCCGGCAAGACTGGAAGCATCACGCTTGGATTCGAGCGTGCACTCCACGGCATCGAAACCCTCGCAAATACACGTGTCGAGCCGGACGAATCAGGGATTCAGGAGTTCTGTACGACGATCATCGACACGGTCGAGACCGGTAGTCGACACGACAGCGGTAGATCGACGACGGCGACGACGACCGTCGCGGCAGTCTACCGCTACGACGAGGAAACCGACACGCTCCGCCGGCAGGCGACGACGCGCGCTGGGGGATTCGACCGCACCGTCTCACTCGAGGAGCGAACGCTCCCGCTCTGTCGAGCCTTCCTCGACCGAGAACCGGTTTTCGTCGCTGATCTGCAAGCGAGTCCACTCTCGACAGTCGCTGATCTGAGGCGCGCCCGTGGACTTGTATCACCGGTTGGATCGCACGGCGTGCTCGTCGTCGGCGTTCGCGAGAGCGGAGTACAAACACGATCACGGCCGGTGCCTGATGCCAGTGCCGATGGTACACCCACGCTGACGCCGCTCGATCACGCGTTCGTCCGCCTCGTCAGCGCGACTGCGGGGACGGTACTGGATCGAGTCGACACGAAGCGCGAGCTGAACTCGTGTGCGGAGCACCTCGACGATGCAAGCGAGTCGGTCGACTCGCTCACCGAGCGGCTCGAACTCGTCTGCACCGTCGCCCGCGCGATCAGCACCGCCTGGACACGGGGCGAACTCGAAACACGCGTCTGTGAATCCGTCGCCGCGAGTGATTGCTACGCCATCGCTCGAATCGCAGCCCTCGATAGCGTCGGTGAAACGATTCGCGACCGGGCCTGGGCAGGCACTGAGCCGACCGCACTCGAGTCCCCCGACGCGAGCGTGGACGTGCTGGTCGACGAGCGCGAGCCGATGGCGTGGACGCTCCAGTCACTCGAGCCGTGTACGCACCGGCGGCTGCTGTCGGAGCCGGGGTCGGTCGACCAGCACTGGCGACAGACCGCCGTGAGCCAGGGCATCCGCGCGGTCACCGCCGTCCCGCTCGTCTTCCGGGAACGATCCTACGGCGGGCTGGCGGTGTACAGCGAGCGGCCGACCGCCTTCGACGCAGACGAACGACAACTCATTGTCGACCTCGGTGCGTGGGTTGCCCAGGCGAGCAACGCCATCGAAATGCGTACCGCGTTGGTTGGACGCGGCGAGGTCGAACTCGAGTTCCGTCTCCGCGGCGAGGCAATCGAATTTCTCGAGTGGGCACGAGAGACGGGCGGGTCAGTCGAGTTCGAAACGTCCGTCTCGCAACCGGACGGGTCGATCCGCGGCTTCTTCACGATCGAGAACCCCTCCGAGGAGGCGATTCTCGAGCTCGCCGCACGGTCGCCGTCAGTGTCGGATACCCGGCTTGTCACCACCCACGGCGACAGACAGCTGTTCGAGTGTACGCTCACCGAGGAGACCCTCATCGCACGGCTACTCGAGTACGGTGTGGTCCCGCGGCGGATTTCGGCGACCGAGGAAGCGGGCCGGCTGGTGGTTTCGCTCCCGGCGCAGACGGACGTGCGGGAGTTCGTCGAGTTCGTTGGGCGGCTCTATCCCGATTCGACGCTCGTGCGGCGGCGCGAGCGAGAGGTCGACGCCAGGCCTGGGTACGGCTTCCGGGCGGAACTCGAGTCAACGTTGACCGCGCGCCAGCTCGAGGCACTCGAGACGGCGTTCGTGAGCGGCTACTTCGAAGTTCCGCGGGAAACAAGCGGCGCGACGGTCGCCGAGATGCTTGGGATTACGCAGCCAACACTCAATACGCATCTCCGGGTTGCGGAGCGGAAGTTGTTGGAGTTGGTGTTTGCCAGGGAGGAGGATGCTGGGAGATGAATCCGAAGCAGCCAGTGGCGGGCCGCGAACCGATGGAGCCGACGGATCTAGGGCCGCCGGCATCCAATCACATAGGCAGACAACTCACTCCACAGCGTGTTGTTTGTGCACCTATAGCAGCGATCCGCCGTGAGGCGAGTGCTGTCGCGCGGATACTGCTATCCAGTGACGACCGCGTTCGTGCCGGTGCTCGCACTGAGATCTGAACGCCGCGTTCGCGTTTGCGTTTGCGTTCGGATTCGGACTCACATTTACGTCCGCAACCGCATCTGCATCCGCGTTCGTGTCGCGAGACGAACCGTCCGCGACGCACCGTCCCCGACCGGCGTCACTGCCGATTCCCTTGCCCCGACGGAACGGACGACACGAGGGACGGGAGAGGAACAGACAAGCAGGTCCGATGGCGAACAGGCGAGTCAGCGACACTCATCCGCACCGATACCCGCACTCGAACCTGCAGTCAGACTCAGATCCAGACCCACCATCGACACCCGCACTCGAGGACCGAGGCGAATCGTGCACCACAGACCCAGAATCAGAACCGAACTGAAGTCGGACCGAGACCCAGATCAGGCCCACCTTCAGACCCAGACCCAGCACCGGACTAACCGGAGGCGAACCACATGACCTCACACATCAAACTCTACGGATCGAAGAGCGACCGGTTCGAGGAGATCAAAGACAGTATGGAACAGCAACTCGGATACGAGCCGTCGAACCCCGAAGTCGTCGGCCTCATTATGGCGGCCTACGAAACGGAGGAGAACAACGCACTCAGCGTCGACAACGCGCTCCTGTAACATCTGCAGGAGCAAGCTATCAACCGCATCCGTCCACATTTTCGGAGACAAGAACGGCATTCGAACCAGTCTCCATTTTCGACAAAAACCACTAAGTAATCTACTGTGGTAGGGTCCTTGGTGCTTGGTGGCAGTGAACACTATATCAGGCACCAGCCTCCGTGACAAAACAGGAGTGAAAACCCATGGCAGACGCACATAAACTCGATTGTGAATCAGTGTCGGACACATGCCGGTTCATTATTCAGTCGGAAAACGAGGAAGAGGCAGTTGAATTGGCTAAGAAACACATGAAAGAGGTTCACGAGCAGGAATTTACAGACGACGAACTCCGAGAGGAGCATCTTCAAATCGTCTAACGAATAGACGTGGTCGGTTTACTGAGTCTTTCTTCTGTATTCTTCACGCTGTCTCTACGAATGCTATTGAGTAGTCGACAGATACGCTACAATAAAATATACTTTATGTCCTACTTACCACTTCCTCGTGGTTGACTTTGTATGTTGTGTCAAATACAGAACTATTTCCCTGAACCACTCCTTGTAGACAATATGGTATACCTGGCAGCTACGACAGGCTTCGACAGTGTGCCAGCAACGTATTTTGTCCGGGTTAAGACTGCCACCGGAAACGACAGCCACTTCTCAGGATGAAAGAAATTGACGCATAGTACGGTTGATAGAAGCGTAAAACTAGGTCGAACATTGCGTGTGAGGCCCTCAATGATTAAAAACGTTCAAACCTCCAATTTGTATAGTCCTGGTATGGTCTCCGACAGAGACACTCCTCTCCAGACTAGCGACGGGAACCAACCCACCATGGGAACCTCTATTTCTCGGCGTCGTGTGATTCACTCCGGGCTTGCCACCACTGTCCTGGTTGCAGGCTGTCTCGACGATGTATCGTCAGGCGGCCCAAGCGACGGAGGCGACGGAACCGGTAGTGACGAGGGATCGGAGGCACAGTCAACTGACGACGGAGAAGAAACCGACGGCGAAGGGCAAGCAGACGCAGAAGCAGATGATTCCGACTCGGACGATGGTCCGGTGTCCGTCGTGTACGCGTTCCTGAACGCAGCCGTAGAAGAAGACCTCGATCGGATGAGTGAGCTTTCCCACTCACAGAACCCGCTCGATCCCGCGGCCTGGGTCGAGGACGGCTGGGAGTTCCGTGGTGGTGGCGACGAGGAAGAGATCGAGGAGATCGAAATTGCGGTCATCAACGACGACCCCACAGTGACAGACATCTTCGAACTGGAGGGGGCAGCGTTTTGGTTCGAAGAAGACGCCCTTGCTGAAACCCTCGAGGACGCCGACATGGCGCTGGTTGAGATTACTGCCGACGATCCGACAGAAGACGATATGCTCTGGCTGCTCGCGACCGAGAACGGCGACTGGCGGTACCTGTTCGCGGCACCCGTTGACGATACCCCGGACGATCCGGAAGAGGCCTTCGAGGAACCAATCGAAGACGAAGACGACGATGTCGTCGTCGAGATCGATTGGGAGTACGACAGTCCGACGAGCGACATTCAACAGGCTGCTGTTACGCTCACGGAAGAGCGAGGCATCGACGTCAACCGGATCGAGATCAAATCCACGATCGAAGGCGCATCCACGGGTGCCTACGACCGTGACGACGACGAGTTCACCGCTAGCTGGGACACTGGAGCCACACTCTACATCCCCTACGATACCGATGGCGACCAGATCGTCGTTACCGCGATCAACGAGGCGGAAAACGAGTCCACAGTCGTCCATCGAGAGCACTACGAACCGGAGGGTGGTATAATCGAGGCAGTTCAAGCGCGAGTACGCATCCGATGAAAAGGGCTCTGTCGGCAGAAGCCAGAAGACACCGAAGCCATGCGGCTCTCTGCCGAGAACCGAGTTGCTATCCTACCGCAATTGCCAGCTCTCGCGTCGATCCGTCCCCCACTCGCCGAAGTCGAACATCCAGTACAGCGCGTCGATACCGGTCTCGATCTGGTAGGTAATCGTCCCGTCGTACGTTTCACCGGCGTCGATCGTCACACCGTCGAAATCGGCGAGTGCGCGTAACACGCCGGGCGCGGCCGCCTGGCTCCGTCCGAGCTCATCCGTGAGCTGAACCTGCACTGGCGTGAGTTCGCGGTCTCGAGTACTCGTGTTTTCGACCGTCGCACTGACGGCGACGATTTCGTGGCCCTCGTCGGACTGCATGAACCCGCCGAGGTTGTTCCCGTGCTGGAGGCCGTCGACGGTGATCGTGAGTCCGTCGTGTTCGACCGCTTCCGAGAAGCCGAGCGAGTCGGGCAGCTCCTGCTCAAGGATTACCGCGTCAGACTCGTCACGTTCGGTGCTGAGGGTGACGAGCGCGGACGTGGCCTCGGTGTTGTCGTTGTCGCCGTCACTGTTGTTGTCGCCATCGTCGTTACCGTCGTCGTCCGCGTCTGTATCTGCATCCGCATCGCTGTCCGGATCTCTCACTCTATCATCCACAGCGACTGGCTCGAGTTCGAGCACGAGTGCGTCGGTATCCACATCAGCGTCAACCTCGTAGCCAATCTCAGTTCGGATGACCTCTCCGGGTGCGAGCCGAGCCGCCTCGAAGACGGGCAGGGGCGACAGCGGGGTCGCGAGCGGGTCTGCGGGTTCCTCGTCAGCCAGGAGTGCTATCTCGAGCACATCGTCGACAGTTTCGACGGCCGTCGCTCCAGTGTCGGTGCCAGTGTCTGTGTACTGTGCGGCAATATCGACGACGGCGACCGCCGAACCACTCGCCATCTCGATAACCTCACCGTCAGCATCGACGATGTCATCTGTCACATCGAGGTCGGAGACGACGACCGCGAGGTCACCGATTTCGAGTTGCTGTCCGAGATCGAACTCGAGTACGGCTGTCGTCTCGTCGGGGTCGTCAGTGTCGTCGGTATCATCGGTGTCTTCGGCAGTGCTGTCGTCGGTCGTCGCGTTCTCGGCCTCGTCCAAGTCGGACTCAGCAACTGCCTCGGAGTCGTCAGTTGCGTTCGCCGCGTCGGCTTCGGCTGGGGAGGGATCGTCCGGGCCGTCACCGAAACAGCCGGCGATGGCGACCGCACTGCCAGCGACCGCAGCGAGATACGTTCGACGGTCGGGTCGCTCCATACGAAGGAGCGGCCACGTCACAGCAAGTACGGTGGGTGAAGATCGACCGCGGATGGGGAACGAGTGGTGCCGATGGTGCGACGGTAACGGTGAGTCCCAGTGATCGGCGGCCAGCGGACGACGACGCCCGTTGGTGAACGGACGATGATACCTGGTGGTGAGCGGACGACGGCACCCGGTGGTGGTGGGCGTCCGTGTCTCAGGGAGACTGTGACACACAGAGTGAGCCACCCGATTCTTCGACTACGCTTCATGCCCTGTGTCGTCCGAGAGTCAACAGTGAGATGCCAACTCAGTGCACCTACTGTGCGGCCACCGTCCCCGACGACGAGTACGAGAACCACCTCGTCCGGGCCCACGCAGACGATCTCTCACGGATCGACAGACGACGCGTCGGCCTCGAACCGATAGAGTCGGCGTCGGACCCGAACTCGAACTCGAGTACCCCCCAGATTCGAACGCTGGCAGTATACGCCAGCGCCGGCCTCGTTCTGCTTCTGGTTGCGGTCGGCTACGGACTGGTCTTTCTCGACACCGACGAGCCCGCCAGTGCGGCGGCCGTCCAGCCCGATCCGACGGCGCAGATCCACGAGCACGGGCAGGTGACTGTCCAGTACGACGACACCGTCGTCGACTTCAATGAGCCACAGTACATCGAGGCCGACGAGTGCTTCCACTTCCACGCGACCGACGACGCGACGGTCTGGCACGCCCACTGTGAGGATGTGACGATCGAGTACGCACTCGAGACGCTCGGGATGGAGGTTACCACGGATCGGTTCGTGATCGGTGAGCAGGAGTTCGATGAGGCCGATGGCGATGCGGTCAGTGTTACTGTCGACGGCGTCGAGGTTGACCCGCAGGAGTACGTCCTGCAGGGTGTTGGTCCAGTCGCTGACGCACAGGCTGGCGCGGGTGACAATGTCGAAATTGTCGCTGAGTCGGGTGGCTGAGTTTCGATTGCGGTTGCGGTGTTGTCGGTTGCGTAGTCGGCGGTTGGGAGGTTGACGATTGAGCTCTCGACGGGTAGGAGATTGGTGGTTACGGGGGGTGTCAGTTTCAGGGGTCGTCGAATCACCCCTTACAAGGAAATTGGCGCGTTCGCGCCTCGAAAACAAGTCCGCTCGTAGACCTTAAATATCCCAACGCGGTCGGGAATCCTCGCGCTTCAGCGCGGGGAGGACGTCAACACGCGTAGGTGAGCAGACACCCGATTCCTCCCTATCGTTCACCGATTCTATACGACTCGTGCCCGCGTCCGGGACGGTATGATGAGCTATCGTTTCCACCGAACCGGCTCGCTGTGCATCGCCTGTGGGGTGACCTACAAACGGCAGAACAAGTATCACGGCTACTACTGTACCGATTGTCGTCCGATTGCAGCCAGCGGAAACCATGAGGAAGAGATGTAGAATCGGGCGGGAGGCCCGGCTACCCACACCCAACTCGCTCGTGGTACCGGTACCAAAGGCAACTCGCTCATAGGCGAACCGCCCAGCGACGGCCCGAACGAGGGGCGTTCACCCCGATCCTTCCCTACCCTTCATCGCCTCTTTTTGACCGCAAACACCGAAACACGTGCCGTCTAGCGATCCGTCTGCACCGTCCGGCTGACTCGTCTCGTCTCAGCACAGACCCGCTCTACCCCTTTCATCTCGACCGCCGAACGGGCGCAACGCACTAGATCAGCGACAGAACCAGGATGGGACCAAAACCATGAGAGACCACGTGGGTGTCCTCGCGGTAATCGCTCTGCTGGTGTTAGGCGGCGTCGTCGCCGCGACCGGCTCCGTCACCAACGGCGACGACCAGACCGTCGTCTACAGCCTCGACGACGAGCGATGCGACGTGAGCGAACACCTCGACGAAACCATGGATCTCACGACCGAAACCGACGAGCGTGAGAGCCAGAGCCAGAGCGAACGCGACCGATCGAACGCCGATCATCGCGAGAACGAACGCGAGTCCGACACAAGCGAGCGCGAGAGCGAACGCGACAGCTCGAGTGCACTCGACGAGAGCGAGCGCGACGAAAGTGAGCGTGACAGCAGTCAGGACAGCGAGTACGACCGCGACAACAGCGAGTCGGAAGTGAACGACCGCGACGAAGAGCGTGACGCAAGCAGCGAGCGCACCGCCGAGGAACGCGACGAGAGCGAACGCGACCGCAGCGAGCGCGAGGTCGACGACACCGACGTCGAGACCGACGAGCGCGAATCCGACGCCGAGCGCGAGACGGCCGAACGCGAGGACAGCGAGTCGGACGCCGACAGCACGCACAGCGAGCACGATTCGGGCGAGCGCGAACGCACGGCGGACGAGAGCGACGAACGCGACGCCGAACAGCGCAGCGACAGCGACGAGAGCGAACGGACCGCAGACGAGCGCACAAGCGACCGCAGCGAGGCCGACATCAACTACGACGACACGGACCGTGAGGTGAGCGAACAGGCACACCGCGATGTCGAGACCGACGACCGCGAAACCGAGTCGGCAGACTCAGACACCGACGAGCAGTCGAGCGAGGAGCGCGAGCACACTGACGCCGAACGCGAGACGACCGACCGCGACAGCGAACGGGACTCGAGTACGAGTGAGGAACGCGCAGCGTCGGCGAGTGATCGCGACGCGACCCAGTTCGATGCGGATCGGTTCGAGCGTGGAGAGGGAGATTCGGAAGAAGAGGACGAACAGCGCGAGCGTGAGCGTGAGACTGAAGGCGGCCACGAGGAGTCGAGCGACGAGACGGAGAGCGAGCGCGACCAGGAGCACACCGACGCCGAGCGCGCAGAGAGTGAGCAGACGGAGAGCGACGACGCCAGCAGCGAGAGTGATCGCCACGAGTTCGATAGCGAGTTCATCCGCAGCGAGCAGTTTGACTCTGCACTCGACAGCACCGAGCGTATCCAGCAGGGCGACGAGCGGACCACCGACGAGTTCGACCGCGACGCGAGCGCAGCGGAACGCGACAGTTCCCGCAGCGAGTTCGACAGCGAATCGGTCGCGGGCGACCGCAGCGAGATCGAGCGCGACCAGCACGACCGCAGCCTCGAGACCACGGACAACGACTCAGAGCGTGACCAGCGCGAACGGACTGAGCGCGACGAGACGAGCGACCGGTCGTCGAGCGAACGCGACAGCAGTCGGTACGCCGCAGACCTGGACGAAAGCGAGCGCGACGTGAGCGAGACCACCGCGTCCGAGCGCGACACCGAACGTGAACGAGACAGCGGCAGGGACGAGTACGAGGACAGGGACACCGAACGCGAGCGCAGTAGCGATCGCGAGCACGAGCGCGACGAATCCGAACGCGAGCGCAGCGAGCGCGCCGACGAATCTGAACGCGAGCACGAACGCGACGAGCATGAACACGAGCGCGACCTCGAAACCCGCGACAGCGACCGCAGCGAGTCCGACAGCGATGCCGAGCGCGAGCAGACCGAAACCGAACGCGACCAGACCGAGCGCGAGCAAACGACGGACACCGACTGTGAGACGGTCTCCGAACGGCTGATCGTCACCGGCGACAGCATCCAGGAACTCGAGCGCAAGGGCATCATCACACCCAACGACGACGGTACCTTCGACGTCGACGTGAGTGAACTCGAGTAGGTGAGTGCGCAGAGAGGGTGGTCGTCTGGCCCCGCAGCCGTTTTTAGCCGTTCAACAGGGGGAGTGATGAGAGTGTAGTACGCCTGCGCGTAACTCGAACACATCACATACCGGCCCGATCCACTGGCCGCCCGAACCCACCATCTCGTTAGCCCGTTCGTCGTCCGATCGGCGTCTCCAGCCCCCAACGCGCCCGTCCTTTCCCGGTTCTTCGTCTCCCGTTCTTAAGACCCAGTGGCGAAGACAGGAATGGCCTACGGGATAGGTTTCGAGAGCACATGACCCGAAAACTGACAGTCATCACGGTAGTCGGCTTCCTGCTGCTTGCCAGCGTCATTGGTGTCAGCGGCGTCGCCGGTGCGAGCCCTGGCGCAGCCATGCAGGTTGACGACCGCTGTGACGAAAGCGAATCCGTCGACGATAGTACGGAAACCGTCGACAAAGCAGAAGACACCGAGAGCGACAGCAGTAGCGACCGAGAACGAACCAGTAGTGACCTGCAAGAATCCACGACAGAGTCCGAACTGAACGAAATCGACAGCGAGAGCGACAGCTCGACCACCGTCGACGAGTCTGAACGCGACCAGAGCGACAGCGACAGCGTGAGCGAATCGAGTACCGAGTCCGATCAGAGCAGTTCCGAGGTGAACGATCGCGACGAACAATCCGACTCGAGCAGCGACTACGACGTCAGCACTCTCGACGAGGAAGAGTTCTCAGAGAGCCAGAGCGTGATCGACGACACTGACGTCGACCGCGACCTGAACGAGAGCGACGTAGACCGCACCGTCAGCGAGCGCGACGACAGCACGGTCGACCGCGACAGCACGCACAGCGAGGAGAACGCGAGTGCGAGCGACAGTGAGTCCGAAGAGAGTGAGTCGAGCGCGAGCGACAGCGAGGTCACCACTGACGAGAGCGACAGCGAGTCCGACGAGAGCGAACGCGACCGCAGTGAAAGCGACATCGACTACGATGACGTCGACCTCGAAGTGAGCGAGCGCTACTCTCACTCGGTCGACACGATCGAAAGTGAGAGCGACCTCGAGGAAAGCGATCACGACGAGCAGACCCTCAACGCGTCGGACCGCGACTTCAGCGAGCAGTCACTCGACGAGTACGACAGCGAGTCCGAGGAGAGTGCGAGCGACGAGAGCGAACTGTCCGAGAGCGAGAGCGAGTCCGATCACGACGAACGCGACGAAACCGATCGTGGCGAGAACGACCGCGATACGTTCGACCGGATCGAGAGTACCAGCGACAGCGACTCCGAAGAGTACACGCAGAGCGACAGCGAGTCCATCGACAGCGAAAGCGAGTCCAGCGAGCACTCCACGGACGAATCCGAGCGCGACGCCACCGAACGCGACGTCTCACAGCACGACCTCACCAGCGCCGACAGCGAGCATGATCACTCCGAAGAGGGTGACCTCGAGTTCGACGCGAGCCAGACCGAACGCCAGGGTGCCGAACTCACCTTCGACGAGAGCGAGCGCGACTCGAGTTCCGCCGACAGCGACCGGACTCACAGCGAGTCCGAGAGCAACGAGAGTGACAGCGAGAGTGCCGACAGCGAGCGCACGCAGGACGAGAGCAGTCTGGAAACCACGGATAACGACAACGAACAATCGAGCAGCGAGTTCGACGAGAGCGAGGTCTCGAGCGACCGGACCGTGAGCGAACGCGATCTGAGTACGCACAGCGACGAGAGCGACCTCACCGAGAGTAGCCTGAGCGAATCCAGCGAATCCGAGAGCGAAACCGTCAGTGAGAGCGATACGGGCGTCGATACGGTCGAGAACAACGATATCGAGACCGAATCCAGCAGCGACGAGGACAGCAGCAGCGACCTGAGCGAGAGTGACCGCAGCAAGAGCAGCGACGAGAGCGACCGCGAGCACAGCATCGAGCAGCACGACAGTGAGAGCGATGTCGACAACCGGGAGAGCACCCGTAGCGACTCCGATGCTGACTCCGAACGCACGACGCTCCAGACTGAATCCGACGAAAGCAGCTTCGTCGAGTCCTACGATTCGAACTGCGGCCACGTCAGTTCGAACGCAGACGACGATGAATCAGGCGCAACGGCGGATTCCGATGCGTCAGACGAGGCTGACGAAGACGATGCAGACGAGGCAGATGACAACGCAGACGAGGCAGATGACGACGACAACGACAACGATGGCGATGACAACGACGACAACGAGAGTGCATCGAGCATCTCCGCAGCCATCAACTCCGCACTCGACTCGCTACAGTCGTTCGTGTTGGGGTGAACAACCGGACCACAGCTGCTACCCTCCTTTTTAGCGCGTGTTTGTCTGTTCGATAGCTGCAGTCGTTTGGGAGACAGCTACTCGTGGCAGACGTGGCACGTAGCTATCGTGTCTCGGAGGTAGTGTCCTCGACTGTAACACGTCTCCACAATCAATCGTTAGACACCGATACCGTCCGGACTCACTCGAATCGCCCCGAAATCGAGAGCAAGTAGCCGACGATGATGATGCTCACGATAAGTCCAAGAAATGAACCCATTAGCAGATCGAGGAGTGCACCGAAACTGTACACCACGAGTGCAACCACAAGTGCCCAGTAGCGCAGTCCGAGCAACCCCACGAGCACGGTGGCCTCGAGTACAGTCAACGCGAGCACTATCGTGGCGAGGCCACCTTCCCCCTCGCCGATGAGTGCGAGCGAGCCGAACAGTCCGACCAGAACGCCGAGAAAACCGATACCGACGATAATCAACAGTCCGAGTGGGGCACCCTTGTTCGACCGCGACGATGAGCGAGAGCGGGTACTCGAGTCGTCTGTCGGCCACGGGTCACCGGACGGCGGGGAGGGTGGCGAGGATGGGGGACACATACGTTTCAGGTTGTAATGTCTGTCAGAAATACATACCGGTCTGCTCTCAGGACCAGCGTCGGTGGAGGAGCTCGTGTGTCCCGTTGGTCACGGCTGGCAACTGTTTACGACAGCGCCACCAACGCGGGCGTATGGTTATGCTCTACCGGCTCGAGGGCTGTCCGTTCTGTGAGACCATCGTCGACGAACTCGAGGACCTCGACGTAGCATGTGAAAGCGTCTGGGTCGAAGGGCTGCACTCGAAGCGAAACGAGGTCAAGCGCGTCTCTGGCCAGCGCCAAGTTCCAGTCGTCATCGACGACGAGTACGGCGTGACGATGGCCGAGTCCGAGCGGATACTCGAGTATCTCGAGTCGACGTACGCCTGAGCGCGAGTGGGCCGATAGATCCTTCAACACCTTCCGACAACGCAGCACCGATCACTCGTCAGCGTCGTCCAATTCATGCGGATCCAACCCCGGATCCTCAACGGCTGGTGCGCTGATCGCGAGCACAACGCCCTCCTCGTCACCGACGTTGCGATGCCTGTGGCCGATTTCCGGTTTCGCCACCCAGAACGTCCTGGTTCGGCCGGGACGTATTCTTCCTCTCCGGAGCGCCCGAGTTTCAGTGAAAACTCGCCCTCGAGGACGTAGTACAGCTCTTCTTGCTCCGCATGGGCGTGGTACTGAATTTCCTTACCGGGGTCGAAGTACCAGAGCTTGAGCTGGAGGTGGTCACTCGGCAGGGATCGTCGATCGCCCTGATCTGCAGATCCGGTGGCACCTCGTCGATCTCCGAGAGGTCCGTCAACGGCACGTCGTCGGTGTGCACTACGTCGTACCCCATGCTATCTGTGACCACGGATCACTATGTGAAAACGTACGGACCACTGGACTCGGAGCGCAGTCTCACTCGAAGACGACGGCTCGATCCGAGTCCGGAACGGTCGCCCCTTCCTGACTGGCAAACGCCTCGTGCAGATGTGTATACGTCTCGGCAAGCGCTTCGACGATCACCGTCGTGTCGCTTATCACCGGCATGAAGTTCGTATCGCCCTGCCAGCGCGGGACAACGTGCGTGTGGAGGTGCTCTCCGATCGAGCCACCGGCACCCTCTCCCAGATTGAGCCCGGCGTTGAAGCCGTCCGGCTGCAGGGCGGACTCGAGTGCGTCGAACGTGCGCTGTTTCAGTCGGGCGTGATCCAATAATTCCTCGTCGGTGAGGTCGGTGTAGTCACCGGTGTGGTGGCGTGGAATAACCATCACGTGGCCCGGGTTGTAGGGGTAGTTGTTCAGGAGGACGAACGTGTGTTCGCTGCGGGCGACGATGCGGTTCTCGCGGTCGTCGTCCTGGTCGGGGAACGTACAGAAGACGCAGTCGTCGACATCGGGATTTTCCTTGTCCCGTTTGATCCACTCGATTCGCCAGGGCGCAAACACCTGCTCCATGGGATGAGTGAGTCGTGGCACTCCTATACTGGTTGTGCCTCGCGGGCACTGGGACTCGCTATTTTCTGAGTACAATACAGATTAGTAACTCTTTTATAGACAGTTGTTGACTCTTATCTTGGTAAATAGTGTCTTGAAGCCGATCGGAGGTTTCTGGACGCCGTATAAAACGTCTCCGCTTCTCTTAGGCCGTCGTTAGATATATCAGATCCTATGACTCAGAGTTCGAAATGAGACGCGCATTTAAGAGTTCACTGTAGCTACTCTTCCCTCAATGGCAACGACGGACGACTCCATAAACGGACTTACCGAATACTGTGACGAATGTGAGCTGGATACGCTTCACGAGGTTTCGGTGCAAATCCGAACAGAGAGCATCAAGAAGGAAAACGCACAGTTCTCCCGCGAACCATACCGTGTGTGTGAGTGCCAGCGCTGTGGGAATCGTTCGAGTCAGCGGATGAATAACGCCTAACCTGCCGATTCGGCTCACCTCGACCGGATCGCTACCGACGTGTTCCCGTCTGCGGTATATCACCTCTCGCGGATGTGACGACCGCACTGCTATCCTTCCAATTCGACGACACACCAACCGGCACGGACAGCGGCCAACCGTGAGTGGCACGTAGCGAGCGGAAGCCCACCCCTTCAGGGGTGGGAGGGTGTCAATACTCCGTCGTCACTTCACACCCGTTCTCAGTGACGATGAGGGTGTGTTCTTTCTGGCTGACGAGGAAGCCGTCGTCCTCCTGCAGGACGGGGTAGCCGTGGACAATGTTGTTTCGCTTGAGTCGGCGGAGTGCCATCTCCGCCCTGTCGGTGTCGAGCCACCGGGTTGCAAACGGCAGTGTCCGGAACTCCTCGGTGATCTGCCCGAGCGCTTCGCGGGCCTGCCGATTCCGGACGGTTCCCTCGCGTTCGAGTGCGAAAATCTCCTCACTCGCGCCCTCGGTGACCTTCCCGCCGCCATCGGTCGCGAACGGCTCGATCGCGACGACGTCGCCGACCTCCAGCGTTGTTCCCTGCGAGACCGCCCGGTTCGGGATGTTTGGACTGGTGTGCTGTTCCCAGTGATCCAGCCCGTGTCCAGTCAGGTTGACGACCGGGTTGTACCCGTAGCCGTTGATCACGTCCTCGATCTCCGCGCCGATGTCGCCGGTTTCGACACCCGGTTCGACGATCTCGAGAGCGGCCTCGAGAGCCTGCTCTGAGGCTTCGGCGAGTTCAGGATTACCCGAGAGATCGACCGTAATCGCAGTGTCGGCGAGCCAGCCATCGACGTGGACGCCGATGTCCAGGTTGATCATCTCCTCACCGAACGTCGAGTCGTCGTCGATCGAGGGCGTCGCGTGAGCTGCCTCCTCGTCGATCGAGATGTTGACCGGAAACGCCGGCTGCCCGCCGAGTTCGCGGATGCGATCCTCGGCGTACTCGGCGACCTCGAGGTGGCTCGCGCCGACCTCGACGCGGTCGGCTGTCTCTTCGCGCACCTGGGCGAGAATGTCGCCCGCTTCGCGGTGCTTCTCGTACTGCTCTGACTGAAGGTCCACATCCTCGGATTCGGCCATGCCTCCGGATTGGATCGGTCGACAAAAAGAGGTTCCGCCTCGGATCGCCGTAGCCGTCCGGAAACCGCTGTTCAGCACCCCGTTCCTGACCCACGATAGTCGACCGTCACCGCGTCGTCGCCCGCGCCGTCTGCATCATCGAACTATTGAACGCCGATCCGAGCGTTCCACTCGAGTCGATCGCAATCACACCGGCCGTCGATCCGGTGAGTTCGGCGAACTCGTCGATCGCGAGTTCGGCTGCCGCGTCGGCGTCGAGTCCGCGTTCGATGTGGCGAGCGACCCGCCGGGAGAGCGTGACGCGGGCGATGTCCTCGCCGGCACCGGTCGCGCTGACCGCAGCGGCAGGCGAGCAGTAGAAGCCAGAGCCGACCTGGGGCACGTCGCCGACACGGCCCGCGAGCGCGAGCCAGCGCCCGCCCGTCGAGGTTGCCGCTGTGAGATGTTCGCCGTCGAACGCCACCGCACCGACTGTGTCGTGGTCCAGATCGCCGTCTCGTGCGCCGGTTTCGGTCTGTTCCGTTCGGCGTTCGTCGCCGTTTCCGTCTCCAGCCGCCTCCGCAGCATCTTCGTCACGCCCACCCGGATCAGTCTGTCCGTACTGATTCTGGATCCACTCGAGTTCGCTCGCCACGCCGCCGGTTGGCCGATCCGCTTCGGTTTCGGCCCACTTCTCGCGCGTGCGTTCAGACCAGAGGTTGACGCCGGTTTCGACATCGAACGCCTCGGCGAGTGTGACGGCGTGCTCCCCGGAAACGAAGCCGTGAGGGGTTTCCTCCATGACGATACGGGCGACACTGACGGCGTGTTCGACATCCGGCATCGAGCAGGCTGCACCGACGGCGCGATCGTCGGTCATGATGCCTGCGTCCGTGCGGATCGCGCCGTCGCTCTGGACGGCACTGCCGACGCCGGCGTTGAACCGCGGCGAGGACTCGAGGACGTGAATCGCTGCTTCGACGGCGTCGACTGGGTCGCTCGTCGCTGCACCAGTTTCGGCTGCCTCGTCGAGGACAGCCTGTCGCGGGGCTGGTTCGTCGGGATCGCTACCGGCACCACCGTGAACGAGTACCTGCATGGGCGGGCTTTCACAGACGGATTATAACGACTTTTGGGTTGCAGCATGTCAGGCACGGCTGTCGATTCACGGCAACGGAAGCGGTGCAGGACACTGCCCGAAACCCACACACTTACGGCCGACGCCTGAGAACGGATGACGACGATGACGCCAGTCGTGTTGCTCGCCGGGTTCTGTGCGCTACTGTCGCTGTTCGCAGTGGGACGGCTGGCGCTCGACGACGAGGCGGATCGTGTCGACCTCGGGTCGACGGTCGTCGTCATCGGCATTACGGTTCTCGCGACGCTCTGGGCCACGTATCGAGAGGGGTGGCGCTCGCCTGAGTTCCAGTTCCTGCTCGGTGTGCTCGGCGTTGGAACCATTGCCCTCGGCATCGGACTGATCGCACGATACTGGCACGATACGACTCCAATTCGCGGATCAAACAGCGGCCGTTCACGTCCGGAACACGACGACAGAGAGCGTGAGAGAGACAGCGGCTCCGACGATCTGCAATCCTGACTGATAGACCTAGCTTGACACTACACAGCGTCGTGAGTGCACCGGTGGCTGTGCACAGTACGGACGACCCACTGCGATCTAGACGAATCCCGGCAGCGGTCCGGCCTGTGCAATATTTGCCGTTCTTCGAACGAAATGGTAGCCCTTTTACCCCAGTCGAAGAACCGTACAGACGAGATGAGCTACGACAAGATCGAGGTCCCTGAAGCGGGAGAAAAGATCACGCTGAAAGAGGGAAGCGACACTGAGCTCGAAGTCCCTGACAACCCAATTATCCCGATCATCCACGGCGACGGCGTCGGTAGCGACGTCGGCCCAGCCGCACAGCAGGTCCTCGAGGCCGCCGCGGACGCGACTGGCCGCGAGATCAACTGGATGCGCGTCTACGCCGGCGAGTCCGCTCGCGAGATGTACGACGAGAACCTCCCGGACGAAACCGTCGAGGCAATCAAGGAACACCGCGTCGCGATCAAGGGCCCACTCACGACGCCGGTCGGTGCCGGCTTCCGATCGCTGAACGTCGGTCTGCGAAAGCTTCTGGATCTCTACGCGAACGTTCGCCCGACCTACCATCTCGATGGCGTTCCGTCTCCTGTCTCCGAACCCGAGCAGATGGACATGGTCACCTTCCGTGAGAACACGGAAGACGTCTACGCCGGTATCGAGTGGGAAGCCGGCTCCGACGAAGTCGAGCAGGTCAAGGAGTTCGTCGAGGACGAGATGGGCGAAACCGACATCATCCACGACGGCCCCGTCGGTATCGGCGTCAAGCCGATCACGGAGTTCGGGACGAAGCGCCTCGTCCGCGAAGCCATCGACTACGCCCTCGAGAACGACCGTGACTCCGTTACCCTCGTCCACAAGGGTAACATCATGAAGTTCACCGAAGGCCAGTTCCGCGACTGGGGCTACGAGGTCGCCGAAGAGGAGTACGGTGACGAGGTCATCACCGAGGACACCCTCTGGGAGGAGCAAGACGGCGAAGTTGACGACGACACGCTCGTCGTCAACGACCGCATCGCCGACAACATGCTCCAGCAGCTGCTGACCCGAACGGACAACTACGACGTCATCGCCACCATGAACCTGAACGGCGACTACATGTCCGACGCCGCCGGCGCACAGATCGGTGGTCTCGGCATCGCCCCCGGTGGCAACTTCGGCGAAGGCCGCATGCTCGCCGAACCCGTCCACGGTTCTGCACCGAAGTACGAGGGCCAGGACAAGGTCAACCCGACCGCGATGATCCTCTCGGGCCGCATGATGCTCGAGTACATGGGCTGGAACGACGCCGCAGACCTCGTGCGCGACGCCGTCGAGGAGACGATCTCCTCGGGCAAGGTCACGTACGACCTCGAGCGCCAGCTCGACGACGCAGAGAAGCTCGCAACGAGCGAGTTCGCTGACGAAGTCGTCAGCAACATCGAGAAGCTCGCATAAGCTCGCTTCTCGGGCGTTCGGCTTTCGCCGAACACATCGAAAAACTGGCAAAGCCAGTTTTTCGGACAGTCAGGCCGCGAAGCGGTCTGACGCTTTTGAGAAGCGTTCTCGAACGCTTCTCGTCCGCTGGCGGCTGCGCCGCCAGACCAGTACAACGCTCTCGGAGAACGTCTCCACCGTTCGGAACTCGATTTTTTGTCACGTCTCTCGCTCGAGACACGCTCACGGTTATCCCTCCCAGCACAGCCACAACGTCCCGTAACGCTCTCCACATCACAGGCGGAACAACAACATAATGGAATCGAACGCAGACGCAGAAAGCGACGAAACCCCAATCGTCCGTGTTGCCACTGCGCAGAGTGACCTCGAGGACGCCTTCGACGTCCGCTACGATGTCTTCGTCGACGAACAGGACGTCGACGAGGAACTCGAGTACGACGAGCACGACGAGCCGGATGCGGAGGCAGTGCATTTCGTGGCGTACGCTGCCGACAGCGCCGACCCAAGCGACACCGACCCGGAGACGGCCACCCCCATTGGCGCTGCCCGCCTCCGCATCGTCGACCAAACCACCGGAAAAGTCGAACGCGTCGCGGTACTCGAGTCCCACCGCGGCACGGGCGTCGGGCGCGCGCTCATGGACACACTCGAAGCGGAAGCGCGCGGGCAGTCACTCGAGACGCTCACATTACACGCACAGACGCACGCGGCAGGGTTCTACGAGGGACTCGGCTATGAGATCTACGGCGACGAGTTCGAGGAAGCGGGAATTCCGCACGTGGCGATGGAGCGATCACTCACGTACTCGAGTACGAGATCGGAGACGTGAGGTGATGCCGTCGTCCGTTTCGGAGATCTCTCCTAGCGAGTCTGACCTTTGTTCTGCCGACGTTACGCCGCGCAGGGCTCTGTCACCTCGCGCTGTGGCTCTTCGGCCGCGTGGAGAATCGCTCTGGCGACCGTCTCCGGCGCGTAGACGGGCGCTGGAACCGTCGCCTCCTGCTCCATGTAGTTCTTCGCGTGCTCTGGATACGGCGTGTCGATCGCAGCCGGTTTGCCCAGCGTGATCGAGATCGGCGCACCCTCCTTCTCGAGTGCCATCCGCAGCGCGTCGGTGAACCCCTTGACGGCGTGTTTGGATGCCGAGTAACTGCGCATGAGAAACGCGCGTTCGGAGGCGATGCTGCCGATGTTGATGATCGCGCCGCCGCCATCGCGGTCACGTAACTGCTCTGCGGCCTCGAAGGAGCCGTAGAGCACTCCCCAGACGTTGGTGTCGAACTGTGACTTGAGGTCCTCGGGGGGGATGTCTCGCAGTTTGCCGTAGATGGAGACAGCCGCGCAGTTCACCCACGTGTCGAAGCGGCCGTAGGCGTCCTGTGCAGTCTGTGAGATGGTACGGATGTCTTCGGGTTCGCGCACGTCGGCGACGACGTACTCCACGTCGTGGCCCTGCTCCGTCAGCTCCTGTGTTAGTTCCTGTGAACCGCCTCGGGGTCAAGCCCCGAGGCACTCGGCCTGCCCCGCCAGGTAGAGCTTCTTCGCTCCGCGCCGCGAGGACAACTCGTGCGCCGCGGTCGGCTGCCATACGAGCCGTCGTCAGCCCGATGCCGGACGAAGCGCCGGTGATGATGACCACCTGCTCCGAGACCGGTCGTAGCTCCGGTTTCATGCTGTTTCTGGTCGCGACGTGTCTGTCTGACTCCTTGGTACAGCATCCGTCTTTAGCTACGCTCAGAAGTACTCTTCGTGTTGCAATTATGATGGAAGTATTACCGATGTCTGTTGTGGAGTTCAGCCGTCAGCTGTACCGAAGCCGTAGCCTCGTAATTTCTTCCATGACCCCGATCCAGCCGATCTGAACGGTGGTTTTCAAAGCCAACCGACGGTATTGAGCAGTACTGAGAGTAGTAGCTAACGACGAATGCTTGCGATCCTTTCGGATCGGTTTCTCGATGTGACTGCTCGAGGGTGATTGACGAGTCAGTCTCGAGTACTCGAAGTTTCGAGCGAGAGTCACGACCATTCGACGGCGTAAGAAGTCACCAATCGGTCAATATCCTAACGTTCTTTACGATTGCTTGAGTATCCAACAGACGCGCACGAAAGTGCGCAGAGCCGGAGTCCACGCCGCCAAGCTAGGAACTCCGGCTCGTTCGCGGCCCCCGCGTAGCGGGAGCACTCCATCATTGACGGCGACGAAATAAAGACCTGCCGACCTATCGCCAACGTAGTCTCACAGGCGGTTGGATCATCTCGGGGTGCTCTTCGCTGCGTGTCGGGCCACGCTATCAGCTTGACACATGCACTGTGAACTGACGATCCACTGTAACTGCGGTACTGACATCCGCGCGGACTCGGCTCAGGGCGCGATCACGTGTCCCGACTGTGAGTCGACGTTCGTCGCGCGAATCATTGATCTTGAGACTACCAATGCATCCCGCTATTTCCACGGCACTCACTCGTATCGCGGCCCATANGAGTCGACGTTCGTCGCGCGAATCATTGATCTTGAGACTACCAATGCATCCCGCTATTTCCACGGCACTCACTCGTATCGCGGCCCATAACGACCTCAACGTAGCCGATCTGCCACCGCTGTACGAGGTCGTTGACCCGGAGGCACTGGCTGCGGTGCTTGAGTCTGGCGGGAACGCCCTCGTTGGCTTCGAGTACGAAGACTATCGCGTCGTGATCGGGCCCGGGCCTGACGACGTGACAGTGGAGGTGATCGACGAGAATCGGTAACGGATCGTCGACAGGGAGTGGCTGTCGATCACCGCGTTTTTTCTCAGTGTCATCAGTTCGGCCAGTGCCTCGAAGTTGCTCGCCGAGTAGCATTTACACGCTTGATCGAGACTATTGTCGCACTATTGTGGCCTTTGAGATAGTTGATAATACATTCGTCGGCAACGACGTAGTTGCTAGCAGTGAGTACGGCCGTCGGGCGTTTGCCACTGGCACCTGTATGTGCCTGCCGACAGATGCGCCTACTCGTCGGTAGAAAGCACTCTCCATCCGCGAGTCCGCCCGCTCAGGGTATCGTCTGTGCCCCGGAGTCGAGATCGTTCCCGTTCCCGTCCCCGCTTCCCCGCTCCCCCTCGGAATCCGGAGCGGATTCGTCTCCGAGCAACGCTACCGCCAGTGACCCGACGACCCGTGCAACACCGTTCGTGACATGCAAGAAGGCCAGCCCCAGCACGATCCCCAGCGGTACCGCAAGCAGTGACTCGGCGAGTGTGTCGATCTCCCAGCCTAGCACGACAGTCGAACTCGAGAGCGGTGCAAGTACGAGCCCAAGCGAAACGAACCCGCCGAGTATGACCAGAAAGAGCACGATGAGGGCGAGAAACGACCGAAGAACGAGAAAGCCAACGCCCTTCCAGGTAACCTCCGAGATGATAATCTCCTTTAACGAGCCGAGAAGACCGGCTTCAGTGCCGTGTATCGGTCCGCCGCCGGGCCGTTGGATCTCCGTCCCCAGCAGACGATTGGCGAGCAGTCGCTCGAGTTCGGCGAGATAACGCGAGCTAACGATGGTCCCGACCAGAATCGGGATGCCAACGAGCATGAACGTGAGGATGAGCCCGCCGAAGAACCCGAGCATGAGCCCGAACTGGTAGGCAATGCCGATCGGAATCGCCAGCAGCAGGTAGGCAAGATTGCGATAGGTCTGGCCCTCAGTGGCGACGCCGACGAACGAGTGCAGTCGGCTCTCTTCGCCCCGGTGAGGGGCATGATCACTCATATTGGAGTGTTCGGTTAGCGGTCTCAAAAGCGTTCGTTTGTGCGTCAGGTCCGTTCGCGAACGTACCGCACCGCGAGGCCACAGATTGCAAGTCCCATCGCGACCGCGAAGGCGACGACGAACAGCGAGGACAGGTCGCCGTTCATCGCGCCCGGGAGTTCCTCCTGAACGAACTCGGCAGCGAGGACGGTCGCGATCCCAAAGAGGACGACACCGCCGAGGTTCTCGAGCCACGAGTTTGTCTCCGGGACGACGTTGGGATCGTTGAGCAGGTAGAGGATCACGGCAAGCGCGAACGGCGTGCCGACGAGGCCGAACGCGAGCATGACCACGAGCAACTGGAAGAACGCGCCCTCGAGGAACACGCCGACCGCGGAAGCGAGTGCAACGGCGACGAGCGCGGCCCGGTAGCGCGGGTCTGCGACGGACTGTTCCCAGCCGAGTTTGTCGGCGATGAGGTACGGCGGGACGATCGTGTTTCCGCCGAGCGTCGAGACGGCCGCACCCAGCAGTCCAAGCAGGAACACCCACATCGCGTGCTCGCCAGCGATTGGGACGAGTGCCTCTGCGGCCTGAATCTCGTTGATCGTCGCCGGATCGAGGCCGCTCTCTGGGAGGACGCTCGCCGCGACGAGGAAGACGGCGAGGCTGAAGACGCCAAACGCGACGAGCATGGAACTCACAACGTCGAAGATGGCAATGTCTCGATCGGCCTCGGTCCAGCCGCGAGTCCGCATCGTGTAGCTCTGCATCGTCAATAGCGTGATGTGGACCGCCCCGCCGAGAACGCCGGCGGCGACGACGGCACCGCCGACGCCGGGCAGTTCGGGGACGAGTCCGGTCGCCGCTGCGGCGGGATCGACCGGGACGACGAACAGCGAGGCGACGAACGCGAGGACGACACACGAGACGAGCACCTTGGCTCCGATTTCGGCGACGCGGTAGCCGCCGCCTGCGAGTCCCAGAGCGAGGATACCTGCCCAGATGACGCCCCACAGACGCGGGTCAGCGAGCGCCGCGACGCCCGCGCTGGCCACCATCGTTGCACTGATGTCCGCGAGCGTCTTCATAATCACGAGCTGTGCGAGTCCTGCCGCGAGGACAACGTCGATCACGAGCACCCAGGCCCAGAACGAGCCGAGGTGTGCTTCGACGACAGAAACAATTCCTGCCTCGGTGAGTAGCCCCAGTCGCATCGCGAGGTACTGTCCAACGGTGCCGAGGACCGCTGCGAGGACAACGACCCACAACAGTGTGTAGCCATAGCCCGCGCCAGCAGCCAGCAAACTGACCATCGTCGCCGGCCCAGCCGCGATCGCACCTGCAAGCCATGTCGGTCCCAATCGTCTCACAAACGACTCGACTCGCCCAACACCCCATCCAGCCGACTCCGTCTCGGTTGCCATCGGACGTGCTTGCCAACGTCCGTATATAACTCCGTGGTATCTCACCATGGTCAGGAGTTCAAGCGACTACTCTGCTGTCGTGCCAGCGTCAGAACCGGACTCAAAGTTAGAGCTAGCGCCAGACGCCGACTGCCAGCTTGGATTCTCCCGTGGCGGGCTAAAGATATCGACCCCGCTACCGTTTCGTCGCCACGGTTCTCGGCTGCGTGGGGCTGGTCGCCCAGCAGCGCGTAGGAATCTCCGGGGCCGCAGACGATCTCTTCGCCATCAGTTGAGAACATCAGTTCTCATCGGGATGGGAGCCTTGTTCACCGCGCGGAACGACGTTGAGAAGACCTGGTTCAAGGAGGCACGGCTCACGATTTCGAGACTCTCGGCTGTCGACGAGACGGTCGATATCTCGCTGTGACCTCTTGACCGGTATTACTCATTTCCGACCGTAGGTGGCACCATCACCTCCCGCCCACGTCTGCAGCGATACTATACCCCCTGTCCACATCCATCCACACCCACAACCGTATCGCCTCGTCCCGTCCACGTCCGCAACGACACCACCATCACACCCATCCACGTCCGAACGTTCAACTATCCACCACCCCTTCTTGCGGACACGAATGTATGCCGTCGTCGGCTGTAGTGAGTGCTCGAACCTCTGGATCATCGAAGGACGCTCCGAAACCACGCAATGTCCCCGCTGTGGTGCCCGTCGCCCCTACGAGCGCCGCAAAAAATTCGTCGAAACCGACGACGCCAATCACGCCCGCGAGGTCCGCGCCTCGATGCTCGCAAACCGCCAGGGCCAGGGCGAGGCCTTCGCCGACCTCGAGTCATTCGAGGCACTCGAGTCCGATGTCGCAGACGGCGTGGTCGACGACGCGGAGTACTTAGCGCAGTCCGGCCTCGACGTGGACGAAGTCGAGGCGGCTGGTGACCGCGACCCGCGCGGGTCCACACGCAGCGGAAGCAAGAAGGAAATCGTCGAGCAGGCACTGGCCGAACTCGATTCGCCCACTGAAGACGAGATTATCTCCTACGCCGGCGAGCGCGGAGTGTCGGCCAACTACGTTCGGCGGGCACTCGAGAAGCTCACGAGACAGGGGACGGTGAGCGAGAGTCGAGGGGAGTATCGGCTGCTGTGAGAGGGTGGTAATTTCTGGGGAGGAGTCTATTGCTCGCCGGACTCGAACGGCAAAGCTTTCCGCCGGGCGCGAAAACGTCAGCGCAGACGCAATGGCCGAAATGGTGGACGTCCAGCAGGAGACGATCGGAGTCGGGACGGTAGCCGCGCTGGTGCTCTACGGCTACGGAACGTTCGTCGACGAGACGCTGTTCGGCTACGAGGCGACGACGCTCGCGATGTGGGTCTTCGTCGGGACGTTCGCTGCGGTCGCGGTCTTTCACGGCGCGTACGGCCGGCGGGACTTCGCGGCCGCACACGGAACCGCCGCACTCGGATTGGGAGTCTTCTTGCTCGCCTCGGACGGCCCGCAGGCGCTTCTGGGACTACTGTTACTCCTCGGCGGCGGTATTTACATCGCGATCACGACGATTCGTGTGCGACGAGAACTGAACGAAGCGGCCGGTTCAGAGTAACCGAGACGGCCAGTTCAGACAGAACAAGATGGACGTTTCAGACGAAACGGGACGGCATTCAGCCTGATTCTTCAGTACTGTCTCTGCGGATTTTCGCCGGCTCTATCGGCCGAGATCCTCGTGTGCACTCGCGAGATGCCGTGAGGAGAGTGCAGCGAGCAAGGAGAGTTCACCTGCTAGCGCGCCGACTGCGATGATCTCGGCTAGCGCGTCGGCATTCGATCCGGCTGGGTCGCCGCCGCCGCGGAGCCCGAGGACCTCGAGTGCCTCCGCCTGCGTCGGGAGTTTCGTCCCACCGCCGACGGTGCCGACCTCGAGCGAGGCGAGCGAGACGGCAGCATAGAGGTCCGTCGTGTCGTCCTCGCGCTCGCGGGCTTCCATCGTGGTGATAGCGTTTGCGCCCTCGACGACCTGGGCTTCGTCCTGGCCGGTCGCGAGGAAGGCCGCGGCGATTACGTTCGCCGCGTGGGCGTTAAACCCGAAGCTGCCGGCCTTGGCGCTGCCGGTCAGGTTCTTTCGGGTGTTGGCCTCCGCGATCGCGTCGGCGGTCGTGTGCAGGCGCTCCTCGACGAGTTCGCCCGGAATGAGCACGTCGGCGGTGACCGAGCGCCCGCGGCCCTCGACGGCGTTGATGGCGGCGGGTTTCTTGTCCGAGCAGAGGTTGCCCGAGACGGCAACGAGCGAGGCGGGC
>NZ_AOIN01000100.1 GCF_000337135.1 Natrialba chahannaoensis JCM 10990
GTAGGTGTCGACGGCGAGCAGTTCGCCGTGGCTGGTGGTCGACTCGGCGGCCTCCCGAAGCGCATCGACGTTGTCATCGACCCACTCGACCGTTTCAGCGGCCTCCGCAACGCCCTCGACCCGAAACACGGGGGCGCGGGTCATCCCGTTTTTCGTCACGCGGGCGTCTGCGCCGTCGGCCGATCGAATCACCGAGAGACCGCGGTTGACCGACGCCAGCAGCGCCCCTTCGGTCGTCGCCATCGGTAGGTAGTGCTCGCCGTTGGCCGCGCTGCCGGAGACATCGACCGGACCGACGACACCCATCGGAATCTGGGCCGCGCCGATCATGTTCTCGACTGCGGAGTCGGCCTGCTCGGCGGGGAAGGCGTAGTCGCCGGTAGTGCTGAGGTCAGTTCCCGTCTCGCGTTCGACGAACAGACGTCGGGCCTCGGCCGCGGTGTCGGCGTCGGTGTGCTCCTCGAGTTCGTGGATGCGGAGGTCGCCATCCTGTACGCGGTCGGCGAGGGCCTCCGGATCGGTCGTGGTCATGCGTTGGTGGAGACAGCGGTGTCTCCTAAGGGTTGCTGATTCGCGCGGGTGCTTCTGGAGCAGTGTTCCGTCCCGCCGGTCCTGCCCGCTCCGCCCCGTCACGGACCGCAGGCGAGCGCAAACCAGTCGCGTCCCAAATCGGTTTCTCTTTGCCCCTGGTTTCCCACACCACGACCATGACCGAAGCCGCCGATCTGCTGCTCACGAACGCGGAGATCCACAGCCTGACGGCATCCGACACCGTCCACGAAGCCGCTGCGATCCGCGACGGCGAACTCGTTCGTCTCGGCGACACCTACGAAATCGAGTTCCTCGAGGGCGTCGAAACCGAGGTTATCGACTGCGAGGGCCGCACCGTCCTCCCGGGCTTCATCGACGCCCACACCCACCTCGACCACCTCGGCGAACACCTCGTCCACGCCGACCTCTCGGCAGTCGACTCGCGGGCAGAGGCACTCGAGTCCCTTGGCGTTCGCAGAGACGAAACAGCGGGTGCAGCGGGTGCAGCGGGTGTATCGGGTGGGACCGACGACGCCGAAAGCGACTGGATTCTTGGGTTTGGCTACGACGAGAGCACGTGGGACGAGACGGCAGAGTACCTCACGCGCGAGGACCTCGATCAAGTCTCCGAGACGCGCCCCATCGCCGCGATTCGGGTCGACGGTCACACGGCCTCGCTGAACTCCGTCGCGCTGGCGCAACTCGAGGACGACCTGCCTGACGAAGAGGTCCACGTCGAGGCCGGCGAACCGACCGGCGTCATCGTCGAGGACGCGATCGGCGTCGTCAAAGATGAAGTCGCGGCTGGGCGAGCAGAGATGCGCGAGATCATTTCGGCGGCTGCGGAGCACGCGGTCGAACTCGGCGTGACGGGCGTCCATGACATGGTTCAACGTTCGACGGCCGCCCGAGCCTATCGCGACTTGGCAGCCGAGGGCGACCTACCGCTTCGCGTGCGGATCAACTACTGGAGCGACTTTCTTGAGCACCTCACCACGGCCGGCATGCCGACGAACGCGGGCAGCGAGCGCGTGCAGGTGGGCGCGATCAAGTCCTTCTCTGATGGGAGCTTCGGCGGTGAGACGGCGAAGGTATACGAGCCGTACGTCGGCGCGGACGGGGGCGAGGATGGAGATGGAGACAGAAAGGTGGGTGCAGACACAGACGACACAAGCACAAACGCAAACACAGACACAGACGACGGACGCGGCCAATGGGTCGTCGACCCCGACGAACTCGGCGACATCGTCGACCGCGCGGACGCCGCAGACCTCCAGCTCTCCATCCACGCCATCGGCGACGAGGCCATCGAGGAAACGCTCTCCCTACTCGAGTCCACCGCCGATCCGGCCGGCTCGCGCCACCGTATCGAGCACGCCGAACTCGCCGACGACGACCAGTTGGCCCGGATGGCCGACGCGGGAATCGTCGCCTCGATGCAGCCCAACTTCCACCGCTGGGCCGACGAAGGCGGACTCTACGACCAGCGCCTGGGGGAAGAACGGCGCAAGCAAACCAACCGATTCCGCCGCGTGCTCGAGGCCGGCGTCCCGCTCGCGTTCAGTTCGGACTGCATGCCGCTCGATCCGCTGCTCGGCATCCACCACGCGGTCAACGCCGGCACGGACGCCCAGCGCCTCTCGGTCACCGATGCGATACGGGCCTACACGCGCGGTGGCGCGTACGTCGGCTTCGACGAGGATCGACTGGGGACCGTCGAGGTCGGCAAGCGCGCCGATCTGGTCGTCCTTGAGAAGTCGCCGTGGGAGCAGCCCGAGGCGATCGATGAGATTGACGTGGCGATGACGCTGGTCGACGGCGATGTGGTGTACGACGCCGCTGAGTGACTGTAGTGCCTCGGAGTGACTGGGGGTGACCTGACTTCCGTGGACCGGAGCGACCGACAGTCCAACGGACAACGTTCGCAGTCAGTACAGCGACCGCCCGATTCTCACGCTTGTTGATCGATTGCAACGACTAACTGGCTGTACGAGGTAGCGAGCGCCAATGCGCTCGCGTGGGCCGTGGTCGACGTGAACCTACTCGAGAGCCTCCGAATTAGCTGGCGGTCGATCACCTCCCACAAGCTTCGCTCGACGCTGACCACCATCGGCGTCATCATCGGTATCGCGGCGGTGATCACCTTCATGGTGCTCGGCTCGGGCTTCTCCGAGAGCATCGTCGGCGATATCGAGGACGACCAAGAGCCGGTGATGCTCGTCCAAACCCAAACCGAACCGGAGGGTGGCTTCGGTATCATGCCGGTCGAGACGCCGATCTACACGGAGAGCGACATCGAGGCACTCGAGGAGATCGACGGCGTCGAATTCGTCGCGCCAGAGGGATCACTCGACGTGGTCCAGACCGAAACAGACGAAGAGCGGGTGACCGGCGTGATCGACGTGCAGGCGACAACAGACGATGCGTTCGAGTTCACACC
This sequence comes from Natrialba chahannaoensis JCM 10990, assembly GCF_000337135.1. GTDB lineage: Archaea > Halobacteriota > Halobacteria > Halobacteriales > Natrialbaceae > Natrialba > Natrialba chahannaoensis. The sequence goes on from NZ_AOIN01000100.1 coordinate 2,972, forward strand.
GTTCGTCGACGGCGAGACGTTCGACGGCGACGCTGAGGACGAGGCGGTGATCAACGAACCGGCGAATCAGGTCTTCGAGGAGAACGTCTCGACGGGCGACGAGCTCACGCTCACCTTCGAGGACGGCGAGACGACGACCGTGACGGTGACGGGCGTCATCGAAGAAGAGTTCGGCGGCCAGACGCCACCACACGTCTACGTTCCAGCCGAGTCGTACTACACGACGACGATCGAGACACCTGACGGCGACGACGAGCGTGCGTATCCGCTCCTCCAGATCGGCGCTGAAGACGTTGAAGCGATCGAACCGACGCAGGACGCTATCACCGACTATCTTGAAACGGACTCCCACGCAGCCGAACTGAAACAGGACGGTGATCAGATCGAGGTCCAGACCGTCGAGGACGCTATCGACCAGTTCATGGACCTCGTAAACCAGCTCACTGGCTTCGTCGCCGCCGTCGCCGCCATCGCGCTCGTCGTCGGCTCCATCGGCATCGCGAACATCATGATCGTCAGCGTCACTGAACGCACTCGCGAGATTGGAGTCATGAAATCCATCGGTGCAACGAAGCGAGACATCATGCAGCTGTTCCTCGTCGAAGCCGTCATCCTCGGGCTCGTCGGTGCCATCTTTGGCATCGCGCTCGGTCTCGGCGTCGGCTCCCTCGGCGTGCAACTCATTGGGTGGCCGATGGTCTACCCACTCGAGTGGATCGCCATCGCGGCAGCGGTCGGGATCGGTGTAGGTGTCGTTTCGGGGTTGTATCCGGCCTGGCGAGCGGCGAGGGTGGATCCGATCGAGGCGTTGCGTCACGAGTGAGCTGTCGGGGGTATACTGCAGCTCCGCCGAATGTGCAGAGCCGTCGAACCGCTACCGTTATGGTCCTAAACTGAGACGTTCCGCCGATGGTTGGACTCGCACTGCTCCTCCTCGGCATCGCCGGCTTCCTCTACACCGGCTACCGACTTCGCCCCGCCTACCACGTCTACCGCGGCGACACCGACGACGTGATCACCGCCGAGCGCGCTGACGGCCCGGTCGAACTCGAGGGCACCGCAAGCGAAATCACCGGCACTGTCGAGGCCCCGCTGACCGGCACACCCTGTCTCGTCTACGAGTACGAGGTCGAAGAGCACCAGTCAAGCGGCAAGAACTCCTCGTGGAACACCGTCGACAGTGGGATGGGCGGACTCCCGTTCCGACTCGAGGACCGCACGGCGAGCGTCCGCATCGAACCGGCTGGTGCCGACCTCGCCCTCTCCACGTCGGCCAGCACCAAAATCGACGGCGGTGAGCGCGAACCCGAGTCGATCCGGCGATTCCTCGAGCACGAGTCTGATCTCGAGTCCGAGAACTCCTCGCTCGATCTCGGCGTCGTCGAGCTCGCGACGGGGAACGACCGAAAGTACCACGAGCGCCGGCTCGACCCCGGCGAGGAGGCGTACGTCTTCGGCCAGTCGCGCTACGACGTAGAGGCTCGCGAGACGATGCGCGACATCAGTGCCGTCGTCGGCGACGGACCGGACACACCGGCGTTCGTCGTCGCGGACTCGTGTCAGGACGGAGCCGCCAGATTGCTCGTCAGACAGCAACTCTCGTGGCTCGCGATCAGCGCAATCGTCTTCGTCTTCGGACTCTGGATGACGGCTGAAACGGGATTCTGAACGGCAACGGGACTGCCGACGTACAATTTTTGCACACGGAAAAGGGTCTCACACGGACTGCTGTAAGTCCTTTATCGAGCAACCGCGAACTGTCCTGCGGTTGTTCCGGTAAATCGTTACAGTAGACCGTATCAAGCCGTACTGCAGCGTGATTGGTGGTTATTGCAACCACTTGCCACTCTCGCTGAAAGGTCGAACGTGGTGCGCTGGGTAATACATATACAGGATCACACCTTGTTCTAAAGTAATATATGCCGCGCGTCACCACCGAAGGTCAGGTCACGATCCCGAATGAGATCCGGAAGGCGCTCGGAATCGAACCCGGTGACGAGGTCGTCTTCGAGGAGGTTGGATCCGGTTACAAGATTCAGAAGAAGGAACCAATGACAGCGGATGGTGAGGACCCCTTCAAGAGACACCGTGGAAGCGCTGACAGGAGTGACACTATGCCTGGACGAATTCGTCGACTCCGTGGAGGATCTCCCCGAGTCGTCGGTGATGAGAACGACGACAACGTCTTCAGAGCCAACCGTGACGACAGCGGTTGATGCGAACGTCCTTCTCACGCCTCTCTACAGAAAAAGCAGGCCGAGTGCATTGGGGTCGTACGGAAGACGTTGTCTCCCGTGATCAAGCGAACCGTCGGGTTCGCAGACCTCGCGGAATCTCAGATTCTGCTTAGTGACGAGACGCTGGGCGTCTCGAACTGCTTGACCCCGAGGCGGTTCACAATGTATATGTCACCGCTCCAGCGTAGAGTGAGCACGGACACTTTTATCAATTCACATGTATCCTCCGGCTATGGACGTAGGACTCATGGTCACGTCGTTCGGGGACGTCGACCAGGCAGACATCGCCGTTCGGGCGGAAGAACGCGAGTACGACGCCGTCTGGGTCGGGGAACTCTGGGGCGCGAGCGGCGTCGTCCAGCTCACGGAGATGGCCTGCCGGACCGACGCGATCGACCTCGGGAGCGCGATTCTGAACGTCTACTCCCGGTCGCCGGCCGTGCTCGCGATGACCGCAGCCTCGCTTTCGCAGGCTTCCGACGGGCGATTCAGACTCGGACTCGGAACGAGCACGCCGAAGGCCGTCGAGGATCTGCACGGCATGTCCTTCGATCGGCCCGTTCGGCGCGCCCACGAGACGATCGAGCTGATTCGCGAGTTCACTGCTGGCGACGGCGAGCCGGTCGACTACGAGGGGCAACTCCTCCAGGCCGCAGACTTCCCTTCGATCGACGCGCCGGTGCCGATCTACCACGCCGGACTCGGTCCGGCGAACCGACGTGTCGTCGGTCGGCTCTGTGATGGCTGGATCCCGCACAATATCCCGTTCTCGAATCTCGATTCAGCCTTCGAAGAGGTTGCGGACGCCGCACGCGAACGCGACCGAGATCCCGACGGGATCACCATCGCACCGTACGTTCCCTCGGCGGTCAGCAAGGACGCCGACGAGGCCCGCGAGACCCTGCGCCAGCACGTCGCCTACTACGTCGGCAGCGGCGAGGGATACCGGCATGCAGTCTCGACGGTCTACCCCGAGCGAGCGGACCGAATCGCGACGGCCTGGCGCGAGGGCGAGCGGGCGGCCGCCACCGAGGCAGTCTCAGACGAGATGCTCACTGACCTCGGCGTCGCAGGCACGCCCGACGACGCACGCGACCAGCTCCGGACGCTGGTGTCGGAGACCGGCATCGACCACCCGATCGTCGTCGTGCCGGAGCCGGCCTCGAACGCCGTGACCGAGGCGACAATCGACGCGCTAGCGCCGACGCAGCTGTAACCGGCCCTCTTCTACTCTAACCCCACCCGACAGTGCGTCTCCGCCGACTCGTACGCCGCCTCGATAATCGCCAAATCCATCACCCCGTCCTCGCCGTCCGGCTCCGGATCAGCCCCCGTCAACACGCAGTAGCCGAAATATTCGAACTCCTCTCGAACCTCGTCTACCGGCGGCCCGGTGTACTCCATCCGAACGTCGCCGCTCTCGACGATCATTTCTTGGGGCACCACGCCACCGAACGGCGACGTGATCGAAATCAGCCCGTCCGTACCGATCAACTCGAGCCAACTTCTTGCGTGTGCGTCGAAACTCGCCGTACAGGCAGCCGTCGCACCCGTCGGGAACTCGAGTTGGAACGAGACGTGTTGGTCAACCGCGTCGAACGGTGGGGCACTCGAGTGGATTTGTGCGTACACTCCGTCGGGCTCGGGCTCGAGGATGAAGCGGATGGTGTTCAGCGGGTAGATGCCGAGGTCGACGAGCGCGCCGCCGCCGGCGAGGTCGGGGTCGAGTCGCCAGGTGTCGGGGTCGGCGTGGTCGAGCAGTGGGTGGGAGAAGCCGGCGTGGGCCTGGACGACGTCGCCGATGACGCCGTCGGCGACGAGCTCCTTTGTCCGGCGGACGGTGGGTTCGACCTGGAGTCGGTAGGCGGTCATCAGCGTCACGCCGGCCTCGTCGCAAGCGTCGACGATCTCTTGGGCTCGTTCCGGCGTCGTTTCGAGCGGCTTCTCGCAGATGACGTGTTTGCCATGTTCTGCGGCGGCGATCGCGTAGCGACTGTGGAACGTGTTCGGGGTCGCAACGTAGACGGCGTCGTAGGTGTCGATGTGGTTGCCGGCGAGAAAGGCATCGTACGTGACGATGTGGTCGATGTCGAACTGTTCGTGGAGGGTTCGACACTGGTCGGGTGAGCCGGTGACCAGCATGGTCGGGTCGCAGTATCGCGAGTCCGTGATCGCGGGGAGCGCTCGATTGCGAGCAAAGTTGCCGACGCCGACGATGGCGAGTCGAACGGTCTCCGGTGTATCCGGCGCTGTCGGCTGGGCGTCCTCACGCACTTGTTCCCACTCTGTGCGCTCCCAGTCACGATGGGTGAACTCGTCGAAGGCGTCCTCGAGTGACATTGGTCTGATTCATTACGGCCGCTGGACCGAAAAACGGCTGTTACCAACAGCGGACCAGTCACGAACAGAACCTATTAGGAGGTCTGATTTACCGACACTTCCATCCCAGTAGCCGACATACTACTTCCGAATGCAACCGATGTGCCGCATTGAAGGAAAAAGTTATTCAATACCGCCGTGTGTTGTCGATGTACCGACGGGTACCATACAATGGTCACGATGGAAACTGCGGAACTGGAAACCGACCTGAGTTTGTTCAAGTACGACTCGTTAGAGCAGCTCCCGACAGCCTACCGGGACTTAGACGAGGCAGAACGAACGGACCGTATCGAAACGGCGCTCGCCGAACTCGGCGACGATGTCGTTATTCTGGGACACAACTATCAGCGACGCGAGATCGTCGAACATGCCGATTTCGTGGGTGACTCCTATCAGCTCTCGAAGGAGGCCGCCGAGGCGGACGCCGAGTACGTCATCTTCGGCGGCGTGACGTTCATGGCCGAGAGCGCGGACATCATCACCGACGACGAGCAGACGGTGATCCTCCCCAGCATGGAGGCATCCTGCCCGATGGCTGGTATGGCCGAGGCGCTCCAGGTCGACGCCGCGTGGGCGGAGATCACCGCTGCCGCGCCCGACGCGAACATCATCCCGATCACGTACATGAACTCCTACGCCGACCTGAAGGCCTTCTGTGCCAGCCAGGGCGGCCTCGTTTGCACCTCCTCGAACGCACACCGAGCCTTTGAGTGGGCGTTCGACCGCGGCGACAAGGTGTTGTTCCTGCCCGACAAGCACCTCGGCGAGAACACCGCCCACCGGCTCGGCATGGAAGACGCCATCGCCGAGTGGGACCCCTGGGATCCCGAGGGCAAGGACGCCACGGAAGTCGCCGAGAGCGATATCATCCTCTGGGACGGCTACTGCCAGGTTCACGAGCGCTTCAGCGAGGAGCATATCGAACAGGTCCGTGCGGACGATCCGGATGCCAATGTCATCGTCCACCCCGAGTGTCGCCGCGAGGTCGTCGAGGCCGCCGACGTGGCTGGCTCGACGGCGACCATCTGCGACACCGTTGCAAACGCCGAGCCGGGCGAGACGTGGGCCATCGGCACCGAAATTCACCTCACCCGTCACCTCCAGCGCTGGCACCCTGAGGTAAACGTGCTCCCCCTCTGTGGTGACGCCTGCATGGACTGCAACGCCATGCGCCAGATCGACCCCAACTATCTGACGTGGGTCCTGGAGGAACTCGTCGCCGGCCGCGAGCGAAACGTGATTGAGGTCGCCCCCGACGAAAAAGAGCTCGCACAGGTTGCACTCGATCGAATGCTCGAAATCTGAGACGATGACCGACACACAATCCACACCGAACGCAGCGAGCGCCGAAACCGCAGCCGTGGTCGTCGTCGGCAGCGGTATCGCAGGTTGTTCGGCCGCACTCGCCGCCGCCCGTGAGGGTGTCGACGTGCTCCTGCTGACCAAAGCGACGAAACCCGACGACGCCAGCACCGACTGGGCGCAAGGCGGCATCTCGACCACCCGCGGCGATCCCGCCGCGCTCACGGAGGATATCATCGCAGCCAGCGACGGCACTGCCGATCCTGACGCCGTCGACATCCTCGTTGAGCACGCCGACGCAGCGGTCGAGGACGTGCTCATCGACACCCTGGACATCGGGTTCGACGAGACCGACAGCGGCGAGTTCGACTACGCTCGCGAGGCTGCTCACTCCGAGAGCCGCATCCTCCACGTCGACGCGGCAACGGGCACCCACATCCTCCGTCCGTTCCTGAACCACGTCGACGACCACGAGCGGATCGAGGTCCGCCAGGATACGGCTGCACTCGAGCTCATCACGCACGAGGGCCGGGTCTACGGCGTGGTCACGGACGAAGCGCCCGACGGCCACCCAATCTACGCCGGGACGACGATCCTCGCAACCGGCGGCATCGGCGCACTCTACAGCCGATCGACCAATCCGGACGACGCCACTGGCGACGGGATCGCGATGGCGGCGCTCGCTGGCGCAGACGTGGCTGATCTCGAGTACGTCCAGTTCCACCCGACGGCCTCCGATTGCGAGGCGCGTAGCGCCTCGAAGCGAAGCGGCGGAGCCGCGAAGCAGGATACGTTTCTCCTCTCCGAAGCCCTTCGCGGCGAGGGTGCACTCCTCCGCAACGCCGACGGGGACCGGTTCATGCCCGATTACCACCCCGACGCCGAACTCGCGCCGCGGGATGTCGTCGCCCGCGCGGTCGAAACCGAGCGCGAGGCGACCGGCGAAGTTGTGCTCGATGTAAGCCCACTCGAGTTCGACGCTGAGTTCCCGACTATCGCCGCAAAGTGTCGCGACCGCGGCATCGAAGGCGACGAAATTCCCGTCGCACCCTGCGAGCACTTCCTCTGTGGCGGCATCGCGGTCGACGACCGTGGGCGCACGTCGCTGGATCGGCTCTACGCCGTCGGCGAGTGTGCCCGGACGGGCGTTCACGGCGCGAACCGCCTCGCGAGCACGAGCCTTCTCGAGGGACTCGTCTGGGGACTGCGGGCGGGAGAGGACGCGGCCGGGGTTGGAGCCGACCCCGACCACACAGTCGTCGACGCGCCGGACCTCCTGAACCGTGATCCCGATCTCCCCGAGCGGTTCGCCACCGAGAAGTTCGCGCGGCTCCAGCGGACGATGGACGAGTATCTCGGGCTCGAACGCAACCCCGAGGAGATCGCCCGCGCGGGTGCCGTCCTCCGGCGACTTAAGGGGGAGGTGGACGCCTACATCCGCACACGGACGGCACGTGATCTCTACGAACTGCGGAACGCGAGCGTCGTCGCGCTATTGATCGCGCGCGCTGCCAGCGAGAATGCGGAGTCCGTAGGATGTCATTACGTTGTCGAGGACGAGAGAGAACCGGAGCAGCCACACCCATAGCTCGCCATGATCGCCGACCACAACAACGAGAGGCCGACATGATCACGGACGCACAGATCGACCGCTGGCTCCACGAAGACATCGGCCACCACGACGTGACGAACCAGGTGCCCGGCGAGACGACCGGCCGACTCGTCGCCAAAGCGGACGGCGTCGCCGCCGGCCTCGAGGCCGCAGCCGCCGTCTTCGAGTACCTCGGCGTGACCGTGACGGACCAACTCGAGTCGGGCGCGCGAATCGAGGCGGGCGACGAACTCCTCGCCGTCGAGGGGAGCGCCCGCGATGTCCTCCGCGGGGAGCGCGTCGCGGTCAACCTCGCGGGCCACGCCTCGGGCATCGCGACGCGGACGCGCCGAGTTGTCGACGAAGCATGCGAGGCACAACGCGCCCCGCAGACGCAAGCGGCCGCAGACCGCGAGCAGGGAACCGAATCCAAATCCGACTCCGATTCCGGCTCCAGACCCAGTTCTACCGACGTGCGAATCGCTGCAACCCGAAAAACCACGCCTGGCCTGCGCGGACTCGAGAAGCGCGCCGTCGTCGCCGGTGGTGGCGACACCCACCGCCTCGACCTCTCGCACATGGTCATGGTGAAGGACAACCACATCGCCGAGATGGGGCTTGAGGGCGCGATCGAGCACTTCCGCGAGCGCGCGTCGTTCGCGACGAAACTCGACGTAGAAGTCGAGACAGTCGAAGACGCCCCGAGGGCCGCCGAGGCTGGTGCGGATATCGTCCTGCTCGACAACATGACGCCGGCGGAAACGCGCGAAGCCGTCTCGCTGCTCGCAGAATACGAAGGCGTGCTTGCCGAAGCCAGCGGCGGGATCACCCTCGAGTCCGTGGCCGACTACGCGGCAACAGGCGTAGACGTGATTTCGATGGGGTCGCTGACCCACTCCGCGCCGTCGCTGGATCTGTCGTTCCGGACAGGGAAGTGATCGACACCACGTGGTACAACCTGCTTTCTCATCGCTGAGTGTGTCACTCCCTGGTCTCGTACGAGCGGTCTCGGCGTTGAAATTCACTCCGTGGGTCGCGCAACGAAAAAGTGATACCGAACGAATCAGTCTACCGTCTATGGAAGACGCACACGGAACAAACATGGCGCAGTTCGAGGACAGCCCGCTCACACCCGAGCGAATCGGTGCAGCAGTAGGACTCGTCGACATCGGTCTCTTCGCCGTCATTGGCCACTTCATGTTCGAGGACCCCGCAATCGGCGCGCTCGCCGGCCTCTTCGTTGGCGGGGGTATCTTCCTGTTCCTCCCGCTGTTCATGTGGGCGGAGCCACACGGCGGCCTCGAGAACATGGCACCCGAGAACGGAAGCGGTCCGTTCCGCTCGTTCCATCGGCTCGCGGCCGGCATGGCGCTCCCGCCCGCTGGTATCGTCCTGATCGTCACACAGTTCGTCGAGTTCGATCCGTTCCTCGGCCTCGCCATCGCGCTCCTCACCGGTGCCGTCCTCTACGTCCCGCTCGCGTGGCTGCTCCCGAACGCCCAACTCGAGTAGTCGGGCGCTGCTCCCCCTGCACTCCCTGCTCGCTATCCTCACCGGGTTGCGCCTGCTGGTCCGCTGTTTTTCCTCACTGGTCAGGTAAGCCGAGCCATGACGGAGCTTCCCCTTTCTCCCGGCACCGGAACCGACGCAGAGACCGACGGCTGGAACGCGTTGTACCTCGCCGGCGAGTGGACCGATCAGGGTGATCGTGACTCGATTTCCATCCAGAACCCTTACACACGCGAGGAACTCACGACGGTCCCCGCCGGCACGCCCGCCGACGTGGATCAAGCCTACGAAGCCGCCGCAGCGGCACAGGAACAGTGGGCCGACCAACCACCGCAGGGCCGCGCCCAGGTCGTCACTGCCGCACTCGAGTTCGTCCGTGACAATCGCGAGGCGATACTCGAGTTGCTCGCACTCGAGGCGGGGAGCACGCGGATCAAGGGAGTCGCCGAGATTCAGACGGCAACGGGGATGATGCAGCAGGCGGCGAGCTTCCCGTTTCGGATGGACGGCCAGCAAACGGCGTCGATCGTCCCGGGCAAGGAGAACACGGTCGAACGCGTCCCGGTTGGCGTCGTCGGCGTGATCTCGCCGTGGAACTTCCCACTGCATCTCTCGATGCGAGCGGTTGCGCCGGCGATTGCGGCGGGCAACGGCGTGGTGCTCAAGCCGGCCTCGAACACGCCGATCACGGGCGGTCTCTTGCTCGCGCGCATCTTCGAAGAAGCGGGTGCGCCCGAGGGGCTGATTAGCGTCGTTCCCGGTTCCGGCTCCGAAATTGGCGACGAAGTTGCTGGCCACGATATCCCGCGCGTGGTCGCGTTCACCGGTTCGACGCCGGTTGGTCTCTCCGTCGCCGAGCAGGCCGCGGGAAACTGTGCGCTCCCGGCGCTCGAACTCGGCGGGAACAACGTCCACATCGTCACCGACCGGGCAGACGTCGAACAGGCCGCCGACGCCGGTGCCTTCGGCTCGTTCCTCCACCAGGGCCAGATCTGCATCTCGGCCAACCGCCACCTCGTCCACGAGGAAGTCTACGACGAGTACGTTGACCGATTGGCCGAGCGCGCCGCGAGCCTGCCAACCGGCGACCCGACCGACGAGGAGACGATCATCGGTCCAATCATCGACGAGAACCAGCGCGACCAGATTGTCGAGTACGTCGAAGACACTGTCGCAGAGGGAGCCACGCTCAAGGCCGGCGGCGATCACGACGGCCTCGTCGTCGAGCCGACGGTGCTCTCGGACGCCGACAACGACATGCCTGCCGCCTGCAACGAACACTTCGGTCCCGTCGCGCCAGTGATCCCGTACTCGAGTACCGAGGAGGCGATCGAACTGGCCAACGACACGATTCACGGCCTCTCGGGTTCGGTGCACAGCCAGGATCTCGCCCAGGCGCGTCGGATTGCAGACGGGATCGAGACGGGGATGATCCACATCAACGACCAACCGGTCAACGACGAGCCCCATGTCCCGTTCGGCGGGATGAAGCAATCCGGATTGGGGCGGTACAACGGCGAGTCGATACTCGAGGAAGTGACGACGGCAAAGTGGATTTCGGTGCAGCACGAGTCGCGGGAGTATCCGTTCTGATGGGCGCAGGTGGGGGCTTTTTGGGCATTTCTCGGCCTACTCGAGAAGGCCAAGCACACGCTGCCATCCCCAGACGAGAAGCGCGAAACCGACGACGATTGCGAGCAGGTAGAACGGGAGGGTTTCCATTGGCAGTCCATGTTCGGGGATGAGCGCGTCGAGGATGTCGTACCACCAGAGGAGTGCCAAGAGAAGAGCGAGCACGATGGAACTGGCAGCGATGACGACGGCCATTCTGTTGCCCGCAATCCGGGACTGCTCACGCTCCGGCGCGACCATGTGTCTGCTAGCGGCCGCCTTTGGGAAAGGGTGGGACTTGCGTGTTCAGTCTCGGTTCCTGAGCAGGAGGTGTCCTCGAGGCGATGGTGGTGCACCGAAGGGCGACGGAATCAGTGACAGTGGTGGTCAGAACCAGCGCGAGGGAAGGGATTTGAACCACCTGAACTTCGGTCGCTTCGCTCTTTCGTTCCGTAATTCAAACCCCGTCGTCTCGCAGTCACTACTCACGGATGTTCGCGGTAACATGCGAGGGAAGGGATTTGAACCCTCGGACCCCTACGGGAGCGGGTCTTAAGCCCACCGCCGTTGGCCTGCTTGGCTACCCTCGCACAAAAGTGCACTCGTGGATATCCGCCCCGCTAAAATGTGCGTTTCGGTGTTCGTCTCTCAGGCCAATCCATGGAGACAGCCCAGCCGTTGTGAACACGACCAGTGCTACCAGTCGACACTCAGCGTCCCGTCGCCGTGTGGATCCGGCGCAATCTCCTTGTCAGTTCGCCGGTCAATAACGTGGATACAGCCGTCGTCCTTCTTCGCCGGACAGATCTCCGCGGCGCGGACGTTGTGGTCTAGGTCCTCCTCGTCGATGAAGTACTCGTTCGGTTTCGCGATGCCGGAGGCGAGCGACATCTCCCAGTTGTCGCTGACCTCGGCGCACTTCCCGGCCCCGAAGCACTTGTTCGCCTCGAAGATTATCTTGTAGGGCTTCTCCTCGATCGGCGGCGCATCGGCCGAACCGACGTCGCTCGCGCGCTGGATGTCGTCGTCGTCGCTGTCGTCAGTCATTGTATGGCTGTTCGGCTGGGTCGACTTTCGCGTTACGGTTGTGGTGAGTCACTCGCCGCGGTCGAGACTCCGACACGCCATGATCACGGTCGCGCCGTTGCACGCGAGTTCGCGGGTAGTCTCGCGACCGGTACCGCTGTTCGCACCTGTAACGACGATCGTCCGGCCTGCTGGTCGGGGATGTCGACGGCTGTCCAGCCCAGAGGTGTCGAACGACCACCGATGGTTTTAAGCACTGGTGTAAAGTACGCTTTACTGTAAAGCATGTCCGACACCAGGCAATCGACGAACACAGTACTCGGAATCGGCAAGCGAACGTACGAACGAGCGGTCTGGGGGCTCGTTGGAATCGGCTGTCTCGGTCTACTTGCCGGTATCCTCCTGGAAGAACAGCTCATCGGAACCGCCACGTATCTCGTGACGGTCTGGGCTGCCATGATCGTGGCAGTCGTGGTTCCATACGTCAGCGACACGAAACTCGCCGACGAGCGCGATGAACGTCTTCACAACCGCGCGAGCGGGATGACAATCGGCATCGCGGCCATGGTCGGAATTGGGATTGTTCCGGCGCTCTACGTCCTTGGTGCGGGCAACTACATGACGATCTCGGCGAGGATCTGGGGTGGGATCTACCTGTTCTCGGGACTCGGGCTCCTCTATGTTGCCTGCTACATGATCGTCAGCCGTCACTCCTGACCGCTATCAGCTATGAAGAACCATCTCACCGAACGGCGGGAAGAAGCGGCGCTGAGTCAGGGCGACCTCGCCGAGGCCGTCGACGTGACACGCCAGACGATCAACGCGATCGAGCGCGAACGCTACGATCCGTCACTCGAACTCGCGTTCAAACTGGCTGCCTTCTTCGAATGTCACATCGAGGAACTCTTCGAGCCGGATATCGATCTCGACCTCGCTCCTGTTTCTGAACTCGAGCGCAACTCCGAGTGACTGCAGGAGTGTCCCAATAGATCTCTCGCAAACAGGTCTCTGGCTCGAAAACGGAATGGAACTGAACGAAACCGGACTGGGCCAAGCTGTGCCAGTCCGAACAACACTACTTACTCGTAGTCGACCGAAACCGACTCGAGTACGACCTCTTCGCGCGGCTTGTCGTTGCGGTCGGTGTCGACGCTGCCGATCTCTTCGACGACGTCCATTCCGTCGGTGACCTTGCCGAAGACAGAGTGGCGGTCGTCGAGGTGTGGCTGGGCGTCGAGCGTGATGAAGAACTGCGAGCCATTGGTGTTCGGACCGGAGTTGGCCATGCTCAGAATGCCGGCGTCGTCGTGGCGCAGTTCGTCGTGGAACTCGTCGTCGAACTGGTAGCCCGGGCCGCCGCGGCCGGTTTCGGTTGGGTCGCCACCCTGAATCATGAAGCCCTCGATGATGCGGTGGAAGGCGACGTCGTCGTACAGCGGCTCGCCGTCGACTTCCTCGCCCGTCTCGGGGTCTTCCCACGTCTTACCGCCGGTCGCGAGTCCGACGAAGTTGTCGACGGTGCTCGGTGCACGCTCGTCGTAGAGTTCGACCTCGATGTCGCCCCGGTTCGTGTGCAGGGTTGCAGTAACGTTACCCATACGTCGGGGTCGACGGGACGAGTGAAAACGGTAGTGGTCTTGGCTCGCGGGAGGACAGTGGTCACAGGCTGCGCCTCGCGGGCCGCACCTACATACAACAGGCGGTGGTAGCGTGGTGCATGACCGAGACGGAGCATACGTCGGAGACGGTGACGCTCGCACGGCTCCCATCAGGTGTCTCGCTTACGACGACGGTTCACACCTATCGTCCTGCCAGTGCGGACGCCGACACGGCTGCCGACGCCACCACTGCAGGGTCGCCGACACTGTACATCCAGGCCGCCCAACACGGCCGCGAGGTGAACGGCACCGAAACGCTGCGGCGATTTCACGAGCGGCTCCTGGAGGTACCCCTGTCGGGGACCATCGTCGCCGTCCCCGTCGCGAACCCGCTCACCTTCGACCGTGTCTCCTACACCGCTCCAGAGACCTTCGACAGTGTCAACAGCAATATGAACCGGGTCTGGCCGGGAGATGCTGACGGCAGCCTCCACCAGCGCATGGCTGCCACGCTCTGGGAGTACGTGACACAGGCCGATGCGATCGTCGACCTCCACACTGGCAGTCCAGACATGTACCCACACGTCGTCTACCGCGAGGGCGACGACCGCGCCCGCGAACTCGCTTCCGCGTTCGGGACCGACCTGCTTCTCTCGGAAGAGGCAAACGACGACGCCTCCGAGGAGTGGCACCGTCGCGGGTTCGCCGGCAAACTCCGTGTCGCAGCCGCTGGGGAGGACATTCCAGCGGTCACACCCGAACTCGCACACAATAAACAGATCGTCGAGAGCGCCGTCGAAACCGGCGTTGATGGACTGTTCAACGTCTGCCGTACACTTGAGCTCCTTCCAGGAAATATCATCGATCACGACCAGACCGTTGCCCGAAACCACCTCGGAAAGGTGACGACACCCGAATCCGGCCTGTTCCGTCCCGAGCCGGCACTCGAGTTAGGTGACCTCATCTCGGCGGGGACGACCCTGGGAACGGTGTTCGATCCGGCGACATACGAGCCGTTGGTGACGGCGACGACGGAGCGAGCGGGACTGTTGTACGCGCTTACGAAGGAAGCGACTGTTGTGGAGGGAGAGGCGCTTGCGAGTGTTGCACTGGTTCGAGAGTCGGAGAACTGATGAGAGCGACGTGGTGCAACGGGAACTGGTTGTGGTATGATGTGGTGTGATGTGGTGTAACGGAAACTGGATCGCAGTATGGTGAAACGGTACCCACGTAACAGCGTTACGCTGAGAATCCGCCGTCGACAACCAGTCCGTGGCCAGTCACGAACGACGCTTCGTCACTCGCGAGGAAGAGAATCGCGTCGGCAATCTCTTCGGGCGTGGCGAGTCGTTTCAGCGGGTACTCCTCGGTCATCTGCTCGCGCGCTGCTTCGGGGTCGTCTTGAGTGGCGAGATACTGATCGAGTAACTGCGTTTCGGTGAAGCCCGGACAGACCGTGTTCGCGCGGACGCCGTAGGGGCCAGCCTCAGCCGCAACGGCACGGGTCATGTTCAGGACCGCACCCTTCGTCAGCGAGTACGCTGCCTGCTTCGGGAGTCCAAGGAGACTCGCCAGCGAACCGACGTTGACAATCGAACCGTGGCCCTGCTCTTTTACGTACGGCAGTGCGGCGTGACAGCCGTTCCAGACGCCGTTGATGTTGACGTCGACGACGAAATCACGGATGGATTCGTCGATGGTTTCTAGGCTGCCGCCGGGGTGGCCGGTACCGGCGTTGTTGACTAGCACGTCGAGTCCGTGCTCGGCGACGATTTCGTCGATCACGTTGTGGAACTGCTCGGCGTCGGTCACGTCGAGTTTGTAGAACGCGGCGGAGTCGCCTGCCTCTTCGATGGCCTCGGCGATGGCCGCTCCATCGTCGTTGATGTCCGCGACGATGACGTGTGCGCCCTCTTCGGCACACCGCTCGGCGGTTGCCTGTCCGATCCCTGCCGCTGCACCGGTGATGACCATGCTTTGTCAACAAGCCACATGGATGCGCCATCACTCGGGCTACACATAAACTCGTTCGTTATTTCACCACCAAAAATTTTCGTTGTTCAGTAATAGCACCCATTCAAAAAACAATGGTGGCGAGGGCGCTAGAGACAGTTGGGTCGTTCACCACGACCCCGACGGGACGGTGCTGACAGCGTCTCACGATCGACACCCAGTTTGTCTTGGGTGCCAGCAGAGACGTCCACAGCATCGATATCACAGGGTCGCTCCGGGAGGATTCGATAGTCAATGAGTTCGTCGTCCGCGATGATGACGGCCAAAATATCGGTCTCTGAAACGGTGTCGAACTCCGATCGCGGAACGACCAACTCGTCGACGAGCTGGCCGTCCTCCTCGAGTAGCAAGACGACGTGTTCACCGTCGACGATCCGGTCGACGACGGCAACGTACCGTTCGGTATCGGCAGGTCCATCGGAATCTGTGTCGGATTGCGCACTGACGAATCCGAAGACACTTGCACCGCCGACTATCAGGCCGGTTGCGAGCGTGGTCAGCGTTCGGAGTGCAGTGCGTCGCGATAGCGTCTTTTGTGAAGCCATAAACTCACTGGCCTCGCTATCGTATATAAACTATAGCCCAAAATAGATCAAGTACTGTTAAGTAGCATTAAAGTGAGGAGTAGAATCTAATACGATATATATTAATGTACCCCAGTCGATACATCTCCAAAATAATCAGAATGGTTATTTTTAGCACCAGTAGCGATCTCCTTTCACACTTGCTCTGGGAGAGCCGTTCCTGATTGTATGGCCCTCTCAGCGGCCATGAATGAATTTCTGCTGTTCCCTGTACGCGATACTCGGGATGGCAACCCCAATACATAATATAACTATACAAATATACTTTTAGTATATTTTAGAGATGGCTACGGGAAGTCGTCAGTTCGTCACTCAAGGATCCACCGATAGCCCCATCACTCCCCTCCAAAGGTTTATCACTCGGCTAGGAAGTTATTCCAATGATGGCTACACAGGAGCCGATTGCCCACAAGGCGCAGTTACGGGCACAGAACATCGGAGGGATTGATGAGACGACAGTTGAACTCGAGTCGGGTATAACCGTCCTCGCCGGGCGAAACGCGACGAACCGTACGTCGCTTCTTCAGGCGTTCATGGCCGCCCTCGGCGGCAAATCGGCCTCGCTCAAGGCCGACGCCGAGGAGGGGTACGCCGAACTCGAACTCGACGGCAAGACCTACACCCGGACGCTCACTCGCTCTGGCAACACCGTCGTCACTGACGGCGATCCCTATCTCGACGATCCGAAACTCGCCGATCTCTATGCGTTCTTACTCGAGTCCAACCCGGCTCGACGCGCCGTCACGATGGAGGACGACTTGCGTGAGATCATCCTCCGACCAGTCGACACCAACCAGATCGAACGCGAAATTTCGCGGCTGACCGACGAAAAGAACGAACTCTCGAGTGAACTCGACCGTCTCGAGTCGCTCAAGAACGATCTCCCGGGGCTCGAACAGGAACGCACCGATCTCCAGAACAAAATCGAGGACAAACGCGACGAACTCGAGACCGTCAAAGAGGCCATTGAGGAGGCCGAAGCCAGCGCCGACTCCCAGCAGGAGGGCCAGGACGAACTCGAGGAAAAATTGAGCGAACTTCGCGAGCGCCGCTCCGCACTCGAAGATATCCGCTTCGATCTCGAAACCGAACGGGAAAGTCTCTCCGCGCTGCGCGAGGAGCGCGAGGAACTCGAGGACGAACGCGCGGAGCTTCCCGATCTCGACTCGCTCGATCGCGAGGAGGTTGACAACGAGATCGACCGCCTCCAGCGCCAATCACAGTCAATTGACGGTGTTATCAGCCAACTCCAGAGCATCGTCCAGTTCAACGAAGAGATGCTTGAGGGATCACATCCCGAAATTCGGCAGTTGCTGGCCGACGGGGACGAACACCGGTCGGACGCCGAATCCCTCACCGATCAGCTCGTCGAGGACCAAGAAACTGTCCGCTGTTGGACCTGCGGGACACAGGTTGAACGCGAGGAGATCGAGGGCACAATCGAGCGCCTGCGCGACCACCAGGAGACGAAACTGGCAGAGCGCGACGACCTCGAGGATCGGATCGAATCGCTTCGTACTGAACGCCGCGAGATCAACCAGACGCGCCAACGGCACGAACGCGTCGACCGCCGACTCGAGTCCGTCAGCGACGAGATCGACCAGCGCGAGGCCCGCCTCGACGACCTCACCGACCGCCGCGAGGAACTGGAAGCCGAAATCGACGTGCTCGAAACGGAAGCTGCCGAACTCGAGGCCGAATCCGACGACGAGAGCGAGGACGACGAAGAGAGCCTCCTCGATCTCAACCGCCGCGCGAACGAACTCGAGTTCTCCCTCGGACGACTCGAGCGCGACCTCGAGACGACGACCGAGCGCATCGAGGAGATCGAATCCGACCTCGACGAACAGGAGCGCCTCGAAGAGCGCCGTGAGGAAATCCGCGAGGAACTCGAGGAACTCCGCACGCGAATCGACCGGATCGAACGCGAGGCCGTCGAATCGTTCAACGAGCACATGGATGCCGTGCTCGAGGTACTCGAGTACGACAACATCGACCGGATCTGGATCGAGCGGGTCGGGAAGACGGTTCGCGAGGGACGACGGAAGGTCGAACAGACGGCATTTGACCTGCACATCGTCCGGAGTACGGCAGATGGGCGGACCTACGAAGATACGATCGACCACCTGAGCGAGAGTGAGCGTGAGGTGACGGGCCTGATCTTTGGGCTCGCAGGCTATCTCGTCCACGAGGTTTACGAGGAGGTGCCGTTCATGCTGCTCGACTCACTGGAGGCACTGGATTCGAACCGAATCGCGTCGCTCGTGGAGTACTTCGAGTCCCACACCGACTTCCTGGTCGTGGCCTTGCTGCCCGAGGACGCGGCGGCTATCGACGACGAATACGACCGCGTGACTGAGATTTAAGGCTCACCGGATAGGTACCGTAACACCAGTACTGGTGTTATGGGTTCAGTATACGAAACAGTTCGCCCGTTGTTTGCAGTTATGGATTGAGGATGCCACCATGTTCGTTGAGCAACGGGACGGAGGCATGTGCGGTCGCCACCAGTCTGTCCGCCAGTCGTCAGGGCTCATAACAGTCACACGAACCTGCATCCAGCAAGTCCGCTACGTCGTACTGCTTTCCACAGCGCTCACAGAGTACCTGTACATCTGCAAAAACCCGGTGCGGGCCTACTTGGAGTTGGTCGGTATCCTGGAGTCGATCAAGTTTGCTCTCCGTGACGGCGACCGTCCGCTGGCGAAGGCCATCGATCGTCCGAGCTATCGTCGTCGCGTTCGTTCGCTCGGTGGCCGACGGTGGTGTGGCGTTTCGATATCCGGTCAGATACGACCGAATCGCGCCGTAGGAGACGAACTCGTCAGCGAGCGATGCCACGTCAACGCCCTGGCGCTCGAGTCGGCGCTCGATCTGCGTTCGTTCACCACGGCTCCCGGTATCGCCCGCGAGTAGCGAGTAGAGCTGTGAGACGTCGTCGGTGACCGTCTCGACCCCGGCGTCGGCGAGTGCCGCCCGTAACAGTTGTTCGTTGAACCAGTCTGCAAGCGACCGCAAGCTGTCATCGGTCTCGGGGTCCGTCCAGCGACTCTCGAGTTCCCCGCCGATTCCGGCGAGTTCCTGCTCGTACTCGGCGATGAGGCGGGCAACTTTCGGCTTCGGTCCTGGTGTCGACGATTCGTCGGTCATAGCGAGGGAGCATCCCCCAGTGCTGGTGACTGACGCGCGCGCTGACCCCATCCGTGTCGATTATTCCCGTGGTCCATCGTTTGCGACGACTTTCGGTCAGTCGCCGAAAGTCGTTTCGGTGATGGCACGTCCATCCCAGAACACAACTGTTCCGCATGCCGGACACTTTCCCCAATAGATGGGGACAAGTGTAACAGGGCGACTAGCGGTCACAGGCAGTCGGTGGTTCACAGTCCGACACTGTGAGAACCCGTTTCGTATGTCGAAGTTGGATAGGACAGGATGCGTTTCACTCGGTCAGTGCGTGACGTTCGTCTTCGTCTGGGATCGACTGACCGTCTGTTCCGCAGAAACGCAGAAAGGCGGAAAGGCAGAAAGTCGGGTTACGTGTTCCTCGGACAGAACCTGAATGTGGACAGAAACCGGATACTGCAACCAGTGCCTGCAGATCAGCTGTACGCCAGCGTCACTTTGATCTCGCCCGCCTTATCCCAGAGGCGATGTGGCAGTTCCTCGTGGACGTACTCGTCCTTGAATCGGCTCGTTGGTCCGAACACACTCAGCGCGCCGAGCAGCGTTTCGTCAGGCGTATGGACCGGGACGGCAACACCGCGGAGGCCGGACATGTGCTCTTCGTTGTTCACCGCATAGCCGCGCTCGCGGGTCTTCTCGAGTTCGGCGTAGAGTTCGTCGGGATCAGTGATGGTGTTGTCCGTGCTCGGATCTAGTCCAACGGCGTCAATGAACTCGGCGACTGCATCGTCGTCCCACTCCGAGAGGATGGCCTTGCCCGCGGCCAGCGAGTGAAGCGGTCGGCGCTTACCGATCATCGTACCAGAGAGGCTGCCGTACCGGTGGATGTAAACTCCTTCGTACTTTTCTTCGACGATGAAGCCAGCGCGCTCGTCGGTTTCCTGGCCGAGTTCGAATACCTTCCGTTTCGCTGCGGTGTAGCCCGTCCTGCGGTTGCGGGCCTGTTCGCTGATTTCGAGGAACCGAAAGCCGACGAAGTACGCACCGTCGCGTTCGACGACGTAGCCGAGGTCCACGAGCGTCGAGAGGTGGCGATAAATGGTGCTCTTGGTGACGGTCGTTCGTTTCGTGAGTTCCGTAATCGTCAGTCCGTCCTCGTCCGCGAGTGTTTCGAGGAGTTCGAACGTCTTACGGGTCGTGGAAACCCCCACGTCGTCTCGGTCAGTGCTCATAGCAGCGCGTTCCGGTGGCGCACGCATGAATGTTCCGGAGAATAAAACAAGTCCACCTCAGTGTGAAACAGACTGTGTCGAACGTGACGGTTGTACCTGTTTACGATCAGTGATGGCTGCTAGCTTACCGTACTTATGTTACATGATGACGTCACTGTCCCGCTCAGTGAACGACCTGCCTTCGTGTATCGGAATCGACCAACTCACGTCCTGCTCACATCGATACAAACAACCCAGCGTCTCGAATACGTAGTTGTCCTCGTAGCTGGTTGTCGAGATCGTCGCACTCACCACCTCGTTCGATTCGTCGTATTTCAGTGCGTGCAACGAGTGGACCACTGACCAGAAACGGATTGTCGCTGGAAGAAGGCGGTGTGAGAGAACGTGGAGAGAGAAGAACGCAACCGACAGCGATGTGAGACGGCAGTGCTGGAACCGGTGTTTGCTTACTGGTAGGCTTTGATACCGGTCAGTGCCTCGCCGAGCACCAGCGTGTGGATGTCGTGGGTGCCCTCGTAGGTGTAGACAGTCTCCATGTTCGCCATGTGGCGCATCGGCGAGTAGTCCGTCGTGATGCCGTTGCCGCCGAGCATCTCGCGGGCGACACGGGTCTGGTCGCGAGCCATTCGAACGTTGTTCCGCTTGGCCATCGAGACGTGCTGTGGCTGCATGTCGCCGCGCTCTTTGAGTTCGGCCAGGCGGTAGGCGAGCAGCTGAGCGAGCGTGATCTGGGTCGCCATCTCGGCGAGCTTGCGCTGTTGGAGCTGGAATCGGCCGATCGGACCGCCGAACTGTTCGCGATCCTGGGCGTACTGGCGAGCCTCTTCGAACGCGTCCCGGGCTGCGCCGATCGCACCCCAGGCGATGCCGTAACGGGCCTGGGTGAGACAGGAGAGTGGCCCCTTCATACCGGTGACGCCCGGGAGGACGTTCTCTTCTGGCACGTGGACATCGTTCAGACCGATCTCGCCCGTGATCGATGCACGAAGCGAGAGCTTCTCGGTGATCTTGTTCGTCGAGACGCCGTCGCGGTCCGTCTCAACGAGGAAGCCGCGAACGGGGTTGTCCTCAGCCGAGCGGTCACGCGCCCAAACGATGGCGACGTCCGAGATCGGAGAGTTGGTGATCCAGGTCTTTGAGCCGTTGATGACGTAGCCGTCGCCGTCGGCTTCGGCGTAGGTTTCCATGCCAGACGGGTTCGAACCGTGTTCGGGCTCAGTGAGTCCAAAACAGCCGACGGCCTCGCCCTGGCCGAGTTTCGGGAGCCACTCTTCCTTTTGTGCCTCGCTGCCGTAGGCGTGGATCGGGTACATGACAAGCGCACCCTGCACAGAGGCCATCGAGCGCAGTCCCGAGTCGCCGGCCTCGAGTTCCTGCATCAACAGGCCGTAAGCCGTCTCGGAGACGTTCGGCGAGCCATACCCTTCCAGATTGGGTGCGTAGAAACCGAGCTCTCCCATCTCGGAGATCAGTTCGGTCGGGAACGTCCCCTCCTCGAAGTGCTCGCCAATATCGGGCTTGACGTGCTCCTCGACGAACTCCCGGGCAGTGTCCCGGATCAACCGTTCTTCCTGGTCTAAATCCGCTTCGAGCTGAACGAAATCCAGCATAGATTGAACATCAGCCAACGGGAGCATATATATTGTGGTTTGCTTATTACACACACGCGTACGCCCGGACTATGCGAGGTTTTACAGGGAAGGTGAAAGTTCCGTCGGGCGGGAAATCGGGAGCCTCGTCGGAGGCCGGACAGACGAGCAGCGAGTCGTGACACACCGTCACTGTGACCGCTTGCCAACCGGATTCGCCGTCCGTCAGTTCCAACCGGGGTTCGTTGAACGCACGCTGTGTCGCGGACGAGAGGTCAGTAACTGCCGTCGCGTTCTCCCTGTCGAAATTTGCTTCAGCAACCATCAAGTGGGACGTGTCAGTCAAGTCGGTGGCGACGCCGTAGCTCTGGGACTCAAGTGGGACGTATAGTAACAACTGCAACTATTTACACACTGATCGCACAGTTGCCGTGCGATCAGGTGTGCATTGACTTGCAGTGGCTACTATAGTACACACCGGTGATGTCACCAGTGCGCCCGGCAGCAAAATCCTGACGAGGAAGGCTACGATCAGGAGGGCGCGGGAGTTCATTGGGTGTCTGTTGTGTATAACTGGCGAGTGTTTTTTACTATCTTTTCACCAGGTAATATGCAACGATCGACTGGCAAAGTGTGCGAACAGGAACGCTTTTGATCGACTCCGGTGTGGGTTTCGACCATGCAAGTCACAGTGCTCGGAGCCGGCAGTATGGGCCACGGAATCGCACAGGTGTCCGCGATGGCGGGCTACGACGTTGTCCTGCGAGACATCGAGGACGACCTCGTCGAGAAAGGACTCGAGGGGATTCGCGAAAACCTCCAGGGCGGTGTCGACCGGGACAAACTCACTGCAGACGAGATGGACGCCACACTCGGGCGTATCGAAGGCATGACCGATCTCGCCGACGCCGTCGTCGACGCTGACCTCGTCATCGAGGCCGTCCCCGAAGACATGGACCTGAAGAAGGACGTCCTCTCCGACGTCGAGGCCGAAACCGGCGAGGAGACGGTGATCGCCTCGAACACCTCCTCGCTCTCTGTGACCGAGATGGCGAGCGCACTCGAGTCCCCCGAGCGCATCGTTGGGCTGCACTTCTTCAACCCGCCGCATCTGATGGACTTAGTCGAGATCGTGATCGCCGAACAGACCAACGACCGAACCGAGGAGCTCGCGGTCGAGTACGTCCGCGAGATCGAGAAGGAGGACGTGGTCGTCCGCGATAGCGCAGGCTTTGCGACCTCCCGACTCGGCCTCGTGACGGGGCTTGAGGCGATCCGAATGGTTGAGGAAGGTGTCGCCAGCCCGGCGGACATCGACGAGGCGATGAAACTCGGCTACGGCTACCCGATGGGGCCGATCGAACTCGGCGACCATGTCGGCCTCGACGTGCGCCTGCACATTGCAAAGCACCTCCGCGAGGAACTCGGCGAGCGGTTCAAGCCGCCGCAGGCGCTGCGCCGGAAGGTTCGCGCGGGCAACCTCGGAAAGAAGTCCGGCGAGGGGTTCTACGTCTGGGAGGACGGCGAGCGCGTCGGCATGAGCGGCGAGTGGGGTGCGGACGAATGAGTGTGGACACTGGTGGACTGGCGGCAGTCGGCGAGGAACTCGAGTTGGTCTCCGTCTCAGTCGCCGAGCACGCCGAGAAGGTCGCAACGGTCGCAATCGAACGCCCTGACGCGCGGAACGCGCTCAACGGCCAGGTTCGTATCGAATTGAAGGAAGCCGTCGCGGCCGCCGAGAACGACGATGACGTACGCGTGCTCGTGCTCACCGGCGGCGAGGGCTCTGGCGCGTTCGTCGCCGGCGCGGATGTGACGGAGTTCAAAGACCGCGACCTCGTCGAGCAGCGCGAAGCCAGCAAGCGACCGCGAGTCTACGAGACCGTCGACGACGCGTCGATTCCCGTTATCGCGCGGATCAACGGCCATGCGCTCGGCGGTGGCTGTGAACTCGCCCAGGCCTGCGACGTCCGCATCGCTGCCGAGGGTTCGAAACTCGGACAGCCCGAGATCAACCTCGGTCTCATCCCGGGCGGCGGCGGCACCCAGCGCCTTGCCCGCCTCGTCGGTGAGGGCCAGGCGATGCGGCTGATCCTCTCCGGTGAATTGATCGACGCCCAGGAGGCCCACGAGATTGGCCTCGTGGACCAGGTCCACGATGCAGACGACCTGGACGACGCCGTCTACGACCTCGCCGAATCGATGGCGGCAAAGAGTCCGATCGCACTCGAGTTCGCCAAGAACGCGGTCAAGGCTGGCTCCCGGATGGGACTTGAAGAGGGGCTCGACTACGAGTCGGAGCTGTTCGTGCAGTTGTTTGCGACAAAGGATAAAGACGAGGGCATCGAGGCGTTCCTCGAGAAGCGCGAGCCGGAGTTCACGGGAGAGTAAGCAGCGTGCTGCCGTTTTCTTTATAGTAGTATTTCTTCTGATACCTCGGGCAATAGTTACCCGAGTAAATAGGTTAGGATCAAGGAGTCGACGCAGATTGAACTGTCGGCCAAGGGCACACAGGAGTGTCAAAAGCCGCGTTCAGCTGATGACTGCTATCGTCAGACGACTACACAGATTTTGGACCCTAAGAGGTCTACTCCCCCCTCACCACACCCCAATCCAGCGTTCTCGATGAGTTTTGTCCAATTGTTGACTGAGTGAGTGGTCCAGAGAAGACGTATATCTATGTTCAGACCATTATGCTCGTAATCATGATGGAGAAGCAGCCACTACCGTACGGTATCTTTCCGCAAAGGACGATCATTTAAGCCATTGACGGGCAAGGGTCAGGTATGTCTCTGGAGCCGAGTGTTGATCCGGCCGCCGACCGACGTGCGACCTACGACTATCAGAGTTCGGACGTCGATCGGCCCGCGCTGGTCGACGACCTCACGCGGCTCGTCAGCTGCGACATCCGTGCCGACTCTTACTCTCGACAGCTCTACGCGACCGACGCAAGCGCCTATGAGATGACCCCCATCGCTGTCGCCTTCCCCGAATCGACCGCCGATGTTGCGGGGATACTCGAGTACTGCGCCGAACGCGAGATCCCGGTCTTGCCCCGCGGAGGTGGGACGAGCCTCGCAGGCCAGACGGTCAACCGGGCCGTCGTGCTCGATTTCACCCGACACATGAACGCGATTCAGGAAATCGACCCTGCGGGCCGAACGGCGACCGTCCAGCCCGGGACGGTGCTCGGGACGCTGAACGAGACGCTCTCCGAACACAATCTCAAGTTCGCGCCGGATCCGGCCTGGGGCGACAAGAGCGCCATTGGCGGCGCGATCGGGAACAACTCGACTGGCTCGCACTCGCTCAAGTACGGGAAGACGGATGCCTATATCGAATCAGCGGAGGTCGTCCTCGCGGATGGCACCGTTACCGAGTTCGGTGAGGTCACCCGCGAGGAAATCGACGAACGGGCGGATCCGGAGGGTGACCTCGAGGCGCGAATCTACGCCGAAGTAGCACACATTCTGGACGAGAAAGCAGATCTCGTCGACGAAGCCTATCCGAACCTCAAGCGCAACGTTTCGGGGTACAACCTGGATCGTCTCGTCGCGGAGGACCGTGGGGCGGACCTCCCCGGTGGCGAGACCGCAGGCGATACCGGCGACCCCGGCTCCGTCAACCTCGCGCGGCTGCTCGCGGGAAGTGAGGGCACGCTTGCGGTCGTCACCGAGGCGACGGTTTCGCTCGAACCGGTGCCGGAAACGAAGGCGGTCTCGTTGTTGTGCTATCCCGACCTCCACCAGGCGATGGAAGATGTCGCACCGATCCTCGAACACAGCCCGGCCGCCGTCGAGGTGTTAGACGACGTGCTGCTCGATCTCGCGCGCGATACGGCCGAGTTCGGCCCCGTCGCCGAGATGCTGCCCGAGGGGACGAACGCCGTGCTCCTCGTCGAGTTCTACGCCGAGGATATGGATTACGGACGCGAGCAGGTCGCCAACCTCTTCGCCGACCGCTGTCCCGACGCGACCGCCGAGGGGGAGCCGGCTGCAGACGCCCCGACGACTGATGCCGACCGGCACGCGATCGACGCATTCGAGGCCTACGAGAAGACAGAACGTGCAAAGCTCTGGAAGCTTCGCAAGTCCGGCCTTCCGATCTTGCTCTCGCGCACGACCGACGAGAAACATATCTCGTTCATCGAGGACACTGCCATCCCACCCGCGAAGCTCCCCGAATTCGTCGAACGCTTCGAGGCCATCCTCGAGGAGCACGACACCTACGCGAGTTTCTACGCCCATGCCGGCCCCGGCGTACTCCACGTCCGGCCGCTGCTCAACACGAAGACGGAGTTCGGGCTCGACCAGTTACACGGCATTGCGGACGACGTGACGGACCTCGTCGTCGAACTGGGCGGCTCGGTGTCCGGCGAGCACGGCGACGGCCGCGCACGCACCCAGTGGAACCGCAAACTCTACGGCGAGGAGCTCTGGGAGACCTTCCAGGACCTGAAGACGGCGTTCGATCCCGACTGGCTCCTCAACCCCGGGCAGGTCGTCTTCCGCGAGGAGAACCCGACCGACCTGCGCGAGAACCTTCGGTTCGATCCCGACTACGACTTCGAGGCCGACTTCGAGCCCGCACTCGAGTGGGACAACGACAACGGGATGCAGGGCATGGTCGAACTCTGTCACGGCTGTGGCGGCTGTCGCGGCGAGCAGGAGACGACCGGCGGCGTGATGTGTCCGACCTATCGGGCGAGTCAGGAGGAGATCACGGCCACCCGCGGCCGAGCAAACGCGCTCCGACAAGCGATGAGTGGCGAGATGGACCCCGACGAGGCGACCTCCGATGAGTTCGTCGAGGAAGTGATGGACCTCTGTATCGGCTGCAAGGGCTGTGCGATCGACTGTCCGAGCGAGGTCGATATGGCGAAGCTCAAAGCCGAAGTGACGCACGAGTACCACCAGCGGAACGGGGCGAGCCTGCGGGATCGGCTCTTCGCGAACGTCGCGACGCTCTCGCGGTGGGGCTCACGGCTCGCGCCGCTCTCGAACGCCATAGCGTCGATTCCCGGCGCGCGCACGCTGCTGGAGGCAACTGTCGGCATCGATTCGAAGCGCCCGATTCCGACGTTCGAACCGGTGACGTTCCGAACCTGGTTCCAGGAACGCGGCGGCGCGCACGTCCCCGAAGCAGAGGCCGAACAGAAGGCAGTCGTCTACCCCGATACGTACACTAACTACAGCAATCCCGCAGCCGGGAAGGCCACCGTCCGCGTCCTCGAAGCCGCAGGCGTTCACGTCACCGTTCCCGACGGACTCGACGACACAGGCCGACCGGCGTTCTCGAAGGGTTTCCTCGAGAAGGCCCGAAAGACAGCCCGCAAAAACGTCGCCTCCCTCTCGCCGCTCGTCGCGGACGGCTGGGACGTCGTCGTCATCGAGCCCTCCGACGCGGTCATGTTCCAGTCGGACTATCTGGACCTGCTCTCGAGTGAGTCCGCGAAGCGACTCGCCGGGGCAAGCTACGGCGTCTGTGAGTATCTCGACGTGTTCCGGCTGGACGATGCGATCGACTTCGCGTCTGCTGCCGGCGCTGACGGCGACAGCGCACTCAGTCGGTCGCTCACCTACCACGGCCACTGCCACCAGAAGGCGACCAAGAAGGACCACCACGCCGTTGGCGTCCTTCGACGCGCCGGCTACGAAGTCGACCCGCTCGACTCCGGCTGTTGTGGCATGGCCGGCAGTTTCGGCTACGAGGCCGAACACGCCTCGATGAGCGACGCTATCGCGGCGATCCTGTTCGACCAGGTCGACGACAGCGACGGCGACCGCGTCGTCGCCCCCGGTGCCTCCTGTCGCAGCCAACTCGAGGGCCGCTCGAGTACAGACGACAAGCCGCTAACACCGATCGAACTCGTCGAGCAGGAACTCGATAACTGATCCGATAGCACCCTGCGAAAACGTGTTCTGTGGCCAATACCTATCACCGATTAGACTGAACGGACACGTATGCGCTCCACGCTCTCGCCGAGAGCGAGACAGGCAGTCTCCGCTACTGGTGTGTCCCTCGGTGGCATCGGTGCCGTCGCCATCGTCGCCCTCGGCGGCTGGTCCCTGGTGGCTATCGCCGTCATCTGGTTTGTTGCTGTGAGTTACGGTGCTGCCTGGCTTGCACGAACACTCGGCCGTGAGAGCGGCCAGCTCAACGAAGAACAGGCCGCACAGGCACAGCAGGCACGCCAAGAACAGGAACACCGGGATGCGCGAAGCGCCACGTATCCGGAGAACGAGAAATTCGGCTAAGGTGCAGTTCGACGCTGCAATCAGACTGGTGGTCCGCCGCTAGGAGGGTGTCCGATATATGCTGAACAGGCGCATATCACGGACTATAGTCGTTCACAGACGAAATAGGGGACTCGACGAGAAGTGCATCGCCAAGAGTAGCTTGTTCGCGCGGACTTACTGAATCAGGTCACCCAGAAGTGTATTCACTGCAGCCCGTGGGTATGGGCCGTCACTTACTGTCACGTTCTACAGGCGGGGCCGGCCGAGTGTCTCGAGGTCGTTCGGAAGAGCTTCGCTCTCTCGAACCACTTGACTCCGAGGCGATTTACCAATCTCTCCAGACCCAGACATTCCACCGCCTTCAGAAAACGGTGGGACGAAGACAGCGAGATTCCATCGGACCGATCTCAAGCTCGAATTGATTGTGTTGACAACTGCTCCGTCGAGGTCGATCGCCATAACCTCGTGTCCAGGTCCGCGAAACAGTCTTTGATTGGCGTTCCGACAGAGCCGCTGGCGATACCAGAGACGTGCATTACTGAGTATGTCTGGAGTGCTTGTATGGACTTCTGGTATTGTGCGTTAGAGATTATGTTTATCGAAACATATTTGGGGCGCTGAACAAACAACTGAGGTATGCAAGCAGTTGTTCTCGCTGCAGGGAAAGGGACGCGACTGCGTCCCCTCACGGAAGACAAACCAAAGGGACTGGTAGAAGTCGACGGTAAGCCGATTCTAACTCATTGTTTCGAGCAACTCGTTACTCTTGGAGCCGACGAACTGATCGTGGTCGTTGGCTATCTGAAAGAGAAGATTATCGACCACTACGGTGACGACTATGACGGCGTGCCGATCACCTACTGTCATCAGCGGGAACAAAACGGGTTAGCGCATGCACTGTTGACCGTTGAAGAGCATGTTGAAGACGACTTTATGTTGATTCTTGGTGATAATGTGTTTCAAGCGAATCTCGAAGATGTTGTCCGCCGCCAGCAAGAAGAACGTGCTGATGCAGCGTTCCTGGTTGAAGAAGTTCCCTGGGATGAGGCAAGCCGGTATGGCGTCTGTGACACGAACAAATTCGGCGAGGTAACTGACGTTGTTGAGAAACCCGACGATCCACCATCGAATCTCGTGATGACGGGATTCTATACGTTTACGCCGTCGATCTTTCACGCTTGCCATTTGGTACAGCCGTCGGACCGTGATGAATACGAAATCAGCGAGGCCATTGATTTGTTGATCCAGTCCGGGCGGACAATCGACGCAATTGGGCTAGAAGGATGGCGCATTGATGTTGGGTATCCCGAAGATCGGGAAGAGGCTGAACGGCGGTTGCAGGAAACTGGCAAGGATGATGGAGATAAGAAGGTAGAGATCACCTCTGACTAAGGACGGCAATTACGGTCATTGTGACGGTTGTGTAGTGCAAGGCGATTAGACCAAATTCCTTAAAACCTGTTCACGGTACTCCGATGAGATGGTCAAGGAAACTGGTCAAATGTAGTGTCACCCGAATCTGGATCACTCAGTTTGATTTCCCGAGCGCGGTTGTATCGTTGAAATTCTGCGCGAGCATTTTTCCATGCAGATAGCTCATCATCGCTGATTTTTATTGATTTTAAATCGACATCTGCAGGAGTTTCGGCCGAATATTGCTTTTGAAAGTCATGTATTTGAGTGATCAAGTCCACAATTCGGTCTTCAATCTCGTTTAAACGATTTTGCTGGGCAAGTGCTTTGACAGCCTCCCATTCGAAGTGCGCATCGTTGCGCTCGTAGGTTGGCGGAGCGTCAGTGTGCTTGATTACAACACCCAAGCTTGTGAACGACCGAAGATACTCACGAGTTAATTGCAGATCACAGTTGGCAAAGTCTGAAATTTCAGACGGGGTGATTTTACCCTCTGTTTTAGCTATAGATCGGTATATCCGTGACTCAACACTCCCTTCCGTAAATGGATCTTCGACCGGTGGTACTGTGCCGTCCGGTTCGATCTTCATCACAGTAGACACAGTATGGTCAATTGATAAATACCCTTGGATGGTTCTACATGGTGGCCCCATTGATTGTACATTATATTATAATAATATTTTATACTATTTGATGGATGAACAGTGGAGATCGCAAATTGTCAATAATGTATTTTTCACCAGGACCCATCTATAATAAGTCACCCATAGATTAAAGTCAGTAGCTATTTATATATCTATTCACTATCCAACCATAGTTGAAATAACGTAGGTGGCAACTATCGCATCTCGAAACGATATGCACAGAAATTGCCGACTATCGGACATGAATCTGGTTCGCCACACTGGAGAGATGGATGCGTACAGCAAGTACAGTAGCACCGTAGATCATAAACTGGCGCAAAAACATCAGAAAGAAATAATGGCATGAGTAAACAAGCATATAGTGACGGGGAGACCCAAGCGGTTACTGCACAGATTTGTGTGGTTGGTCTGGGGTATGTCGGACTACCACTAGCAACAACGTTCAGCAGTGCAGGACACGACGTGTGGGGTTTTGACGTTGACCCAGAGAAAGTAGCGACACTCGAAGCTGGCCACGATCCGACCGGAGACATCGGCGACGCGACAATCAGTGAGAGTGAGATTACGTTCACAACTGATGCCGGTGCGATGACTGAAGCCAACACCGTCATCGTTGCCGTTCCAACACCCGTTGACGACCTCGAAAAGCCAGACCTCGGGCTCGTTGAACAAGCCGCCAAGACAGTTGGAGAGCACCTCCGTCCTGAGATGACTGTTATCCTCGAGTCGACGGTGTACCCGGGGGCAACTCGAGAGATATTTGTGCCAGCACTTGAACGGACATCCAAGCTACAAGCAGGTGAAGACTTCGGCGTCGGATACTCACCTGAACGGGTGGTTCCCGGTGATACCGACCACGGCCTTCGAAACGTCGTCAAGATCGTGAGCGGACTAACTGATGAGACTCTGGACGATCTTGCTAACCTGTACGGAACTATTGTTAATGCTGGCGTCCACTGTGCGCCAACCATCGAGACTGCCGAGGCCGCAAAGTGCGTTGAAAACACACAGCGTGATCTGAATATCGCACTGGTAAACGAGTTAGCCGTTGCGTGTGATCACCTCGGTCTCGATACACAGGCTGTGCTTGAGGCCGCCGGAACGAAGTGGAACTTCCACGACTACCGGCCCGGTCTGGTTGGCGGCCACTGCATCCCCGTCGATCCGTTCTATCTGATCTACGAGAGCGAGCAAAACGGTTTCGCACCCGAATTGATCCAGAAAGCTCGAGAGGTTAACGAGTACGTTCCAACCCACGTCGCGAACATGACAATCAAGGCGCTCAACGAGGCCGGAAACGTGCTCCAAGATAGTCGTGTGCTGGTGCTTGGCCTTTCGTACAAGCCAGATGTCGAAGATATCCGGACATCTGCAATCAGTGGCGTCATCGATGAACTGCAGGAGTTTGGAATCGAGGTCGTCGGCTTCGACCCGCACGCGGCTAATTCGGCTATGCGCGAAGCGTTTGGAATCACTGTGCAAGAAGAACTTGAGGTCGACAAGTTTGATGGAATCGTTGTTGGGACGCCACACAGCGAGTTCCACGGCCTTCCCTTCGGGGATTTCGCGATCGAGATGAGCGACGATCCGGTGCTGGTCGATGTCGATGGAATGTTCGAAAACGAAGGACAGGAAAACGACTTCGTGTATCGGAGGCTCTGATGTATCGCGACCACTCAATTGGCGTCGTGATTCCGGCCTACAATGAGGAAGGGTTCGTCGGTGACGTGATCCGAGGAATGCCCGACTATGTCGATCGGATGTACCTGATCGACGACTGCTCGACCGACGGATCGTGGGACGAAATTCGCAAGGCCGCTCGAGACGACGCTGAAGTGTCCGAACTCGAGTATACGGGGTCACTTAGTACTGACGGCGATAGTGAAAGTACTGAAGAGCAACCAAAAACCATCACTGACGGTGGAACGTCAACACTCGAGCAACGGGCAATCGTCCACAACTCCATTGGTCGTGTCGTTCCCATCCAGCATCGTGAGAATCTTGGTGCCGGTGGTGCAATCAAGACGGGATATCTTGCAGCGCTCGAAGATGCGGTCGACATCGTGCCAACGGTTGACGGCGACGGCCAGATGGACCTCCGTCAGCTACCAAAGTTACTCGATCCGATCGTCGAGGACGAGGCCGACTACGCGAAAGGGAATCGGCTATTGTACAAGGAGTATCGGACTGACATGCCGCCGTTCCGGTTCTTCGGGAACTCTATCCTGACGTTCCTGACGAAGATCGCCTCGGGCTACTGGAAAACGATGGATCCTCAGAACGGGTACACGGCAATCTCCCACTACGCGCTGGCGAACGTCGGGATCGAGGACATGTACGAGTACTACGGGTACTGTAACGACCTCCTGGTGAAGTTAAACGCCAAGGGGATGCGGGTCGCCGACGTGGCGATTCCTGCGGTGTATGGGGATGAGGAGTCCTCAATCAACTACACGACGTACATCCGGAAGGTGTCGGGGATGCTGCTTCGGAACTTCTTCTGGCGGCAGAAAGTGAAATACCTCGTGCTTGACTTCCATCCGCTCGCGCTGTTCTACCTGTTCGGCACGGCGACGGCCGGGTTGGGGCTCATTGGTGGCCTGTGGTCACTGTACGCGAAAGTCGCGCTCGGTGATCCGTTGTTTGTCCGTG
Source organism: Natrialba chahannaoensis JCM 10990 (assembly GCF_000337135.1). GTDB lineage: Archaea > Halobacteriota > Halobacteria > Halobacteriales > Natrialbaceae > Natrialba > Natrialba chahannaoensis. The sequence goes on from NZ_AOIN01000100.1 coordinate 35,714, forward strand.
GTGCATCGAGTCTACTCCTGTTTTCGGTCGGGAGTATGTTCCTGATGTTTGCGATGCTGTTCGACATGCAGGCGAGCGAGAACCGAGAAGTGCAGATTCGCAACGCTAAGACACAACAATGAGTGATGACAACCTTCGAATTCTTCGAGTAACGGGAAGCATCTACCCGGAGGTAGTCGGTGGTGTCGGATTGCACGTTCATCACATGTCTCGTGTCCAGACAGAGATGGGCCACGACGTGACCGTCCTGACCTCCGATAACGGCAATCGATCGCTCCCTCGCAAGGAAACCCGAGACGGGTACCGATTGCTTCGGCACCGTGAAATCGCACGACCATTGGATAATACGATTATTCCGGGCGTGATTAGCACGCTTCACAATGACCTTGATGAATATGATGTCCTTCACATTCACTCTCACCTGTATTTCTGCAGCAACGTAGCTGCGCTGTTCAGTCGGCTGAGCAGTATGCCGACCGTCGTGACGAATCATGGACTCGTCTCGCAAACAGCGCCCACATGGATGCAGAAGGTCTTCAACCCGACCCTCGGAAAGTTTACCTTCGAGGCTGGGGATCGAATCCTGTGCTATACAAATACAGATAAGCAGCGACTCCAAGACCGAGGTATCGACACGGATATCTCCGTTATTCCGAATGGGATCGACTGTTCGCAGTTCAAACCAAACGGCATCGAGCCACAACAGCAGTTGTTGTTCGTAGGACGCCTGAAAGAGGGAAAAGGGCCTCACTATCTACTCGATGCCTTTGCTGACCTAGTGCTGGAGCATCCGGAGCTTTCGTTAAAACTGGTTGGAGACGGCCCGCTACGAGATGAACTCGAACAGCAAACTGTGTCGCTCGGGATTGCAGAACAAGTCGAATTCCTCGGAGAAGTTCCCAACGACGAGTTGCCAAAATTGTATAACGAGAGTCTCGCTTTCATCCTTCCGAGTCTTAGCGAAGGGTTGCCTCGAACGGTTCTTGAGGCCATGGTCTGTGAAACACCCGTAATAACCACCTCACTACCCCAATTAAAACCAATTGTCAACGGTGCAGGAGTAACAGTTGACCCAGAAAATGCTGCTAAACTTGCGGAAGCGATGCTAAAACTTATTGAGGATCCGCCACTTCGTGAAAAAATGGGTGTTGAAGGCCGGAGGAAAGTAACAGAGAACTACTCGTGGCAAAGCACTGTGGAGGAAACGATAGGAGTTTATGACCAAATATTGGAAAACAACTAAGAAGGTGTTAAAATTATGTCAAGAGTGAAAACAAAGAGTAAGTTCGAACTCGTAAGGCAGTCGTATCAGGATATGGGTGTAAAAGGTGCAATTATCAATACGTGGAAATACTTATTCCAGCATTCACCGTTCTCCTCTCATCTCGAGATGTTGCTCGGAGAAACGTACCATCAGAAGCTACTCGCGTTTCCCGCATTAGGATACTGGCCAAAAATACAAAATCCTAGGTCAGTGAATGAAAAAATAATTAACAGGAAGCTATATACCAATAATGACGTTTTCTCAACGGTAGCTGATAAGTATGCTGTAAGGGAATACGTCAGTGAGAAAGTCGGAGGGCATATTTTGACCGATGTCTATCATGTGACGGACAATCCGGAGTCAATTCCCTTCAAGGGTTTACCTGATCAGTTCGTAATCAAACCCACACATAGTTGCGGAAACGTGATTGTCGTGGATGATAAAGAGGATGTACAATATTCGGATATCATATCTCAGTGTGAAACGTGGTTAGATATTCAATACGGAGAAAATACAAAGGAGTATTGGTATTCAGACATCCCTCCAAAAATAATTGTGGAGGAGTATATCAATGAAAATGGCAGAAGAGCGCCATTGGACTATAAATTCTTCGTATTCGGGGGGGAACCGAAATGTATCCAGGTTGACTATGGGCGGTTCTCTCAGCATAAAATGAGTATTTACAATGACGAATGGGAATTAATGGACTTTAAAAAAGGGTATCAAAGAGCACCAGATATCGACGAACCGTATAATTTGGAAGAGATGGTTGATATCGCAGCCACTCTTGGTAAGGAGTTTGGTTTTGTAAGAGTTGATCTCTATAATCCGCGTGATGGTGTAATCAGATTCGGCGAGATGACTCTTGCCCCAGGAGGGGGACTCTCTAGGTTTGATCCGGTTCAAGCAGATTTCGAGCTCGGATCCTACTGGACGCTTGGGGATAATTGTTGATAGGAGAGTGTTCCAATCTATACCCGTGTATCAACTGACCGTGAATATGCGGCCATGGAGAAACATCCAACTAACTGCTCCTCTGACGGTTGATCGTGTTCGAAGTCTCTGATACCGCTTTTAGATACCTACTGGATGTACCGATGGATTCAATAAGTATTGTCCCAAGAAAGTAGTAACAATCTCAGCAGCAAACTAATGAGCCACTACATTAATATTAAGGCATGCATCTCAATTTGCCTAACTGTTCTGTCATTCTCTTTCATTGCAACACACGTGACGCAGACTCTTTATCCGTATCTGCATATTGGAACACTGTTCATCGCGATGACGATATTAACATATATCTCAATCTCAAGCGATCCAATCAATCATGGTGTGGCGGTAATTGTATTCTTTGCATCCGCTATTCGTGTAGTTGTGTTCTTACATCCAGAATCGTTGATTAGCCTTGACCCAGATTTGTATGCGTATTGGGCATCGATACTTGTGGAAAACGGTTTCGTGGAAACGATGGGTTTGGATTTTTATGAAGGAGCCCCGCTCTTTCTTATAAATATCTCGGTGACAAGTATAATCACCTCAATGTCTACCGTGGATAGCATGGTTTTATATCCGCTCGCAGCAGGACTCATTTTCCCGTTAACAACTGGCACTATTGTCAAATCGATCCGGCGACAACCATCTGCTCAATTGGTTCTTCTTTCGATGACCTTGGCTGCATTTTCCACCACTATGATGACATTTAGCTATCGTCCGAAGGCTCAACTCCACGCCACTTTCATCTGGTGCGCGATGTTCATTCTTATTTTATATACATTACAAAGTGATCAGGATGAATCCAAGTTGATTACAGCTATCGTACTCACCCTTTTATTCTCACTAGTAATAAGTCACAAACTTCCGCCTATAGTGGTGACGTTAGTTCTTTCCGTATTTTTAGGGTATATAACCCTTTCCTCAAGATGGATTCAATTTCTTTCGGGAAGATTTAAAGCTCATTTAGTAGCAATATCTGGTATTCTTGTGGTTGTTCAAATGGTGTATATTTCCGACTATCTTTCAATGGTTATTTTCAGGATTCAGAGATTATTAATGGGGATCTCAGGTGAAGGTTCGATCCAAGATCCTTCTGAGGCGATATACGCCATTCCCGGTACTGTTCCACCACTACTACCGCTCCCACAGTCATCAATGACCGTATTAGTTGTTGAAAGAAGTTACATTTTCGTACTTCTCTTACTGTCTGGTGTTGCGTGGCTAAAACTTTTCAAAGAGAAATATGATAAGCTAGGGCCGGTTATGGTTTTATCCGTTACAACAGTTACTGTCGCTCTCACACTTATTGGTGTTGGTGGAATCAGCGGAATTAACCCTTCTCGGCCGTTACTATTATCAGAGATGTTCTTGGTCGGGATGGTTGCGTGGGCCTTCTCTCCCTGGGAGAGAGACGGACGTATCTGGAGAGTTGTTCTGTGGGGTATACTGGGTGTATTCTTGATTTCACAGATATTTTCCCCGGCAGCTCTTCCAGAATATGACAATAATCCACGGTACTACTTAGACAAACCTGAGGTTGATGGGAAACTATTTGGATGCCATTACATTCCAGACACTATTCACACTGATACGTATTACGCTCAGGAACGATATCTCTACCCTGAATACTGTGATAGCTATCGTTCGTTAGATAGGGGCAACCCACCACCATTATATGACGGGTCGGTTATCGATCAGGATCATTCGTATATTGCCCATCGAACCGGAATCGAGGTATACGTGGGGCAGCACACACGGCGTATACTCACGTGGGACCCGGAACTAGAATACGATCAAGAATATAATAGAATATACGATAATGATGCAGTATTAAAATATGCCAATACATGATGAGAATTGATTGTAACAATTCACCACTGTATCTAATGTCCTGTGACATCCGTTTCGAGCGTCTCAAAGCGTTATCTGTGAGAGTCGGAGGTGCTGAATTATGACTCGATCGCTGCTCCAGGGAGTAGTATCCATCGCTGCAGGGAGACTTGGTCAGGTAATGATTGGTCTCGTTTTCATCCCATTCCTCGTTCGGTTCCTCGGCCCCGAGAAATACGGGAAATATGCCTTCATTCTCTCCGTCTTCGCAATGGCAAACATATTATTAACATCAGGAACAAATGATGCGGTTAGGAAGTTTATTTCCGAGAAAGATGATAATCGATGGCAAAATGCTGTCTTTGGGGGTGTTGCACGCCCAGCCACAATTATCGCTGTTGTAGTCGCTACGATATTTGTACTCGGAGCCAGTAGCGGATTCGTCGAACGGATACTTGGGCCAGAGTACGTCCTTTCATTTTACATTTTAAGTATTTACGCGATCGGGAGGCAATGCCGAGAATATCTCATCAGGACATTGATGGGGTTACAACTCGAAAATTTTTCTGAACCATTAAAGGTATTTCAGGACGGCTTGTTCGCTTTCCTAGCACTATCGGCAGCGTATTTCGGCTACGGTGTCGAAGGGATCCTCATAGCTGATATTGTTACGAGTTTCGTTGTTGCCACCGCTGCTGCGTTATTACTTAATAAACATCTGAACCTGAGTTCCGTTGTGTCACCGCCTGATGTCTCCCTTCCGGCGAATATCTACCCGTATATTGGATCTACAGTTCTCTTTTTTGGGTTCCTAATGTCTCTATACCATGTTGATGTATTATTATTACAATACTGGACATCTGAAACCACGGTCGGTTATTATAAAGGTTCTCTTGTGATTGTAGAGCGGCTTTGGTTTGTTCCAGTTGTAATCCAGCTGGCATTATTGCAGCGAATATCGAAACTCTGGGCAAATGATGATCTCGAAAAGATCCAGCGACAGGCGTCACAGGTGACTCGACTAGGGCTATTATTCACATTATTAGTGACCATCGGGATGGCCGCTCTCGCGGATGACTTCATCCGATTCTATCTTGGGAGCGAATTCGAACCCGCTGTGACTCCACTCTTGCTCCTTTTACCTGGTGTGATCGGGTTCGCAGCAGCGAGACCAACGCTGGCTATCAACCAGGGAAGACAATCCCTCCGGCCTCTCATCATTGCAACGGCGATGTCGTCATTGATAAATCTTCTCCTCAACACAGTATTGATTCCACACTATGGGATGTACGGAGCAGCTATCGCGACATCCTTTGGCTACGGGAGCCTTTCCCTTTTTCAGGCTATGGCGGCTCGGCACGTCGGTTACAAACCGTTCTACCACCTTCCTGTGGTAAGAATTATCGCAACCTGTGTAATAACGGCCATTCCAGTTTTTGGAATGAGTACACTGATTGGTTCGGCTCTAGTATCATTACTTGTCGTTCCGATAGTTGGACTCATAACATTCGTCGCCACTGCAATCGTAACTGGCGCGATTAAACAGAGGGAGGTTCAATACGGTGTAAACGCACTTCAATTAGTCATAACTCGTTTCCGAGATCCACGATCAGTTTGATCAGCAGGGAAGTTGAAACCAAACATCGTTCATTTTTACTCTTATTGAGCGCAGATGCAGAAGGATCGCCAGAACTTTTCCGCTATTTGAATAGACTACAATGAGTTTCGTAACCAGATTACTGGTATCGACCAACTTGAGAAGAAATTTGACAAGTGTTGCTGCGCCAGTCGGAGCAGCTACACGATCTTTCTGAGCACGCTGCGATCGACGCCACGTTCTATGGGAGAGATTGTACAAACCACCACTACTGCAAACGAACGAATTATCAGGTTCAGACGCTGAAAATTACAAAACTCGTCGATACAGCAACACAATCTGTGCTCGATCTTCACTGCTCGACGACGTTAGGGGCCAACGCAGATCTCTGTGAGCAGATCGCCCGCCAGAACGCGAGCGATCTGCGGCCTCTGGCCGCTGATAAGGGTATGACAAGCAACAACTCCGTGAACTCGATATTCGCTAACTGATCAAACACCGGATCTTCGCTCCGTACGATCACGCATACAACGTCCGAATTGACGAAGATCGGTACGCTCAGCAGTCAATGACCGAAACCGTCAACTCCGCCGCCAAGTACTCGCCGGCTATGCCGTACGAACGCATAGCTGGTATCGAAAGTTCCGTGAAATTGCGCTGGTGTGTGTGGTCTACAACATCAGACGTGCCGTCAAACAGTGGAATCTACCACCTTACAGCGATTCAACAGAGCTGACCTTTCAGTTGAAGTCACCAGAGGGAAAGCCTAGACAATTTCACAATACAACCAAATTGTTTTTATCGGTGGTCGATAGAACACTAATTGATGCACGTCCTCGTCACTGGCGGCGCCGGCTTCATCGGCAGTCATCTCGCGGAACACTTTGTCCAGCAGGGCCACGACGTTACCGTACTCGATAGCTTCGAGCCGTACTACGATCTCGGGATCAAAGAACGGAACGTCGAGGCCGCGATCACCGCTGCAGCCGATAGCGCCGGCACTTACGAACTCGTTGAAGACTCGATCACTGACGCCGACACGGTTGACGATTGTGTTACCCAGGCGGATGTGATCTATCATCAGGCCGCTCAGGCTGGCGTCCGCAAGAGCGTTGACAAACCGCAGACAGTCAACCGGTACAACGTTGACGGCACGATCGAACTCCTTGAAGCGGCGCGCCGCCACAACGTGACTCGCGTCGTTGTGGCCTCCTCGTCATCGGTTTACGGGAAACCTGAGTACCTCCCCTACGACGAGACCCATCCGACGACGCCCGTCTCCCCGTACGGTGTCTCCAAGCTCGCGACCGAACAGTACGCTCGAGTCTACAACGAAGTGTATGGACTTCCTACGGTTTCCTTGCGATACTTCACGGTCTACGGTCCGCGGATGCGGCCGAACATGGCAATCACGAACTTCGTCTCGCGGAGTCTCCATGGTGAGCCGCCAGTGATCTACGGTGATGGTTCTCAGACGCGCGACTTTACCTACATCGACGACGTGAAACGTGTTAACGCGCAGCTTCTCACTGACGACAGCGCCGATGGAGAGATTCTCAACGTCGGTTCTACCGACAATATCGATATTCAAACCCTGGCAGAGACCGTCTGCGAGGAGATCGATCCCTCCCTCAAACTCGAATACGACGATCCCCGTGAGGGCGACGCTGAACACACCCACGCTGACATCTCGAAAGCGAACGGGCAGCTGGGTTACGAACCAACGACGGATATCCGCGAGGGAGTCTCAACATTCATCGACTGGTACCGCGACAACCGGGACTGGTACGATCCGCTCGTCCGGCAGTCGTAGCAATCGAATCAAAAGGAGACTTTCTACGAGTAATTCGAACCTATGAACACCGACAAGAGTCGTGGAAAAAGCACGTGCTCGTCGCGCTCTCGCACTGCTTCAATCAGTGGAAACACAGGAGTTGCCCAAAGCTCGGGGAATCGCTGCACAGCTACAGTCTTCACTACCAGTTTCAGAACGGCTAAATGAAAGCAATCCAACAGCGACTGAGTCAGCCGACAATTCAACTAGCTGAAACGGTCGTCTTCAATCAACAGTGACGCTCTTTGCGAGATTCCGCGGTTTGTCGATGGAACGACCCAGTTGAGCAGCGACCCAGTAGGACACCAACTGTAGTTGCACGTTTGCTAGAATGGGTGTGAGGTATGGGCCGGCATCAGGCACCTCAAGCACGTGCGACGCATACTGTCCAACTTCGGCTGGCCGGTCAGTCACCGCAATGACTGGGGCACCGCGGGCTTCGACTTCTTTGATGCTCCCGATCGTTTTTGCAGCAGTATCTCCAGTTACCAACGCAAAGACAGGAGTTTGGTCGGTGACAAGCGCGAGGGGACCGTGTTTCAACTCACCAGCGGCGAATCCCTCGGCATGTTTGTACGTGATCTCTTTCATCTTGAGCGCACCCTCAAGAGCCACTGACGCGTTGTAGCCCCGTCCAATGAAGAAATACGCATCAGCATCAACAAATTCCTCTGCAACCGCCTGAGCGGTTGATTCATCGAGGACGTGCTGAAGTTTGTCCGGCAGTCCACGAAGGTGCTTGATGAGCGCTGGAGCCTCCGACCCAGAAAGCTCACTCGAGAGCAGGGCCAGTGCAGCCTGCTGGCTCACGAACGTTTTCGTTGCAGCAACACCAATCTCAGGACCGGCACGGATGTACATCACGTGATCACACTCACGGGCAGCCGAGCTACCGACGACGTTGGTCAATACGAGTGTGGTCGCGCCAGCTTGATTTGCCATTCGAAGCGCACCCATCGTATCAGCTGTTTCGCCGCTTTGAGTCACGCCGACAACGAGTGTCTCATCAGTAATCGGAATCCGCTGCGCGTCATACTCACTGGCGAGGAAACACTGTGCAGAGATGCCGTTCTCACGGAGCAATCTGGCACCGTACAACGCAGCGTGATAGGACGTTCCACACGCAACGAACTGCACAGACCCAGAACACTCGAGAGTGGCTAACTCCTCAACTGTGATTTCGTGCTCAAGTTCGGACACTCGCTCCCGAAGACACTTCCGCAGCGCTGTCGGTTGCTCATGGATCTCCTTGAGCATGTAGTGGTCATAGCCGGACTTGCCTGCGTCTTCAGGATTCCAGTCGACAGTATCGATCGCTGTGTCGACGACCGCGCCCTGCTCGTCCGTAACGACAATCCCAGAGGGGGTCACTCGTGCAAACTGCCCGTCCTCAAGGTAGATCACGCGGTCCGTGTACTCGAGGAACGCAGGCACGTCACTGGCGAGGTAGTGACCGTCATCACCGACACCAAGAACGAGCGGCGACTCGTTACGGGCGACATAGATCGTTTCGTCGCCCTGGAAGACTGCTGCAACCGCATAGCTTCCCTCGAGTCGATCGACGGCTTGGCGGAACGCTTGCTCAGGCGCAGCACCTGACTCAAGGGCCGATCCAATCAGGTGCGGGATAGCTTCGGTATCAGTATCACTGTTGAACACATGCCCATCCGCTGTGAGCTCCTCACGGAGAGACTGGTAGTTCTCGAGAATGCCATTATGGACGACTGCAACACGGGACTCACAGTCGGTGTGTGGGTGGGCGTTTTCGTCTGATGGTGGGCCGTGGGTACTCCAGCGGGTATGTCCAATGCCAGCCACTCCATCGAGTGTCGTTTCCGGGAGTGCCGACTCAAGTTTCGAAACTTCCCCCTCACGTTTGTGGACCGCAAGTGAGCCGTTGGCGATTGCAAGACCAGCAGAGTCATACCCTCGGTATTCAAGCCCCGAGAGACCAGTCATCAACACGTCCTGGACATCGTTTTCAGTTCCCGTATAGCCAATAATGCCACACATTATGATCGTACCTCCGTGTTCTCCGAAATCGTTCCGCGAACTGTTGCGCCAGCTTCGATCGTCGTCTCAGAGCCAACCACTGTCCCAGGGACGTACGTACTGCCACCGTCGTCCGTGACGCGATCACTGAGCAACGCCCCAAGTGCTTCATCTTCGAAGACACGGTCGCCAACTCGCACGTCACCAGGCCCGCCAGGAATCGTTGTCCCAGGGCCGATAGTGACACCGACACCAGTGACACAATCAATCACGGTCGCGCCAGTTTCGACTCGCGTATCCGCATCAAGGACACTGCGCTCGATGGCTGCGTTCGAACCAACGGTTGTATTCTCGCCAAGACAGGCATAGGGTCCAACGACAGCCCCAGCACCAATCTCACAGTCAGGGGCGATCACAACGGGTTCACGGATCACAGCCGAGTCATGAACGGTCGCTGACTCAGCGATCGTCACCGCACACTGTTCGTCTATGTGTCCCGACGCAAGCAGTTCGAACGAGATATCGAGGAGATCCCACGGATAGGTCGCATCAACCCAGGCCCCCTCAGAGATTGCTGCCCGCACTTCGGAATCATCGAGTAGTTCGCTAATTGCATCCGTCAACGAGTATTCTCCAGCTTGTGGGGTAGCATCATAGATTGCATCGAAAATGTCGGGCTCAAACGCATACACGCCCGCGTTGAGCTGGTACGGGCGGTCGTCTTGTGGGTTTTCGACGATCTCAGTGACAATACCATCCTCTATGAGGACACCGCCATACGACCCAATCTGTAGTTTGGTGAGGACACCAAGCGTCCCGGCAGAGTCTCCGTTGTGTGCTGCAAGCACAGCAGAAATGATCGTACTCTCGACGAACTGATCGCCGTTTACGACCAAGACAGTGTCATCAATCTCGGATTCGGCAGCTAACAGGGCATGCCCACTGCCAAGTTGCTGATCTTGGACAACATACGTCAATGGGACAGTTCGGTAGGTCGAGCCGAAATGTGCCTGAACGCGGTTGTGTTTGTATCCGACGACGACAGTAATATCCGTGATTCCAGCCGCAATTAGTTGGTCAAAGACGTGTTCAAGGATTGGCCGTGTCGCGGCAGGCAACAATGGCTTTGGCCGATTGCTTGTCAATGGCCGAAGCCGAGATCCTTCACCGGCAGCGAGAACAACAGCGGAGGTTAAACTCATATCGTATGGGATACGAGGTCATAATATAATAGTATTGCTTTGGAATATAATTGCCGTCTGTGAGTGGGATGGCCTGAACCTACTCTTCAACGGCAACCCAGAGATGTGCGTAATTATCCGTAGTCGCCGTTGAAATCTCGTCTGGGACTGCATCTGAGTAGAGCAGCCAGACGAGTCGAATATCTTCACCCGTCATCGTTGGCTCGATATTGTGTTGGTGATGCCAGGTCTCGTTGTGGGCTAGTTGGGGTTCAAACCGCTCGAGTTCGCGTTGCTCTTCGACGACCGTTTCATTCCCGACCTGGGTGACGTTCTGTTCGACGAGTATCACCGTATACTCGACCGTCCGGTGTTCATCGTTGTCAACACCAAGGACGATCTCCGCAGATTCACCTTGGGTAAACTCGGTCGGATAGTTGTCTGCGACGAGTTCGTCATCATCGTCCTCAGTGAGGATGTAGACTGCCGAGAACTGCTCTCCCTCTGGTGGAACCAGTATGGCAAACGAAACGGTCCCAACAGCAAGCACCACAGATGCGACCAGCAAGACGTTCAACACGGCATCTGCCCGATCGTCTGGTTCGAATAACTCTGCGCGGCCGGCGGCATACCAGGATTTGTACGGGACTCGAAACCGCTCATCTGCAGGGAGGTTCCACCGACGAACAGCCGCAACTGCCGTTGTGAGGGCTGTAAAGAGGCTCACTGTAATCATGACCGGGACCAAGCGGATCCCCCATGGCGTGAAATTCAACACGAGTCCCAGGAGCGGAGTAATCGCAATACTAAGACCAAACGAGAGTGCGACACGCTCAATTCCATCGATCCCAGACCGTCTAAACCCGCGTTCCCACAGTCGGCCAGTGTCGGCTTCGTCTGCAGCCCCAGAAGACGCTGTATCCGTTCCCCACTCCGTTTCTGACTCCCACGTCGAATCAGACTCGGACGACGTTGTTGTGTTGTTCTCCGATTCATCAGAGAGTGGTGACTCACCGGCTTCTGGAAACAGCGCTGCGATGAACGCATAGCCTGGAATAAACAGGACAAAAATCAACCCAAGCGGAATCCGGAGTGGTGTCTCTCTGAGAATCGGCGCAAGAACGGCGATATTAGTCAGAGCAACAAATACAAAGACAGCAGCGAGATCAGCTGGCAGCGTTCGTACTGGCCGTGGAAGCATCGCCACCACTGAACGCGACGTAGTCATTTGATCATACGTAGCGACGAGGCTATCAAAAACCAACCGGTCATCGACTGTGGTCCACAGCAGTACGACGAAAGAACCCAACCCCCATTTCAGTTATGAGGAACTGATTCAGCCTTCTGACACAGATTCCGTGCGTGCTCAAGTATCGTTTCCGCCTCGTGCTTTGAGACGCCACTGACATCGAACGTGGCCTGTTCATATCCTTGCGTCACAGTACGAAGGGAATCCGTGATCGCGGACGTATCCGTTTCACTCTCAAACAAACGGTAGAACTCCCAGTAGGTGTAGCCAGTCGCCTGCGCTGAATCGAGTTCCGACTCGAGTGACTGTCGAACCGCTGCATAGCAGGTTTGGACTGCCCCTTCTGTGTCACCCTCATCCAGTCGGTCGGTTGCTTCTGAAAAGAGTGGCTGGACGAGTGACGATCCAGATTCTGCTGCCGGTTCGGAGTCTACAGATGGCGTCGGTTCCTCAATATCAGGACTCTCATCGCGTCGATGACTAGGAGGTGACTCAGCCGGTTGCTGTGACCGATACCAGTAGAGGCCACCACCGACACCAATGATCCCGACAAAAAGCACTCCCCCACCAGCCAGCCAAAGCCACGACGAACTGGAAGAAGCGGAAGGAAGAGAAACGGCCGTAGTGGCTTCAGCACTAGCCAGGTTTGTTCCATCGCCAGAGTACACTGCTGTGACTTCGAGTTCGCCAGTGGCGTCTTCGGGAACAGCAATGGTTGTCTCAAACTCACCGCTCCCCTCAGTCGTGACTGTCTCGAAAGAAGTACCATCGATAGCAATCTGAATCGACTGTCCCTCAACACCACTACCAGCTGCAGTAAAGTCCCCTGTTACGTTCAGTTCGTCCTCGTTTGTCTTACTCTGTGTTGCAGCAACGCTCAGTTCGGTTTCGGTTTCGGTCACTGTGATCGTCGTCTCGGATGTCACTGACTCGAGTGCCCGCGCTTCGAATGGCAGCGACACTGTCAGGTTTTGCTCACCAGATGGCACTGCTGCAGGGACAGTACCAGCGCCATCAAAAACAAGATCATCAGCGTTGAGAGAGGCGACACCAAGGTCTTGCTCACCAAGTGTGACTGTGAGTGGAACGTCATCGATCTCTTGCTCGCCAGCACGCAGCTCTGCCTCGAGTCCGAGTGTATCGTTATAGGCGACTGTCTCTGGATCGACCGATGTGATCGTCAGCGTCGGCTCAACTTGTTCGACATCGATCCCGATCGATGTTTCAGAGCCAAAGTATGGTGAGCCACTATCGGGGAGATAGTTGACGGTGAGATCAGTTTCGCCTGCAGGGATCGAAATTGGCCGGTAGTCGAACTCGAACTCGCCCGAGTCGTCCGTCTCAGTTTCGAGAAGCTGATTACCGACGTTGAGTCGGATTGGTTCGTCAGCAACGGGAGTCCCATCTGCAGTCTCTATCTCACCGGTGGCTGTGAGTGGAGTAGTAAATGAGACTGTTGTGGACTCAACGGCAGTGATACGGATCGTTGTCTCGTCAAATTCCGCCTCCCTGATCTGCTCTTGGTCAGTCTGTATCGACTGGTTTGTAGCCTCAACTGCAGCAATTGCAGTAGTCAGGTCTGTCCCAGTGGCCTCTGCGATAACGTCATAATGACTCTGAATAGATTGACTCAGGTCCCCGATCTCCTCGGAAAGTTCCCCCAGTTCTCGCGCTAACTCTCGAGCCCGTTCGTCATCGCCGTCTTCGCGGGCCGCTTCATACTTGTCCTGGGTTTCCTCATACTCCGCAACCGAATCAGAGAGATTTTGTTGGTCCTGTTGGGCTTCTTCATAGGCTTCTGATTCATCACCGTCAGTCTCACCAGCAACAGCAACGTACTGCCCTAGCCGATCTTCGAACTCGTCGTCAATATACTCATTTGCGGTCTCATACTGACCCTCGCTGATCTCTATGGCACTCTCCTCAAGTTGGCCAGTAAGCCAGCTAGAAAGCCACTGATCGAGTTCGTCATCACCATCGTCTTCGCTATAGGTGTCTGGGTTTTGGTGGCGAACAGTTTCGTTTTCGTCGTCTGTTTCCTGGAACGCAGTAGAACTAAGAGACGCAACCAGCATACTCACAGAGTCGCCGTCCGTCTCGGTTGGGAGCGAGTCTGCTGCCGTAGTTGACGGGACTGCTCCACCAATGGCACCAGTCGTCGCCAAGCATAGACAACAGATCAGAGCGACGAAGACAGTCGTCCGGCCAGCGATGAACGTCACACTGGCTGAATGTGAGTCAGACTGCAAAAAGCTGTCTTCTCATTGCTCCCGGGAGTGTGTCATACAATCTTGACCAGACCATTTAACGACCAGTGCAGGGAACTCAATGTTCGCACAACCCAGTGGCACTACATTTTTACTCCCCTGTGTTGAAGTGATTATATGTTAATGAGAAACGGAACGGAAGATGGACTCCTCAATAGGGGGACAGTATTGTCTCTCGTCTCTGTTGGGNCTTGTAGGCTTGCTTTACAGTATTACCACTCAATCGTGGAACGTATTCTCTGCACTCGTATTTATTGGGGCCCTTCTCGCAATTCCGTTTACGCTCCTGACGTGAATCGGTCAGTTCGCACGTGTAGTGTGCAGTAGATTCGCGTGAATTATAGTACCAACTGCAACTAGTTACACATTGATCGCACGTTCGCGGTTCTCGCTCAGTTCACTCGCTCCGAACCGCGCTGCCGTCGTGCGATCAGGTGTGCAGTGACTTGCAGTGGCTACTATAGTTGCGGGAAGCGATCAAGCAACTGCAGATGACGAAGAACTCCCCCGAAACGGCGTGATGAAGAAATCATCGTAGAGGAAGACCGGCCGTTTCTCGTACCCATCGTCCCCAAATCGGATCACACTCTGTACCATCGTCGATCGTCACCAAGTGTCTGTTCGTTGCAGTCCTAGAGTTTCAGTTCTCTGTTGTGGGTCCGTATTTCGGTTTAGAATGTCGTTCTCCGCGCGTTTAACAATCAGTACCTTCAACAGGCCCCCGGCGTATCGAACGCATATGCAACCCACGCGCCAGTTATGGGCAGCAATCGCACTGGCAGGTTTGCTTGGACTGCTGGCAGTCATTGTTGCTCGGCCAGTGTTACTCCTTGGGAGTACACTTCTTGGTTCGTGGATCATCGCCCAGCAGTACTATTTTCTACGAACGCTCAGAACAACAGTTGATAATCTCGAAGTGCAACAAGCACCAGTCCGTTCTGGGGTCCAAACTGACGATTCAATCCCAGTCACGCTGGCCGCAACACTCGCTGACCCATCGTCGTTGTTGATTGAAATCGAAGCCGGCCTTCCAACAGCAACGGTAGCAGAGGCACAACCATCAGTGACGATAGACCCTGGCGAAACAGCTGTCAGTCACACGACCACCATTTCATGGCCAGTTGCAGGCCATCACCAATTCGACACGCCGACACTGACCATCGAGAACGACTTCTTTCGGGAAACACTTCTGATCGGAACGACACCTTCAGTAACCGTCGAACCACGCGAACCTCGAGCCATTCACGTCGGTGAAGGCGGTGATCGCTTGGCAACGGCATACGGTGAACACGATGGTGGCCGCCACGGATTCGGCATCGAGCCCGCAGAACTGCGAGAGTACATTCCGGGCGATACAATGGACCGAATCGATTGGAAGGCGACTGCACGTCTCTCCTCGCCACATGTACGAGAATACGAGGGTGAAACTGATCGCCGGACGCTGTTGCTTATCGACCAGCGATGTGACCTCATGACAGGCGAGCCTGGCGAGACGAAACTCGAGTACCTCCGTGAGGTTGCACTCGCGATCATGGGGAGTGCGCGTCGACTCGGTGACCCGGTTGGACTACTCGGTGTCGGCGATGCCGGAATCACGACGCATATCGAGCCGACAACGACGCCAGTAATGTATACTCGAATCAAGCACGAACTGCTCACTCTCGAGCCAACTACCGTCGAGCAGGAGACCCCCACTACAAAGCCACACACACCACACTTAACGCTGCCCGAGACACATAGCACGGATAGACGACAATCAAGTGTGAGAAACACAACTGCTGATGCGCGGATGAAACTCGAGGCGATCACTGCTACCGGAGAGGAGGAGACATTTGTATCGACACTCCGACCGTTCTACGCAGCCCGTAAGAGCTACCAGACAAGAATCGAGTCAGAACCACTCTACGGCGCGGTCAGAACAGCGATACAACAGCACAATTCACAACAGTTGACGATTATCTGTACGGATGATTCGAATCCAGGTGAGCTCCGTGAGGCAGTGACGGCCGCTCGAAAGAACGGAAATGCCGTCATAGTGTTGCTTGCACCGACAGTACTGTATGAGTCTGGCGGGTTGGCAGATATCGAACGAGCGTACGATCGCTATGTCGAGTTCGAATCGTTCCGGCGCGACCTTGCACAACTGAATCGTGTTACTGCCCTCGAAGTCGGGCCAAAAGATCGCCTCTCGAGTGTGCTGTCTGCTCGCCGGCCACGAGGTAAACCTGCATGAACACTCAGCCAACCACTGCGTCGTTGCCGGCACGTGATGTCTCCTCAGCCATTGCAGTGCTCGTCTGTGCGGGCCTGCTGACGCTGGCTGTTGGTCCACTGAGTCTTCTCATCGTACTCATCACCACTGGCATGTGGTATGCTCTTGGAACGCCATATGCGATTGCAACTGGATTTGTTGTCCTTGCAGCACTGGTTCCAGCGGTCGATACAGTGATGGCTGTCGGAATCATGCTCGCATTTCTCCCAGTGACTCTCTTACCGACTCTTCGCCGAATATGGGGCCGCTTCGAGAGTGCTGTTCTGTTGGCCAGTACTGGCGTGTTTGGGAGTCTGACGTGGCTGGTAGCCCAGACACAGCCAGTGTGGCTTACAGCAGGAACACTTGGTTTCTGTGTTGCCCTGGGAGCATATACGATGCACCGCTACGAACGTGTCCAGCTCGGACTCGTTCCTGAACCGAACGTATCCGCGACAGAGGACTGATTGATGAGTTCTTCCAAGACAGATACAGAAGCCGAAACCGACACTGAGGCCACCAATTCCGATCCTGAAGCAGTTAAACTCTCAGCACAAGTTGAACTCCTCACAGAAGAAAACGAACGGTTGCGAGAGGAATACGTCCGGGCACGTCGATCACAGTATCGAACAACGGCATTTGGGTTAGCAGGTATCGGAATACTGGCTATCCTCGGTGGACTACTCTTTCCGGCCGCGCGTGAAGTGCTGATTGGACTTGGAGCAACGGGGCTCTTTGGTGCCTTACTCACGTACTATCTAACGCCAACCCAATTCGTCGCTGCTGATGTTGGTGAACGTGTCTACACCGCCACTACAACAAATCTGGCAGGAATCGCCGACGAACTTGGGTTGCACGATGAGCAAGTGTACGTACCAGGTGAGCGTGAGCCTGCACAGCTATACGTGCCCCAGCATGCTGAATTTACCATCCCCGATTCACGGTTGGGGCCGATTGTTGTCGACGAGGATAGTCGTGGATTACTGTTAACCCCAACCGGAACCGAACTCTTCCGCGAGTTCGAATGTGGACTGTCTGGCGAACTTGCAACCAGTCCACCAGTGCTTGCTGAACAGTTGACCGATGCACTCGTTCAGCAGTTTGAACTCGCTCGCAGCACCGATGTCGATAGCGACCCTGAGCACGATCGAGTAACGGTCGCCATTACTGGAAGTGCGTTCGGCCCTGTCGATCGCTTTGATCATCCAATTGGATCGTTCCTTGCCGTTGGATTTGCCACGGGCCTCGACCGGCCAATTACGCTTGAAGTGTCACCAGACTCTGGCCAGGCAGACTGGCTCGTCACCTGTCGCTGGGGCAATGCTGAACGTAGCTCTGATTGATTACTTTTCGAGAGTTGCGACAAGAACGTTTCTTCGAGAAAACACTCGGGTAAAACAGTACTATATTCTCGACTATAGTGATGAAATATATCGTTCTCGACAAGCACCCATCAAGTTGATCTCTTCTCCATCCTACCACACACATGCGAAGGAGAGTGTAGTTGGTCCCAAGAACAGACGACTAACGAGAGAGTCCTCTTCGCCCTGCTACCAGAGCAGTACAGTAGACACCTTGTTCGATTCATCGAGCCGTTGAATCTGGCACACGGCCGATTACGGGCTACAAGCTTGTCCCACTACTCGGCTTGTAGCCTGAATTGGCCAACACAGATCTTTCGTGCCTCAACTACTGTGTGGCTGTATAGCACCGACATCCGAGCTCGGCGGCTCAACCGAACTGACGATATCTTCGACGATATCCTCTGGCTGAACGTTGTTCAGATCAGCATCGGTACTCAATACAAGTCGGTGAGTGAGAATTGAGTCAGCGATTGTTTTCACGTCATCGGGGATCACATACTCACGACCATGGATTGCTGCGCGGGCTTTAGCACCTTCGAGGAACGCAAGTGCTGCGCGTGGTGAGCCGCCATGTGTAACATCGGGATGGGTTCGGGATGCAGAAACCAAATCTAGCACATACTCCTTGACCGGTACAGCGATATGGACACCAGCAACGATCTCGCGTGCTTCGAGTAGTTGCGCTGGCTCAACGACTTGTTCGACCGTTTCTGGACCCAAATCTGGATTCTCATCAAAGCGGTCAAGCAGTTCACGTTCATCCGCTCGCTCTGGAATATCAATGTGCAGTTTGAACCGGAACCGGTCTCGTTGTGCTTCCGGGAGCTCGAACACACCCTCCATCTCGAGTGGGTTCTGTGTTGCGATAACCATAAACGGCGTTGGGAGATCCAAAGTCTCACCTCCGATCGTCACCTTCTCCTCCTGCATCGCCTCAAGAAGGGCACTCTGTGTCTTCGGTGTTGCACGATTAATCTCGTCAGCAACGACCAGATTTGAGAAGATCGGCCCGTGCTGGAGTTCGAATTCACCAGTATTCTCACGGTAGATGTGTGTCCCCGTGATGTCTGCCGGTAGGATATCGGGTGTCATCTGGATACGGTTGTACTCAAGCCCCGTTGCACGCGCAAAGAGATTTGCAAGCGTCGTTTTGGCGACACCGGGGACGCCTTCGAGAAGGACATGGCCACGCGTTAGCAACGCGATCGTGAGCTGTTCGACTGCCACCTCGTTGCCGATTAGAACCTGATCTACCGCCGACTGGATGTCGTCATAGAGGGCCTCTGGCAGCAGTTGGGTTGAATCGTCGTCGCTATCGTTCAGCTGGTCGGCGCTCATTCGTTGTCCTCCTGTTCCAATCCAGTATGGTTAAGTGCTGTTATGATGCGTGAGATGCGTTCTTCGTCCCAGTCGGGATGTTGCTCACGAAGTATTGCTGCACGCTGCTCATCATCGAGTGTCGGTACTCGAGTACCGACGACAGCAGTACCATCCGAAGACATCGCCCGAGACGTGCCTGGTCTCTCCCGCGAATAGACAGCGATAACGACAGATCGGAGCCAATCACGAGAGCGAGTTCCGACTGCAATAAGGCCAATTCCTATTGCCCCCACGAGTACCTGCAATAGCGGTGTTTCTCGCAGCGTTAACGCTACCCCAGCAAGTGGTGGGAGATCATCTGCGTGTGAGAGGTCGATCAGGACCTGGTCTGTGTCTGTATAGATGGCTTGAAGAAACGCTGCGTTATCTGGTTCGTCGATCATCGCATTAATAGCAATACTGGGGTCTCCGACAGTGATCACCTGCCCCGCTCCAACAGTTTCGACTGTTGCCACAGGATACGCACCGGGCTCTTCATCATCGTTGAGTTCGCCGTCTCGGTTGAGGTCACGGTATGCAGTATCGCTTGTTTCAACCAAGACAGTGCCCGTCTGTGACTCAACCGACGCAGCGTAGTTGAGCGTTAGTTGTTCAACATCCGCAGTGTATGTGTGGTTCGCGACGCCGGTCGCAATCGGCATCGATGGGCCTCGATAATTGCTCCGATGATCACGAAGCAACTCACCATCAACGCGGGCCTCTGCACCGACGTCTGCAAGCAACTGGTTGCCGTTTGTTCCAAAGTTCTCGAGTACGACTAGCGTTCCCCCATCAGCAACAAACTGTGCAACACGCTCAGCATCGTCCCCAGTGTAGGGTTCATCCGGTGCAACGACAACTGCCACCGTTTCATTTGACTGGTGGTCTGTATACCGTGTTGTCTCTCGAATGAGGTCACTCTCGACGCCTGGCTCATCGTTGACCTGCGTATGCAACTCAGACATGCCGTTCCAGGATGGATTGAACGGACCGAACGCCACCGACGAGGTCGTTGCAGCGATGAGGAAGCCACTACAAACAACGACAAGGAGGCTTGCCAGTAGAACTCGAGGCCAATCAATCCCAGTTCGCGAGTTCCGATTACGGAACCACTCGAGTGGATTCATTGACTCACCTCAGACACGGTAATACAGTGTCTCAAGACTACCATGGAAGCACCTCGGGTGGAAGAATCTCCAGGATTCGCTGGATAACGATTATACCAAAGCCAACGAGACCAACGAGAATTATCCACCGAAGTCGGCGTCGCCAGTCTGGGGCGACAGCAAAGGGGGCCGTCAGTTCGGTGATGATTAACAGGCCGATCAATGAGAGGACGAAAAACAACTCATAGGAGAACGATCCCAAGAGCGTAAGCGAGAGAACCATCGCGAGCATCCACGCTACTTGCCCGCGAATAAACTGCATCCGTCGGTGAGTCGCCATCTAGTCAAATAGGATCACTCAGCCATCGTAAATGCTCGGGGTTTCTATGTACCCAAAACATACAAATCATTGCGATAGTTTCATTTGTGAGCACACGACTGTTCCGAATATGTCACCCGCTGCCACGTCTTCCTCCCACCCCACTGAGGGTGATCGGTCACCCGTTGTCTATGCCACTGATGTGACCAAAGTATACACACGCGGGTCGGGACCCGGTCGCGTTGGCAAACTGTTGGGTCGGCCAGAGCCGCCGTCGGTAACCGCCCTCGATAAGATATCAGTCGCTATCGACGCCGGCGAAATTGTCGGCCTCGCTGGTCCAAGTGGCAGTGGCAAATCCACACTCTTACATCTGCTTGCTGGGCTTGAAACCCCAACAGCTGGAACCGTTCAGTTTCAAGACCAGGATCTCGAAACACTCTCTCGACGAGAACGGATTCGGCTTCGACTCGAACACGTTGGCATTATCTTTCAACACTTCCACCTCGTCGATTCGCTCTCTGCGCGTGCAAACGTTTCGCTCCCGTTGGTCGAACTCGGGATGGGGACACGAAAGCGCCGTGAACGATCTGAGGCGCTCCTTACACGTGTTGGTCTTGAAGACCGAATCAGTCATCGTCCGGGTGAACTCAGCGGTGGTGAACAACAACGTGTCGCCATTGCACGGGCACTCGCAACGGATCCAACACTGATCATTGCTGATGAGCCAACAGGCGAACTCGACACCGAAACGGGCCAGCGCGTTCTCGAGGAGTTCAAGCGGATTGCAACCGATCGTGCAGTCGTTCTTGCATCTCATGACCAGCCCACCCTCGAGATTGCTGACCGTATCGTCCAGCTTCGAGATGGAACTCGAGTGGAGGCCACACAGGCTGACACATGAGTGTTCGGACGCGTCTCACCCGCTGGATTGGTCTGATTCGTGTCGGTGTTCGTCGGACTATCTCACGGACCGTTGGTACCGATCAGCGACGCATGCAGTTGAGTATTCTCGGTGTTGCTGCGATCATCGCATTACTCGTTGTCGTCACTGGACTCGGCCTCGGACTCGCTACTGGAACAACGGTCTATGATGACGATATCGATTACTGGGTCGTACCTGAAGATAGCGGTAGTAGTTCACCGCTCCTTGCGACGGATAACCCACGCTTTGGGTCGGTGCATGATTCGACCGAGCAATTCAGGACTGAGGAGGTTACGTTTGCAACGCCTGTTCTCTCACAGATACTCCAACTGGAAGCCGACGGAGAAACTGAGTTTATCCTCGTCGTCGGTGTTATCAATGAGCCCGGATTAGACGCTGTCACCGGCGTCACAACCGATGGCCTCTCCGATGGTGATCCGTACTACGCCGATGGCTCATATGATGGGCCCTGGACCGGTGATGTCGTCCTTTCTCAGAGTGCGTCCAATTTGCTTGAAGCCGGGTCGGGGACACAACTGACGGTCGCAGGCAACGAATCCTTCACTGTAACTGGTGTTGACGACGGTTCCGATACAGTGGGTAACGTTCCCGTGGCAGTCATGCAGTTGAGCGAACTACAGAGACTCACAGGCGCTGCTGAACACGACCAGGCCGACCAGTTCATCGTGGGGACGAACTCACCAGCAGTCGAAACAACACTCAAGGATAGATATCCCCAATCAGAAGTCCTCACGCGAGGAGAATTAACCACCAACGAAGCAATGGACTCAGAACTCCCGCTAGCGCTTGCGGTGACTGCGTTTATCATCGCTATCTCGGTCGGCACTCTGTTTGTGTTGACGACGAACGGCCTCGAGGTGGTTGCCGACCAACGTCAACTGGCGACGCTCGCTGCGATCGGGATCTCAACCCGAAGCCAGCTGGTACTCGTCGGGGTCCAAACGATGGTTGTCACAGGGATTGGTGGATTCCTCGGTGCAGTTGCAGGGATGGGTGGGATCTGGGCAGTCAATACTGGAGCCATGGAACTACTCACGACTGAACCAATCGCCCTCTCAGAATCGTGGTTTCTCCTCTATGGAGGGGGTGTGGGGCTGCTCATTGGCGTCCTTTCGCTTCCGTACCTGTTGGTACTGGCGCGGCGCGTTTCCGGAGGTGTCCCCTAATGACGGGGCGAGGAACACAGTGGTGGGTGGCGATCCGTCGATGGGCCGCTCGGGTGCGTGCTGCTACTGCCATTACAATTGCCCAGCTCCGTCACCATCGGTTCCGGCTCGGATTAGCCATTATTGGTGTCGCGCTCGCTGTTTTGTCGATGACACTGCTTGCTGGCGCTGGAATGGGTGTCATCGATACCGGACACCAACAATTCGAGTCTGCGGACCGGGATCTCTGGGTAACTGCTGGTGAAACCCGGCTGACGACTGCTGGCGGTGGTGGCTTCGAAAACTCCCTCTATAATTCCCGGACCGTTGCCAGCGAGATGGAATCTCACGAAGATGTTCAGCATGCAATCCCAATGGCCTTCCAGACGATCTACGTTGGTACTGAGCCGACAGCAGACTTTGAGACGTTCGTCGGTGCTGGTGTCTCTGGGGGCGGGCCATCTGTCCAGGTAACCGAGGGAGAGCGCTTCAGCGGGGACACATACTACGCTAACGGAAGCTACGACGGTGAACGGACGAACGAAATTCTGCTTGATGAGGAAACAGCAGCGACCCTCGATGTCGATATTGGGGATACACTATACGTTGGTGGAACCCTCTCTGCAGCCCGTGATACTGAAGTGACCGTCGTCGGATTCTCACCCACATTTGAGCGGATGCTTGGAACATCGACGGTTGTGATGCCGTTGAGTGAGCTCCACGAAGCAACCGGTGAGACCCGAACGGAGCCGGCAACGTTCATCACGATCACGCTTGCTGACGGCGCCGACGCAGAAACGGTCCAGGCCGATCTCGAGTTGTCCCACCCTGAGTATCAGATTCAGACAAATCAGGAGCAACTCGAGAGCGTCCTCCAAGAACAAGCCCTAGTGCTTGCTGCGGGTGCTGCGCTTGTTGTCCTCGCAATTGGTGCAGGTGTCGCACTAACGTTTAACTTGCTCGCACTGGTTGTCTATCAGCAACGAGAGGCTGTTGCTGCGTTGACTGCTCAAGGAGTCTCATCCTCACTTCTCATTGGTTCTATCATTGGGCAAGGACTGGCAATCGGTTTCGCGGGTGGACTACTTGGTGTGGTTCTTACCACACCAGCAGTTGAGCTGTTGAACCAGATTGCCGCAGCAGTTGTTGGATTCGATGGCCTCGTCCAAACATCATCTGACATACTACTTGGTGGATTTGCCATCGCACTTGTTGTTGGAACCATCGCAGCGATCGTTGCAGGCTGGCGTCTGAGCAGGACAAAACCCCTGGACATTTTGTAGAAAAGACAAGCAGGCTGCGAACCGAAGGTTCGCTTGATCACGGAAGACAACGTCTTCCGTATGGCCCCAAGTCGCTCGACCTGTTCCGTCTGCAGACAGTACTTTGACTGCCACAGTGAGATTCCTAATGGCTTCAACAACGATGCAAATTTTCTGTCTGGCCGTCGGTGGTGTAGAATATGTTCGGTCCCAGAATCAGCAGACAGGCCAATTAGCCAACAGAAATATTTGACACACCCATCTGCTTGCGGTTAAGGGTAGTATGAAACTTCGCCAACCAACAGACTGTCTTATTCTAGCGACACTCGAGGAAACTGGTCGTAATGTAGCTATGAACCTCTCATATCATACCGGCAAGTCACGGGCGAATATCAACACGCGTCTCCCAATGTTTGCTGATTATGGACTCGTGCAAAAAGTAGGGCCGGCTGAGCGATCAGGACTCTACGAGAGTACGACTCTTGGAGAAAAGGCATTACTTCATCAGGAGCAGTACAACACTGTCGATGACTTTGAAGCGCTGCTTGTGACTGGATACTCGTCTAGCTCCTCAACACCTTACTCGCCAGTCAGTCTGAGTGGAGTGGTTCAATCTATCGATGAGTTGTAGTACTTGCTTGCGAATGAACACATTCGGCTTCGAATGAAGCTGTCGAGATTGCCCCGCCCACGTACAATATTGACAGACTTTACTAGGGGAAAGATTTTGTTTGTCCCTAATTGATTACGAAACATGAGACAGAGTATCGGACTGAGTGCCCTCCTCATAGCCGGTGTTTTCGCTGCTGCGGTAATTGGTGTAACAGCCGTCGCTGCGACAACAGATACCGAGATGACTGCTGATCCAGCGATTGAGACACCGACTGAGACTGTGGATATTAGGGGGGATGATTATGAAATCGACCAAATTGCAGTTATAGAACAGGGAGAGACACTCGAGGTCGATGTAAGTGGACCAACAGAGTATGACCTGTACTTATACAATACAGACACAAAACCAGAGGCTCAGAAGGATGAGGATAGCACACTGGAGTTCGAGATTGATGAGACGATCGAACCAGGTGGCTACATGCTCTCTCTCGAAACAGACGAGGGTCGAGAGGCAGTCATACCTGTTGTTGTCCAAGGATACGATATCTCACTAGAGTATCCCACTACAGTCGATGACACAGAGGACGTAACCTTCGAGGCGACAGTTGAATCAGCTGGTATTGATGGGCACCCTGATGAGGTCGAACTCGTTATCTGGAGCGGCGACACGGCAACAGAGCTCATGCTTGAGCATACAGATGGAACGAGTTACAGTGCAACCAAGTCGATGGCAGCACTTGGAACTGACTCCTACGAGGTCTACGGTGCTGTCATCGGTGATGACACGGTCGAAGGCTACGAAGTTCCCCACGCAGTTGTCGAAGGAAGCGAGCTAACGGTTACTGACTCAGCTGAGGAGGATGAAGACGACGATATCGGTGATAATGACAGCAACGGGAATAGTGAGGCAGATGACAGTGATAAGGACGAAGCAGATGACGACAAGGGGGGAGATGACGATGACACGGAATCAAACGACGAGGAAAGCAACAAGAGTGATGACAAGGATAATACCGATGAGCAAACAGATAAAACAGAAACCGATGACAGTGATGATGACGGCGACTCAAACGTAATTGTACCCAGCGAAACCCAAGAAACTGATGACACAGCCGGTTCCAGTGAAAGGAATGACGATGGTCTTGGGATGTCGACTGCGGTCCTCACTGTCCTCGCTATCGCAGCAATACTTGTCGCTGTGATCGCTCAAGACCGCTGAGTATTGAGTTCGCTTTTCCATTTTACCGCCAAACACACTCTCAGAAAGAAAAAGACCTCCAGTGCAAACTATGCACGCATTCCCCCGAAACTATTAAATCAGTATGATTTGATTAATTAATATATGAGTGGTTCAGAAAGACTGGTAAAGGTGACTTTCTTAGTCACAATCATGCTCCTCTCTCCATTTGCCGGAGTTGTAGGGGCCAGCGGAAATATAGGAACAGCGAATGAGGCAGAGCTCAATAGCAACCTTTCTGTGTGGGAGGAGGCACCGCTGGCACTTAATGCAGACACTGATCGCGCTGGTGTCTCAGTTAGTCTGCCAGACGACCTTTCTGCAGAGACAGATAACTACTACACACCCGTTGAGTGGGATGCTGTTGGCGTCTACAACGTCGATGACGGTGTGACCCTCAATTTTGGAGATCACATAAACGTCAATGCCAATCAGTATAGCGGGGATGACGTTCAAATTCTATCCGGGTATCTGACTGAAGATATTGACAATGACGATGTTGATTTCAGTGACCTACCAACAAGCATCGGACAGTTGGAATCTGAACTCACACAAGAGAACCTTGAGAGCCTAAACGAGAACGTCACGTTTAGTATTGATAGTGAGAGGGTAGACGACGGTGAGTTCAGCCATGAGGCTGATTTCGATGAAGGAGCGGGAGCATACACGTACATCGCTGCAACTGATGGTACTTTCAGCGTAGACGAGAGTGAGGGAAAACTTGAAAGCATAGATGGTACACTCCTCGGTACAGAGCAAGTTATAGCTCACGAGGACCCATCTGATGTAGATGTAGATTCTTCGGCCGAGCCCGGTGACGATATCACGTTCGATGTAACCGCATCAGAGTTTGATGAGTCACTTGATGGAAGCGTCAATCACGGGGTTGTTCTGTACGATAAGGACAAATATGAGTCAGATGAAGGTGGGCTCTATATCGACGGAGATCTCGGTACGGACATCTCTGCTACGGATATCTATTTCAACACCAGTATTGAATCACTACACGGCGTCCAGAACCTAGAGGAGGACGTTTCACTCTTCGGCAACGAACTCAACAACCAGGCACACTCTGGTGTTTTCACGGTTGAATCAATTTTCAGCTTCTTTATGGGCGAAGCTGATTTTAGCGACCGCCCTTCGGTTAATGAAGGCGATGTTCAGCTAGATGCTTCGTCAACAGCTATCGTCGGTGACACACGTGAACGGATTACGGTCGAAACCTATGACGACTGGGCCGAAACTGAATACCAGTGGATCCACGTAGCAACTGGTGTCTCGAGTGATGAAGTCCAAGTCAGCGAAGGGACGATCGAAATTGAAGAAGATGATAGCTCAGGTGGAGGCGGTGGCGGCGGAGGCGGTGGTGGCGGCGGAGGCGGCGGTGGTACCTCTCCACCACCATCTGACCCAGATCCAGATGAACCCCAGTTTGATGTGGATGTGGGTATCAGTGACACAAAGATCTCGACCGGTGAGTCGGTCGATGTAACTGCAACGATCTCGGAAGTTAGCGGTGAAAGCGATGGAACGTATACTGCCAAACTCATGATCGGCGGCGAAACCGTCGATGAGAAGGACAGTCATGTGAGCGCAAACAGCACGGAATCCGTTACGTTCACTCACACGTTCGACAAGGCTGGTGAGTACGAGGTTGCAGTAAGCGAGACCACAGTTGGAACGGTCACTGTTGCTGATGACCATGACGACAAAGATGATCCAAGTGAGCCTGATGACGAAGCTGCCTTCGAACTTTCTGACGTGTCACTGAGTGACTCGGAAGTGGAAGTCGGAGACAGTATTGAAGCTAGTGCCACCATCGAGAACGTTGGTGGCGAAGCCGATAACTTGACCGCAGAATTGATTGTCGATGGTACTTCCGCAGACGAACAGACCGTCAGCCTCAGTCCAGGTGAAGTGGAAATCATTACTTTCACCTACTCGTTCGACGAGAGTGGTCAGTTTGACATCGCAATCAACGATGCAGCTGCCGGTACCGTCACTGTTGAGGAAGACTCCAGTATGCTTCCAATCCCTGGCTTTGGAGTTCCCGCAGCAATTGCTGCCCTACTCGCAACAGCGCTGATTGGGGTTCGGTTCAAGAACTAACTCACAGGCGAGACTTCAGTAACAAACACTCGTTTGTGTGGCAGAGGTAGAGTGACCGCATTTTGATCAGCGTTTTAGCTCGTATCCACGTACGCAGCCAACCGTCGACCTGACTGTCGAGAACACTGGTACTAATTGGAGTTTGAGCTGACGCTGACTATCGACGCACCTGAGGCGTGGGAACTATAGCAGCCACTGCATTGACTTGCTTGACTTGCAGTGGCTACTATAGACACTACCCTCGCGATCATCTGGTTCATCGCGGTGAGTTACAGCGCCCTCTGGCTTGCACGAGCACTCGACCCCGAGAGCGGCCAACTCAACGCAGAACAGGCCGCACAGGCACAGCAAGCACGCCAAGAGCAGGAACTCCAAGACGCACGAAGCGTTACGTATCCAGAAAACGAGAAAATTCGGCTGAATTGCGATCAGGTGCTGCGGTCAGATCGTGGCGGTCCGCCGCTGCGATGGTGCCCCGTTATTCGTCGGCAGAACCAACGATTTCCTCGTACCGCGCACCCGTCTGTTTCAGCGTCTCTGTCGAGTAGAGTCGATCGTGGTCGACCGGCAGGTAGTCTGTCGCCAACTCGTCGATCTTTTCGTCGACGGCATCGGAATCTCTGCCGTGAATCATCGTGAACAGGTTGTACGGCCAGTCCTGTTCAGGCCGTCGCGGGCGGTGGTAACACAGTGTTACGTACGGCAGCCCGCCCGCGCGCTCACCCCACTCGTCGAGGCGCTCGTCCGGCACGTCCCAGACGACCATACAGTTCGAATCGAAGCCGGTCACGACGTGGTTGATGATACAGCCGATGCGCTTGATGCAACCGTTCGCGTGCAGCCGCTCAATTGCACTCAAGACATCCTCGACGCCTGCGCCGAGTTCGTCGGCCACATCTCGGTACGGGGTCGCCGACAGCGGGAACCCGTCCTGGATTGCGAGCAAGAGGTCGGACTCGAGTACCGACAGTGAGCCCGTCGCGGATTCGCTGATCCGGGTCGCCGACGCGTCGGTCTGTGCGGTGAGTGACTCGCGGGCGAAGCGATCGGTGTTGACGACGGGGAACTCGAGGTCGATGTAGTAGTCGGTGAGCATCGGGAGGATGAGCACGGGGCAACCCGTTTCCGCCTCGATTTCGTCGAGGATCGCGTCGCGTTTGGCCTGTGAGCCGGCGGTGACGACGAACCACATGTTCCACTCGTGGTCGCGGGCGTAGTTGTGGTTGACCTGCCGATAGCCGTTGATCGTCGCAGCGATGTCGTCGAACTGCTCCGCTGGGGCTTTAACGGCTGCGAGCGTCGAGGAGCCGATCACGGGTGGGTTGAGCACGGCACCGAACCGGCGGACGACGCCAATGTCCATGAGTTCGCGGACGCGGTCGACGGCCTCGTCCGCCTCGATGCCGAGTTCGGACCCGACCCGCTGGAACGGGCGTTCCTCGATGGGGAAGCCGCTCTGGTAGCCGTCGATGAGCGCTGCGTCGACGTCGTCGATGGCGTCGCGCCAGGTCCCCGCCGATGTGGTCATTGGCGGCTCTAGGGAAACGGGTGCCGTATCGCTTTCGGGTTGGTCGGACACACCGGCCGCTACTCTGTCAGCCGGTCACCGATCGCTGCTGCCGCACGCTTGCCCGAGCGAACGGCCCCTTCCATGTAGCCGCTCCACTCACGTGCGGTCTCCGTGCTCGCCCAGTGGAGCCGCCCAGTCGGCCTCGACCGCGCATCACCGTAGCTCGTTAGCGTCCCCGGCGTCATGTTGCCAGCATACCCCCCACGTGACCACGGCTGGGTCGACCACGAACAGTCGACGTACTCGAGTGTATCGCCCGCGTCGGGACCGAAGTAGTCCTGGAGTGCTGAGAGCACGCACTCGCGTCGTTCGTTGGTCGGCCGGTCGCTCCACTCGACGGCGTCGTCTGCTGTGAGAAAGCCAACGAGGACGCCACACTCTCCGTTGGGTGGCGTACTATCAGCGACCAGTCTGACAGGACCGTCGGCGTCGACCACCGTGCCGGAATAGCCGTTGGCACGCCAGAACGCGTCCTCGTACGCGACGACGAACTTGATAACCTCACCCATCGGCATGCGCTGGTGAAGCCCGTCCCGTCGGACGGGGAGCGGCGGCGAGTACTCGATCTGTCCGGCCACCGCCGGTGGGACGGCAACGATGGCGTACGATCCGGTGATCTGAGTGTCATCAGACCGAACACGGACGCTGTCGTCGCTTCGCTCGATCGCACGGACGGGTGTCTCAAGACGAACCGCGTCACCGGGCTCCCCGGCCAGCTGTTTCGCGAGTTGCTGGCAGCCGCCGACGAGTCGGTACGACTCGGTTGTCGCAGTTTCGCCGACTAGTCGTTCGATGCCGCCGACGCTGTCGAGAAGTGTGAGGAAGTACAGCACCGAAATATCGGTTGTCTCGACGGGGAACTCAGACTGGAAGAACGCATCGAACGCCCTGCGAGCAACTGTCGAGTCGATCCGATCTCGCTTCCACGACTCGAGTGTCGTTGCATCCAGTGTTTCGGCCTGGGGTGTCGCAGATGGATCGTTAGAGACGAGCTGTGCTGTGAGGGTTTCAAGCTCGTCAACCGCTGCCGTCAACTCCGCGTCGGCTTGTGACGGGAGCGCCTGGGTTGCATCTGCCGCTGCCAGACGGTCGCCGTCGATCACGAGTTGGTCGTGGCCGTCCTCGTACTGCGCCGTCAGTTCGAGATCGAACGCCTCGACGAGCGACATGACGGCGTCGTGTGACACCCCGATCCACTGGGCTCCAAGATCGGCAACGGTGCCATCCGGGAGTTCGTGGGCAGCGAGTCGTCCGCCAACGCGGTCACGAGCCTCAAGTACAGTTACCTCGTGGCCGTCGGCCGTCAATTCTCTCGCTGCAGTGAGGCCGGACAGCCCAGCACCGACGATAACGACATCGACATCGGTTCGGTCGTCGTGGGCAGACATAGGTATCTCGTACACTGGCAATAGCGTCCGGAGCGAAATAGATCTTATCGGATCAGCATGCCTGAGAGAGTGTAACAGGACCTCTCATCTAGTGTCGTGGTCGAATACTTCGTCGTCTGCTGCTTGCGATCGCCCTCCGGCTTCCCTATGATCGTCTTTCCCATTGCTGGCGTGGTGCCGGTCGGTCATGATCGAATCGCCGACCGCTAGCAGGGTCTAGATCCGGACGAACACGTCGCGGTTGATGTCGTCAATCATCTGCATGGTAGGCCACTGCAGTTGTCTCAACGAGGTCCGCTCGCTGAGCGATGCTCACGGCAGCACTCCGG
The DNA here is from genome assembly GCF_000337135.1 of Natrialba chahannaoensis JCM 10990. Taxonomy (GTDB): domain Archaea; phylum Halobacteriota; class Halobacteria; order Halobacteriales; family Natrialbaceae; genus Natrialba; species Natrialba chahannaoensis. The sequence goes on from NZ_AOIN01000100.1 coordinate 66,918, forward strand.
TCGCGACACACCGTGTTGACGGGACAGTCTTCAATTGTACACTCCAGCGTCTCGCGCTCGAGGTGTCCGAGCTCGCCACAACTGTGACACTGCTGAGTCGTGTACTTCGGATCGACGTACCTCATGGGAACGCCCGCGTCGTGTGCTTTCACCGCGATGGCGTGCTGAAGAGCCGGGAGCAACCACGACCCCACGTCGTCAGTCGTCCGGCGTTCCCACAGTGTCGCTTCGCAGAACGACAGATCCTCAAGCACGAGCGTCGGCGCGGGGAACTCCTGGGCGTAGCGAACGACGCGGACAGCGGCATCGTAAACCTGTGGACGGATCTGGTGCCAGAGTGCCGCGAACAGCTGAGTCTGTCCATTGGTGGTGTCGAACTTCGCGCCCTGAAGCGCCTGCATCGCCTCGACGAGGATTTTGTGACCTTCTGAACGTGGTCACCTTCTATCACGACTGCCGACTCCGGAGCAGCATCCACTGGGGCCGCGGCGACGAGGTTTTTCACCCCAATATCCACACCAACTGGCGTGGGTTTCAGTGTTCGATCCCGGGAAATAGCCGCTGGGAACGGTATGCTGCTCATCGGCTGCTCACCCATTCGCTGTCGGCTGGATCGGAGGTTACAATCTCGTCGAGTGTCTCCTCGAATTCGCAGACTGTTCGGAAGGCATCAAGATTCAGTGACTTGATCAGCGGCCCGTCCTCCGCGGGGACGTGCCAGACACTCGTCGGTGTGAGAAAGTCGACAGTCACGTCCGGGATGTTCTCATGGGACGTGATCATATCCGTCGAATCGAGGGAACTCATCGTGGTCCCTCCTTGCCGCAGTAGTTTTTGTTGATGATTCGAGTATCGTTATCTGCGTCGCTGCCGGAATCCTGAAGTCCAGTGCAGTCTAATTCCTTCATGGGTTACCTCGTTTGTAGCGTGGGGACCCGGTCCGCCTGTACCAGCAGGCGGGCGTTTCCTCGAATAGTCACGCCCCAAGGGTCCGGATTTCCACATCCAATGCACTAGCCTGCATTGGTAAAACGTTTTCCATTGCACTAGTATGCATTGGTGCTTAGTAGATGTGGTCAAAACTAACTTGTACAAGTGAACGAAATGGGTGAAGTAGTGCCGAAAGAACGTGACGAAGAAAGCGGGAAGTACACCGAGACGTATCCACTGGGATCGTTCACTGAGGCGTTACAATCACTCTCTAGCGCAGCCAGTACACAAGAAGTGGCCGATGAAGTGGGATGCGCGTATCGGACGGCGTTTGCCAAACTCTCTGAATTAGAAGACAAGGGTGAGGTGACTTCCCGAAAGGTCGGAAATGCACGACTCTGGCAACTACCATCCACCAAACAGAGATAGTATTGGAAACGGCCCACAATGCAACTGAGGGCGAGAGATGACTAATTCAGACGACGATGAAAGCGAATTTGAGGACTATTACCCATGACTATTGGAGTTACGCAGAGATATAAGCAGGAATTCATACCGCAGGCTGAGGGTGTACTTAAATAGGGTGAAAGAAAGGTGATTTTGATTTGCGTCCGCCCCTAAATAAAGGAGTTGCAGTCACAACCACTGATAGGCAGGAGTTTTACTAGTTCGCGTGTGAGTATTCGTCAATGTCGCGTGGCATCGGTGAATTCGGACCGATTCAAGAGTACATTCCCGAGTGGGCAGCCGTCATCATCGCCCTGCTCACCCAACTTGGCGATATCTGGTTTCTGGCGCTCGTGCTCACCGTCGCGTACTGGGTCGGGTCGCCAAACCGCGACGATATCGGGGCCGTCGCGGGCGTCTGGCTTGCGGGGATGGGACTCTACAAGGGGCTGAAGGAAATCTTCGGCTTCCCGCGGCCAGACCAGCCACTACTCGATCCGGAGTTGCTTCCGTTCGGTGTCCAACAACTCTACGAGGCGACCGCCTTCGCATCCGGCTACGGCTTTCCGAGCGGCCACGCAGTCAACACCACGATCGTCTTCTTTGGCCTGGCGTCCGTGCTCACCGTGAGTACACGCCGCCGTCGGTTCGCCGTGGCGGCTGGCCTGGTCGCAACCGTTTCCTTCTGTCGCGTCGCACTCGGTGTCCACTACCTCGTCGACGTGGTGGCCGGTGTTGCCGTCGGCGCGCTCTTGCTTCTCGCAGTGCAGGCGCTCGCGAGTCGGCAGGGTGTCGACCGGCCAACAATTGCGTTCGCCGCAGCTATTGTCTTCAGCGGCTTCTTCGTCACGACGAGCGACGCAATGATGGAGTCAATCCTCATTCTTGCAGCCTCGCTCGGCGCGTTCGCCGGCTGGCAGTTGATCGTACTCGGCCGCCGGCTCGTCGCCGCCGATCTGCCCTCGCAGGCAATCCGTCTGTTGGCAATTCGCGCCACTCTCGCTGCACTTGCGCTCACTCCGCTGGTCGCAACGTTTGAACTGTTCCCACTCCTCTCGATGTACACGGCGGCGGGCCTCGCCGGACTCGTGACCGCACTCGTCGTTACAATTCCTGTAGTCCGTCACTCCAAGCACGCCAGCCGTGTCGCCGCGGTGTTCCTGTCCTAGCTACGGGGGACACTGGCTGGACTGCGATAGGCTCGCTCGTCACACTCGTGATGTGACGACTTGCTGGTCGATAGAGCGGAGGAGATGGAGACAGGAGTAGAGAGATAAATAGATAGAGGTAGAAACGTTGGACGACCCACGGCCCTGGTCAGCGATGTACGCTGCACCAACACACCAGCCACTGGCGCACCACCCGACTGATGCACCGACAACCGTACCCGTTTGTGTTCGAACGGTGCCCCCGCCGGAAACGGGAGGCTTTTGCGCCGCCCGTCCCAAGCAGTTCGCATGGCTCAGGCATCCCAAGAGTTCGGTGAGTGGCCGCTCAAACGGCTGATGACGGAAGTCGTCGGTTCGGGACACAAGTCCGCCGACGACATGACCCGCGAGCAGGCACGGGAAGCGTTCCAGCGAATCCTCGCAGGCAAACCCGACGAGACAACGCTCGGCGCGTTCTGGCTGGCGAACCGCTGGAAGCGAAACAACCCCGAAGAGCTCGCGGCCTACACCGACGTGATGCGCGAAGAGGCCGTGATCACCGCCGAACCGGACTGTGATCCGGTCGATTGCGGCGCGAACTACGACGGCAAGCACACCTCCGCCCTGCTCGGCGTCGGTGCTGGCATCGTCGCCGCGGCCGCGGGCACCCCCGTCGTCGTCCACTCCGGCGACGGCGTCCCGACGCAGAAGGAAACGGCCTACAAACACGTTCTCGACGAACTCGGTGTCCGGACCGAACTCACACCCGAAGAGAGCGCCGACATGGTCGACGAGACCGGCTTTGGCTTCTACTACCAGCCCGAGTTCAACCCCGGCGTCCACGACCTCTTCGACCGGCGCGACCAGATGGGCGTCCGAACCTTCGTCAACTCCATTGAAACCGTCGCCAACCCCGCAAACGCCGACGTCCACCTCGGCTCGTTCTACCACCTTGCGTTCGCGAAAAAGATGACCGACCTACTCAAAGGGAGCGAGCAACTCGAGTTCTCCCGCGCGATCTTCTTCCAGGGGATGGAAGGCTACGACGACATTCGGCCGGGCTACACGAAGGTGGCCGAGTGGGACCAAACGGGTGCCGACGGCGAAGAGGGCTTCGAGGATTACGAGATTGAAACCGCCGAGTACGGCATGGAGATGGAGGGCGACGACCTCGCCGTCGACGACGTGACCGCCGACTCCGCGGCCATCACCGAGGCCGTCCTCGCCGGCGAGCGCGACGACGAGTTCGCCGACGCTATTGCACTCAACGGCGCGTTCCGGATGTACGCTCGTCAGGATGTCGACAGTCTCGAAGCCGGACTTGACCGCGCCCGCGAAGTCATCGACGACGGCAGCGCCGCAGCGGTACTCGAGGACCTCCGGTCGTTCTAGCTCCGCAAAGAACCACCCTATAAGTTGATTTGTTTAGCATCATCCCTACATTCTGGGGTGTTGTTCTTCTCCGAAGGGATTCTGTCAGCCCCAGTGTTGGTCTCGTCTGTCGCGGTGTGAGACGGCCCGAATACCGTCGTTTTCGTGTCCCTAGCCACGTTTGCGGCTTTTGGGTTCCTCGCTGTGGGCCGAACGATTTCCACCCACAGACGGCGACAAGATAGAGCAGTCTCGACTCGAGTACCCCGCCTCGAGAGCTACGTCATCTACAGCGTCACGGGTATTGTCTCGCCGTCGGATGACGAACAGACAGCCTTTGCTGGCTGAGACGCCACCACTCAGACTCCAAAACCTATCTGCGTGGGAGAATAGTTCGGTATGTGTTACGTCAGGGCCCGAGTGCCAGTTTCGTCACCCAGCATGATCGCTCAGCATCGCCGTTCGCTGCTCGCCACTCGAGTACCCTAGCGACCGCCGCGTTATCATGCCCCCTCGCCCGACCCCGACGTGGACCCACCGCTGCCGTCGCTCGATGACGAACTGGACGACGGTCGCTTGCCACCATTCGAGTCCGTCCTCGATTGGCGCGACGAACTCGAGTCGGTGGCTGGTGGCTCGTCGCTGCTACCAGCCTCGTCGGTGTCGTCCGATGGGTCATCGCCATCCCCACTATCCCCGTCCTCGTCGTCGCCTTGCGAGTCCGGTTGTGACTGGGTCCGCCTGATCTTGGCCATCGAGCGTCCGAAGATCGACCGACCGTCACCGAACAGACTCTGAACGCCGTCCTCCGACTCACCCTGTGTTGCACGGTGGCGTTCCAGCAGCCCGGGTCTGCGAAGACTCTCAGTGCTGTCAGCAGGCGGACTGTCGATGTCGACGCCGCGAATCGCGTCCGGAAGCGTGTCGTCGGTTTCCTCCGTCTCCTTGGCCTCGATGATCGTCTGATCCTCGACCAGTTCCTGCCAGATCTCCCTGGGTGGCTGGCTCGACAAATTCGCCGCCTCGTCGCGCCCCTTCTGATAAGCAAGATTGACGAAACTCTCGTCGTAGGTCGTCTCTACCTGATTCGTCAGCCGATCGAGTTCGTCGGTGTACGTGTCGCCAAGGCGCACTGCGACGCCGAGGGCGTAGGCCCGTTCGACGACCTCTTCGCGGCCGTCGATCGACTCCCAGTCCGTACCGAAGCTTTTGTCGTACATCGAACTCAGGTCTGGATCTTCGTGCTCGGATCGACTCGCAATCCGCGGTCCGTGAACTCGACCTGCCGAATGTCACAGTCAATCTCCGTCCCGCGCATCTTGATGATCTGTACCCCGCGTGTCATCCCGCCGGCCTCCAGATAGTTGTGCATGAAGACCACCCCGTGGGCCAGATAGTGGCCGTCCGAGTAGGAAGACGGATCCGTCATCTCCGAAATCAGGACGACCGTCGCGTCGGCGCGTTTTAACTTTGTCAGGAACTTGATTAGCGCGTTCAGATCGTCAGAGAAGTAGTACTCGAGTAGCATCGTCGAGTCGATGACCAGCCGGTCGACGTCGCGTGATTCGACGAAGGCGACGAGCTGGTTCGAGAGGTTTTCGACGTTCGAGGGGAAGTCTCCGGAGCTTCGTGAGGACGACGAGAAGAGTCGCTGTGCTTCCTTATCGAAGACGTTGAGCACCTTCACGTGGCCGGAGCTGACTGCCTTGTCGAAGCCAAACTCGTAGTTGGCCATGTCCGAGACGAGTTCCTGCTGGGACTCGTGGAGGGTCAGAAACAGCGTCGTCTCCCCGTCAATCGCACCCTTGGTCACGAACTGTGAGCAGAACGTCGTCTTCCCGCTGCCGGGCGGGCCGCTGATGACGTACAGGCGGTCCTTCAAGAGCCCGCCGCTGAGCAGTTCGTCGAACCCCGGTACACCCGATGGAATTCGCATTGTCGGGAATCAGGAACGTACCCACTAAATAAATTCTGGCGGCTGTGTTTCACGCCGCTCTACGGCGTTTCTGTCGCGAACAGCACCGACAGCCCTCACAGCCGCCGAACATCGCCGTTCGCACTCGATACCGTCAACGTCCCCGTCGCCGGGTCGAATTCGAGTGACCGGCCGTGGTAGCCACCGACATCGGTCTCCCGGATCTGAATGCGGGCGGCCTCGAGTTCGGCCGTAATCGCGTTGATGTTCCGCTCGCCGATAGTAGCGGTGAGTTGGGTGTCGAGCATCGCTGCGCCGCCGGCGATTTTGGCCCACGAGCGGGCAGGGGTGCCCCCGAGGTCGCGAAAGGACTTGAGCATGGACTCGAAGCCGGTATCGGCGAATTTCGCGTCGGGGTGGGTGCCGTTCGTGTCGGCGGCAGCCGGGAGCATGAAGTGGAGGAGACCGCTGACGCCTGCGTGGTCGTCGTGGATTGCGACGCCGATACAGGAGCCGAGGCCGCTGGTTTTGAGCGGCGTCTCGTCGTCGGTGAGCGCGTAGTCGGCAATGCCGACGGAGATAGCGCCGGTTTCGTCGCGTGCTGTAGACGGGTCTGTCGAGTCAGTGTCCGCACGCAACGTGGCGATGATTTCTGCTGTAAGGTCGCCGGTCCCCGGTGTCTCCGCTTGTTCCGACGTGCTTTGGTCCCGACCGAGTCGGTTTTCATCCGTCATATACTGAAGTGCTGTCTGTTCGGGTACCGCGGTGTGTCACCAGCCACACCAGCCACGCACCCACACCTGTCGTCTACAGTTCCTGTCAAATTCGAGTACGTTGGTACTTGCTACAGCGTATCCACGTCGAGGATCATCACGACTTCACCCTCACCGAGCACCGACGCGCCGCTGATCCCGGGTGCGCCGCTCAGGACGCCCTCGAACGGCTTGATGACGACCTCTTCCTGCCCCATGACGTCGGAACAGCGCAAACAGACCTGTCTGACGCTGTCTTTGATACGAACGACCATGTCGTCCTCGTCGGGTTCGCTGTCGGGGACATCGAGGCGGTTGCCAAGCGACAGCAGCGGGTAGACGTTGCCGTCGTGGGTGACGGTCTGACGCCCCTCAACGGATTCGATATCGACGTCCTCGAACTCGGAGATTTCGTCGATATTCTTGATCGGAACGCCGTAGGTCTCGTCGCCGACGGTAACGAACAGGACGCGGACGATCGCAACGCTGACGGGCAGCATCAGCGTAATCTCGGTTCCCTCGTCGGGTTCGCTCTCGACGTTGATCGAACCATCGACGCCGCGGACGACCTGGTTGACCACGTCCATGCCGACGCCACGGCCGCTGACCTCGGTCACCTCGTCGGTCGTCGAGAAGCCGGGGTGGAAGATGAGGTCGTACACCTCGGAGTCGTCGAGCAACTGGACCTCTTCTTCGGACATCACGCCCTTCTCGATCGCCTTCGAACGAATCTTCTCCACGTCGAGGCCGCCACCGTCGTCTTTCACCGTCACGGAGACGCGGTCACGTTCGCGCTCGCCGATAAGCTTGATCGACCCTTCGCGAGGTTTGCCTTTCTCCTCGCGCTCTTCGGGCGGCTCGATGCCGTGGTCGACCGCGTTCCGGATAAGGTGCATCAACGGATCGCCGAGCTCGTTCAGGATCGAGCGATCCATCTCGATGTCGACGCCCTCCATCTGGAAGTCGATCTCCTTGCCCTGATCGCGCGAGATGTCACGGACGACCCGCGGGAAGTTGCCGACGATCTTCTTCAGCGGCACCAGGCGGATCTCGAGAACCGTATCCTGGAGACTGGCCGTGATCTTGCCGTGCTCCTCGAGTTCATCTTCAGCTTCGACCAGCTCGTTATCTTCGATGATTTTGCGGAGCTTGATCCGGCTCGTGACCATCTCCTCGACCTGGTTGTACAGCTGGTCGACCTGTTCGACGTCGACGCGGATCGACTCGACTTCCTTGCTACTGTGGGTGACACTCGAACTACCCCCCGCCGAATCGTCGGACTCGGCGTCTGCGTCGTCCGAATCGTCTGCATCTGCCGTCACCTCGTCGAGAATGTCGTTCGTTACGTCCGTGACGCTGGCACCCTCCACGTACCGGTTGTCGTCGAAGAACGCCTCCACGGTGTCGCTGTCTGCGTCGTCGCCCGTCGCCGTCACGTAGGCGTCGAAAACCGCGTCGAACTCGCCTGCCTCGATCGTCTCGTTCGTCGGCACCGTCCGCAGTAACTCGTACTCGTCACCGGCCGCGTCGATGACGAACATCGCATCGACCTGCGGCGAGCCACTGTCATCTAATTCGAGTGCCGCCCGGTAGACGGCGGTGTCGGACTCGAGTGCCTCGAGATCGATGTCATCGGCGAGGCCCTCGATTGGGATGTCGCGGCCGGTATCGACGGCATCGTCACCAGTCGCTTCGTCGCCCGCCGCTGCGGTCTCGGCCGAAGCGGACTCGCCGCCCTCGATCGACGCGCGGATCGCGTCGATCGTCTCCTCGGGATCGGTGCTCGTCTCGCCGGAGTCCGAGATTTCCTCGACCATCTGGGCGAGGTGGTCGACGCCGTTGAAGATGAGATCCATCCGTTCGGCGGTGACCGCGAGTTCGTCGTCGCGGATGCAGTCGAGCAAGTCCTCGATAGCGTGAGCGAGGTTGCTCGCCGTGGTGTAGCCCATCACGCCAAAGTTGCCTTTCAGGTTGTGCGCAACGCGGAACACTGTCTCGATGGCGTCGGAACTCTCGGGGTCGTCCTCGAGATCGAGCAATGCGTTGTTTAATTTCTGGATGTCTTCCTGGCTTTCTTGGACGAAGGTGCTGGTGGCGTCGCTCACGCGGACCACCCCCGGAAGGCGTTGGTGATGCCCTCGGCAATTCGGTCCTTCGGGAGCACCATGTCGAGGTCGACTTCCTCGGCTGCCACCTTCGGCATGCCGTAGACGCGTGAGGTTGCCTCGTCCTGGGCAATCGCCTTCCCGCCGGCGTCTTTGATCTCGGCGAGGCCGGCTGCGCCGTCGGCACCCATCCCGGTCAGAATCACACCGGTGAGATTCCCGGTGACCGTTTCGGCTGCGGTTTCCATCGTTACGTCGATGGCGGGCCTGACGTTATGGCGTTTGGGGCCGTTATCGTGGGAGACAGTCAGTCGTCCGTTCCGTTCGTTGGTCACCAGTAGGTGTGAGCCTCCCTTCGCCAGGACACCCTCGCCAGGGCCAACTGTGTCTCCCTCTCGGGCCTGTCTGAAGTCGTACGTCGTTCGTTCGTTGAGCCGTTTCGCGAATCGTTCTGTGTAGTGATCTGCCATGTGTTGTACCACGAGCACTCGGAGGCCTGCCCGCTGTGGAAGCTCGGACAGCACTTGTTCGACGACTCGCGGGCCGCCGGTCGATGCGCCGATGACGAGCGTCGGATCGCAGGGGAACTCGGAACTGACGCTGATCGTCTGGGACTGGTCCTTGCTGACCCGGCCAGTCTCCATCCCTGCGACATCTGCCTCTGCGACCGCCCGGACGCGGTCGACGATCGTCTCCTGCTGAGACCAGATGTTGACCGAGCCGTCGCCGGACGGCTTCGCCAGAAAGTCGACTGCACCGGCGTCAAGCGCGTCGAACGTCGCATCCGCGTTGCGCGTCGTCTGCGAACTGATGACGAGCATCGGGATCGGGTTCTCGGCCATCACCTGCTCGATCACTTCGTGGCCCGTCAGTCTGGGCATCTGAATGTCGATCGTCGCCACATCGGGATCGTGGCGCTCAATGAGTTCGACCGCCTCGACACCGTCTTTGGCACGGGCAACGACGGTGATCCCGCCGTCCTCCAGAATCTTTCCGAGCGTCTCACGCATCACCGCCGAGTCGTCTGCAATTACTGCATCGACCATCAGGTGTCCTCCCGCGTCTCGGCGGAGTAGCCCCGTGGAGTTACTACTCGTTCGGTGGGCCGTCCGGAGGTATCTCCGACATCACAATCTTGTTCTCCAGTACGCTGTGCCAAAGCGCTGAGCGCCCCCGCCTCGATTCGCCTCGCGCGACGACCGCCAAGACAATCCGTCGCGTAGCCGGCGTCGACGGCGTCGGCGCTCGATCCGTTCACTGCCATGGCACTGGTTTGTAATGATCTCCGCATAAAGCGTTCGGCCGAACCGGCCGGCAAGAGCCGCTCGATCCGACGAAGACCACACTATCACCCGTGCTGGCCGTGTGAGTTATGTAGGCAGAGTTGAAACGACTCACTCGAATGGCGGGAGCTGCTCGGCTGTGTGTGACAAATCAGAAAGGAGGCGTCGGCAAGACGACCGTCGCGATCAACCTCGCGGGTGCGTTGAACGAACTCGGACGTAACGTCCTCTTCGTTGACCTCGATCCGCAAGGGAACGCGACCGAAGGACTCGGCCTGCTCGAGGCCTACGACGCCGAACCGCCGTCGCTACTCGACGCGCTCGTCGAGCCGACGGCCGTCGAGCTCGAGGACCTCATCTCCACTCACCCGGAGATGGATGTCATCACGAGCAACGTCGATATGAACGCCGCCGAGTCCACGCTCGTCCAGGAACCCGACGGCGAGACACGACTCGACGCACTCCTCGACCGACTTGAGGCCACAGGTGAGTACGACGTCACCGTCGTCGACTGCTCGCCACACCTCGGCCTCCTGACCGACAACGCATTGTATGCGACGGAGAACCTCGTGATTCCCGCGCTCGCCGAACCGACGAGCAAGCGGTCACTCGAGTTGCTCTTCGATTACGTCGGCGCGCTAGAGATGGACCACGACGTGACGATTGAGCCGCAGGCGCTGGTAGCGAACCGGATCGAGAACACGCGAGCGGCGACGGAGATGCTCGAGTGGTTCGACGAGGCGCTGCCGGATGTGCCGCTGTATCGGGTCCGGAAGCGCGTGGCGTTGCAGCGGGCGTTTGCCTCGGGGAAGTCGGTGTTTGCGGTGGAAGAAGAGACAGATATGAGCGCGGTGTTCATGGCGATGGCCGAGCAGGTAGACGAGCAGTTGCCACGACAGGAGATTCCAGCATGACTGACGACAGAGCACGTCGACTTCGAGAGATGCGCAACCGTGCGGCTGGGGGAGCACGTGAGACAGCGGAGCAAGACGACCCAGACGAGACAGCGCCAGAGTCTCCGTCCACGGACGACGACAGCGCGGATAGCGGTGACGAATCGGCGAGCGAACCCGACGAGCCAGTAGCGAGCAGTGACGAGGGTCCGGATAACGGTGACGGTGACGGCGTCGACGAGCAGCAGACAGCAGACCCCCGTTCTGAGACCGAACAGGAATCGGACGTGACCGATTCGGAGGCCAATGAGGTGGAGACTGCGGATGCAGCGGGCGAATCTGACGCCGCTGGTGAGGGTAAGGGTGGGGCTGTTTCCCCCGCCGAGGAGACTGCCGAGACTACAGATACCGAAGTGACGGAGACGGACGACACCGACGTGTCTACAGACGTGATCGACGACGATAGCGGCGCTGGCTCCGAGCACGACCCTGACGCTGGCACCGATTCCGACACCGACGCCGCCGTCACGCTCTCGTTCGACGAACGCGAATCCGGACCCGACGCAGACGGCCCGCTCGCTGCACTCGGCGGTGCAATCGCCAGCCAGTCGACCGTCGCCGAACTCACGGGGACTGGTGCGGAACCGACCGTCGATGGCTCTGCGACAATGGCGGACACCGAGGGCTACGGCGACGCGACCGCCGCGCGAAAGGACGCCATGTTCGATCAGGGGAACACGCTGATCCACTCGGCACACGACAGCGAGTCGACGATTCAGATGCTCGAGTTCTACCTGAACGAGAATCGGTACGCCATCGAAATCGACCGGATCAGCGCCATCGTCGAAATGAAAGACATCACGCGCTTCCCGCGCGGTCCGACCGCCATCGACGGCGTGACGGACCTCCGCGGCGAGATCACGGGCGTCCTCGATCCGACGACGATGCTCGACGTCGAGCACAACGAACTGTCTGACAACCAGTACATCGTCGTGCTGGAACGCGACGACGATAAGCAGAAACTCGGCGTCCGCGTGACCGACGTTTCGCAGGCCGTTACCTACCACGACAGCCAGATCGACGAGACGGGCAGCGTCATGGACGCCGCCGGCGACCACCAACACGAGTGCGTTCGCGGCATCATCAAAAAGCAGGACGACGACGACCGAACGACGCTCGTCGCCTGGCTCGATATCGACGAACTCATCGCGAACATCGACTGACGCCTCGCTCACCGATTCGGTCGTCTTTGCGCTTGTTTTATTCACCGATCCTGAGTGACCGTTCACCAGAGGCTGCATTTCGCATCGATCGATGCGTGTGTCCCGGCTCTCAAACCACCGTATATGATTGTTGTGGCCGCCAAACCTCCCGCTTGTTCAAATCTGCAAAAACACTTATTTAGCTGACTCTCACTGTCACCACTATGCCCAGAACAGACGGTGGAGCGTCCCGTCTCGAGGCCGCTACCGACCCAACGGGAACCGGGTCGGCGTCGGTCACGAACGCGGACGTCGACGCCATTACGAACGCCGGCGTCGATCCCGCGAGCGTCGAGCGCGCGAGCGACCTCGTGTCACTGGACGCCGACGACGAGGCCCGACTCGAGTCGCTCTCGGAGATCCTCGCCGACAACCGTACAACCCTCGCCGCAGCATCCGCCGACGCTGCCCGCAGCGATCCTGCCGTTTCGAGTGCACTCGAGAACCAGCGAGCTGCGAGCGCCGACCAACTCGAGTCAGCCCAGGCCGCGCTCGTCGACGCCGCGGCGGCGGGGCGGACCGATGCGGACGCGTTCGCAGAGCGATTCGAGTCACCGGCTGTCGGAACCCTTCTCGCGGCAGGCCCCGAGGTGTACATCGGCTCGTTCGGTGCGTACTACGAGGAGGCACTCGAGGCGATTGCTGCGGATGTGAAAGCGGAAGTTGGGGATGCGGTCGACTCGGAGGTTGCAGCTGCATTCGAATCCGATACCGACACTGACACCGAAGTCGATCCCACAGACGATGTTGAGGCGGCAGTAGACGACGCCGTCGCCAACGTTGTCGAACGGACCCTCTCGCTCCTGCGTCACAGTCTCGTCGACCAGCAGCTAGCGATGGAGTCCTACGCCAGCACACAGCGCACGCAGCGGGCAGCCGACAAGGAGCGTATCGCAGAGTACGAAGCGCAGCTCAAGGACCAGTTGGAGACGAAGCGAAACCGTGAGTCAGTCGGTGACCGGATTCAGGAGACGCTGAGCGAGGTTGCAGCCTCGACGGACGACGTGACCGATCGGACCGCAGCAATGACCGATCTCGCGGCCGAGCAGTCGAACTCGATGAACGAAATCGCGAGTGAGGTCTCCGGGCTGTCGGCGACGGTCGAGGAGATCGCCTCGAACGCAGAAGAGGTCAGCGCTACCAGCGAGCGCGCTGAGGAGATCGCGAACGATACGACGGAGACAGCCGAGGAGGCTATCGACCAGATCGAGGATGTCGAATCGGCAACTGATAACGTAACTGAGGACGTCGAGGATCTCCGCGAGAGCGTCCAGAAGATCGACGAGATCGTCGACGTCATCAACGACATCGCCGACCAGACCAACCTGCTCGCGCTCAACGCCTCGATCGAGGCGGCGACCGCTGGTGAGGCCGGTGACGGCTTCGCGGTCGTCGCGAACGAGGTCAAATCCCTGGCCGAAGAGTCCCAAGAAGAGGCCAAGAACATCGAGCGGATGATCGACCAGATTCAGGCAGACACCGAAGAGACGGTCGACAGCCTCGATACGGCAAACCAGCGCGTCTCTACCGGTGTCGACCTGGTCGAAGAGACGGTCGACAACTTAGAGCGCATCGAGGAGTCCGTTCAAGAAGCGAGTACGGGCATCCAGGAGGTTGCAACGGCGACCGACGATCAAGCCGCAAGCACCGAAGAGGTCGCGAGCATGACCGACACTGCGATGGACAAATCCCAGCAGGTCGCCACCGGTCTCGAGGCCATCGAACGCCACGCCGAAACCGTCGACGAACTGATCAACGACATCGAAGGCGACGTTCGTCGCCTCTCGACGGACGATCACAGCTAAGACCGCCCGACAACCTATCGACACCGAACTGCCATGGTATCCACGAACCAGACCAACTCCACACGATCGAACGCGACCGACGAGATGAATACCGACGCTAGCACCAATACCAGCACGAACACCAACACCAACACAAACACAAACACACCCGACGACATCTCCGTCCACGTACTCGAGTTCGACCTCGGCGAAAACCGCTACTGTGTCGACATCGGCTACGTCGCGGAGATCGTCAACACGGACGAACTGACCACGATTCCGAACACACCCGACCACGTCGAGGGCGTGATGGACCTTCGCGGCGAGACGACGAAAATAGTCAACCTGCGAACAATCTTCGGCGAGAACGAGGACGACGAACTCGGGAATCGGATCATCGTCTTCAAACGCAAGCGTGATTCGACCGATCGAATCGGTTGGCTCGCTGATGAGGTGCGCCAGGTGCGACAGATCGACGCGACGACGGTCGACACCGCCGTCGACGGCGAGGGAATCGCTGGGATCGTTCGACAGGAAGAGGAGTTCGTGCTGTGGATTGATCCGACGGACGTTCGCGTCTGAGGCGGTTGACGGTTGTTACGTGTTTTGACTGCGGTGACGCACGGCCAACTGCGCGTTCTTCCAACGTCCTCTCAGGACCCGGAGTTGTCGAAACGGCCAGCAGGCGCTTGGATGGCCCGTGAGATATATCGCCGCCAACAAGTATATAGTTGGATCGACGGAACATTGAGTTAATGTCTAGCAACCAGGAGGAGCGTCAGTCGCAGTTCAAAATCGACGCGAACAACAGACGGCACGTCGACGGAGAAGCACTCGCCGCACGGATCGGGCTTGATCGACGCGAAATCGAGTGGCGAAAAGAGTTCGTCGGCTTCGACAGCGCAGACGCGGACCGACTCGAGTCGATGGCACCACTCTTCGAAGAGATTGCTGACGACCTCGTCGACGAGTTCTACGCCCATTTGCAGTCGAACGCTGATGCGACCGCCGTTCTCAATTCCTCGTCGAAATCTGTCGATGCACTCGAGAAGACCCAGTACGAGTATCTCCTGGATCTCGGACGCGGTGCGTATGGAGCCGAGTATGCTGAGCGGCGTGCCAGAATTGGCAAGATCCACGATATGCTGGATATGGGGCCGAAGTTCTATCTCGGCGGCTACTCGATCTACTACGAGGGAATTCTGACGGCGCTTGCCGAGGACGCGATGGACGATCTTGCCAGTGAGGCCGTCGGGAGTGTGCCCGAAGCGGAGGCGGCCGAGGTGGACGGAACGGACACGTCGCAGGACGAGCCACTCGTTCCCCTCTCCGAAGCACAGGCGATGGTCGACGATGTCGTCGAGCACTCGCTTTCCACACTCAAACTGCTGAACGTCGATCAACAGATTGCGATGGATACCTACATCGACGCCTACGCCGATGTCGAGGACGAACTCGAGCACCGACGCGAAGTCTCGAAGAACGTCCAGTCGTCGGTCAGTGACCTGCGCGAGAGTTCGACGGAGGTCTCAGAGCGCTCCGACGAGATCAGCGACCTGGCGGCGAAGCAGTCCGACGCGATGGGCGAGATTTCGAGCGAGGTTGCCGGGCTGTCGGCGACGGTCGAGGAGATCGCTTCGAACGCCGAGGAGGTCAGCGCTACCAGCGAACGCGCCGAAGAAATTGCGAACGATACGACGGCGACGGCCGAAGAAGCCATCGACAAGATGGGTGTCGTCGACGACGCTGCCGACGAGGTGACCGACGACGTCGAGGATCTCCGCGAGAGCGTCCAGAAGATCGACGAGATCGTCGACGTCATCAACGACATTGCCGACCAGACCAACCTGCTCGCACTCAACGCCTCGATCGAGGCGGCGACCGCCGGCGAGGCGGGTGACGGGTTCGCGGTCGTCGCAAACGAGGTCAAATCCCTGGCCGAAGAGTCCCAAGAAGAGGCCAAGAATATCGAGCGGATGATCGACCAGATTCAGGCAGACACCGAAGAGACAGTCGACAGTCTCGAGACCGCGAACGAGGAGATCGAGAGCGGTGTTGGCCTGGTCGAGGAGACGGTCGACAACTTAGAGCGCATCGAGGAGTCCGTTCAGGAGGCGAGTACGGGCATCCAGGAGGTCGCAACGGCGACCGACGATCAAGCTGCGAGTACTGAGGAGGTCGCGAGCATGACAGATACCGCGATGGAACAGTCACACGAGGTTGCGACCGAAATCGAGGCAATCGTCGATCAGAACGAGCAGGTTGAAGGCATCGTCGACGAGATCGAGTCCGAAGTCGACCGGCTCGCCGACGACACGCACTCGACGTAGCTGCCAGCAGTACGTTCGCTGCTCTGTTCGTCAGTCGCGTAGAAATATCAGGACCCGCCCGCAGTCACTCACATATTCTTCGCTCGCTCTCGAACCTGAACACCGACACCGCACCGATCAGTCCGTAGACTGCACCGCCCCGGACGTGGCATGGTCGGTACTCGAACTCGAGTCCGTCTCAGTTGTCGCGGCTCGGTCGTCTTCGGCATCAGACAGCGCGTCCGTACTCCGGAGCACCAGTCCGCCGAAGCCGGCGAGCCAGACGAAATCAAGGTAGGTCGCGAGCGTCTGTCCGACGAAGGCGTCGGTGAATCCGAGATTCTGTGCGGAGAGCATCCCGGTTGCGAGGAGGCCAACGAAGACGAGGACGGTCAGGTTCTTGAGCCGCCCGTACAGGAGCGTGCGCTCGCTGCTTACGGTTTGTGCCTCGCGTGCAAGCGGACCGTACAGGGTGGCCACCATCACACCGACGCCAGCGATGATCGCAAGCGAGGCAACGGTGCCCGCCGCGCCGGCAAGTATCCAGCTTCCAACAGTCGCCCAGAGGCTCAGCAGAATCCCACCGAAAGTTGTGAGCGTGTACCGTCGTTCCGCTCCCGAGACGGTCTCGATCACGTAACAGACCGCGCCCCAGGCGACAGAGTAACCGAGGAATCGTACGAGAGACTCGTCACGCCCGGTCGTCGATACGGGCAGGACACCTGCGGCCATGAGCAGGTACGCGGCGCTCATCGCACCACAGGCAACGACGACCGCATACCCGCAGGCCCGCGACTCGACCTCAAGTCGACGGGTCCAGAGCAGAAAGATGGCCGTCATCACTGCAAGAATCGTGCTCGTTAGTACGAACGTCGTCGTGTGTTCGATCATTAGTAAGTATGAGTCTGTTTCGTGGAATCGTCAGTGAGTGTTGCTGGTTGTTGCTCGACCCGCTCAAGGAGACGCGTCCCCGCAGCGCTAGTCGTCTCCGACTCCCGCCGGGGCCGCCACCTGAGAGTGCGCCTGGCGTTCGATTGTAAACGTCCTCATCAACTCGTTCAGCCGCTGTGCCTGCTCGTCAAGGTCGCCCGCCATCGTCGAGACGCTCTCCGTCGTCGCCGTCGTCTCCTCGGAGGCCGCTGCGACCTGCTCGGCCTGGCTGCTCGTCTCTGCCGAGACGCTCGTCACGTCGTCGACGATCGTCGCGAGTTCCTGGGCCGAACTGGCCTGATCGTCCGCCGTCTGCGTAATCTCCTGGATACTCGCGTCCATCTGATTCGCCTCCGAACTGATCGTCTCGAGTTGGGACTGTAGCTCCTCGACGCGCGTCGCCGTCGTCTTAATGTTCGAGTCAACCATCGTGATCTCCTCTGCAGTCGTCCCCGTCCGGTCACGGATGGACTCGAGTGTCCCTTCGATTTCGTCGACGGCATCCATGGTTTCCTCGGCGAGCGATTTGATCTCGTTTGCGACGACTGCGAAGCCGTCGCCGCTCTCGTCGGCGCGGGCGGCTTCGACGTTTGCGTTGAGCGCGAGCAGGTTCGTCTGGTCGGCGATGTCGTCGATGAGTGAGATCACTTCACCGATCTGGTCGGCTTCTTCGGTGAGTTCCTCGACCGTTTCGACGACAGTTTCAGTGGTTTCGACGAGTTGGTCGATGTTCTGTGCGGCGTCGGCTGCCGCGTCCTGGCCGTCGTCTGCGAGTGTCGCCATCCCTTCGGACTGGGTCGCAATCTCAGAGGTCGTCGCCGCGACTTCCTCGGTGGCCGCCGAGAGATCGCTGACCTCGCTGGCGGCGAGTTCGAGATCCTCGGTCTGGCTCGTCGCGCCGTCTGCGATTTCCTGGACTGACTCGGCGACTTCCTGACTCGCTGTGCGGATCTGCTGGCTCGAACCCTGCAGATCGGCGGACATCTCGTCGACCGATTCGCTTGCGTCCTGGACTTCGGCGACGACGTCGCCGATGCGGTCTAACATCCGGTTGAACGATTCGGCGATGGCCTGCATCGCCTCGTCGTCAGTCTGTGGCTCGAGTCGTTGGCTGAGGTCCCCGGCGGCACACTCGTCCATCACGTCGGAGAAGCGCTTGGCTTCGGCGACGAGTTCCTGATTCTGCTGTTCGGCCTGGTGCTGGAGGTCCTGAATCCGCTCGCGCTCTGCTTCGAGCTGGGCGGCTTGCTCCTCGGCCTCTTGCTGAGCCGTCTCGGCGCGGTCTTGCTCTGCCTCGACCTCCTCGAGTGTCGTTTCAAGCGAGTTACGCATCGCACCGACCGAGTCGTAGAGCTGGCCAATCTCGTCGGCCCGATTGGTTTCGAGGTCGACGTTGAACTCGCCATCCCCGATCCGCTCGGTTTGCTCGCCGAGCTGGCGCAGCGACAGCGCGACGTTCCCACCGAGAACAATGCCGACGAGTCCGAGGTTAACCGAGAAAATCACGAGCAGACCGGTCAGGCCGGCGATTGCGCGCTCTTGGAGGCCCTCGGACGGGCCGTTGACAATGTGCAGTCCGAACAGCACACCGAACCCAATGGTCACGACGGCGACGAAGCCGAGCGCGACTGCTATCTTGACACTGTACTGGTGCCGAATCCATGCTGGTAGTAGTGAATCGAGTTGCATCCCAGTCTCTCCCCTCGTTGGTATCGTCGGAGACAGTTCCGCTGGCCGGTCAGGCCACCGACTCCAATCCTGCAAGTAATATCTCACTGCGCCCACATAACCGTTATTGCCATCACGGCCGCTCATTCCCACTCCGTGGCCACGTAGTTACACGTTCGGACGACCGACAGTGTGATCGGTGATCGGTCATCACCCACGCCCACCACAGACCACTGCCCACCTCGCCTACCGTATCGCGGGTCACTGAATGCTGTCTGAGAAACCCATCTCTTTGAGAGAGATGTCAACACATATAATAGTTTGGAAGGCTATACGTTCTGCCCGATTTACCTCCACCGATGACTCAACATTCGTTTCTCCCCGATGCCTGCCTGGGATTTTCCAGAGCTTCAGCACAACCATAATGAGAAACACATATTCGAATTAACTACTGTAAAGACGTAAGAGAGCTAAACAGTGTCGTAAGGTTATTATTGCACGGAATCTGAAAGTTGTGTAGAACCGTGCCAGCCGATGACTCGTTCCGCGCTCTCCTCGATTACATGGAAACCGAACTGGGATTCTCGACCAGCCATTACAACGATAGTTACCTCGACCGACGAGTCACGGCCCGACTTCGCCGGACGAAGTGTGACGACTACGGCGAGTACTTCGACCAGCTCCGAACCGACCCCGACGAGCAGGCGGCGCTGCTCGACTCGATGAGCATCAACGTCACTGGCTTCTTTCGCAACCCCGAGGTCTGGGACGGCATTCGCGACGTTCTCCGAACGCTCTCTGCTCGCGAACGTCGCGTCTCGATCTGGAGTGCCGCCTGTGCCGACGGCCGCGAACCCTACTCGCTCTCAATGCTCGTCCACGCCGATCCACAGATCAACGAATCCGCCGTCGAGATCCTCGCCACCGACATCAGCGAGGACGCCCTCACAGTCGCCCGCGACGGCGTCTACGAGGAATCACGAACCAGCGATCTCGGCGGGGAACTCGAGTACCTCTCGAACTACGAGCAGTACGTCGACCACGACCAAGAAGAAGGGGTCTATCGCGTGCGCGACCGGGTCAAGCGGCCGGTGACGTTCGAACGCCACGATCTGATCAGCGGAGCGTCGAAATCGGGGTTCAACCTGGTGACCTGCCGTAACCTATTCATCTACATTGATACGGAGTACAAGCGGTCGATGCTCGAGACGATCGCCCGATCGCTTGAGGAGGACAGCTATCTGGTGATCGGCAAGAGTGAGACGATTCCGCCGTCGCTGAAGTCGACGTTCGAGGCGACGGATAATCGCCATCGGATTTACCAGCGAACGTGATACGGACCGTTGTAGCGTCTTCCCGATAATCGCGGCCCCGTCGGACCGACCACTGGTAACGGACCGTATGAGTTGATGCGCTGTTAGTGGTGGCTGAACGAGTACTGCGTTGCAATCGCTGAGCAAATCGGCTTCGTGAACGACAGAGCTATTTGTTTTCCAGCCGTTGTAGATGTACCAACGACAGACACCTTCGTATTATCAGATTTGAAACTGATTTATGGCCATACGGTTGTAAAGCTTGTGGCCGATTTTCGAGTCAAACGAACACCATTAATCGGTTACAGACACTGTGGACCCAGTTTAGACGTAATCTACCCGTGTGGATCAGTAAACAGGCAGTGGGACGCCTTCGTGACCAACTCTCGTCTTGTCCCGTTCGTCGACCGCCACGCTGTCAGTGGATTCCAGTCGCCGAGTGTCATCATCTTGGTCAATATTATTAAGTAATCTGCGTGTATTGACTCGTTCATGGATGTGCTGATCACGGACGACTCCGGCTTCATGCGGGATCTTCTCCGTGAAATCTTGGAAGAAGACCACACCATCATCGGTGAGGCCGAAAACGGGGTCGAGGCCGTCGAGCTCTATCAGGAAGAACAGCCGGACATCGTCTTTATGGACATCGTGATGCCGATCAAAGATGGTATCGAGGCGACCGACGAGATTACGGATATGGATCCGAACGCGAAGGTCGTCATGTGCACCAGCGTCGAGCAGGCAGAGCAGATGAAAGACTCGATCAAGGCTGGTGCCGAGGGGTACATCACGAAACCGTTCCAGAAGGAGAGCGTCCTCGAGGAACTCAACAGCATCGCAGCCGGGTAATCCTCCATGGAAATCGATATTCGCGAGCTCGAAACCTACCAGGAGCTCGCTCACGACGGCGCACAATCGGCTGCCGAATCGCTCTCGCAACTGACGGGGATCAGCACGAGCGTGCAGGTGACGAACGTCTCGCTCATGTCCTCCTCGGACCTCCAGTACGAGTTCATCGGCAACGAGTTCGCCGGCGTCAACATCGATCTCACTGGCGAAATTTCGGGTGAAGTCGTCCTCGCGTTCGACGAACAGGGACGGAAAGCGATCACCGACAAACTCGTCCCGGCCGACGATCCCGAGAAGAAAAAGAGCAGTATCGAGGAGGTCGGCAACATCATGTCCAGCGGCTTCGTCGACGGCTGGGCGAACTACCTGAACGCGAAAATAAAGAGTTCGCCGCCGACGTACATCCAGGGCACCGGCACCGACGTGCTGCCAAAGTCTGCAACGACCGAAGACAACTACCTGTTCGTCTTCCGCAGCCGCGTCGAAGCCGCCGATGAAGGGGTCAACGAACCAATCGACTTCCGGATCCTGCTCGTGCCCGAATCGAGTTCACTCGAGCGCGCCTTCGAACCGCGGACCGAAGACATCGTCTCGGTGGAGAAGCTCAAGGTCTTCAACGACATGACCAAGGAGGGCGCAGAGAAGGCTGCAACCAATATCACGTCGATGACCGGCATCGATACGACGGTCGAGATCAGTCGCCTGACGCTGGTCCCGATCGAAGATATTCCGGCGGAGGTCGGCAACAAGCGCTACGTCGGGACCGTCATGCCGTTCGACGGCAAGTTCAGCGGGAACCTCGTCATCCTGTTCGACCAGCCGTCTGGGCGGGCGGTCGTCGACTCGCTCGTCCCGATGGAGACCGACGAACAGTGGGGCTCCGTCGAACAGGGCGCGCTGAAGGAACTCGGCAACATCATGACCAGCGGCTTCGTCGACGGCTGGGCGAACGTGCTGAACGCCGAAATCAAGCACGAACCGCCCCAGTTCGTCGCCGATACCGGCTCGTCGATCATGACACCGATCACGTCCAAGATGGCCGAAACCGACGATCACGCGTTCATGCTCGACTCGAACATCCAGACCAACAGCGACCAGGTGTTCACCTGCCAGATGCTTGCACTCCCGCGCCGATCCGAACTCAAACAGGCACTTGACGACCTGCTGATCGAGAATTCAGAGAACACGAGCGTCGACCCAGCGGACCTGTTCGACCGCCAGCAGTAGCGCGTCTCGATCCTAGCTGTTCTATTCGGCTTCTGTCTCGCTCCACAGCAAAGCGACACCCGACGCAACCGAAGCGCACAGCCGCGACTCAGTTCAGTTCAGTTCTGATTTGGATCGAGGAGGAGTGCTGGACAATCGTAAGTACAAGGAGAGACAGCCACCACACCACCACACCACCACTGCAGAACGCACACTGGCCAGACTCAGGCGTTCACGTCCTCGATCCGCTCGCTCACGATAATTCGCCCCTTCGAGGTCAGCGACAGACCGCTGGCGTTCTCGAGTACCAGGTCCTTGTTTTGCACCGAATTCAGGACGTTCGTGACGTACGCCGGGTCGCCGTCGAGCATATTCGTAAAGTCAATGTCGCCGCCAGTCGCGTGAATACCGACCAGCACACGCTTTTCGGGGTTCGTCAGCTCGATGTCGGCGACCTCCTCGCGCAGGTCGTCGAACTCAAGTCGGAGGAAGCGCCCGAGCAGGTTGACGTACTGGCTCTTGGCGGGGGAGATGAGTGACGTCTTCGTCAGGCCGGCGTCGGTGTCCGTGTCGATGTACTTGACGACCAGCGTGACGCGGTCTGCGCTGTCGCCGAGTTTGTTCGAGCGCTGGATTCGCATCACGGTTTCGACATCGAAGCTGAAGGTTCCGCGCTTGCTCGCGACTTCGATTCGTCGATTTTTGATACGGATCTTGCCGGGCACGACGGGCGTCTCTTTCACGCGGCCACCGACGCGTGCGGGGTGTTTGACCGCCGCTTTGCGGCCGTTGAGGAGACAGCGAAAGAGAATTGCGACGAAGGTGTCGACGGTTTCGCCCGTGCTCTCGATGACAGCGCTGCGGGTCTGACCGTCGTCGTTGTAGCCAATCGTCACGGTGTCGTCGAAGAACTGTTTGACGTGACTGGGGACGTTTCCGACGTTGACGTCAATGACTGTGGAGAGCGGAATCGTCGTCTTGTCGTTGTTCGTCGCGAGGACTAGGCGGCGTTTCGTCATGATGATTCGCCCCGACGTTGGCGTGCCCGGTGACTCCCCGTGATTGCGGAAGAACCGGCCGGTAAAGTCGGCAACGACGTCTTCTGACATGACAGTTCCTTCTCGTCGAAATCTCTTAGCTCTTTACACGTTTTCGCCGGCGTGGTCGAAATCAAGAACGGGTACCTTAGTCCGGCCGCGTCACGTGGAACGGCAGACCCTCGACACCGTCGCGCTGGAACGAATCGATGGTGTCGTTCACCTCGTGGTAGGCCAGGATGTTCTCCTGGATCATCCGTTCGATGATGTCCGAACGGAACTGCAGGTCGTCGTAGATGTCGCGCGTGTCCGCGTAGCCGAGCAGGGTCGCGATCTGCTCTTCTAACACGTAGGAGTTGTTCATCCCCTGGAAGACGATCTCGTCCTCGACGGGGTCCCAGTAGAACACCTGTCGGGTGACAACACCGTCCATCTGCTCGGAGTAGCCCTCGATCTCCTGAACCGAGGTCACGCGACGCAGGACATCGTCGCCCTGCTTGACACGGTTCTGGAACAGCGCCACGTCAGCGTTGTCCATGAACGTCTCGGGGACGTTGATCGGGTCACCCGTAAATCGCTGAATCATCGAGACGATATCACTCGCGTGGAAGGTAAGCATGACCGGGTGACCGGTCTGTGCCGCCTGGAACGCCATCCGACCCTCCTCACCACGAACCTCACCCACGACGATGTACTCAGGACGGGAACGCAGCGCGGCCTCGACCAGGTTGAACATGTCGACATCGGCGCTGTCCTCGCTGCGACTCTCACGGGTGAGCAGTTGCTGCCAGGTGTCGTGTGGCGGGAGCACCTCTGCCGTGTCCTCTGCGGTGTAGATCTTCGAATCCCGCGGAATGAACGACATAATCGAGTTCAGCGTCGTCGTCTTCCCGGACGCCGTCTCCCCGACGACGAACACCGTTCGCTCGTTCTCCAGACAGAGCCAGAGGTACGCCGCCAGCTCGGGCGAGAGCGTCCCCCAGTTCGTAATCTGGGTGACCGACAGGGGCACCTCGTCGCCCTGACGAATCGTCAGGGAGGGCCCCTTCACGCTCACGTCGTCGCTGTAGATCACGTTCAGACGCGAGCCGTCGGGCAGCGTCGAGTCGACGATCGGCTCGGCGTCGGTCATCGGATTCCCAATGCGTTCACCCATGTTCGAGAGCCAGCGGTCGAACTCCTCTTGCGTGCCGAAGTCAACCGTCGTCTCAACCATCCCGTAGACGCCGTGATCGACGTAACACTCGTTGGGGCCGATCACGTGAATGTCCTCGTTCGCCGGGTCGCGCATGACCGGCTCGAGTGGCCCCAGACCGACAATGTCCCGGTTCAGCCGATACCGAATGTTCTCGTAGGTTTCCTGTGGGATCTCCTGAATGCCCGGATGGAAGCGGACCTTGAGCCGCTCAACGAGGTTTTCAACCTCGTCTCCCTTGATGTGGGTCGTCTCGCTCAGCAACTCCTCGATCCGGTCGCTGTACTCTGCGTCCTTCTCGGGTGCTGCCTTGGTCGCACTTCGGCGAAGCAACGAGTCTTTGACCGTCGAGAACACCGACTGCTCTTCGTCCGACAGCGTCGGCTCGACCGCGAAGTACTGCATCTTCGTCCCTACGTCGCCGTAGACGTGACTGTAGATCGGGCCACCAACCGGGTACAGGACGTTCGGATGCGGTGTCTCGTACTCGCCCGACGGTTCGTCGATCAACAGCGGGAACTCGCCTGTGATCTGCCTGAACTTCTTCAGGTGCTCACGCAGGTGTGGACGGCGTGCAGCCAGCTCCTGAAGCTCGTCCGACGGCTTCGGCGTCCCCATTTCCGTCATGCCACAATCACCCTCTAGGCAACACTCCGGTTCTCGATCACGATCCCTGTTCCGGACCGAACCGAGTAACCGATCCGGTCACCGACCTGTTCGCCCATCCCCGCAAAGCGCTTGATGAACAGCTGCCGGCGGATGTCGTTCCCGACCTCGATCATCTCGAGTTCGATGAACACGTCCGCGATCGAGCGGAACGGACCGATTGCCTCCTCGCCGACCGTCGACGGGTCGACCGTTAGCACGACGATTTTCCCCTGAGAGATCACGTCTCGCAGGAACGAGATGATCTCCAGGGCGGCTTGACGCTCCTCGTTCTGTCGAACCAGCGCCTCGAACTTCGGGTCATTTCGCAAAATGGCGTCGAAGGTGTCGATAATGATGACGTCCGCAGACCAGAGGGTTTCCTCGTCCATCAGGTCGGTCAACAGATCCTGGCGCGTCTGCTCTTCATCAGTCGCAGAGAGCACACCGCCGCTGTCGAGGTCGCCGTGGAGGAACAGCATGTTCTCGAAGAGGAGATGTTCCTCAACGTTGTAGTTCAGCGAGTCCATCTGGTCAACGAAGCCCTTGACTTCGAGCTCTGTCGAGAGAAACGTCACGGACTTTTCCGTTTGACAGAGGCCGTACGCAAAGCGCTGTGAAATCGCGCTCTTGCCGGCACCGTAGTCGCCTTCCATCAGTACGATACTTCCAGTCGGGATACCGCCCCCGAGCTCCTTGTTCAGTCGGTCGCGGTCGTCGAGACCGAGTGAGAAGATATTTTTAAACTGACTCATCGTCTCTCGTCTTGCCTCGTGGCTCGTTCTCCTGGCTCTTCAGTCTACTTGCTCGGTGCTCGTCCACGGGTGGTTACTGCTCACGCTCACGAGCCTGTTCGTGCTCGTCAGCCGCCTCCTCGTGGTCGGTTCCATGTTCACGGTCAATGTCGAACTCTTCCGGGGCGAGCAAGAGCTTGATCCGTTCGACCTGCCAGCCCTCGAGATCGGCTGGTTCGTCCGAGACAACGAGCGGCTTTGCGATTTCGGCTCGCGCCCCGCGGTCGACGCCACCGGCAGTGGTACGCGTGTTACACAGTCTGGCACCGGACTCAGAGAGCACGACATCCGAATCGACCCAGATCATCTGTCCGCCGTCCGTGACCTCCGCTTCCGGCTCGACTCGGTCGGCGGCCGGGTCGTTGCGGTGGTCTGGGCTCGGCGTGTCCGCCTCCTCCTCTGCCTCCTCGATGAAGATTTTCTGTGCCCCGCTGGACTCGAGTTCGTCCGCGGTTGCGGTCGCAGCTGCCGTCTCCTCGTCACCCACACCCAACTCCGAGCAGTCGTCTTCACTGTGCTCAGTCGAGCCGTGCTCGTCGCCCTCGA
Source organism: Natrialba chahannaoensis JCM 10990 (assembly GCF_000337135.1). Taxonomy (GTDB): domain Archaea; phylum Halobacteriota; class Halobacteria; order Halobacteriales; family Natrialbaceae; genus Natrialba; species Natrialba chahannaoensis. Next base: position 93,300 of record NZ_AOIN01000100.1, read on the forward strand.
CCGCGAACGGATCGAGCGATTCGTCCGTAGTGAACTCGAGTTCGATGTCGTCATCATCATTATCGTTGACATGGTCGTTCGCATCCTCCTCGAGTGCACCGTCGGGAGAGTCGTGGGTATCGAGTGACCCAGCAGCGTGCTCGTCGGTATCCGCCACCGCAACCGGTTCCGACTCTGGGTCTGGCTCTGGCTCTGGCTCCGGTGACGACTCGTGTTGGCGCGTGGTAGCTGCCGATTCGTCGAACGTGAGTTCCTCGCTGGGAGCGCCAACAGCGGGCTCTTCTCCCGCGGTTGTGGCCGGCCTCTCGTCGTCGATTGTCGCTGCTGCGTCCGTTTCGCCGACGTCCCCCGTGGTCGGCGTAGCGTCGTCCGCTGTGGCAGCTTCTGGCTGGTGTTGCTCCGCGGCGGCCATCGCCTGCTCGATCATGATGCCTTCGTCTGCGACCCACACGTCGAACGGGCGGCGCTTCTTTTCCGGAGTGGCGATCTGGCTAATCCACCAGAGGCTTCGCTTGTGCTCGACGCCAAGCGAGGAGTGGGGTTCCGGGTCACCGATGTCAGGACCGCCACCAAATCCGTTCAGCACTGTCTGGAGGTGAGATTCGACCGAAGTGCTCACCCAGTGGATCGACTCGTAGAAGCGAAGCGTCCGAGCCGCGCCGTTGAGCCCCAGTTCGCTGACCAGGTACTCGAGCCAGTCCATGACGACGAACTCGGTGTCGTACTCGGAGGGGATGGTTTCGAGGTAGGGTCGACCGCCGTCGTCCCACGTGGGGTGTTCGAGGCTGGCATCGGCCTGTTCCGTAGCGTCGTTCGCCGCGGCATTGGCGTCCGCGTCGTCGATCAGCGAGGCGGTTTCGTCAACCGGTTCGTCCTCGACTGTGAGGTCGTCGTCGAACGAGTCGTCTTCCAGATCGTCACCGAACGAGTCGTCCTCGAGGTCGTCATCAAGTGGACCCGCGACGTCCTCGGCATCCTGGGAGCCTCCATCATCGAGGTTGTCGTTGGCCGCCTTATTGGCGTCCCAGTCGGCATCGCCGGAGTCGTACTCGGATTTCAATTCATCGAACGACAGGTCATCGTCACCACCGGAGTCAGCGTCTGCATCGAGGTCGCTGTCTGCATCTGCGTCCATGCTCATATCGTCCTCCAGATCGTCGAGGTCGTCATCGCCATCGTCGAAACCGTCGTCCTCGTCGATGATACTCTCGTCCAGAAAGTCATCGGCTTCGGCGTTTGCGATGTCCTCGTCGATCGCTTCGTCCTCCTCGCCGTCGTCGTTGCTGTCGAAGAGACTCTGGCCGCCGAAGTTCCCACTTCCTGCGGCACCGCCGGCGGTCATCGAATCGGCGAGGGTGTCTCCCTCGACGAACGGGTTGACACCCTGGGTTACCATCTCGTAGACTTCGAGTAGTTTCCGGATGTTCTCCTCGATATCGTCGAGCGATTCGCCGATCTTTTCGTTCTCGCTCTGGACGGTGTTCACCGTCGACGAAAGCGAGCCGACGCTGTTCTCCATCTCTTCGACGCGTGCTTCGATCTCGCTCGAGACGGTGGTGCCGTCGTCCATTCCGTCCATCGACCCCATGTCATCCATATCGCCCATCTCGGATATCTCACCCATGTCGTCCATCGACATCGAGTCGTCATCGAGGAAGTCATCGCCACCGCCATCGAGATCACCGTCAAGATCACCACCGAGGTCGCCGTCGTCAAAGAGGTCGTCATCGCCAGTGCCATCGCCGCCAGTTCCGCCGTTGCTACCGCCGGCGCTCTCCGATCGCGCCCCAGGTAGCAGTTCGTCGTCGCTCATACTGCCGGTGAGGTCACCACCGATGATGTCGTCGCTATCGTTCTCGGAGCTCGAGCGGCCACTACCACCGTCGCCATCGCCATCTCCGAGTATGTTTCCGATTATCGAGAGTACCATGGTGAACCTGTTCCGCTGGCGTCTACCGCGCGTTCGCTCGTTGCCATCCCTAATCGGCCACCGATCGGAACCTGCCTGCTGGCTCGACGCTCCGGATGGCTACGAGTCGTCATTCAGGAAAACTATGACAACCTACGTATTAAGTAATTGTGGCCGATTGGCCCGTGACGCTCCGAGCCGCCAGATCACTGGAGTCACACCGAGCGGATGCGTTCGTCCACTCGTCGATTTCACCGTTCTCACACGGCTCACCCGAACAAAGGTTTCTTTTCGATTGCCCCCGAACACCGACTATCGATCGTTCCATGACAGATCGTAACGAGGGTGGCGACCCAGACTCGACGGACGACGCCGACGTACCCCCCGTGCTCCCGAGCGAGCAACCCGGCGGCAACAACGGCGGTGGCGTCCTCTCGCCCGACGAACTGGACTTCACCGAGAGCCCCTACGTAGCCGAGGTTTCAGAGAGCCGGTACGTCGTTTCGGCCGACCACAGCCCGCCGAACGTCCCTGAGGAAACACAAACACAGCGGGCCACTCGTGAGGAGGCCGCCAGCGCACAGACACAGCCCACTGCAGACGCTGCAGGTGGACACAACACGGACACTGGGACAAACCGCGGGGCACGCCCGTCAGAGCACGCACCAACGCAAGGACAAGACGACCCCCGTCAGGAACGAGCGCACCAAGAGCAGGGTGGGCAACAGCAACAACAACGGCGGCAGCGACAACAGCAGCCACAGAACCAGCACCAGCAACAACAACCCACCCCACAACCACCCCAGAGCCCCGAACACGCTCGCTCCATCCTCGCCGACGAACTCGAGCGCGCCGACGCCCGGCTCGCAATCGATATCGTCTCCCGCTTCGGCAGCGACACCGTCCGCCACCGTACCGCCTCCGACGATGTCGTCGGTACCTTCGACAACCTCGTCCTCTGGTATGCCCAACACGTCGCCCGTAACACACCCACTATGCGAACCGCCTCCCTCCTGTTCGCCAAATCCGAATTCACTCCTGAACTCTCCGAGACACAACTGCGAAAAACCGCCGCCAAACACGGACTCGACGAAACCGATACGATTGGCGACCTGCGTGACGCACTCGAGTAGGTTTCCTCACGATCTCAACGGTTGGTCACGGGAGGACAGCGAGAGCGTACAGCTGGTTTCGAACGGCTCACAGCGACAGCGACAGCGAAAGCGAAAGCAACAACGTCAGCGCCAGCCGGCTACCCGCCGTTCATGAAAATAACCGTCCCCATAAAGAACGAGAGAATAAGCGAGAAGCCAAAGAGGAGCGCGCCGCTCTGGACAGATTCGATGCCACGTGTCGCCGCGTAAAATCGCTGCTCTCGGTCGAAACGCATGGTTGTCTACGTCACCGATTTCGACGCAGTCATTAATTGTCTTGTGGCCAGTCGTCTGGAGCCGTCCAACCGCTGATCGGGGTGAGCTGTCCAGTGGGCTATAGTGTTAGTCAGCAGGAAACGAGCCACAGCGATGGCCGTGACGACAACGATAGCTATGACGATGATGTGACGATGACGATAACGATGACCACGTCACCTCCATATCCATGGAACACCCGCCCAGACAAAGTGATGCAAACGGCGAGCAATTACGACCAGCCAATCACAGATCGACCGTGATGAGGACATCGACGAGTCGCTCCGTCAGCGTTCCCGTCACCGCGCCAATCCAGAGCAGTGCTGTGAAGTGAATGTACGAATTCCCGAAATGGCCGCCATCTGCCACCCGAAGCACCAGCGACGAGATGAACGCGTTGAAGATCAACACCAGCACGATCAGGAATCGGAGCACCGGCACGTTGTACTCGTTCGTGTGAATGAGCGAACCGCCCATCTGGCCGTCGAGATCGATATCGAAACTCGAGAGCATCAGGGCCAACTCGAGTCCGATGAAGAACGCGAACGCCGAGGCGGCGGTGATACCGTACATGACACCGACGAGCGTGGTCGTCTGTTGCTTGCGCTCTTCGCGCAGGTTGATGATCTCGCTCATGTTCGTACTGATAAGTTCCCCGAGTCGCTTCGGCCCGCCGCCCATCTCGCGACCGACCAGGTACATCTCGCTGAATTTCTGGATCAGGAAGGTGTTCGTCTCGCCGGTGAAGTAACGCCAGGACTTCTCGGTGCTCAGGCGCATGTTTAGCCGCCGATAGAGGTCGTCGACGTTCTCGGTGAGTGGACCGAAGTCCTTCGAGCGCAGCGTCGCGAGCACTTCGGAGGTGGTGCTCTGTTTTGCGCTCTCGCTTGTCCCGAGTGCACGGATGAAGTTCGGGAACGCCCGATCGCGCTCGAACGCGCGTCGCTCTTCGTACCAGAAGACGAGTCCCGGGATCAACAGCGGGAGGGTCGCGATAGGCATGTGGAGCATCGAGGGCAGGTCACGAAGTGGGAGTCCACCCGGTTCCGGAATCACGTCGACGAAGATCAGCCCGAGCAGGAAGACGGTGAGAACGCTCAATCCGACGCCGACGACGGTCGAAGCGAGCATTCGCTTCTTTGTCGCCGTACGATAGCCGTCTTCGAGATACCAGATCGGATCGTCGGGCACGACCGCGCGGATGACGAAGAAGAACCCGATCTGGATGAAGACGAACAGGACGATGACGATGCTAGTCGTTAGCGTCGGATCGTTCCCGGTCAGCAGCGGCAGCACGATTGCAAACACCAGCGCGAACGTCATCGAAATGATCAGCGAGAGGTAGAGGTCCTTCAGCACGTCGAGGTTGCCAAGTGACTGCTTGTACACCGTCGAGTACTTCTCCACGAGGACGTCCTGTTCCTGGTGCAGGAACTCATCGAGTTGCTGGCCAGCACCGAGCGTGTAGGCCATCCGTTCGAAGAGGTCTGCAACGGATTCACTCGGTACTGCCTTCGCCCGACGGCGACAGGCGTCGCCGAGACTCAGGTGCCAGACATCGACGAGGTCGACAACGCGCTGGACTTCGTCTGCCAGTTCGCCGTACTCCTCTTCCTGGGCGAGCTTGCGCAGCACCTCCATCCGGTCGATGTTCGTCGTCGACAGGATGGTCATGTGGATGATGAACAGATGAAACCGGTTTTCCATCTCGATGCGACGCTGGTCGACCGCCAGCCGTGGATAGCCCACTGCCGCGAGAAAGATCACAAGTCCGAGGACTGGAATCAGGAGTTTGACCAGCAAGAAGACATCGAGAATCACCGCGATGACGATCGTCGCAAGGAAGAACAGGAACGCAGGCAGCAGTACCCCCGGAACGTACAACCGTGCCGGGAGATCCATCTCGTCGTACGACCGAATGATGGACTTGCTGAGGTCGTTGATCGCCGCTGTGTTATCCGCAATACCCATTGTTCGTTCTGCGTTCCTCGGTCCGCACCGCGTGTCTGCAGCAGTTTCGTCGATCGCGGTCACGCGTCGACAGCCGCCACGGCTACCGACAACCGGCGTCGACTGCGACCGCGTACGTGTCGTAGAGACTCCTTTGAAAGCTCAGCATACAAAACTTCTGGCTGGTACCGTCAACCCGACGCACACTGGCACATTCGGTGTGTACAGTGCTCCCGGTGTAGACGCCATTATCCACCGATCAAAAGAGAAGCATACAGAGCCGCTATCGCCTCCGGTCAGTTGGTAACGTCCAGCACGCTGTGACGACGAACGGTAATATTCGGGCGCAAACTAAGACTCTGACCTTTATTCTGGTCCTGGCCCGGACCCGGATTCGGGTTCAGACGTAGACTCACCGCACCGCACATCTGCTGTCGAGTCCTGTCCCGACTCCACCCACGATTCTAAAGTAAGCAGCGAGAGTTCCCCGGGTCACCTGGCCCGGGGGTGAATCGCGTAAGCTCTCCTCAATGAACCGTCGACTCGATATACCGCTGAACAACCTCTTCCGAAACCTCACCCGTCGTCCCCACGTAATACCCATCCTTCCACAACCCGCTCCCCCAGAAGAATGCCTGCTTGACATTTGGATACCTCCGTAGAATCTCGTGACCCGAATACCCCTTGAACTGCTTCGCAATCTCAGCGGGACTCCACTTCGCGTCGGCCGCCACGAACAAGTGAACATGGTCAGACGCAATCTCCAGTGCCACAATATCATGCCCGAACCGCCCAGCCGTCCCATGGAACACGTCTTCGAGGTCATCTCGTACCATGTCGAGGACACTGTGCCGGTACTTGGGGCACCAGACGAAGTGATACTTGCACAAACTAATTGAATGCGCATGACAGCGGTACTCTGGCAAGCCGAAACACCAGTTCTATAATGGCTCGCAACGATAGTCAAACTATGGGTGTCGAAGAAGCTACTCGCACTATTCAATCCCGCCTCTTCATCGAGTCGGGCAACCCCGAGTGGCTTCACGACGCTCGACTCACAGCCCGCGAGATATTCAACGAAACCATCGACCTCAAACGAGATGGGTACAATCGAACGGAGATTCAACGCGAAGTTGACCGCGACGACTTCCTCCGCAACAACAAGTGCGCCGTCGTTGGCAAAGCCCTCGGTACGTGGACGTCATACAAGCGCCTCCTCGACTGGTGGCACAACCAAGACGACACTCGCGCCGGAAATCCATCGCCGCCATCTACGGATAAGACGGGTGCGTACCCGATCGTAATGGCACACATGGAAGGATACGAGCTTTCCATCGATGAAGAGGAAGACCGCGTTGACTTCCGTATCAGTCCGAAGCCGTACAAAACGGTCCGAGGTCACTTGCGGGCTCGAAAAACCGATATTGACCAACTCAAGAACGCACTCGATAACGATAACTGGTCAGTGGGACAAGCTGAACTCCTGTACCGAGATGGCGTGTACCACCTACACGTCACGGTCACTACGGAGTTCACCATCCCCGACCCCGAGGAAGAAGCAGACACGCTCGTCGGCGTTGACATCAACGAACGCAACGTCGCACTCACCGCACTCGACCGTGAGTCACACGAGACGCTCGGCACGCTGGTCATTGACTACGGTTCGGTGAAAGCCCGTCGCCAATGGTATCACACGGTGAAGAAACGATGCCAAACCCACGGGCAAACCAGCATCCACCGCACGTTCAGCGACAAGGAGGAACGCTACACCGAGTGGGTTCTCCATCGCATGTCGCTCGCCGTCGTCGAATTCGCTGAGCAATTCTCGAACCCGGTCATCGTGTTCGAGGATTTGAGTGGTATCCGCGACGCTATCGAGTACGGCACGTATATGAATCGACGGTTGCACAAGCTCCCGTTCCACAAGTTCGAGGACTTCGTACGTTACAAGGCGTTGTGGCGGTCGATTCCGTGTGATACGGTTGACGCGTATCATAACTCGAAGACGTGTTCATGTTGTGGTGAGCGCGGGTATCGACAGGGCCGCCGATTCCGTTGCACGAATGGGGAGTGTGCCGTCACGCAAGACCACGCTGACAGGAATGCGTCGGTGAACGTGGCGTGGCGAGCGTGGGCGAAGTATCGGGGTATCGAAGATGTAGACGAGGTAAATTACCGGACTCACAAAACCCAACCGCAAGTTAGGTTGGTGCGTCTGTTCGGGTCGGGGCGAGTTGTAAGCCGCCCATCCTCATCCGCGCGTATCGCAGAGCGCGGAGTGCTTGAACTGCAGGGCTGAGGGAATCAATAAAGCCGCGGGTCACCCGACCCGCGGTCGTTTACTGCTGATTCCGACTCAGACTCAGACTCCAACTCAGGCTCAGGCTCAGACGCCGACTCAGACTCAGACTCCGACCCCCCCTCAGCCACCTCCGAAGCTGCCTGCTCTTCCTCCTCTAACCCGTGCCTCCCTCCAGACTCATGCTCAGGACCTCCCGCACCGTTCTCCATCACCCCTCCACTCGACTCGCTCGCAGCGGCGTCCACTGAATTGGACTCGAGTGACGCGTCCGGTGCAGGTGCCGTCTCTGCGCTGGCCGCAGCGACTGTCTCATCGCGATTATCAGGCACAGAGGCGGTATCAGTGCCAGTGTCAGCACCAACGGCAGGCGCTGTCGTAGTTTCTGCACCCGAGACAGGCTCAACCCCTTGCACAGGTTCAGTGCTTGGTACAGCCTCAGCGTCCGGCATATCACGCTCTGGCGTCGCAATTCCCGCAATATACCGCAAACTCCGCTTGTGCTCATCGTTTCGCAGCACCGACTTCGGCTCAACCTCACCAGCCGCAGACGGCGTTTCGTCGCCACCAAACCCGTTCAACAACCGCTGTAAGTACGTCTCCACCGGCGACGAGATCCACCCCACCGACTCGTAGTACGCAATCGTCTGTGCCGCCCCCTCGAGTCCTACCGCATCCACGAGGAACTGGAGCCACTCGAGTGCCGCCAGTTCGGCGTCGTTTCTGGCAGGGACGGTGACGAGGTACGGGAGGTCGCCGTCCTCGCCGTTCGTTCCGTCGGGCGCTGAGGCGGATGGATCCTCGGCTGCTGGGTCTGGCTCAGGAGCAGTGGAATCTGGGTCTGCGTCACTGGTCGACTCGGTGGAGCCCATCTCAATCTCGTCGTCGTTCTCGTCGTCATCTTCGGCGGCTTCGTCGAGGGGTTCGTCGGATAGCTCCGACTCTGCGTCCATCTCGACGCCAAGCTCGTCGTCGAACGAATTCTCGTCTGCAGCTAACTCGTCATCAAAGTCGGTGCCGTCGTCGCCAACATCGTCGTCATCATCGTCATCGTCGAACTCGTCTTCCAGGACATCCTCGTCGCCGTCTTCGAAGGTGTCGACCTCGTCGAAATCGTCGTCTGTAGGCTCCTCATCGAGGTCGTCGTCGAGAAAGTCCTCCGCCTCGGAGTTCATAATATCGTCGTCGATATCGTCGGCGGGGTCGTCCTCGCCGCCGAAGACACCACCCTGTCCCGCGGCAGTCTCGAACGCGTTGCCGAGTTCCTGGTCGCCAACGAAGGGGTTGATTCCCTGGGTGACGATCTCGTACATGTCGACGAGCTTGTCGACGTTGCGTTCGACGCTCGTGATTGAGTCGCTGATCTGTTCGTTCTCACCGCGGACGGTTTCGACCTTGTTCTCGAGGGAGTCGACCTCCTTTTCGACCTCGTCGAGGCGGTAGGTGAGCTCGTCGTCCATCGAGTCTTCGTCGTCGCCGCCGTCCTCGAAGCCGAGGTCGTCACCGATCAAGCCGTCGTCGCTGCCGAGGAGGTCGTCGCCCTCGTCGGCGTCGGTATCGTCAGCGTCGTCCGAGTCGTCGCCGCCACCGAGTTGGCTGAATAGCAGTAGTGTCATGTGTGGGTTGAGTTCATTGCAGTTCTGTTCGGTCCGTTCAGTCGTCGTCTTCGTCCCAGTAGAACGTGATCGTGTCTTCACTGCCCGTAACGAGCACCGCCACGTCCGTGTCGCCACTTACTTGATGGGTTTCGATTGTGAGTTCGACAACGCCACCGGCGTCCCAGGTGTTGCTGTCGTAGTCGATCCGTTCGACGTTCGTCACGGGGGAATACGTCCCGTCAACGAGCGCATCGACGGCGCTCTGTTGTGCTGGGATATCCCCACTGCCGATATTCTTCACGAGAACCGTGATTTCGTATACGTCGTCACCGTCGGGTGCAGTAACCATCGCCTCAGCCTGGGATTCGTCGCTGATAATCGCGATGTCGGTCTCAATCTCCTCGGCGACCGATGAACCGCGCATTTCGATCGAGTCGCTCACGTTCCCGACCTCCATGATGACCGTTCCCGCGACCGCCGAGGCGATCACGAGACTGCCAATGAACATGATCAGGTGGGTCGCCGAGACGCTCGACATTTATTCGTGCTCCATTCGTTGTGGTTCGTCCTTGGTTTGTCTTCTGGCCCGCGTTCGTCTGCAACCGCCGCGCGCTTGCGCCGGGTTCACTCCGATACCGTAATCCACGCCGTCTCAGCAACACCGCGTTCAGTCGTCATGCGAATACTGTCCTCGTCTTCGTCGCCGGCGAACTCGAGTTCGCCGTTCGCGTCGCCGCCGTCGGAGAGTTCGACTTCGAGCTGCGTGCCGGGGGCCCAGACGTCGCTCTCGTCTCGTTCTGCGTCACCGTCGATGATCGTGGTCTCGTCGTCGTAACCGTGCGTGGGGTAGAAGTGGCCGTTGACGACGAGGTCGGTCTTGTCGACGGAGAGCGAGGTCGACCCGTCGTTGGTCACGACGACGAGAGCGTCGTGTTCGTCATCGTCACCAATGTACTCGAAGGTGTCAATCGAGAGCGCGGTGTTCTGTTGATCCCGCAGTTGGTCGTTCTGGGCGGCGAACGCGTCGCCGGTCGCCGCGCCGACGCTGAACACCGTGGGGACGATGACACTGACGGCAACGAGGAAGCCAACCAGGATGACGAGAACAGCGCCGCTCGTACTGAACCCCATTACGTCTCTTTGAGGTCTCAGATTCTTAAAAGCGCTCTGGCCAGTCGTGTCTTCAGGTGTCGATTACTCGGTTTCGGTGTGGAGTGGTGTACTCGAGTAACGATGCGCTGGGTAGCAGTCTTCACCCTGTCGGTTTGGGACAGTCCTGCACTGCACAGTACTGTGCTTGCTGTTGCTCTTCGCTTGTACTGTGGTTTGAGCACGCACCGGCTAAAAAATAAACTGCAATGCGGTCAGCTGTGCCGACTTAGAGTCGAACTGCTTCGCCGTCCTCACTGAAGAGGTCAGGCGCAGTCAGCGTGACCTGGGTCGTTGCGGACGATGGCGAGACGATGTCGAGTGTCGACTCGTCTCCCTCACCGAACGGTTCACCATCTCCGAACGGCGTGTCCTCTGGGTTGAAGACGAGCGTGAAGTCGTTCTCGTCGTCGAGGACTGCGTCAGATGGGGTGACGTATTCGTCGTTGTCATTTTCAGCGACGAACGCTCCCTCGAGATCTTCGACTTCGTCAGCATCGTGGTCGAATTCATCGTCGGCGTAGACGAGGTTAGACTGTCCGTTTGGACCGACAGCCTGGATTATCGTATCTTCGAGAGAGATATCATCTGCCCCTGGTGCGGCAGTAATGCCAACGCGGATCTCTTCGAGGTGTCCATCCTCTGCACCGCCATCGTTGTCTACGATACCGACAGCACTCGTGGCATCAATCCGCTCGGAAACGAGTTCAGTACTCTCTTCACCTGTCGCTTCGGCCTGCGACTGCAGGAGACCTGCAGTGTTGATCAGGACGCCCGCAGCGATTGCGGCGACCAGCACCATTGCGATGAACACAATGAGGGTACCGATCCCAACCTGACCGCGGTCGTCATTGTTGGTTTCGAACATTGTTATAGCCTCACCGATTCGTCATCGTTCGTAATGGTCGTTGGAACACGAAGTTCCGCTTCCGTCGTCGCACCGGAGTCGGTCGTGAAGATAACCGACAACCGCTCACCTTCGGTCAGACGGTCGTAGTTATCAATCTCACCGACGACACGGAACGTCACTTCCGCTCGGTCAGTGCTGTCCGTCAGCACACCGTCAGTGACACCCTGAATGTTCTCGACGTTCCGGGCTTCACTGATTGCAACACTGTCTGCGCCCTGCTCGCCGATGAACTGAACAGAGGTCTGTTCGAGGTCAATCGGGTTCGATCCAGGTGCCGTTGCAGTGACGAACTGGACTTCACTCACGCGGTTTTCGAAGTCACCGAACTCAAGAGATTCAGTCGGGATGATGTCGACTGGTCCAGCTGCGCCGTCTGTAATCACATGATCGTCGCCCGTGTCATCAACTGCAAAGGTGTCGACGGCTTCTTCATCGAGGCCGATCAATTCGAGGACGTAGTCTCCCTCGTCAAGTTCGCCTAGGTCGAAGACTGCCACGTCATCGTCGTCGAGGTTGGCGTCATCGAGTGCAGTTTCAACTGCAGCAGTCTCGAAGTCAGCAGCCTCGTTGGCTTCGAAGACAACCTCTTCAATGATGCCCTGGCTGCGGTCACTATCCGTTGCACGGACAGCTAATTCGTTTTCGATTTCCGACTCATCGAAGTCTTCATTGGTTCCGTCTGGCAGCTCGATCGCTGCGAAGACCTGCGAACTGTCGGCTGGTGCGTCTGCTGCTTCGAGAGCGCCGAAGTCATGTTCTGGATCAGCGACAGTCGTGTCCACTTGTGCAGTCTCTGCAGCGAACGAGTCACCGTCGATAGTGACTTCCAGATCAGCAATTTCAGGAAGCCCATCGAGGACAAACTCACCTTCAACTCCCACTTCTTCTGGGAGTTCACCAAGCTGCGTGTCTTCGATCCCATCAGCAGCACTGGTGCCCACAGAAATTGTTATATCTTCCCCAGTATGCGCCTCATCGTCTGGCGTCACTGTGACTGTAAGTTCACCATCGTTAGACCCATCATGGATACCTAACGTAGTGGGAGCGACGCTCCCCGACTCACTCACGATCTGCAGGCGATCGCTCACCTGACTCGTCGATTCCTCACCGGTGGCTTCAGCCTGCGTCTGCAGGAAGCCAGCCGTGTTGATCAGCACGCCCGCGGCAATCGCAGCGACCAGCACCATCGCGATGAACACGATGAGGGTGCCGATCCCCACTTGACCGCGGTCGTCGTCTGTAATTCGTTCGAACATTGGTATTATACACCCGGCGATACCGGGCAGTGGACACAGGTTCAGAGTGATTGTTATTAAGTCTACTTGCCAAACTTTACACTCTTAACTCTAACTGCCGATACCTGTATATCTTAAACCTAATGGCCGAGCTGCTGGACAGGTAGTTAAACTTAGTGGCCAATTTCCCTGTTCCAGCTCGATCCACCACCAGTCGGCCGGGAGACTTATCTCCCCGCTCGAACGAATTTGCGGCATGAATATCGTTGACGGCGACAAGATCGAGTGTAGCCGCTGTGATGACATCGTCTCACTCGACGACGCCAATATTCTCGGCAAGACGAACAATCGCACCTACGCGAAGCCACTCTGTAACGACTGTCTGGAAAACGTCGGCGTCCCGCGTGGCTACGAGCTCGAACGTGACGTGAGCTACCTCAAGACCGAGTGAGGGCCGGCTGACGACACACTGCGCACGACAGGCGAGACGACACAACTGGGGATGGGGAACACGCTGGTTTCCCACACTATTCTCTCGATTTGCTGGACAACTAGTCGCACCTACCCGCTCTAATCTCAGTATAGAAAGTGCCGGAAGTACCGCTGCGAACGTTGCCGACCGCCCCCGTGCCCGTGTCAGTCCTCACTTGCTGTTCATCGCTTCACTCGCAATGTTCCGCCCACGCGGCTTCAATGCGACCTCCCGTCGAACGCGAACCTCCTCTAACACCTGTAGCTCGATCAGGCGCTCGTAAATCTCCTCGACCTCGTCCGTATCGATATCCAAAAATTCCGGCACCTCGAACGGCGAGACACCCGAGTAGATCGCCATCAACACTTCTTCTTCCTTTCCGGAGAGATCGATCTGCGAGGCGTTCTTCTCTGCCCCGCGATCCAGCACGGACTTCAACATCGCACAGTTCTGGCTCGAGCCGGAAAGATACGTCTGGACACTTGAGCCGTCCTCTGTGTGCTCGGCTTCGATCACGGGCCGCTCCTGTGAGCGAACCGTCCGTTCGTCGCTCTCGACAGTCCCCACGTCGTCAACCTCGATCTGGACGAATTCGCCGCTCTCGATGGCGAAGTTCGCGACACCCTCGTTGATCTTTACGCGCGCCTTGCGCCACGAGGAGTCCTGGACGACCCCGCCTTTCACCGCGGGATGTCTCACGAGGACGATTTCGCCGTCCAGCACCGCCTTCTGGATCTGGAGTTCGAACTCCTGAACGTCGCCCATCGAGATGAGGTAGACGTTCGCCCCGTAGTTGATGCTGATGTAGTTCGAGACCTTCGCGACGGTCTGATTTACGTCGTACCGGCCGCGGATCGACTGCACCTTCCCGAGCGGAATCGTCACCTTCCCGTCGTTGCTGACAATCACGATTCGCTTGTTCGAGAGGACGATGCGGCCGTTCGACCAGTTCGTATCCGAGAGTTTGCGGCCCTCCCGGACGACCTGTGTAAACTTCCCCGTTACGTCCGCCAGCTTCTGTTCTCCACTGCTCATATTGGGTCACCAGCCACTGTACCGACACCACCTAACTTCGAGAGCGCGGAGAACCCACGCTTTCGCAGCCGATCGCTGTCGGTTCGTTCGACGAAACTCGAGAGCCGTCGCCGTGAGGTATCCGTGCCGATCTTCCCCAGTACGAACAGCGCCTTGACGCGCAGCTCCTCGTCTTTCAGCCCGTCCTCAACGAGCTCGAGTAGCCGCAGCTCCAGGCCGTCGCTGTCGAGCAACGAGAGGCTCGTCGCGGCGAACTTCGAAGTCATCTCGTCGTCGTCGCCCATCGTCTCAATGAGCGCATCCTGTGCGCCCTCCGTCTGGCCGTCGTTGTCGTTCGCGACGCGTCCGAGAAGCCACGCGGCGTTGCGCCGCTGTGCCGTCTCGGTACTCCGATCCAGAATCTCGATCAGTGGATCGATCACCTCGTCGGTGTCTGCCGCCTCGAGTTCCCCGACGATTTTCTCGCGCACCTGGTGGCTCGCGTTCGAAGGGGCCTCCGAGAGCAACTGGACGAGCGAGAACATGGCCGTCCGGCGAACAATGTCCGTCTCGTCGCTCAGCGCGTTCGCGAGGACTTCAACGGCCTCCGTACTGCCGAGGCGACCGAGTGCGTCAACCGCGATCCGCCGGAGCACCTCGTCCTCCGCGTCGGCGACATCGATGAGTTCGCGAAGCGCGTTGTCCGTCCCGATATCCGCGAGCGCGTAGGCAATCTCGATTCGGACGGCGTAGGTGTCGGCGTGAAATCGCTTCGCAAGCGCTGGGACACTCCCTGCGGATTCGATACGCCCCAATGCGCGGGCAACGCGTTTCCGAACTCGCGGATCAGGGTCGTCCAGTCGGTTGACAAGCGCCTTCACGACGTTGTCCTCGCCGATCCGTCCGAGGCCAGTTGCAGCGGCCATCCGGAGTTCAGCCCGGTCGGCCGACAGGCCGCGTGCAAGCACCTTCGCCTTCTTCCACTCTGCAAGATTCTCGAAGTCCTGCCCCGAGAGCTCGCCGATGAACGCCTCAAGTGCGTCCTGGCCGTACTGGTCCAGCGCGTCGATCGCTGCGGCCCGGACCTCGTCGCTTTCGTCGTCCTGTGACGCCGTGATGAGTGCGTCGACGACATCGTCCCGAACAGATCGGGGCTGTCCCTCAGTGACCGTATCATCCGCACTCGTCTCGAGGCTACCGAGGATCTCGGCAGCACGACGGCGGATGTCCGGGTTCGAGCTGGCTTCGAGGTGCCGAATGAGTTGTTCGAAGTTCGCGTTGCGCTCGAGTTCGAATAACGCCATAGCTACGGGATCACCGGTGGGAGCCAGCAACCCGTCGCCACGGTGCGGGTTCTGGCTGGTCGCTCACGGGGGCGATTCTGGGCTGCTTGTGATGGCTCTGCTCAGTGCACTTACTCGTCGCTTTCAGTGCCATTTGTGGTTTCAGTGTTGGTTGCGTCATCCGACTCGTCAGTCTCAGTGCTGTCGTTGCTGTCCTCCTCCGCGGTATCCGTTTCTGTTTCGTTGTCTTCCTCCGCAGTGTCCGTTTCCGTGCCGTCGTCTCCGTCGCCTTCCGAGCCTTCCGAATCGTCCTCAGCACTGCTCTCGTCGTCTTCAGCAGTCTCGTCGGATTCTTCGTCACTCCCCGTCGTCGACTCGTCGGACTCGTTCCCCCCATCGCCCGGCCCTTCACCGTCTTCGTACTGCTTCGTTCCAGCAATCGCGTTCCACAGTTCGATATCCGAGGCCTCTCCATCAAGGTGCTCTTGGGCCCACTGGGCGCTGACCGCCCAGCCTTCCACCTGCCCATCGAACCGATCCTCAACTTCGGTGTAGAGGTGGTTGACCTCCGCACCGCGGTCAACCAACCCCTCGCTGAACACGCGGTAGATGAGCGCAATCTCGTCGTCTGATTCGACCGCATCCGACGCAGCAGACTCATAGAACAGAATCCAGTCGTCGTCCTCCGTATCGTGATAGAGTTCGTTAACCGCAATATCGTTCTCCTCAAGAAGGTGGTAGAACTCACCCGGCGTCGCATCCGGATCGTCACCGGGGTCTTCGGGATCGACCGGAACTCGTGTCTGCCCTATGTGGCGGATCGAATCGAGACAGCCCGCCGTTAGTCCAACCGCGGCGGTCGTCATCGCACTCAGCGCAGTGCGCCGAGTCAGACCGTTGCGTCCGGTACTCGAGTGGGGGGTCGAACTCGAGTCGGCGTTGGCAGCGGTCTGTGTTGTCGGTGAGGCAGTCGGTGATCGGTCTCGCAAAGGGTCCCGGTCACTCTCGTCGTCACAAACAGAGCGCCCCCCAGGATATCGTGGCATCGTTACGATGCCGTCACACCAGACCGTGAAAAATTCGTCGGCCGTTCGGTGTGTATAGGTAACTGTTTCGGCCCCCTCTCGCTCGAATACACCTCGCGGGGCCGGCAATATGATATGAATGGATTTCCTACTGCTCGTCAAGAGCGACTCGACTCGAGTTGGTTCGAGGCGACGCGGAAGAAGAAACTATGACAGAGCAGCACAGGGACGCTGGCGAACAGCCGACGATGAGTTGTCCCGTCGAACGAGATGGAACCGAACCAGCGACAGCAATGCACGGAGCGAACACAGCATGACGAACGGGGACGTGACTTCGGGCGCTGGATCGGGTTTGTGCTTCAGTCGGCGTGTCCCTCGATCACTCGGGGTGGTGCTCGTGTTGACAGTCCTGCTCGTCGCTCTCGGTGTTGGTACAGTGGGTGCAATCAATGTGGCCAATGGGCCGACAGCAGAGACGAGCGGATCGACGACGACTCTCGATGGCCCCCCACCATCGATACTGTCGACTGTGACACAGCAGTGTACCGATTCGTCGGACGACTACTCAAATACGGTAGTCGTTACGTTCGACGATGAGTACGTTATCACGGGTTCGAGTGCGGATGTAGAGTCGCTGCCACCGGATCCCGTCGTTTCCGCTGGTGGTGACGCGCTGGTCGTCGACCTCGAGAGCGGCACCGTTGTGACAGAGTCGTGTGAACCAGTCATGGTCGGTGACAACGAAGTCCGCGTCGCGGAGAACGACCCTGATCTCGTCGTCACAGATGGAGTCTACCTCAACGATACACTCGAACTCACCAACGACGGCACGGTTCAGACTGTCAACGGCGGCTCGACAGTCGAAGCGGGCAACGATGTCGTCGAGTATACCGAACACGATACGGTCGACTTCCAGCCCAATATTACCGAGACGAACAGCCCTGGAGAAGGGGAGACGCTCTCTATCACTGTCGAAGTCACGAATCCACACTACGGGTCAGATGACCAGGAACTCGAGCTCTTCCTTCGTGATGGCAACGACGAGATCAAAGAGACACTGACAGACTCGATCTCACTAGATGGTGATGACTCGGGGACGGTCACATTCGAATACGAAACCGAAGAAGGTGACGACATAATCGAGAGTGCTCGTGTACGTACCGAGGATGGGAGTACTGACACGACCGATATCACCGTCAACGAGGCCAGCGTCGATGTCGAAATCACCGACGACTGGACGCGATTCCCTGCTGCGGGCGACGAGCTTGAGGTTCCTGTAGAAATTACTCGCCACGGGAACATCCCCGACGGTGAACAGGACTACATTATCGACTTCTTGATCGACGATTCGCACGTGACTACGAGACCAGTCGCACTCAGCCCCGGCGAGCAGACCGTCGAGACGTTCACGTATCAGACCGATGAGAACGACTCACCATCCGTCGACGCAACGGTTAAGAGCGGCTATAATTCACACACCGCATCTGTCGATGTCATCGGCCAGGCAACACACGAGGAGAACGTTCAGGCTACGTTTGTCGACCAGAACAACCCCGATGAAGGCGAGACACTTGAGCTCATTGCCGAGATCGAATACGATCGCTCGGACCGCATCCCGGACGAACCACAGGAATATCCGATTCAGTTCTACGTCGACGGTGACCACATCGAGAATCGGACGGTCGAACTAGACGGTGCCGAGACACTCACCGAGACGTTCTCGTACGAGACGAAACAGGGAGATGCACCGCGTGTCGACGCCGAACTGATTACACCTGGTTCCGGAGACACCGACGAGCCCCGAATCACCGGAAGCGGTTTCGAGGTAACGATCGAGGAGGTCAATGACCCGGTCAACGCGAGCGAAAAACTCGTCACAACCGTCGTCATCGAGAATACTGGCGAAATCGCCGGCCAGCAGGAGGTCCGACTGCGGACCGATAGCGGAATCTCCGATTCGGATCGGACGTTGAGACACATTCGTGACCGGGAGAACGTCTCGCTCGATGTTGGTGAACGGACAACTGAACAGTTCTTCTACCGTCCCAGTGAGACCGACGTTCCGATGATCGAGGTTGCAATCCTCAGCAACAACGACGAGGCGCTTGCGAACGCCACGGTTCGATCCAAAAGCACCCATTACGAGCCACAGAATCTGACCGGCGACTACACCAACGACACCGATCGCGAACTCACGCTCACTGCAGAGATTAACAACACCGGTACTGAACCCGGCGACCAGTACGTCGAGTTCATGCTCGATGACGAACTCGTCTACGTCGACCGGGTGACGCTCGGCCCATGGGAATCGACGACCGTTTCGACGACGATCGACGCCCCAGAAGAGATCGGTGCATACGACTTTGCCGTTGAAACGGACAACGCAACCACCGCTTCGACAGTCGGTGTCGGTGTCGAGATTATCGACGACGAACCGGTCGATGAGTCCGGTGGTTCGGACGACCCAGACGAGCCATCGTCCAACCAGTCCGACTCAGGTTCGACTAACGAATCCGACTCGACGACTGAGACACCGGAAGAGGAGGCCGGACTGCCGTGGTTCCTCATCCTCCTTGGACTGCTCGGTGTCCTCGTCTCATCGCTCACTCTACTCGTCTACCGCAACGATCCAGAGAACTTCCCACCGGAACCGGCCGCGGTTCCCGATGCACTCGAGGAAGAGTTCACTAAAATCGGGAATCAGATTCGTGCGACGAACCTCTCGATGCTCGTCGCGACCGTGAAGGGACTCGTCGGGCTTGGGGCAGGGACGCTAGTCGTCCAGAACAAACTGCCACGGGCCGCGACGGTTCGTGTGCGCTGTCAGGCGGGCGAGGAGACGGTTTTCCTGCAGGATCTCGAGTTACAGCCGGAGGAACGACGGACGCTTGCATCCCTGCCGGACGTAGAACAGTTCCGTGTTGGTGCCGGTGTTGACGATATTACCTCGCACGAAGAAGTGTTCGAGGGTGACAACGGCGACGTGGGTGTTGTTCTCCGTGCTGAAGGGCTCGTTATTTCAAACGTGTCCTGAGACGACAGCCTCGCCGAACTATCTGAATTCAGTTATACATCGCACAAATATATTAGTATCTCTATTAGTTTCGCTGAAAGCACTGTTGAACCCTTGAAACACAGTTAACAGGCAAGAAATTAGCTACATTCGGGATTTCTTCGCACTCTACACCAACTACATAATATTTAAGAATACACGCTCTATTATCCTCGATTCGAGGATATATTGCAATATCCGGCGGGATCATTATTGTGTGATAGAATGTTCTACTTGGAAGAACTCTCTCATACCTACTACTTACCTGATATTCTTATCACACCTGTCCGTCGCATGTGTGGTGGAAGTCGCTAGGAACTGGGCACTGTGCACTGTGGCGTACTCGAGTACCACCGAGATGAAGCAAAGCAGTGAGTGGTTTCCTGTGAGAACAGAGACGCAACAAGGACCGCGTTGCACGCGGTCATCGATGGTGTCGAATATATCGGATTCTTAGTTGCACGGATCAGCAGAGTGTGGCAGACATCACTTGTAGCGAAGTTCGAAGACGAGTGTAGAGTACGTTGCATCGAGAGCATGAGTGGATAGCTGTAGCTGTAGCTGTGGCTGTGGCTGTGAACGGATAGCTGTGAGTTCCCGAAGACAGGTTCACTCGTTATGTTCGCAAATTTGTCCCGGCGAGAATATGGGTGACTCGGGTTTGAAATTTGAACCACCTGGAAACGGCCTTACTCGCTGCGCTCGTGAGCGTGCGTCTTCCGTCATTCAAATCCTCGCGGCAGCACGCACCTGCGGCTCACGAGTTTGTTCGTCGCAAGAAGTGGGCCAACTCGGATTTGAACCGAGAGCCTCCACCTTATCAGAGTGGCGCTCAACCTGATTGAGCTATTGGCCCGCGTCTGCACTCGTTAGTTGCTCGGTGGTATGTTTAAGCGTTTCTTTCTCTTCGTCCTGTGAGACGCGCTACCGCGCGTGCTGACTGTCTTCGTCATTGTCATCCGCGTTCTCTGTCTCCTCGTCTGTCCCGAGATCGATCGTGGTGTCGTCGGTGGCGCTATCTCGGCTGGACCTTGCTTCCGATCCGGAGCTGGAACCAGTATCGACCGAGTAGTCGTCAGTGCCGAGGTCGTACGTACCACCTGCGGTGCCGGTTCCGACACCAGTTCCGGTGGTCCCCTGCGTTGTGCCAGCGCCGCTTGCGTCTGGGTGATCACCATCGGGGAAGCCGAATGTCCAGACTGCACCGCTTGCGAGACCGCCGGTTTTCTTGTCGGCATAGGGAACGATTATGTACCGCTTGAGACCAGTTCTGATCGGGATCCGGGTGAGCGGAATCGCGATCAGGAAACCGATAAGGTCCGTGACGAGGCCGGGCGTGAGCAAGAACGCACCGGCAGCGATCAAGAGTGCCCCATCGAGGAGCTGATTCGTCGGGGGATCACCCCGGGCAAGCGAGCGCTGCATCTTTCGAAGCGTTCTGCGGCCCTCTGCGCGGACGAGGAGCATACCGATGAGGCCTGTGAGAACGACGAGAAGCACCATACCGACCCAGGAGATTGCGGCGACCTCCCAGACAACGATCCCGAGCAACATCGCGTCAAGAAACGGGATGAGCAACAGCGCGAAGATCCACCGGAGCATACCGCAATATAGCCAACGAAGGGTGAAAACCCTTTACTCTCACTACACTGCGGAAGTCCTCCAGTTCGCCCCCACGGGAGGGGCGAACGAAGGGCTTACGCCGCTCACCCGCCCACTTCGGGTATGGGTATCGGTATGGGCAGTGACGGCGACGACGGAACGCGCGTCGAGTGGCGCGAGTGGGGCCAGGAGGCCTTCGACGAGGCTGCAGCGGCAGAGATCCCTATCTTGCTCTCGCTCACTGCGACGTGGTGTGACCACTGCCACGAAATGGACGAAGAGACCTACGCAGAGCCGCGGATCGCGGCGAACGTCAACGACAGCTTCGTACCCGTTCGTGTCGACGTCGACCGTCGCCCGCGCGTGCGTGATCGGTACAACATGGGCGGCTTTCCCTCGACTGTCTTTCTGGCCCCCGACGGCTCGGTGCTGACTGGCGCGGGCTACCTCGGCCACGACGGCATGCGACAGGTCCTCGACAGCGTCCGCACCATGTGGGACACCAAGGGCAGTGGTGCCGGTCGCATCCCGCGACCGCTCCGCGAAGACAACCCGCCCGCCGGAAACCTCACGCCGGATGTCGAGTCTGCCATGCTCGGCCAGCTCACCGAGGCGTACGACGAGACCGCCGGCGGCTGGGGCCAGCAACCGAAGTTCCCGCTGCCCGACGCACTCGAGTTCGCCCTGAAGCGCGACCGGGAGATGGCGCTGCGCTCGTTCGACGCGGTGAGCGCAAACTTGCTCGATGAGTACGATGGGGGCTTCTATCGGTTCGCGACGGATCCCGACTGGTCGGGCCTCCAGCACGAGAAGCTGTTGGACTCGAACGGCGCGCTCGTACGCGCGTTCGCGAACGCGTATCTCCTCACTGGGAGAGACGAGTACCGCGAGCCGGCCGCGCGGACGATCGAGTTCCTGACGACGACGCTCTGGAACGACGCCGTCGACGCCTTCGCGAACAGCCAGGCACCGGGCGAGAGCGACGCCCATAGTCTGGATGCGACGGATCGCGAGGTGGCCGCCGAGCCGCCGGTCGACGACACTGTCCTTGCAGGACCGAACGCGCTCGCGATCGAGGGGCTGGCCACCTACGCGGCCTACACTGACGACGAGCGCGCCCGACGGTACGCAACGCGTGCACTCGAGACGCTCCAGACAGACCTGATCGTCGAGGGTGTTGTCACGCACGCCCATCCCGAGACCGTCTCCGACGGCGCAACCGCGCCGTTGCTCGCCACGCAGGCCCGGACGCTCTCGGCGCTGACGACGGCTACGAGTGTGCTCGACCCGGGCGTCAGCTCAACCGCGGCTGCCGTCGCCGACGCAACGATCGATCAGTTGCGCGATGGCGACTCGTTCGTCGACGGGCCGGAGACGGGCGTAGGACTCCTCGATCACCCGCTTCGCCCGCTCGATTCGAACGTCGCACTCGCCGATGCACTGCTGGATCTTACGGCACTCATCGGCGACGAGACGTACCGCACCGTCGCTCGGGAGCTACTCGAGTCCTTCGCCGGCGCGAGCGATCGGTTCGGTGTCCAAGTTGCGCAGTACGCGACGGCAACATCGCGGCTACTCGAGGGACCACTCGTTATCGCGGTGGCCGACGAGCCGGGTGCTGACTTGCACCGGGCCGCGTTGCGAATGGCCGACCACGAGAAGGTCGTGGTTCCCGACGCAGATATGGTCGAGACTACACCCGCAGTCGAATCTGGAACCGCGCGCGTGATCCTCGGCGACCGCAGCTCGGGCGTCGCTGAAACTCCAACGGAGTTGAGCGAGGCAGTCCAGTCCGTTCTCGACTAGTCGAGGGCTGAAACGGGACGGCTCGATACGATCGCAAACCACCACAGTGTTTATGTTTCTTCGGTCGGATTGGTGAGTACATGGCCAGCCTCAGGGACCTCGGGCTCTCGGAGTACGAGGCGCGAGCGTATCGAGCGCTGTTGAACACCGGTCCGACAACGGCCAAAGAGTTGTCACGAGCCAGTGACGTTCCCATGGGTCGTATCTATGATGTGTTGAACAGCATCGAGCAGTACAATCTCGTCCGAACACAGACTGCGAGTCGGCCGAAAAAGTACGTCGCCGTCGAGCCCTCGACTGCACTCGACCGCCTGCTCGAGGACAAGAAACGCGAACTCGACGAGAAAGCGGATCAGTACGAATCCATCGTCGACGACCTCTCTGACGAACTCGACGCGGCCGACCCCGTCGAAGAACAGTTCTGGACCGCCGCAGTCGGCCCGGAGGAGACGATCGACCTCCTTCTGGAACGGCTCGCCGCCGCCGACCAGTCGATCGTCATGGTCGCCGCAGACCCCGTGCCCCAGCGAGACATGCAGACTGTCGGCGACGACGTGCTGGCGACACTCGAGGACGCCCTCGATCGTGGCGTCGCGGTCGACGTGTTGATGACGCGTCGACTCGTCAACTCGCTCTCTGAAAACGTCGGCGAACGGTATCGCTCGACGCTGCAGGCGCGTGACGATTTCGACGTGCGGACGAGCGAAGAAGTGACTGGGTCGTTCAACCTCATCGACGACGCTGAGGTCTGTATTCAGGTTCCAAACCCGCTCTCGTCGGGTGACGCGTTCGGCATGATCGACCTCAAAGATCCCGAGTTCGCGGCGAACGTCCACGACGAGTTCGCGCCGCGATGGGAGGATGCAGAGCCGCTGACGTTCTAATTGATTGTCGCTTACTCGTCGGGCGCGATTTCCTCGCGCAGCGTCTCCATCTCGACGACGCGCTCGGCGTGGGCGTTGTGCTGGTGGATCGACTCGTCGTTCGATTGCTTCATCGTCACGACTGCATCGTCTGGCAACTGGTCGAATTCGTCGACGACACCCTCCGCGAGCGAGCGCACACAGTCCTCGACGAACTTCGCGTCTGCGTGTGCCTCATAGGTCATGTGATCCTCGTCGGGGCGCTTGGCCAGGTTGTAGATTCGCGCGCTCATCGAATCGCGTGCGATGTCGATAATGTCGTTCAGGTCCACGTCGGGATCGCCGCCCGCCTCGACGGTGAGCGTCGCGTGCCCGCGCTGGGAGTGGCCCGGCTGTGGCACCTCTTCCAAGAACTGCGTGATCGTGTCCGCTTCGACGCCGAGGTTCTCGAGTGTCTGCTTTGCGCGTGCGGCGGACATACCCTGCGAGCACGGACAGACGGTCATCCCAGTTACTTCCGCGCCAATCTCCTCGCGCGTGCCGTCATCGGTCGCCGTCGCGGAGGCGATGATATCGACGGTGTGCTGGGTCTCGCGGTCGCTCGCTGGCGTCTGCTCGCGGCGCATGAACTCGGCTTCCATCGAGACCTGTGCTTTCGACGTGTAGTCGTGCTTTTCAAGGAGTCGTTCGGCGGCGTCGCCACAGACCTCCTCGACACGGTAGGCTTCCTCGCGCGTGGCGTCTTCGAGAATCTCGTCGATGACCTCCATGTTGCGACTCATGTCCGCGCCCTTTCGCCAGGCAGGCAGATCGACGAAGACCTCGAACTCGGCAGTGAGGACGATCGGTCGCTTGTCCTCGCGGGCGAGCTTGACGAGCTTTTCGACACCGGTGACGCCGACCTGACTCAGGCCGACGGTGACATCTGGCGAGGATGCCTGTACGTCCGGCAACTGGTGACTCATTGCCCGTATTCAGGGGAGCGCGCGATTATGCCTTTCGGAACGGACAGTTCACTGCCGAATACCGGCAGACGGCACCGGTTGCGCTGTGGACCACCGTGGAACCGCTCCAGCGCGACATCTCTTTAAGTGGTTCTGGTCACAAGGTGTAGCTACGAGCAGCACTCTGTGGCCACGCGGCTTCTTGTGGACTGGCGGCTTCGGTCGTGAGTTGAACGAATGATGCCAACAGCGCCAGCAGCTTCCTCACGAGTTCCAGCGCGTGTTCGAACCATCATCGAGCGTCAGCTTGAGCGCATCGAGCACACGCACGACATCAAGGTCGTGCTAGCCGTCGCTCGCGGAAGCCACGCCTGGGGTGGAGCGAGTCCGGCGAGTGACTACGACGTCGGGCTCGTCTTCGCACCAACTGATCTCCGGCAGTACGCACATCTCGAGCGTCCCGATGACACCCTCGTCACACAGTTCAGTGGCGAGGACAACGTCGACTATCAGGGCTGGAGCATCCGGAAATTCACGGACCTGCTCGCGGGTTCGAACGACGGTGCCCTCGACCTCGTTCGAAGCCCCATCCGGTACCGAATCGCGTGTGAGCCGTCCGTTCTCGACGAACTCCGGGCTTACATCGAACACACGTACAACCCGATGGACCTCTATCACGCTTACCGCGGGATCGCGGCGAGTAACTACCGGAAGTACATCTCACACCACCTCGTGCGCACCGACGACGAACTGTTTCCTATCGTGGACACTCGTACCGATAGCTACGTCGTCGAACGAGCGACAGAAGGAACGGGCGATGGCACGGCGACCATGACCATCGCTGCAGACGACGAGCGCTTCACCGAAACACAGACGAAACCCACCGTCAAGCGCAATCTCACGATCTATCGCGCGTCGATGGCCGCACGCTATCTGCAGGCGACTGGTGAGTGTGGGGTGGCTAGCGACACCCCCACCAGCCCCACCAGCCACGACCTACCAGCACTCGAGTTCGAACAGTTTCTCACCGAGCAGGCACCAGCGGTCTTCGACACTGAACGAATCGAGCGCACACAGGACCTGCTCGAGCGAAAGCACCGTGGTGAGGGCGACGACGTGGTCGGCGACGTCGTCGGTCGCGAGTTCGCCCACCCGCCAGTCGATATTGAGCCGGCGATTCACGCGCGTTCAGGCCCGGTGCCGGGGAGACTGGACGAGTTTACCGACGAGTTGCTCGCGGCAGTTCTTTAAGTACTTCTGGTCATAAGGTGTAGATACGACGGGTCACCGACGCGCTGTTTTGCGTCGGTTCGTTTGAATCAAGTAGTCGTTCGACCGTCCACCGCCGTTCGTCTCGCGCCGGCAACGTTCTTTAAGTGCCTCTGGTCACAAGGTGTAGCTACGAGGAGCTTTTCACGGGACGACAACGCTTGGAGAGCGGTTGCGCTGGTTCCCGTTCAACTCGAGTGCGTGAGTGCGGAACGAAACAATATCCTGGAAAGCTGTCGGATCGACTGTCAGTCGCGCTGAAACGCGCCGCAAAACGAGCGAGCCTTTTTCTGTCTCCCTGTCTGAGCGACAGACAATGGACGACGACGGTGCCGACAGCAGTCCAGTCCCCGAGCGGGCGGGAGCCGTCACTGCCCGCCCTGATCACGCCGGAGAGCGCCCAGAGCGCCCGCTGGAGAGCCGTCCCGGTGCAGGTGCGCTCTCCCGCGCGGCCGCAAAGCGGGACACGACGGTCCGTCAGTGGGGTATCGTCACGCCGAGTGCAACCGTCATCGGCCGCGCTGAATCACCCGATGCGGACCTCTCGGAGAGCGTTCGGCGACTTCACGATGAACAACACGCCGCCACGCCAGGCTACAGCGAGCGTGCCCACCACCTCGATCGACTGCGGACGACGCAGGCGCTGTGTAACGCACTTGAGCTCACCCCCTGGCAGCGCGACCTCGCGCTCGGTGTCATGGACGAGATCGACCTGACGGAGTTCGGGAGTCAGCGTGCGATTCCCAAGGTCGCACTGGTGGTGATCCGCCACGTCGTCGATCTCGATCGCCGGGCTTATTTCGGGCTCGACGACATCGACGCCCAGGCGCTGTCGGCCGATCGAATGGACGAACTGTTCGGCCAGTACCGCGCTCACGACATCACCGATGAGCCCACGTTCAAACGCCTCGCGGCGGATCACGGCCTCGATACGACGAGTCTGAATCGCCTTCGGCGAGTACTGAAGTCCCAACTCGATGATGAACTGCCGGCGTACGGACGGAATCCGTATCGTGATCCGAATCTGCCGGCTGCGACCGAAGCCAATGCGACTGGAGATGGGGAGGGTGACGGCGATACAGTGGCGAACGAAGCGACGGGGAACGGTGAGATTGGCGATGAGACGAGTGATTCTGGACCTGGTGCCGATCTCGATACCACTACCACCACCGATACCGACTCCAGTGACGACACGACACCTAACTGACACACCGGTGTAACACTCCTTCCTCCCGCAACCGCACGATGCGACCGGGTCGCCCGAGATCGCAGTCACTCGAGTTTCTCGAGTGCGGTGAAGAAATCGGACTGGGGGCCGACGAGCGTCGTCGGTTTGGGCGCGGTGGTGACGGTGACGCTTGCGGGCGGCTCGAGTTGCTGGCGGTTGCGGCCATCGCTGATCACGAACGCGGTCGCTGCGTCCTCGACGGTGATCGTCACCGATGCGTCGGCATCGATGACGAGTGGCGGTCGGCCGTCTACAGCGGCCATCTGTGTGACGAGGAGTGCGTCAGCGTTGGGGTGAACGAGGGGACCACCCTCGCTCAGGTTGTACGCGGTCGAGCCGGTTGGCGTCGAAATGAGGACGCCGTCGGCGTGTCCGGAAGCGTACTGTCGGCCGTCGACGGCGACACGAATCGTTGCGCCGCCGCCGTGTCCTCGTCGCGGGCCATGAACGACGATTTCGTTGAGTGCGGGTTCGAGTGTCCAGTTGGGCGTGTTTTCGGTGTTTTCGGTGTCGGTGGTTTCGGTCGCAGTCGCGGTTGCAGTGGTATCATCCCCACACATAGCATCAGCCGGTGTTGCCCTGAGTCGACGCAACGTTCGCCGTTGTGCCCCCAGGTCGTCATCAGCATGTAACTGGGAGACGACATCAGGCACGACATCAAGCGCATCCGACGGCGGAACAGCATTGAGAAACCCAACCTCACCAAGGTTGACGCCGAGAATCGGCGTCTCGCCAACCTCACGGGCGACGTATAGGAGCGTGCCATCCCCGCCGATACTCACGACGAGGTCGAACTCGGCCATCGCCGCGACGGGGACACTCGGAATCGAAACGTGCTCGGCAGTCAGTTCGTCAACCGCGACGGTGGTCTCGACGGCGGCCCGATTCTCGAGTGCAGTCCGGAGCGCTGTTGCGAGGTCGTAGGCACGGTCGTTTGCTCGCTGGGCGACGATACCGACATCGACAGTGGCACTCGAGACGTCTGCCATCGGTTTGAGTACCGTCGCCGTTGGCAAAAAGTCATGCCTGGTACGGAGTAGTTGGTGTGGTCGAAGCAGTTGATGCGGGCGAAGCAGTCAGAGCAGTCCCAGCAGGCAAAACAGTTGCAATTGAAGGGCGACTGTGGAGCGTGGAGCTTCTGACCCGAAGTAAACCGCGACTAGGGTTTCGTTTGCAGTCCATACTTTTCCGAATCCGAGGACACCAGCGATTATGGCACAGCGCACGACAGTTGATCAGGCGAAGTCACGAGACGAGCTTGCGGCCTATTTCGAGCACCTCGCTGCAGAGTTCAGAGCCGACGGCGAACACGTCGATATCGACGTTGGGAACAAGACAGTAACGCTCTCACCGCCCGAAACGGTCGAGACATCGATCGACGTGGTCGAGCGATCGACGATGTTCCGCGGGAACCGGGAGACGGTACGGATCGAGTTGAACTGGAAACCCGAGCAGTAGAGGAGCTGTCGGTTCTATCGATCCCGTCGATTCCGTTGTTCCCGTCGTTTCGGATGCTCTCGCCACGTTCCGTTTCAGTCTGTGCATCGTTTCCATCCGTTTCGTCGGTTCCATCGTTTTCACCGTCCCCGTCTCTCTCATCATCAGTCATGTCGACTTCACTGGCAGAACAGCGCCTGAGAGGGTAGATTGATATGACCGCAGTCGATAGTGTGGTGAGATGCGTCGTTCGATCGTCATCGGAACCATTCTGCTGGTGGCCACCGTCTTGCTTATCGGTGGCCCCTCGCTATTGTTCTCGCCATCCACAAGCGATGTCGCCCCCGAAACGGAAGACAAACCGACCCCCGAGATCATCTCCTTCGACGACAGCGACAGTGGATTTTGGCCGTACCTCAACGCCAGAGAGGCCCACGAACAGCGCAGTCCGCTCAACGTCGTCGTCCGCGGGGAAACCGAGACGATCGTCCAGTTGTTGACCGCCTACGGCGGCGGTGACTGGGAGGAAACCGACCACGACCACTTCGATACGGACGACCTCGTCGGATTCGCTCAGAACGAGAGCACAACAGACGACCAGATCGAGCCAGATTCCCCTGCAGAATCTACCCAAGAGGCGGCGACAACTGAGACAGAGACAGAGACAGAGACAGAGACAGCTGTCGGCTCACAAACGGACACCGAAATGGAGGCCACTCTGAACGGCGAATTGGACGCTGACACAGACGCAGAGCAAGAGTCGGGAGCAGCGTCAGGACCTTACCCAGACTCACACACCGCACCGAACTCGAGTACGACTGCACAGGCAGAGACGACAGCCGAGAACGACGTAGGTGAGACAAGCGAGGATGGCGACAGTTCGACCGGCGTCGAGCGCACTGAGGGAACGGAACCAACCGAGACCGAGCCCAGCAACGAATCCGAGGCCGGCCACGAGCACGCGCTTCGCCCGGTCTCACCGACGGATATCCCGTGGTCGCAGGCCGACGGTGCAACCCGCTTTGCCTACCTCGACCCGGGCCCGGATGACCAGGCCTACTGGACGACCGAGACGCTGCAACTCGAGGACGGCGAGTACTACGGCTACCGCTACCACATCCGTCTCTACGAGAGTCCGAACCCGGACGACCAGTGGGTCGTCATGCAGACACACTCAGAACACTTCGACTGGTTCACCTTGCGACACCGCGTCGACGGCGTCGAGGGAGCACAGTCGCGTCTCGAACAGGATCTGATGGCGATTCCGGGCGTCGATCAACAGGAGGACCTCCAGCGGATCTACCTCGATAACAGTGGACCATCAGATGCCGACGGCTGGGCGACGAAGGTCGATCTGACGTTCTCTCCCGCGCTCGTCGTGCCGCTACTTCTTGGGATGCTTCTGCATCGTCGAACCGGGTGGCGGCTCGGTGGTGGCACACTGCGTAGTCGTGGGTGGCTAGGGCTGTCCTCGATAGACCCCGTGGAACGTTCTCGCGACGATGGCGACCTGCCACCACAGGGGATCGCAGCGCGGATCAGCGCCGAACTCGACAACCACCTCACCGAGCGTGATCGGGAGCGACTCGCCGCAGCCGGAGGTCGCATCGAAGCGCGACACCTGATCCTCACGGGAACGATCCTCACGATCATCCTTGGCGTCAGGATCCTTGGTATCGCCTTCGATCGGACGTTCTCGTTCATGACCGTGCACATGATCGCAGCATCGCTCTACCCGATCATCGCGCTCGGGTTGCCGGTTGGGACGTACGTGATCGCCAGCGGACTCGAGCGCCGACTCGATGCGGCGCTTGCGGCATCGGGCTCGCTCGCGGTGGCGATCTGGCTCGATTACAGCCTACTCGGCGTCGACGTGCTGCCACTCGACGTAGTCGTCCAGCGCATGCTCGTCGTCGTTGCACTCGGGCTGATCGCCGGCGGCGCTGCACGCCGGGCAACACGTGAGAGTCGGTTCAACGACATGCTTCTCGTCGGTGCTAGCACGTGGGTGCTCGTGCTCGTCGGGACGCTGTTCGGGTACCTGTGACTGTGACTGTGACTGTGATTGTGATTGTGATTCGCTTCGCGAGTCACTGAAATCACTGCTGTACTCCCATGTCCGAAGGGGTTCGGCTACCAGGATGGGTGGTCAGTGCCCACCCGTCCAACAATCGACCGTGTGGACAGCATATTAGACACCTGGCCGCGTATAGCTGAGTATGATCGATCCGCGGTTCTCGGAGACCGAACTCGACCAGCACCACGACCACATTACGACGTTCATTCGAAATCAGATCGACGCGGCGGGCGTCGATGGTGCCGTTCTCGGTCTCTCGGGCGGGATCGACAGCACACTCACTGCCTACCTCGCCGCGGACGCACTCGGTGCCGAGAACGTACACGGCCTCGTCCTCCCCGCTGTCGTCAGCGGCGACGAGAACATGAGCGACGCAGAACGGGTTGCACAGGAACTGGAGATGGCCCACGACGTCATCGAAATAGAGCCGATCGTCGACTCGCTACTGTCGGCGTATCCCGAAGCCGAAGGCGACCGCGAAGCCGTCGGCAACGCTCGCGCCCGCGTTCGGGCGGTTCTCAACTACCTCGTCGCAAATCACGAGAACCGCCTCGTACTGGGGACAGGCAACCGCAGCGAGGCTGCCGTCGGCTACTTCACGAAGTACGGCGACGGCGCGGTCGACTGTCACCCGGTCGGAAACCTCTACAAGGCACAAGTCCGCCAACTCGCACGCCACGTCGGCGTCCCCGAGGACCTCGCGGCCAAGCCCGCGACTGCAGAGCTGTGGGCAGATCAAACCGACGAGAGCGAGATGGGACTCAGTTACGAAACGCTCGACTCTATTCTCGTCGCACACGTTGACGGCCCGCTCTCGATCGCCGCAACCTGCCGCGAACTCGATGTCGAACCCGAAACCGTCGAACGCGTTCGTGGGATGTACGAGCACAGCGAACACAAGCGACAGGTCCCACCGTCACCAGAACCGCTCTCGTAAGCTCGCCGGAACACCCGCTCTGACCTGTCCGTCATCCCACTTACTATAGTGCGACTTGTCTGGTACAGTCAGTCGCGGCAGCAGTTCCAGTTCCCGGCAGCAACACCAACCGTATCGCTGTCACTCCAGCACTGATTCGATCTCAGCCGCGTGCATAGCCACTAGCTCTGCGAACGCATCCGCCTCGCGACGCTCCTGTTCTGCGTGCTCGCTGTCGTCACGAAGACGGCGTTTCAGCACCGCCAGCGTCTCGCTCGGATGCTTGGCGATCGAGGAAACCACCTCACGGGGATCGTCCTCGATCCGCGAAATGAGTCCCATTCGAAGCGCTTCCTCCGCGTCGACGGTTCGTCCAGAGAGAGCGAACTCGAGTGCGTTGCCCTCACCGACGACGTTCGGGAGCCGGGCGGTGCCGCCCCAGGCACCAAAGAGGCCAAAGGTGACACCAGGTTCGCCGTAGGTTGACTCGGGCGTGCCGACACGAACGTCACAGGCCAGCGCGAGTTCGAGGCCACCGCCCATTGCAGGGCCGTCGATGCCGGCGATGACGATCGCCGGACAGGTTTCGATCGCGCGGGCGACACGCTGGCCGAGGCGGGCGAACTCGCGGGCTGCGTCGCGGTCACCGTCGAGATCAGCGACAGTGGTAAGATCTGCGCCCGCGCAAAAGGCGGGGCCGCGGCCGTGGAGATAGATGACTGCTGGAGAATCTGTGCCTGTTGACTGCGACTCGATCGTTGCGGCAAGGGACTCGAGTCCGTCGACGGTGAGGGCGTTTCGCGCCTGGGGTCGGTCGAGAGCGATCGTTCGGATGCGAGAGTGATCAGGGGTGGTGGATTCCTGAGAGGGAGCAGGGTCGTCGTCCTCGCTAGAGCCATTAGTGTCCTCACGACCAGCGGGTCCCAGTCCGTCGAAACTGTCGATCATGTCGAGAGTCGATCCGGCGTTTCCAAAGGTCTTTGCCTCCGCCCTCGTAACATCCCGCTAATGGACAAAGCCGACTCCTGTCGGCGTGCCGCTTCCGACGCTGTCGCGGACGTCGAACCGCCGCGATTGTCCGGGCTCGTCAACGCCGTTCTCGACGAGGCGTCGATGGTACCGGGAGCACTGACGATCGAGAGTGCGACGATTCATGCGTCGGCTGGTGGTGCCGAGGAGAGCACTACTGACACCACCAGCACTACCGACACACCCCACGGTGTCGACTCCGAGGCACTACTCACGCACGCTGCCGGTGTCCAACTGATCTACGAAGGACTGCGGCTCACGCGCACCCTCGCTCACGACGAGCCCTGGGAGCAGCCAGCAACGCCAGACAAGGTCTCGGACAGCATGGACGCAGCAACCGCCGACCTCGCGATTCTCGCCGCGGATATTCTCGTCGCTCGTGGCTTCTACCTCCTCGCACACACTGACGCCGCCGAAAAGGCCGTCCAAACCGTCCAGGCATTCGGACACGACCAGACCAGACGCACCGAGCTCGCCACACGGACACCGGCCGCTGCCTCCGACGGTGGAACGCCAGTTGACGACGTGAATGTTGCCTGTGACCTCGAGACGAACACTGCGAACATCAACGCGGACGGCGGTGCCGACACCAACACCGATATCGACACTACCTCTTCCGCTCCATCGCCAACCACACTCGACGCCAATCTCGAGCGTGACATCATCGAACTCGCCGTTCGAACCGGTGCCGCTGCCGTCGGTGAATCCTCCACCTCCCGCGTGCTCGAACGCGGTAACATACTCACCGCCAGACTCACCACGACCGTCCCCCCGACGTTCCCACCCGTCGACACGTGTCAGTTCACACTCGACCCATCGGCAACCGACCACTCACCAGAGGAGTGTCCTACCGACCACATCACGCCAGCGACGGACCCCTGAGTCGGGATCGAGTGGAACAGAATCGAGCGGCCCACAACTGAGCGAGCCACACTGAGTGGGTTGCGGTTACGGGACAGGACGGAACCGAACGGACCGAAACAGAACAAAACCAACTCTCAGATTCTCCCGTTTGATTCAGTCGGTACTCGAGTCCAGTCACCGTTCAGTCTGTAGTAACAACTGCAACTATAGCAACAACTGAAACTGTTTACACACCAATCGCACAGCCTTCGTGCGATTGGATGTGCACTGACTTTTGATGGCTACTATAGTTACACACTGATCGCACGTTCGCGGTTCTCGCTCAGTTCACTCGCTCCGAACCGCGCTGCCGCCGGGCGATCAGGTGCGCAGTGACTTGCAGTGGCTACTATGGGATTGCTGGGGGATGGCGTGTCGTCGGGACGTGTTCGTGCCTGGATCGTCAAAAGTTGTCGCTACCGCTCTTCAGTATGCAGTCAGTGACAGTGAAAGCGCATTGAATAGTGACGTGAAATCGCCTGACACGGCTGCCGTAGATGGAAAGGGATATAACCCATGGAACTACTCAATCTAAATGCGTGCCTGGGTAGCTTAGCGGTAAAGCGCGTCCTTGGTAAGGACGAGAGCCCGGGTTCAAATCCCGGCCTAGGCTTAAGGTAGATTGGTGTAGTCCTGGTCTTTTAATGGATACACAACCATATCCGAACCCTCAGCCAACGGCTTCTGTGAATTACATGCTTCGATGGCGACGCCCAATGGAGGTGTCGTGGCATTGTAGCTGGCCGTCGCGAATTCCGTAGGGGTTGATCGACGCCACCGACCAGTCGATCACCGAGCGTCCCGAGTTCGAGAAACAAGCGGAACGTGTCGAATACGCTCTCGATCCGAAACCAGAAGGCGAAAAGCGAACCGTGGGCGTTCCCGAAATCGATGTTGACCGAGACGACATCGAACGTCCTGACGTCGATGATCAGACCTCGTTCAGGGACTGGGGGTGGTCGACGTGAGCGACGAGGTCCTCGAGCGCCTCAAACAAACGTTCGAGATCATCCGAACACTGGTCCGAAGCGGCTTCTTTGGCTGGCCGACACGACCCCAGTTACCACGAGGCCGCCGAGGCGGTCGTTGCTGGTGAGAGTCCAACCAAACCAGGTCCCGGCGACAGAGCACCAGATCAACTCGATCGTAGTCCGTCCTGGAACAGCTGGGCGGATGCCGACTTCGCTACGCGACATTTGGAGTGTGGCCTGCGGAACTCCTTGAGCGCGAGCAGTGGATGGGTCACATCGAGAAGAAACCCTTCGCTCCGTGGGGTGATCAGGACGCCCCCGTGGAGTGTTCGAAAGATGGCAACGACACCACCACAACGTGTGACTGCGACGCCCGATTTAAATGAGGCTACCGCGGCCACTACGCCGACGACGAGACCGTCGCGATGGTCAAAATCGATCCCCGCCTCGACAGCCGCACGTTCCTCCAAACCGAAGCCGACCCGTACGTCTACGTCGACGGTGACGACGTCCGCGATCCCGAGACCGGCGACATCCAGCCGGCGTTTATCGCGACCCTCGAACATGGGCCTAACCTACGCCGACGTCACCCAGTCCGACAGTGGTGCACACGCGATCTATCGCGGTGAACTACCCGACGGTGTCAAGCAAGCGGCTTGGCGGATCGACGAGGATCCATGGTGAGAACGACGATCTCCCATCGATCGGCTCGACGCCCAGCACGTCGCGAAAGAGACGATCGTCCAGTGCTGGAACGACGACGCCAACACGAGCGAAGGCGAGCGGGCGTTCTGGCCCACGTGGGGGTCGTTATCCGACGGTGGGACAGCGAACATCGTCAACGACGAGCGCTGGCAAGACACTGGTGAGCTCGGTGGATATGGTGGCGTCGTCACCATGGCCGCGATTGACGCCGGCGAAATCCACCCCGCGAACGCCCGCCCCGTCGACGACGAGACGTGGTGGCGCGGTGTCGAACGACTACGCAAACTCGGGTTCGATATCCCTGAGTACGATTCCGACGACGCGTATAAGCAAGTTATAAAATAATAATAATAATAATAATAACTTCTATCCGCAACTGCTTACGTGTGTTAGAAGTGTCTGAACGTTACGTTCACGTCCGAATCTGATTCACTTGAGACAACTTTGTCAAGCTCGTCCAATCTGATGTACACATGCTCATTCGGGTCATTGTTTGGATAGCCATTGACATGTCCTTCAAGAGTCCAGACACCGTCGTCTTCATCCATTGAGAGGCTCTTGCCATTGGCTTGCACATCAAGACCGCTCCCTTCAAACTCTACAGTGAACGTACCGTAACCTGTTATGGAGAGTGTTCCATCAATTGAAGAGGGCGTTGCATCAGATTCTGAAGCTGATGCTGACCCACCAATGGTAGCTACTCCACCGAGGGCAACTGCTGTTGCCGCCGTTCCCTTTTTAAGTACGTTACGCCGAGTCGGCTGGGTTTCTTCCGACATATGCAGTTATAACATCTACAAGACCGATATTAATTCTTTTCTAGGAACTCAAATAATAACTAATAAATTAAATGATTAGATGAGTGTTTATCTATTTAACACCTATTCAGTTGATGCTCAACCATCGACTACTGGTACGGTTAATCACGGGTATAGTGATGTCTCAACTATCGAAAGACAGAGTATGAATGGAGTAGTGCTGGACGAAGGCACTACGTTGGCTCCGAGACTCTGGAGGATGCCGGCCTCGAGGATGTGACCGACGCGACGAACAGCGAGACCGGGCCGTAGAACTCCTTCTTTTTCTGGCGTACTCTGCCGGGGCTGTTTCGAAATGACCCCGTCAGCCCTTTTATATTACCCATTGAAACAGTCACGTATGATTCAAGATCGGTGGGTCTTCGACGGCAAATACCAGACCACGATTCTCCACCGGGTGCCAAACTAGACAGTTCCCAGTCATCAGTCGGATAGACGATGAGGCATGTGAGAGACAGGGAAGAGATTTCGAACGAATCACTGTTCGCTACTGTGACCGTTCTGCGGTGACGATGTATGACTCCATTGGCGAAACGATGCCCTCGTCGTCACTGTATACGCGCAATTCATCCTCGACCTCCTGAACCAGTTCGGCGCGCACCGTGCGCTCGACGGCTGCAAGTGATCCAGCTAGCGGCGAGCTTGCTGCCTCGCGGCGAACGAACGCCGCGACTGATGGGTAGCGAACAGCACCAATCTCGATAGTGACCGATACAGCATCGAACGCTGCGTTCTGAACGAGTGTTCGTATGTCCTCTTGCTCCCATGCGGGGAATGGAGAACGCATCATTGCTCCGGCTTCAGCATCGACGTGGCGCTCTAACGCTTCGGCGAGTATTTTGTACGCAGGTTGGTAGTCGAGCGGTCGCCAGACGCTTAGCGCTACGCGTCCCCCTGGAGCAAGTACTCGCCCCATCTCTTCGACTGCGGCGGTTGGGTCGTCGAAGAACTGGAGGGCCTGTTGGCAGCAGACAATATCGAACTGTTCCTCAGGGAACGGGAGCTCCATCGCGTCGCCCTGTTGCCACTCAATCGATGGGTGGCTATCGGCAGCGGTTTTCTCCGCCACTGCAAGCATGCCTTCATTGATGTCGAGTCCGTCGACGGAGCCACTTGTACCGACTCGACTTGCGGCACGACGCGCCACGATGCCAGTCCCACAGGCAACGTCCAAGACTCGATCTCCCGCCTGTACGTCACCAGTTTCGATCAGTCGGTCGGCCCATGCCGTGAAAATCGACGGGACGAGATACGCTTCATAGGCCTCGGAAGCACTCTGTTCGACCTGCCAGCCAGCCGAGTGAGGTTCGTGATTACTCATAAGCGCGCACCACGAGAGCGGGTACACCGCGAACAGAAGTATAGATTCCTAGTGAAATAGTTCACACCATGAACGCATAGTTGGCAAAGCCAATGCAAGTCGGATGGCGTCCGTCAGTGAATTGATTCGGTAGAAAGGAAGTCAGGTACGTTGTCAAGTGACCAAGCTTCCTTGCGGAAGTGTTCATAGTACGATTCGGCCCACGCACCCATTTCGTTACTCGCTCTTCTGTAGGAGATTGTTGATACTGGTCAGTTGTCGCTGTGGAATCGAAGAGAGCAAGGACACCGCGTCAGCGGTGTCCGTTAG
>NZ_AOIN01000101.1 GCF_000337135.1 Natrialba chahannaoensis JCM 10990
AAGCTACTGCGGAAACCAGGGAGAGAAGCGCTCAAACACGCTATCAAAGCCACACTGTGAAATCAACAAAGTGCTACACAAGAGCGTCGTTACTTCCGGTGTCGACAAGCGACTGCAACGCTCCCGTCTCCGGGTCGTAACAGCAGATGCTAACTCGGTCATCGAAGAGACAGATTCCACACCGATCGTCGAGCGGAAGGTCATCATGCAACAAGACAGTG
Source organism: Natrialba chahannaoensis JCM 10990 (assembly GCF_000337135.1). Taxonomy (GTDB): domain Archaea; phylum Halobacteriota; class Halobacteria; order Halobacteriales; family Natrialbaceae; genus Natrialba; species Natrialba chahannaoensis. The sequence continues at coordinate 222 of NZ_AOIN01000101.1, forward strand.
TAGTTCGAGCGCGTCACTGTCTCGACGACAGTTTCTTCGTCCCACGCGAGTAGTTCCTCGAAGATGGCGGGCGGGTAGATGTATTCACACTCTAAGCCATTCAGAACGTGGTCGAAAAACGGCTCTAAATTCCCTGTCTTGAGTAGTGCCATGCCGAATCCACGCATCGTTCTCGTCGTTTCGAAGAGTTCTGTGAGCCGCTCGACAGGCTTGTAGGGGTATCCCGGTCCTGGCTGGGAAACCACTACGTCGGTGAACAACTCAATGCTGAACCCATCGATCTCGTGAGGTAACCATGGCCAAACCTCGCGCAGTCGCCGTTGATACGCCATCGCCTCCCTGAACTCCTCAAATTGGTCAGCGACGTACATCCCCAGCTCGGTCAACCGATACGTGTTCCCATCTCGTTCTACCCAATACCGATCCTGAAAGTCGGTGAGAATTCGGCTCATGGTCGGGGAAGACGCCCCCGTCGCGGTGCGGAGGGCCCTCCGGTCACATGGAGCGCTGGTTAGCGCGTTGAGCACCCCAACACGATGCGCTGAACTGACGAGAAATTCCATGTCTTCGAGCGTCGAACCCATAGTAAGGATATGATATAACATACCATAACTATATAGGGGAATCTCAGCGGATATTCTCTGTCTGTTGGTGATTTGCCGCTGAATCTGTTCAATAGTCCCGACTACGGTTTCGAGTTAGTCGATAGAATCCAGATTCTGAACGATCAACGATGCTGATCAACTCACTGTCGACGATTGTGAATTGAGTCTTCGACAGAACCACTATCGAGAGTAAACCGTTACAGTCGAAGGTATGCATCGCGGTCGGCGGTCAGTACGACACCGCTGCGTACGACGTATATCACACAGCGGACCATGGCGAACAGCAGTAAAAACCGGTGTGGATGCAGCCGGTTTTGGCTTGGTGGGGAGTGGTGGGGTGAGCACGCTATCACTGTAGTGATGGGTGCACGGGAGACAATCTACTGGGCAGGTTGGACGTATCGCGGATAGACAGCCAGCAATGGATTGGTGTCTCCTGAGAGACCCAATCAACGCACACCAATATACGTTTTCAGGCTATCTTTGAGACAAGGTTCTACTTATACACCCATTCTCAAATATAATCTCTCAAATGTCAGATATTATAGTTAAATGCCCCAAATGACAGTATCCAAGCGCTATTATTCAGACGGCCAACAAGTTGATGGGCGTGTGTACGAATCAGTGCACTGGCGAGGAAGCCATCGAGGATTGTCGTTGCCACAACGAACACCCGACGAAACATCTTCCTCGCTGTTCCGACGTCTTCAAACGGAAACACGTCATCCACATTCGGATGAGCGAGTTGTGCCCGTCTCTGGGACTGGGCACACACCGAGTTACCAGCAGGTCGCCCACTGCCCTGCTGGTGACAGGACTTGATCCGCGCAGCCGTTGCTCACCACACGAAAGCGAGTGGTGCTCTTGTCCCGACAGCAGGTGATCGTGTCAATTCATAGCGTTGGCTATCGGTCTTCCTACAATCAAGGGCCCTTCCTGAGTCACCAGCAGTAGTGGCTCGGAACGGTAAAAGAGCGGTGTGCCTCTGAACCGGTAGTTTGGGTCCGGTTGTGGTTTGCGAGCGGAGACATCGGTGAGGACTCGTCCTGACCGTGGTGGCGAGTCTGCAGAGGAGTGCTCTCTGGACAGACTAGTCGTTCGGTGGCAACGACTGATGATGGGTGTATCCCTTGCACGCATCCATTCGTCCGACACCATACCAGTATACCAATATTTCAACAATACTGTTTGGATATTATCCCACTAATCGAGAGAAGTCCAGTATCTTCAGATATGCCATCACGACGGCTATGTGCAATCCATGAGTTGGAACTCACTATAGTAACAACTGAAACGGTTTACACACTGATCGCCGATCTGGCTGGCGATCAGGTGTACACTGACTTTCAGTAGCTACTATCGCTATCTGTAGACAAGGACTCACCACCAATCGATTCTCACCTGGACTCGAGTACACTCGCTGCGTTCAACACCGTCGCGTCGTCGAATCGGTGGCCGACGAGCATCAGTCCAGTGGGCAAGCCATCGACGGGGCCGGCAGGAATGCTTATACCCGGATGACCGGTGCGGTTGAACGGCGTTGCGTTGTGAAGTAAATCGGTCTCCTGCAGTCGGTCGTACTGATCGCGGTCGGAATCGTGTTCGGGCGGTTTCGTGACCGCTGTCGGCATCGCGAGCAGGTCGACGGTCTCGAGTACTGCATCGTATCGTTCGGTGAGTTCGACGACGAGATTCATTCCCTGCGCGTAGTAGCGCGAGTGGTACTCACTGTTCGTGTACGCCCCCATGAGCAACAGGAGTTTGAGCCGTGCGGGGAGGTCGTTGCTCTGTGCGCGACGGGCCTTGCCGAAGGCCTCTATCCACGATTGGTTGTACCACGCCTTCCAACCATGCCCCAGTCCCTCACCGAGCATGGCGTCGAGCAGACCTTCCGATGTACAGACGTCGTGGATGTCCTTCGCGTCTGCATGCATCGGAACTGAGACGTCTTCGATCGTGGCCCCCGCCGCTTCGAGGTCGTCGATCGAATCGCGGACCGTCTCGAGTACTGCTTCGTTTGCACCGTCTATATCGAAGCCCTCCTCGAGGACGCCAATCGTGAGATCGGAGATGTCTCCGTCGAGGGCGTTCTCGTATCGCTCGGTCGGCACAGGTGCGTGCGAGCGGAGGTCGCGTTCGTTGCTTCCGGCGATGACGGTGAGCAGTCGGGCAACGGTCTCTACGTCAGCGGCCATCGGGCCTGGATGGTCGATCGCGTGCTCGATGCCGATACAGCCTGTGTAGGGAACGAGTCCGTACGTCGGTTTGTGACCGACGATGCCACAGAAGGCTGCCGGGACGCGGACACTCCCGCCCTGATCGGAACCGATTGCGGCGTCGACCTCGCCGCGAGCGACGGCCACTGCACTCCCGCCGCTTGATCCCCCTGCCAGATAGGCGTCGTCGTGCGGGTTCGTGATCGGACCGAACGCGCTGTGACCTGTCGAGGTCATCGCCATGTCGTCCATATTCGTTTTCCCGACGATGTCCGCACCGGCTTCGAGCAACCGCGTAACGATCGTCGCGTCGCGGTTCGGCACGTAGCCTGCAACGACCTGTGACCCGCAGGTCATCTCGACGCCGGCGACAGAGACGTTGTCCTTGATGCCGATCTCCCAGTCGCTCAGATCCCCGCTGTCGTCGCCGCCGACGTAACACGCGCTCACCCAGGCATTGTGCGGGTTCTCTTCCGGTGGTACTCGCGTCCCACCACTTCGCTCGCGCCGCTCTGTACCCCCGAGTCGCGGCGTCGGCTCGTAGCGCATCACCGTCTCGTAGGCGTCGCGCTTCGCTGTCGCTAGCTCGACGAAGTACTCGAGCTCCTCGTCAGTTAGATCGAGAAACAGTTCATCGCCGAGATCGGCGAAGATCGCTTTCGTCGGCGGTCGAAGCGGCATAGCCGAACAGTTGGCCGTCTCGTCCCTGTGCGTGTAGGTGGCACTCGCAAGCAACGGGGATTCGCGGCTTCCAGCCCTACACATTCATCCGTTGAACATACCACCCCACAACAGTACCCACGTGCCCGCACGAACGCTGATCGAACGGCAGGGCTACTCGAGTCCCACCCCGTTAGCCCTTGGCAAAATTCACCGCTCTGTCAGAACTAATGCAAAAGAGTATTGAGATTGAGTACTGGGTCGTCGATAACGAGGGAGCGCTCACAGCGCCCGGTGAACTGGTCGACATCTCCCAGTTTACGGAGGCGGAGTTCGTTGACTGTCTCTTCGAGTTGAAGACCCCACCGTGTGAAACGGTCGGCGAACTCCAGCGGACATTCGTCGAACAGCTACGCGAAGTTCTCGAGCGGGCAGCCGAACTCGACAAGGCGCTCGTCCCGCTTGGGACGCCCCTCAACAGCGACGCAATCGAACTCCGGGCGGACGAACGCGGCAAGATCCAACGCCAACTGCTCGGGACGGATTTTGAGTACGCGAAACACTGTGCTGGAACACACATTCACTTCGAGAAGCGAAACGTCACCGACCAGCTCAACACGCTCATCGCGCTCGATCCGGCACTCGCACTCTGTAACTCATCACCGTACTTTCAGGGCGAATACGCCGCAAGCAGCGCTCGCGCGTACATCTACCGCAAGCGGTGTTACGCAGACCTGCCGAATCACGGCCAGCTCTGGAACTACGTCGACACCGTCGCCGAGTGGGACCGCCGGCTCGAACAGTGTCTCGACGAGTTTACTGAGCGAGCAATGGCGACGGGGATCGACGAAGCACAGATCACGGACCACTTCACGGCCGACAACGCCGTCTGGTCGCCAGTCCGGCTGCGTGACGAGATGCCAACCGTCGAGTGGCGCTCACCAGACGCGACACTCCCCAGTCAGCTCTTGCAACTCGTTACGGACGTCGACTCGATTATGGAGGAACTCCACCACGCAAACGTCACGATTGGCGGCGAGACTGCAAGCCGTGAGGCAAACGAAATCGTACTCCCGACGTTCGACTCACTGCAGAAGTACGTCGACGCCGCACTGATCGACGGCCTCGACTCGCCGGCAGTCGTTGACTACCTCGACCGACTGGGATTCCAGACGAATCACTATGAGCCATTGACAGCGGAGTTCGATACGAACAGTTCCATCTCGATCACGGATGCGCGTGCTCTCCGACTCGAGTATGCGACCCGTCTGGAGCGCGACGTCGAACGGCTACAGGCCAGCGCGTGATCAGAACCACAATTGTCCAGCAACACGCATACGCAGTCACTCACCACGTTTCGATGCGTCCTTCACAAACGTCCTCCGCACACCCCTCACAGTCCGGGTGTCCCGCTTCGTAACATGCCGGTCGGTACTCCTCGTCGAGCATCGCCGCTCGCCGCTCTGCGTACCGCCGACAGACCAGTTTTACACGCCCCTCGTCGTCCGAAGGCAACTGCCGTGCGTTCTTCGCCACTTCGTACGCCTGCTGTGCCTCCCCGAGCTGTCGGTCCGTCGACTCCCGTAACTGTTCGTACTGCTCACCCGCCGCTTGCAATTTCGACCGAAGGAACCGCTCGACCCGACGCTCATCCGACATACTAGTACTGGTTCCCGTTCGACCGCCTGCCACATAGGCTCGTCGCTGCTCACGACCAGCTACACTCCGGGCTGTAGAAGAGAGTACTCGAGTCCGGTGAAGAACCGAGTGCGCAATCGGCTCAATGGGTGGCCAGACGATGCCGTCATGGAAGCAGGAGAGTAAGGGTTAACTACAATCCCCGTTTTCTTCCGCATAGACGGGGCCCTTAGCTCAGTCTGGTTAGAGCGCTCGGCTCATAACACGACCGGCTCTGTTCGGTTGTGTGAGATACCGAGTGGTCGATGGTTCGAATCCGTCAGGGCCCATCCAGAAACTGCACGGTTCTGAGCCAATGCACCTGTAGGGTACAGCGCTTGTATCCCTTATTTTCTGATTTCGAGTGGTGATTGACCCTCCACCCGTGTTCGGAGTTCATCCAGCTGCTAGACGCGGGTCGCTGTCGTCGTGCCTTCACTGATAGCCGACGCTCGGAAATCATTTAATCAACAAGCGATTGATTCCCTCTCTTATGATATCGTGACATAGTATCTTTTCGACTCTGGCGGTTATAAATACACATCCGAATTGAGATATCAAATTTAAAATGCACTCTGTGAATCTCGGTTAGTTTGAGAGAGAGTATGAAACTCATCCAAAATATAGAGGACTGAAACATCAAATAATGACGTCAGTTGTTGCTGATATCGGACGATGTCTTTCTTATCTCCGGTCACAACACGCTGAAGCACATCGCGTTCTGCAAGCCCTATTGCATCAAGAAGCCACTGAGAGTCTACTGGAGGAATCCGGGACTCTCGAATTCCGATGTGCTCCTTGACTAGGCCGCGAGCGCGCTCCTGATCGTCATAAGTTGACGACATGACGTGGACAGCATCCATTAGTGCGTCTTTCCGCTCCTTTGCGTCGTGGAGAACACGATCTCGAAGATCTTCGACACACCGTTTCGCATTCCGTGGGGTTATTTCACGCGAGGAGAAGTAATTCTGGAAGTGTTGAACAAAGTGTGGCTTGGCCTGACTTCGAACCTCAATATTATCGAAGAAAATCTCTAAGATCCTCTCAAAGGAAAGACCATCGTAGCGCTGTAAATCAATTTCTCGATTGTACATTGGGATATTATCCTCGACATTCGCTTGAAAGTCTTCAAGAACGGTCCCGAACACGCCATCGGTCTCGTCTGGGTCAACCTGTAGCTGATCCGGGTCGGACACAACTCGAGGCGCTCCTTGTGGACGACTGCAATACTCGTAGATCACAAACTCACTCGTGAAGAGCGTGTTATGACCGTCTAGGATACGCTCTGCTTCTACGGCCCACCGGTCGTGAGAAAACGTGAGTCCAATGAGGACGTTAGTGTCTACGAAGTATCGAGTCATTGGCCCGGATGGAGATCTTCGTGCGCAATTCCCCGGCGTTCAAGAATCGGAGCAACAAGTTCGTCAGCTGCACTCCGTTCAGATTCGAGTTCAGTCTCTAATCCAGAAAATTTCGCATCAAGGTCTTCCTTTTCGAGTTCGTCAAGTTTCTGGATCGCAGAACTCCGAGCCTCCTCAAACGAGGTTATACCGAGGTTCCCACGGACCTCTTCCGGAGACATTGCCTGGGCATGCCGTTGAGCAAGTTCGAGTGCAAAGATACGCCAGAACGTTACATTCACCGTCATCAATCTGGAGGGATCAGGAGAATGCGAATGGAGTTCTCGAGTGACCGCGTTATACCACTTGATTAGTGGTCGATCGTACTCCGGAAATCGGTCGTTTGGAAATGATTCAAAAGTGTCGTGGACGGAGCTGAGCACCGATTCTCTGCTTGGGTCAACCTCAAAGAAATCGTGATACTCCGTATGTAACGTTCGTATTTTCTTATCTAACTCCCGAAAATCCCGCTGAACCTGATACGGCGCATCATCATACATTCGGTCAGTGAGCCATTCTAATCCATGTTCGTAATATTCAGAGAGCGCCTCTGAGACAACAGAACGTAGGCGATCTTCAAGTCCGGGCTCGTTAATACTTGCTGAGGGGACAGACGAAGGTGTGGCTGGAGAGACGGTACCAAAGAGATACCAATAATACGGGATCGAGATATTCAGATTTCGCTCGGTAGATTTGACGTCAATACGGTAGAGGAGCTTGTGAAGCGACTTTTTCGGTAACGCATCTGCGGCCCCACGTTCGTGATTGAGGAGACGTAGAGTCGTTCCCAAGACCTCGTGGTTCATTATCCCCAATATATACCGCTCTGATTATAGAAGTACCGTCGGCTCCCAGTAGACTATCCAATGACTGAGGGAAAAGTAATTCACACGAGACTTCCTTGTAACGAGATACAACGTGCCCATCTACAATATATATAAAGAGCGGGAAGGGACGGCGCGTCGCGGGGAGGACTATAAGGAAGTCATCATTGAGTACATGGAAGGGCTGAATTACATGGTTGAGCGGGATTCAGCTTTCCACTCCACGCTTGACGATATTCAGTTTGTGGACAAAGCTACGGGCGATAAAGTGGTAGCCGAGGCGAAAGCGTATTCCACAGGCCTCAGCCCGAACGATTTTAGAGACGAACTCGCCCGGTATTTCCTCGAATACATCAAACAACCCCAACCCCACCGTTTTGATTTCTATATTTTTACGGAGACGCTCTCTAATGACCAGCTCTGGAAAGCCTTGTTCGATCGTGATGTCACCGATAATCAGAAACTGGTCGACTTCTACGAAAAACTCAAAGACAGCGTCAACGATGAGGTCGTAGATCGGCTAGATGATACTGATGTAGATGAGTTCCGAGATTTTGCTATCGATACCCATGTTTTCGTAGGCACCTACGATGATCTCCGTCAACAAGCTCATCAACTCGAGAAAACAGAACGGTTCCAGTACGAACCATATCTTCATTCGTATGAACCGGTTTCTGAGGAAACAGAATATGCGACGAATCTGTTTCAGGTTACCCGCTACCCAGAGACACTGTACATCATAGAGACGACAGAGGAAGCCGAATCTGCTCGCGTCTATAATTACAACAACGAAGCGTTCCCCATCAAGCTTCACGAGCGGAAATTATATTCGCTCGTTCATCCGGACCATCTTCCGGGGTCTACTCGTCATTACATACACGAGGACCGTTTCGAAACACGAGAGTTCGAGGAGTACCTCCGAACGCGGGCTCAAGAAGAGGAGCGTGAAAACATCGTAAGATCCCTTCTTAGGGGGATTTTTACTCTCGTTGCAAGAGATAACGATTGTCTCATCGACCGTGAGAAGGGAACAACCGTATACCCGGAACTGGACCGCAGACAGCACGGTACCGAACGAAAACTAGGTCGGTCATGGGTTGCAAAGGAGTTAGATTCCTATCCCGATGTCATCCACCGCGGTGTCAAAGTACGAGTACGGCGCTATGCGGGAGAATACTACTACGTTCTGCTACCCACACAGGTTTTCACTTCAGATGGTCATCGACCTGTAACAGGCGAACGTAAATCACGGCTCCAAAACGACTTCTCACCAAATCGTTTCCACGCCCAGAATAGTAAGTACGACCGCCAGCTGCGTGTCTGGGAAGAGTTGCTGATGTCGGACCAGACTCAGCTTGACCGGTTTATGGGTGAAAAGATACCCGTCGTAAAGGAACTCGAAGTAACCAGAGTTGACTCGCTATCCCTCAATGTCCGCCCTCCCAAAGACGGAGACGAACGTGATGAGCTCATCGAGTCAGCTTCTGATCTCGAAAACACAGGTGGAATTGAACAATGACGCCCCAAGATACCCCGTTCACGCTTCGTCACCTCGAGGAGCCAGAGATTCAGTTTGAAGGAGGTACTGAAACCTCTCCCAAACGAGGCCTTATCAGATATGGTCCACGACTCTATGAGGAAGGACACCATACAATCAAACTCGGAATTATCGGCGATCGAGATTCGATCCGCCGGTTGACCGAACTACTTCATGATATGGAGGTCGGGATCCATCCAGGAACAAGTGGTAATCCGTGGCAGGTTCCGTATCCCGGCCTAGGTAAGAGTTCTCCGCTCAATCTCTCTATTAATGCAAAAAAGGGTTGGAGACGCCAAATTCGTCGACGAGACATCCAATCTGTTACGAGTAAATCGTCCCCCAGAGATCGGATGGAGAGATTCCTGAAGCTAGTGCGGAAAGACATAGAGATTATCGAACGAGATTCGGTTCAGCCGAACGCAATCATCGTCTGTATTCCGCAAGAAGTGATGGACGCGTGTACTCCTGAGAACCAGGACCATGCGCGAATCCAGTCGGAAGGTTCTGACTTGCGAAATCGAATCAAGCTGATCGGGATGGAGGCTCGAATCCCCACACAGCTGATTAAGCCATCCACACTTGCGATCCGTACTGACCGACAGCGAGCATCTCGGGCCTGGAATCTCACAGTTGGACTTCTATACAAGTCTCAACGAGGGCATCCCTGGAAAACTCGGCAAATCGAAGATGGGCACTGCTACGCAGGGCTCTCGTTCTACAGAGAGCGAGACGAAGGAGATGATGTGATTCGAGCTGCTCTTGCTCACGTCTTTCACGGACGGGACCATATTATCCTTCAGAGCGATCCACTCCCGGATATCACCGAGGACGAGAATGGATCTCCCCATCTCTCATATGAGGCGGCTAGACAGGTAGGTGAGCAGATTCTGGAATACTACGAAGCTCAGAAAGGAACACGCCCAAGTCGGTTTGTTCTGCATAAGCCATCTATCTTCTGGGATGAAGAGCGTGAGGGGTTGCTCGATGCGACGGAAGGTGTCCGTGATTTAGACCTTGTATGGGTTCGTAGGCGACCGAAGGTTAGGTTGTTCCCACCTACAGATTATCCCGCAATGCGGGGAACACTTCTAAGCGTTCCTGATGACGACGTACATTACCTCTATACATCAGGATATGTTTCCGAGGAGACAACCTACCAAGGGAGTGGGGTACCGTCACCGATTGAGATTCGGCCTGATGAAATCTGTGAGACGCCCTCACTAGAGATTTGTAAAGAAATTCTCTTTTTCACTAAACTCGACTGGAACACATCGGACTACGCGATTCGAATGCCAGCAACCGTGAGTGTTGCAAAGCGCGTCGGCACGATCCTCTCTGAAGTAGATACCGAGTCGATTTCTGAGGTTCGGCCACAGTATTTCTACTATATGTGAATCGGTGAGTGAGAGGCTTATTCGTCTGAATCAGAGATCGGATCTAGCTGATAACCAGCAGACCGCAGAAATTCGCGGATATGCTCAACCTCCTGCTTCTCCTCAGGGGAACTCGTCCCGAGTAGCTCTTCAATTACCTGCTCTCCATCCTCACAGAGAGTAATTGATTCATTGAAGGGGGTGTTCTCAAGTGGATCTCGTCGCTCATCAATCACGATCGGCTGCCAACCGCCATGGTACTGGTATCGGTAGAGGGTGATAGTGCGGACGGTGTCTTCGTCGACGAAGAAGCTCGTTTGGTCGCGTTTGCTGGCGACCGCGAACTTCTCACTGTCGAGATCCGCAGCAAAGTCCTCGAAATTGTGGAACTCAGCAGGAACCGGCCCATCGACGACGTGAGTGATAACTCCCGGCCAAGTAAACCCATAGACACGCTCGAAGAAGCTGACACCATTGTCGTCGGGAGAATCAAACACGAGGAGAAGATCGCCCAGCTGGAGTTCTGTACCGTCTACGCTGATATGCGATGAATATGGATAAGCGTCACCGTCGTCGAGGACTTCAATATCCGGCTTCGACATATTGTCCGGGTCTAGTTGGAGCTACAAAGAGATGGCTAATAGCTCGCGGATTGGATGTCAGATTGGCCAGAGGGACAGTATCATAGTCGAACCACAGACCTGTTACACTAAATTCCTCTTTAAAATACCAAATGACTAAGTCAACTGTCTGTATACACCCTGATAACCAACTATGCAGGAAATTCAGGGAATTGGACATTTCGTGATACAATTATGCCGATGATACGGGTACAGGACTGGACAAAAGAACAGCTAGAGGAGATCAAGGACGAAGAGGACCACACGTCCCTTGATTCAGTAATCAAGACGCTCCTCAAAGAACGCGCCAACGAAACCACCTCAACAAACGAATGAGCGATACGCCCACAACCACCGGCACGACGAATCGCCCGCCGAGTATTTTCGAGTTCTGCGAACCTCGCCAGGACGTTCTCACCGGTGAGCTCGCTGAGGACCAATTCGCGGCTAGCCTCGCTGACGTCGCCCACAGCGACGACGCTCCTGATGTCTACGCGGACCCTCGACTCTTCTTCGAAAAAACCTACCCCACTAGCGGTCTACAGGAGCTTCTCACGCATCTCGCAACCCGTTTCGTCGGCGCACATAACGACGACTACACCGGCACGAACGGTATTCTCCGACTCGACACCAGCTTCGGTGGCGGGAAAACCCACAACCAGATCGCCGCGTATCACCTCGCAGGATCGCCGAGTGCTGTCCCCGACCTGTCTGACTTTATCCTCGACCAGGACATCGCCGATGAGTATACTGACGCCGCTGCACTCGGTCTCGACGTCAACTCGGCCGTCTTCGTGGGCACACACGTCGACGCAGAGGACGCTCGCTCGAACTACGACGACCCTGACGCCCCTGCGACGAAGACCATGTGGGGGGAAATGGCCTACCAGCTTTTCGGGCGGGAAGGCTACGAGTTCCTGCGCGAAAACGACGAGAACCGAACGCCTCCAGGAACAACCAAACTCGAGCAGCTCTTCGAGCGGAACGACAATCCGTCACTCATCCTCATCGACGAGATTGCCGCATATCTTGAACAGGCCGCAGCCGTCGAGATTGGCGACTCAACGCTCGCAAAGCAGACAAATACGTTCTTGATGTCGTTACTGTCCGCGACGCAGAATAACGACAAGGTCACCGTTGTCCTCAGTATTGCGGACACTGCTTTTGCTGACCAAGCCGAGGACGTCCGTGGCCTTGTCTCTGAGACAATCTCGGAGTTCAACAGTATCAGCGACCGTGTCGAAGGCTCTATCACACCAACCGAAGACAACGAAATTGCCGCCGTCCTTCGACATCGTCTGTTCGAAAAAGTCGGAGGAGATGGTCGCGATGCGACTGTAGATGCGTATATGTCGTTCTACACGGGTGACCGTGACTCCTTCCCCGATAGCGCGGCAAGCCCAGAGCATCGAAACCGCCTCGAAGATAGTTATCCGATTCACCCGACGGTAATCGATACACTCACTGAGGAACTCGATTCACTTCCGTCGTTCCAGCGTACTCGCGGAGCACTCAAACTCCTCTCTCGTGCAGTATACCGACTCTGGCAGCACCAGAACGACAATCAGGAACGCCATTTCGTTCGATTGTTCGATCTGCATCCCTCCGACGGAGACGTTCGTTCGACGCTCCTTCGCCTGTTCTCGTCCGTGGATATGGACTTCGAGGCCGCAATCAAAGCTGACATTTACTCGGAAGACGGGACGGCGAACGCAGAAGAAGAGGATCGGAACTGGGTCAAAAACAGTCACCCATCGCTTGGTACACAACTCACGACAGCGATCCTCTGGAAGAGCATCGTCAAAGGTGCCGACGGACGCGGAACTACCCGCCGTCCCCTTCGGCACGCGATCGCCAACACCGAAGTTGAGCTGGCGCACTACGATGACGCGTTGAATAACCTTCTTGGAGAGGGCCGTCGGTCTGCGTGCTTCTACCTACATGGAGACAACGGTGAGAAAATTCAGTTCAAGTCTGAGCCAAACTTGACGAAACTCATCGACTCCGTCGTCGAGCAGTTGCAAGACGGACTCGCCCGCCGGCACCTCGAGGAAGCCCTTGACGAAGCGCTCGGCCAAGGGACCCTCAACGTGATTGTTGGACCGGAGGAACCGCACGAGATTCCGGATACCGCTGACGAAGCGCACCTGTGCGTGATGGATTTTGATACGGTCACCATCACGGATTACGAGACAGTCCCAGAAGCGATCCAAACACTGTTCAAGAACACGGCATCGTCGAGTGGCGGGCAGAAGACCCCGAGAGTGTTCAAGAACAACGTCGTCTTCCTCGCAGCGAGTGAAAACGACGTGGCAGACGCGAAGCGGACCGCGGAACGCGTTGCCGCCATCAAACACGTCCAAAACAACCTCGGCGACCAGTACGAACTTAACACCGAGCAGCAGGACAAGCTCGGTGAGCGACTGGATAGCGCGAAGGGGACACTGGATCAGGACATCAAGAAGGCATATACGCACCTCTACTTCCCCACCGCGGATGGACTCGCACATCGGAACGTTACGACCGACAGTACCATCCATCAGAGCGTCATCGAGAAACTCGACGAGGCAGGTGCGATCATCCCCGAAGGTGAGGACGCCTACGGCGTTGATTGGTTCGAGGCGACGATATGGAACGTTGGCGCAACCTCGATGACAACGCGAGCCGTAGAAGAACAATTCGGCAAGCGTCAGGATGCAGAGATCCTTCTGTCACCGATTCCGCTGCGAAAAACGATCGCTCGGTTGGTTCGCGACAGCGGGTACGCGTACTGGGATGACTGTCTCTTATACACATCTCTGATGGCGCGAGGG
>NZ_AOIN01000102.1 GCF_000337135.1 Natrialba chahannaoensis JCM 10990
AAGCTACTGCGGAAACCAGGGAGAGAAGCGCTCAAACACGCTATCAAAGCCACACTGTGAAATCAACAAAGTGCTACACAAGAGCGTTTGTAATGAGATAGGCTACAGGATTCAATTCATTTGCTATAGTTGGAAGATCATAACGTATTGATTCGAAGGGAAGGATCCCACGGCCTGAAGTAGGATCTAGGACTGTCGGAGTTTCTCCACCCCACGCATCACGAATTGTGTTATGAAAATTTTCAATCTGAGACGCAGTTGGGGACTGGTTAGCGGGATTTGGATAGCCATAGTGAGCGTGTCATAGAATCCATCTCATAGCTTCTCACAGCCCGGTTCGTTTCCTCGCTCGTAGTTGGTGATTGCAACAACGAGTCGGAGA
>NZ_AOIN01000103.1 GCF_000337135.1 Natrialba chahannaoensis JCM 10990
GTCCCGCGCGTGCTGTCACTACTCAGGAATTACGCGGCTTCGTATATAAACCTCCAGAATATACCAGAAACTCGGCCACCTTTTGTTGTGTCGACGCTTCGCCATTTCTATGTGGTAGAATGTAAGCAACGAAGCTGGAAATATTGATGAATGAATCTGAGAAACTCTATATCTTCACTTGCCTTTCCAATGGTAAGATATATAATTTCCTCCTTTATATGTTCGTAATAGATGGGATTTCGCCGCCCTCGGAAATCCAGCTCCGATTCAGGTNATATATAATTTCCTCCTTTATATGTTCGTAATAGATGGGATTTCGCCGCCCTCGGAAATCCAGCTCCGATTCAGGTAATTCATCATCTCGGTCATCACCGTCTACATCGTCGAAGTCGTCGAAGACGGCTCGTCGATCCAACCGCAACGCCACCCGCACTACAACTGACTCACAGTCATCTGCTGCTCGGCGTAGCCGGTCTGGTGCAGAGATACCCGATCGAATCTGGCTCTCAGCGGACGACTGCGAAGCGGTACTCGGCCACTCTGTACCCACAGCCTCTCTCAGGCGAACGCTCGAACAGGTAGTAACCGCCGAAGGTCGTGAGACAGTCGAACAGTGGGCCGACGAAGGGATGCCAGTCGAGATAATGGGTGATTCTGAGAAGATGGCTGCGTTCCGAACGCGGCAAGCGCAGTCTCCNCACCGAAACAGATACACTCACCTGGATGATGACCGGTCTGGAGAAATAGCCGTTCCCGACCCTGTTCGCCGAGTTCTCTCCACACCTGGGCAGTCGCTGGATGCGGCGGTCCAGTCGGATTTGGCCGAGCGTCTGGGTGATCGTTTCGACGACGTCACGATTCATACCGGCCCGGAAGCAGCGAACGCCTGCGAGTCGATCGACGCCCGCGC
>NZ_AOIN01000104.1 GCF_000337135.1 Natrialba chahannaoensis JCM 10990
ACTTGGTCGAGAACTGCAACGTTCGAGAACCGTGGTACGCGGAGGTGCTCATGTCGTTCGAGTGGCCATGGAGTGAGGACGGGCCACGCGATCGTCGTGAGTTGCCGCCGGTCCTCGACGAGCCGGTGGCTCGACCACCAGAGGATTGCCGATGACCCCGCGAGAACGGGCGAGGCACCCACTGGCGCGGGTGTGCCCGAAAGGGCCGGTGTCACACCACCGACCCCGTGCCGTCACGGAAACCATGACAGCAAAATCAGATTCCCCGGCAAAGGGGCATGAGAGTATCGATACCGAAGACTTGGTCCACGGAACGCCGCTCGAAGGTGAGTCAGACGAGTTCGTGGCGTTGGTGCTGGAGGGTCAGAAGCAGGAGGCTATAACGGCCGCAGACACGTTGACGCGGGCGTTACTGAACGATGATAAGCCACTGACGGACGACGATGTGGCGCGGCTCGCTGAGATCGGGAATGCGTTCCGGGCGATCTACAGTGAACTGGTCCACCGTGTGCCGGAGGAGCACCGTGTGAGGTACAAGGACTCGTAGTCGGTTTATCATACTTCTGGTAGTATGCGTATTCAGTGATACCCTCCCCTACAGTATTCATTAACTGTAGACCTTCGGTCTACAGTGAATGAAATTGGCCCACAGCCCATTTGCCCATGGTGTGTCAGAGAGGAGGTAGATATATAGATGCGCGTTGTTCTCGATCGGGGTGGTTCGTGATGGGTGCTCTATCCGTCGTTTTCGGTGTTGTTGAGTTTCGCCATGCCGACCATCGGGGCCAGCATCGGGGCGTGTAGCATGGCTTCAGCCAGTGCCTCGCGGTACGTGGTCACTGGTGGGGCATCTGTCTGTGTGTCTTCGGCTCGCCCGTACCCAGATCCGACGATCTCC
>NZ_AOIN01000105.1 GCF_000337135.1 Natrialba chahannaoensis JCM 10990
GTGGAGTTCTATCCGTAGTCGGTTGGAAGAACAAATTCCTGGAAGATCTTCGTTGAGATCGGTGGCTTCCCTGGAATTGTACCATCTGTGACGAGAACATTCGCTAAAACCCAGAGATTGTACAGTGCAACCGCAAACAGAAAGTAGAACATTCGCACCGAGAACGTCGGCGACGACGTTCTCGGAAGAAAGTCACCGATCTACCGGTGTGAGGTTTCAATCCCCCATCGGCGGCGGAATGCTGCCGCGTACGCTCGTGCTGCTTCTGGCTCTATCTCTCGGTTTGTGACAAACCACACGTGTTCGTCCTCT
>NZ_AOIN01000106.1 GCF_000337135.1 Natrialba chahannaoensis JCM 10990
CCTGCCGCTGGTATCCCTACAGCACCCGTCCCGCACGCTCCGGACCCACACGCACATGCACATTCGCCACCCGAAGCAACGCCACCGGGCGAACCCGTCGTTCCAGGCTACGGTTCCACTGACACGGAGCACTCCCCCGAAACGGCGACCGAAATCCAGGACCACATCCAGCGCGCACTCGAGGGAACCGACACCACGCAGGACGAGATTCCCGATACCGTCCTCGACGTGTTAGGTGAGGGTGGCCGCTCTCTCGAGCAGCCAATTCAGCGGGCACTCGAGGAGCGCATGG